>NZ_JBITIJ010000005.1:203173-666232 GCF_044458825.1 Nocardia sp. NPDC050412
GCGGTGGCCCCCCCCGGGTCGGGGGCGGCGGGGGCCAACCCCCCCTCCATCGCGCCCAAACTTTCCCCGGCGGGGGGGGGGGGGGGGGGCCGCCCGGGGGGGGCCCCCCCCCCGACGTCCAGTCCTATTCGGAATTGATGGTGAGGATCCGCTTTCCTCTGGCGTGGCCGGTTTCGACGATGCGGTGCACCTCAGCGATCTCGGATAGCGGATATCGGGCCTCGATGACCGGGTGGAGGGCGCCCGAGTCGACGTACTCGGCCAGCACAGCAAGGTCATCGCGGCGGGACCGCGCCGACATCACACGCACCCGCGGACCCGGCAGCAGGGCGCTGTGGAGGGCGTGGCCCATGCTCGCGGTCGCGATACTGCAGGTCGTGTCCGGGCGCAACGACAAGGGCAGCCCATGGTTCGCCGCCCGAATCCAGGACTCCGTCACCATGATGACAGCGGCACACCTGCCCGCGGCCGACGATCTGGTCGCAACGATCCTCGGCGGCATGTTCCTGCAGACCGTCACCTGGTGGCTGGCCAACGACCGCCCGCTAACTTCGGATGAACTCGCCGTCCGATACGCCCGGCTGGCCTCGGCGATCATCCGAGATACCGATTCGGCGAGTTCGGCGTTCCAGCCGCCGAATCCGGTCGCCTGCACTCCGGCTAGTGAGGGACAGTGACCGGGTCGGCGCAGCTGGCGGCGGCGTCGACGAAGGAGCAGGGTTTGGGTGCTCGGGTCGGGCGGTAGTCGGGGGTGACGCCGCCCTGGTGGGTGATGGCGGTGTAGGCGGGTACGGCGTCGGTGGGCTTGCGTGTCAGCGTGGGGTCGGTGCGGACGTCAACCGTGTAGAGGCCGAAACGTGGTGTGTAGGAACCCCATTCGTAGTTGTCGGTGAGGCTCCAGTAGTTGTAGCCGATGAGGTTCATGCCGTCGGACTTGGCGCGCTGCAGCCAGTAGACGGTATCGCGAAGGTCGTCGGTGCGGGTGTAACCGTCGGCTCGAGGCATGTTGTTTTCGGTGGGCATGCCGTTCTCGACGATGTAGAGCGGGCGGCCCGGGAACTTGCGTGAATAGTGCTGCAGGGCATAATAAATGCCCTCCGGTTCCAAGGGATTGTTCCAGAGCTGGTTGAAGCTGAGCTTCGTAACACTGTCGGGGGAGGCCCCGTAGTAGTAATCGATGCCGATGAAGTCGAGTTTCGCGGCTATCGCATTGATGAACGAGCCGTTCACCGCATCCTCACCAGCCGGAATGTAGGCGACATTGCTCGTGACCATGGCGTCGGGCTGCACGGAGTGGATGTAATCGTAGATGGCGTTGTGTGCCTGGGTGATTCGGTCCTTCATCACCGGTATGGCGGCGAGGGACAGGCCGCCGTGCGAGGTCTCGTTCATGATGTAGGCGGCGGGCTCGTTGAATGTGACCCACAGTGGGTCCGCCGCGGCATATCGATCGACGACGGAGCGCGCATTGGCGAGCCAGTCCTCGACGATATTCGGATTCGACCAGCCGCCGCGGTCGACCTCCCAGCCCGGATACACCCAGTGATCGATGGTGAGCATGGGGCGCATTCCGGCCGCCGTGATCGCGGCGATCACATTGTCGTAGAAGCGAAGTCCGGCCTCATCCCATTCGCCCGGTCGCGGCTGCACACGCGCCCACTCGATCCCGATCCGGTAGACCTTGACGCCCAACTGCGCGGCCAGATCGATATCCGACCGGTAGCGATGGTAGAAGTCCACGGACTCGAGATATGGGTCATCCGTCTTGCCCGCGGCCACGGACCGGGACCAATTACTATCCGGCGCATAGCCTTCGGACTGATAACCCGATGCGGCCACACCCCAGAGAAAGTTCGAACCGAGCGGCTGTACCTGTGCGGGCGGCGCGGGCTGTGCCATCGCCGGCGTCGGACCGCCTGCCATAACGGCGGTGCTGGCCGCCAGTGTGATGAAGATTCGGCGGCTGGTCAGGGATCGCATCGAACTCCTGCTTCCTGGAAGGTGACGGGCGCTCGTGGACCTCCGGCGCATGCGGGTCGGGCGGGACCACGCGACGAGAGTAACTGGTCGGTCGTCTTCTATCGGGGAGGGTGCGGTTGTCGATTGGACCTGGTGGCATCCGGAGCGCGAGGTCCTGCGCCAGGGGAGTGGGGGTTGTGCGGTTGTGGTGTGCCGGGCAGGGGAGCGCGGAAACAAACTGGGGCACCAGGGGGTTCGCAGAGCTCATGTCGAGGTGGTGATGACGGGCCGCTCCGAGGTGAAGGGGATCAGGCATCCACCAGAATTACATGTAGGTAGGTAGATATGCGCATCTATTTATGTAACCTTTCATCCCTCAAACCATGTACAACTCACCTACCAAAGAAAGCGCAACACCCAGCACACACGCCCTGCCTCGAAGGGAGGGTGGCGGGACTCATTGCGCTACAGGGACATCGAGCTCCTGGTTGATGAGTCGAGCGTGCTACTGGAACTCAGCGAGTTCCGGAAGGCCGGGTTGCCGCTTGACTTCGAGCGCGCTCTAAAACCTAGCGTGGGTCACATGGCAGCAATATTGATCACCGGAGCGAACAAGGGTCTCGGCTTCGAGACCGCCCGCCAACTCATTGCCGCGGGCCACACCGTCTACCTCGGCAGTCGGGACGCCGAACGCGGTCACCGCGCCGCCGCGGAGTTGGGCGGGCGGGCAGTCCAACTCGATATCACCGACGGTGCTTCCGTCGCGGCCGCGGTGCAGACCATCGAGGCCCACGGCGGTCTGGATGTGCTGATCAATAATGCCGGTATCCAGGCGGAGATGACCGTCCGCAGCGATGTCATCGGCGCTGCGGACCTCACGGCAGACGTAATGCGAAAGACCTTCGACACGAACGTCTTCGGTACGGTGCGTGTCCTGCACGCCTTCCTCCCGCTGCTGCAGCGTTCCGCCGCGCCGGTCGTTGTCAATGTCAGCAGCGGTCTGGCTTCACTGACAAGGGTCTCGACCCCGGGCACTCCGGCATACGCCTATCCGGGCATCGCTTATCCGGCATCGAAGACCGTGGTCAACATGCTCACGGTGCAGTACGCGAAGGCGTTCCCGAATATCCGGATCAATGCGGTCGAGCCCGGTTTCACCAAGACCGATCTCAACGGGAACACTGGTACTCAGACGGTCGAGGAGGGCGCGGAGATCATCGTGCGCATGGCGCAGATCGGTCTCGATGGACCCACCGGAAGTTACGTTGATGCCGAAGGCGCGCTGCCCTGGTGATCGACCACGGCCGTGGCGACGATGTACCCCTTGGGATCGCGCCATGTGCATCCCGGATGGTGGGTGAACCAATCCGCGATGTCCTCGCGCAGATCGTTCAGAATCGCTTGCCGCCGCGGATGATTCGGCGTGACGCCGTAGAATGTGAACAGCGCCTCGGCGAAGCGCACCAGCGGATCCGGGGTATCGAAGACGAGCGCATTATCCGATCGCTGGATCCGCACCTCGCCGAAAACTTCGGACATCAGCTCCGGCAAGGTATCGGAGTCGACGGTCACCGCATCGTCTACGCCGAGGCCGTAGGTCGCGGCATGCGCGGCCACGAGTTCGGTGGTGTATGGGTAGGTCCCGGGATGATTGACGACCACGGCAACCGTCCCGCCGGGCTTGGTCGTGCGCCGGAATTCCCTGAGCGCGGCGACCGGATCGGCGAGGTGGTAAAGCATATGCCGCGCGGTGAGCGCATCGAAGCTGTTGTCGTCGAACGGGATCCGGTCCGCACTGCCGAATACGCCGCGCACCCCGGGTACAGCATTGGCGGCGGCGACCATCGCGGGGGAGGTGTCGATGCCGACCAGCGCACCCTGGTGACCATTGCCGGCGAGGTGGGCGAGGAATCGGGCGTCGCCGCAGCCGATATCGGCTAGATGTTCGGTGCCGGTGAGTTCCAGCGCGGTCAGCACATTGGCGGCGGGGTCGTCGGGACGCTCCGAATAGCGCTCGTGGGTGTCGATCCGCACCTTCAACGGTGTCGGATCGGCATATTCGGCATCGAGACGGTAGCTGCACATCGCGGTCGTCCTTCGGTCCAGTTGGCCGGTGGTTGACCAGGTCGCCGGTTCGGCGATCGGGTCCGCGGGCTTTCCGGCGGTGAGCGTACCTCCCGAGGCGGTGCGCGGCGTTCCCTTTGGTGGGGGCGACTACGAATCGTCCGACCGTCCAGTGGTGACGGTGGTGAGCCGCGGCGTGATCGGTGTGGTCTCGATCGGGTCGCGCATATCCTCGGTGCCCGGGCGTTCATCGTCCAGAATAGGTTCGCCGAGTCCGATTTTCTCCTGGACACGCTTCATCCATGCCGGTGCCCACCAGCAGTCGTCGCCGAGCAATTTCATGACCGCCGGTACCAGCAGCATGCGCAGCACAGTCGCGTCGATGAACAATGCGGCGATCATGCCGTAGGCGATGTATTGCATCATCACCAGATCGGAGAAGGCGAATGCGCCGGTCACGACCAGGAGGATCAGTGCGGCGGCGGTGATGATGCGGCCGGTGTGCGCGGTGCCGGTGCGCACCGCTTCGCTGGTGCTCGCGCCCTTGGCTCTGGCCTCGACCATGCGGGAGAGCAGGAAGACTTCGTAGTCGGTGGAGAGGCCGTAGATGATAGCGATGATCAGCACAAGCACATTCGACTGGATCGGCTGCGGGGTGAAGTTCAATAGTCCTGCGGCGTGGCCGTCGACGAAGATCCAGGTCAGGATGCCGAGGGTGGAGCCGAGGCCGAGCGCGCTCATCAGTGCGGCCTTGATCGGCAGCACCAGCGAGCCGAAGCTGAGGAACATCAGCAGCGTGGTTACGAACAGGACCAGGGCGATCATGACCGGGATGCGGTAGAGCAGTGCGTCGATGCTGTCCTTCTGCATGGCCGGAATGCCGCCGACGTACATGCTGACGCCGTCGGGAAGTTCCATCTTGCGCAGGTATTCGATGGTTTCCCCGCCTTCGTTGGGGTTCACCAGTGTTGCCTTGGCGCGGTAGACGTTGTCCTGGGTCAAGGATTTGGACGGCATCTCGAACTGACTGGCCAGCCCGGGTGCGTGTCCGGCTGCGCGCCATGCCGCGCCGACCGGCGCGCTGTTTTCGGCGACGAAGACCAGTTCGATGGGATCGGTTCGGCGTTGCGGGAAGAAGGTGTCGATCTGTTCTTGTGCGACGCGAGTCGGGTTGTCCGGTGGCAGATATCGCTCGCTGAAGCCGCCGAAGATGAGATTCTTGACCGGGAGGATCAGCAGGAAGAGCACGATGACCAGTGGGATCGCGACGGTGAGTGGTCGCTGCATCACCCAGCGGGTGGTCTTGCCCCAGAAATCGTCCTCGATTTCTTGGGCGGTCTTGCTTCTTCGGAACCGTTTGAACCCCAACATATCCACGCGTGGACCGAGGACGGCCAGGCTGGCGGGCAGGATGGTGATGGCGGTTAAGGCGGCCAGTAGTACGGTCGCGATTGCGCCGTAGGCCATGGATTTGAGGAAGCCCTGGGGGAACAGCAGCATGCTGCCGAGGCTCGCGATGATCATGGTCGCGGAGAACACGACGGTGCGTCCCGCGGTGACGACGGTTCGGCGCACCGCGGTGCGGGTGTCGTAGCCTGTGGCGAGTTCCTCGCGGAACCGGCTCACGATGAACAGGCCGTAGTCGATCGCCAGGCCCAGGCCGATCATCGATAGTACCGAGGAGACAAACGAATTCACCTCGGTGAAGCGGGTCAGGAACATGATGATGCCGGATGCGCCGATAACCGTGAGTCCGCCGACGAGCAGCGGCAGCGCCGCCGCGACGAGGCCGCCGAAGATGAAGAACAGCAGTACCGCGACGGCGGGGATGGCCAGGACTTCCATGCGGTGCACATCGTCGGCCATGGTGTCGTTGAGGGCGCCTGCCACTGCTTGCAGGCCGCTGACCTGTACATCGATGCCGGGTATCGCGAAGACGTTCTTGACTTTCCGGAAGTTGCGCACGGAGTCGGTGTCGTTATCGCCCGCGATGGCGATTGCTGCCACGGCGCGCTTCTTGTCCTCGGTGGCCGCCTTCGCGCCGCTGATCTTCGCGCCGTCGACGCGCCAGTAGGACGCGTTGATGCCAGTGATCTCGTCTGGGTACTTGTGCGGCAGGCTGTTGAGATTGTCGATGATCGGCTGGCTGAATTCCGGATCGTCGACGGTCTTTCCGTCGGGTGCGGTGTAGAGCACGACGACGTCGAAGTCGTGATTGCGTCCGAAGGCGGCGTCGGCGAGGCGTGCGGCCTGTGCGGATTCGGAAGTGGGATCGTCCATACCGCCGGAGCTGAGGTGGTCCTCGAGTCCGAAGCCGTATGCACCGAGTGCAAGGAGTGCGCCCACTAAGACCGCGAGTACGGCGAAGCGCAACCGATAGACGAGATTCCCCCAGCGCGTGAACATCAGCGGGCTCCTTGCCAGCGGGAAAATTGGTGTGCTGCTTGCTTTGCCGCGTTGATCGCCAAGGGGCTGCATCCTTTCCGGGGGTGCACGCTCGATGTGCCTGTAATCAAAGGTACAGACCGGTATGAAGTGCTAGTGTTTCAGAAATGATGCCGCGGCGTGCGCGGATGTGACGCGGATTGCATCGACTGCCGAAGTGTTCGAATCGTGCCGACTGGCAGCCGGTGCAGACTTGCGGGCTATGAACTCCGCTGGGGCGTGATCGTGAGGTCGGTCGGACCCAGGATCTTGCCGAGAGTCCTGGCGAGCGTGTGCAATTCGTCTGGGTCGAGCTTGTCGGCGAAGCATCGCTCGATGCCCGCGTGGTAGCCGGGCGCGGCCGCGTGCAGACGCTCGCGACCGGCATCGGTAATGGCGACGAATGCGGACCTGCCGTCGTCGGGATTGGATTCGCGCGCGACCAGACCCGCGGCTGCCATCTCGGTGACGAGCCTGCTGACTCGAGTGCGACTGAGCACGACACGTTCGCCCAGATCGGTCATGCGCAGCGGTTCGACGCCGTCGAGTTCGAGTAGTACGTCGTACCACGCGAGCGGGAGTCCGAAGTTGCGGCGCAGCTCGGCATCCAAATGCGGGACCAGCTGTGCGTGTACTCGCAGTAGTGCCGACCATGCGTTGCTGGCGGCATGTGGATGCTTCTCCGGTTGCGTCACGGCCCGATTCTAACCACTTGCGTGCACCCGCACGCATATAATAGCGTGTGCACGCACATAAATTGTGCGTCGTCAGGAAGGAAATCTCATGAGCACAGTCATCGCCCGTGACGAACTAGCCGCCGCGATCGAGGCAGGTACGGTGACGGTCCTGGACACCCTCGGTGCGGGCTACTACGAGAAGGCACATCTGCCGGGCGCTCTCACCCTGGTCGAAGCTGATGTGGAATCCCGAGCCGCGCGGTTGCTTCCGGACCAGCACGCACCCATCGTGACCTACTGCTCCAACAGCGCCTGCCGCAACAGTGAGGTCGTCGCCGTCAAATTGCGCGCCCTCGGTTATACGAATGTCCGTGCCTACCGCGCGGGTATCCAGGACTGGACCGAAGCAGGCCTGCCGATCGAATCCGAATCCTGAGTCCGGTTGATGTGCGGTCGGCGTGCACCCCGACCGCACTTCGGATCGGGTGGCAGTCGGGACACCGCGCCGACGCATTCTCGACGAGTCGATGCGCGGTCTTGTGCCTGGTAGGGGATCAGCGGATGATCGGAGAAGTAACAATTTCTGGTCGGGGGCATCATCATCGTCGATCAGTCAGGAAACATTCTAATGACCACCAGAATTGCCACGGCGATCGCCGCGATCGCCATCACCGTATCTGTTGGCGCTCTCGCCGCCCCGGCGGCATCGGCGGAGCCGGTTACACCTGCGTTCGGTTCGGTCGCTTTCTGCTTGAACGTCCCGCTGGGTCCTTTCCTCAGCTTCAGCGTCTGTATCTGAGATCGCCGGGCGGGCATAAGCCGCGGACCAGCGCGGCGTTGCTGAACAAGTGAACCTGTCGGTGGGCCGGGCTACCGTGGGGTGATGGCCGCGCATCTGACGCACTGGGGAGTGTTCGAAGCCGAGAGTGATGGGCAGCGGTTGACCGCGGTGCGTCCGTGGCGCGGGGATCCGGAGCCGACGGCGCTGATCGAGAATGTGGCCTCGGCACAACATCATCCGACGCGGATCGATCAGCCGTATGTGCGACAGGGATGGTTGGAGCGCGGGCCGGGTGCGCCGGGGCGCGGTGATGAGCCGTTTGTTCCGGTGTCGTGGGAAACCGCAGTGGAGTTGGTGTCTGGTGAACTGAATCGGGTGTACGGCGATTACGGCGCGGAGGCGGTGTACGGCGGGTCGTACGGATGGTCGAGTGCTGGGCGATTTCATCACGCGCAGAGTCAGGTGCATCGGTTTCTGAACTGTCTCGGCGGTTATGTCCGTAGTGTGCACAGCTACAGTCTGGGAACCTCGCAGGTGCTGTTGCCGCACGTGATCGGCTCGATGGGGCTGTTCGAGGGGCACGCGACGGCGAAGAGCGTGCTCGTCGAGCACACGCAGCTGGTGGTGGCCTTCGGTGGGCTGTCGCCGAAGAACTCCGCGGTGTCGCCCGGTGGTGTGTCGCGGCACAACACCAGGACCTGGATCGCGGCCGCCCGGGCACGCGGGTGCCGATTCGTATCGATCAGCCCACTGCGCGATGACATTCCAGTGGAGGCCGCGGCCGAGTGGATCGCCCCGCGCCCCGGTAGCGATACGGCGCTGATGCTGGCACTGGCACAGGTGTTGGATGCGGATGGGTTGGCGGACAAGGAGTTTCTGGATCGCTACACCGTCGGGTACGAGCGGTTCATCGGCTATGTGCGCGGCGAATCCGATGGCGTTGTCAAGGATCCCGCGTGGGCGGAAGCGATCACCGGAGTGTCGGCCGAGCGGATCCGGTCGCTGGCGCGCGAGATGGCCGGCGCGCGCACGATGCTCAATGTGAGCTGGTCGTTGCAGCGTGCCGAGCACGGTGTGCAACCGCTGTGGCTCGGGGTGGTGCTTGCGGCGATGCTGGGCCAGATCGGCCTGCCGGGTGGGGGATTCGGGCACAGTTACGGGTCGTGCGCTCATGTCGGTGATCCGGCGCGCGGGCAGTCGGTGCCGAGGTTTCCGCAGGGCGGCAATGATGTTTCGACGTTCATTCCGGTCGCCAGAATCGCCGATATGCTGCTGAATCCGGGGGAGCCGTTCGATTTCAACGGTATGCGGTTGGTGTATCCGGATATCAAGTTGGTGTACTGGTGCGGCGGGAATCCCTTTCACCACCACCAGGATCTGGCCCGGCTGCATACGGCGTTCACCCGGCCGCAGACGGTGGTCGTGCACGATGCGTTCTGGACCGCGACCGCGCGCCATGCCGATATCGTCCTCCCAGCGACCATGAGCATCGAACGCGACGACTTCGGCTCCGGGCAGAACGATCGCGAATTCTTCCCGATGAAGGCGCTCACCCGGCCGCACGGCGCATCCCGTGACGACTACGCGATCTTCGCGGAATTGGCCGAATACATCGGTGTGGGTAAGGAATTCACCGAGGGACGCACCGTCGAGGACTGGTTGCGGCACCTGTACGAGCAATGGCGTGCGGGGCTCGACGATCCGACGGTGCCGAAGTTCGAGCAGTTCTGGAACAGTGAGTCGTTCACGGTTGCGGTGCCCGACCCGGAGCAGGTGCTGTTCGCCGATTTTCGTGCGGATCCGGACGGTTGTCCGCTCACCACGCCCAGTGGCAAGATCGAGATCTTCTCCGCGACGATCGATGGGTTCGGATATGCCGATACCCCTGGTCACCCGGTGTGGTTGGAACCGGAGGAATGGCTGGGTGCCGCGACGCGGTTCCCGCTGCAGCTCGTCGCGAATCAGCCGCGCGCGAAACTGCACAGCCAGCTCGATGTCGGCGCACACAGTCGATCGGTGAAAATCGCTGGGCGGGAACCTGTGCGGTTGCATCCCGACGATGCTGCGGCGCGCGGTCTACGAGATGGCGATATCGTGCGGATATTCAATGATCGGGGCAGCTGTCTGGCCGGGCTGGTCGTCGACGACGCGGTCCGGCCGCAGGTCGCGCAGCTGTCCACGGGTGCCTGGTACGATCCGGATCCGGCCGATCCCAGCTTCTGTCGGCACGGCAACCCGAATGTGCTCACTGCGGATCGTCCGGCGTCGACGTTGAGTCAGAGCTGTGCGGGACAATTGGCGCTGGTCGAGATCGAGCGCTACACGGGTGCGCTACCGGATGTGGCCGTTGTTCGGCCGCCGGTCACGGTGGAGCGGGTTTCGTGATGACGCGGGTGAGGCTGGTCTCAACGGGTGGTCCCGGCTGTGGTCCGATGCGCGATTTCTGTCAGGATTTCGAATTATGGTGTCGAATCCGTTGCCCGCGGTAGCTCGCCGGATCGCGCAGAAGCGCTGGGTCATGCGCACGGCGCCGATAGTGGTGCGGCTGGAGCGGTTTGTGCGGCGGGTCAGTCGTGGCCGCCGCGGTGTGCTCGATCTGGCGGGTTTGCCGTCGATCGAGCTCACCGTCGCGGGTCGCAAAACTGGGATCCCGCGCACCACATCGCTGCTGTATGTGCCGCGCGGTGACGACTTGCTGCTCGTGGGCTCCAACTGGGGCAGCCCCAAGCACCCGGTGTGGTCGACAAATCTGCGGGCGGCCGATACCGCCATCGTCCGGCTCGAGGGTGAGCGGTTCGAGGTGACCGTCAACGAGGTCACCGGTACGGACCGCAAACGCGCCTGGGATCTGGCGGTCGAGTTCTGGCCGGGCTACGAGATGGAGTGCGAGCTGTCCGGCGGGCGGACCTTCCGTATTTTCGAGTTACGCCGCAACTGAATTCACTTCGTGGCAGGCACGATCGGCGCGCCCGGATGCGGGATCGGCGCTGGTGGGGTCAACGCGGCGGCAGGCGAGCTCTGCTTCGCGGGTGGAGGCGGCGCGGCCGGTGTGAGCAGCGGCGGTGCGGCCGGCCCGGGGACGATGACCCGAGACTTGTCGGGGGTCGGCTCGGTGCAGTCGGGGGCATCGGAATCGCCACAGGTGGCGGGCACGATCGGGGCCGCGTGGGTGACGGTCGAGAGTGCGCTCGTGGCGATCGCGAAGACTGCGGCCGTAACCAGGACGGCCCGGCGGGATGCGACGGACATGGCGATCACAACCAGATCGGATCGCCGTACACCGCGACCGAATTGTCGGCGGCATCGGTGGAAATGGTCGCGATCACATACGAGCGCAAGCTGACCGGGCCCATACAGGCATCGATTTTGATCTGCACCTGGTCGGTGGTGATCGAACCATGCGGTCCGGCAAGGGCTTTGGTGCCGAACGGGATGGTCGTGATCGTGCCCGGTTTGAAGGTGGCCGATACGCTGGGTAGTGCCGCGGCCCCGACACCGACGCTCAGGCCGGGAGTCGGCGCGACCATCACATTCACATTCGGCCCGACCGACGCCGCCAGCCCGAGTGAGATGCCGTTGGAAACATCGATCTGGCAACCGATTTGGTAACCCAGCGTGAGTGTGCCCGAGTTGACCGATACACTGCCCGTGCCGGTGATATCGGCAGCCGCGCGCACGCTGACGAAGCCCTCTCGCGTGAAGGCGGTGTCGGCGAGGTCAGGAACTCGATCGAGGTTTTCCGCGGATTTGGTGACTGTCAGCTGCCAGCCGTCCTCGGTGGTGACCGTGCGGGACTGATCCTGCAGTGCGTCCGCCGAAGCCGATTGTGCTGGAACGAAACTCAGCACCCCTGCGGCCAGTAGGCATAGCGGGACGGCGGTCGAGCTATTCATATTGTCGGTCTCCTCGCTCACGTTGCAGTCGAACGATATCCGACGCCGGAGGGGACATCCGTCGACAGGTCGCTTGTCCAAAACGGTGCGTGGTCGCTATCGCGGCGCGCAGAATCCGGATATGCGATTCCATGCCTTCAGCGACGATGCGCTCGCCGACCACGATGCGGTGACGATTGCGAAACTGGTACGTCGAGGGGAGGTCGGCGTGGCCGAGGTCGCCGAGGCGGCGCGAGTGCGGGCCGCGCAGGTCGATCCGACTTTGCGTGCCCTTGTGGTTTCGGCGGAATCCGCGCTGTCGGCGGGTGATCCGGATGCGCCGCTGTTCGGTGTGCCGACGTATGTCAAGGACAACACCGATGTGCGGGGGCTGCCGACCAATTACGGCACCGCGGCGTTCGTCGGGCGGCCCGCCGCGAACGACGGGCCGTATGCGAAACAGTTTCTGAGTACCGGGATGTCGGTGTTGGGCAAGAGTCGACTACCGGAGTTCGGTTTGAACGCGAGTACCGAATTCGCTGCGGCCGAACCGACACGCAATCCATGGCATACGGATTATTCGCCGGGCGCGTCATCGGGTGGTGCGGCCGCGCTGGTGGCCGCGGGTGTGGTGCCGATCGCGCACGGCAATGACGGTGGCGGCTCGATTCGGATTCCGGCCGCGTGTTGCGGTCTGGTCGGCTTGAAGCCGAGCCGAGGACGGCATGTCGATGGTCCACAGGCGCGTTCGATGCCGATCAATCTGGTCTCCGAAGGTGTGCTCACTCGATCGGTGCGCGATACCGCGACGTATTTCGCTGCGGCCGAACGGCATTGGCGCAATCCGAAGTTGCCGCCGGTCGGTCTGGTGGAGGGACCGGCACGGCGGCGGTTGCGGATCGGAGTGATCGCCGATTCCATCACCGGTACCGAAACCTGCCCGCAGACCCGCGCTGTAGTCGACGACACCGTCGCGCTGCTGGAGAAGATGGGGCATGAGGTAGTTCCGATCACCTTGCCGGTCTCGCAACGCTTCGTCGACGACTTCACCACCTACTGGGGGCTTTTGGCATTCCTGATCGAGGCCGGCGGGAAACTCGCGATCGATCCGCGGTTCCAGCCGGGCGATCTGGATGCGTTCACCCATGGACTCGCAGCGATGTATCGCAAGTCCATGGCGCGTACACCGGCCATCCTCTATCGCCTGTCGCAAGTGCGTCGCGCCTACGCGGGTATGTTCCGCGACCACGAACTGATTCTCTCGCCGGTCCTTGTTCACACCACTCCGCGACTCGGGCACCTGAGCCCGACCGTCGCCTTCGACGAACTCTTCGCCCGCCTGATCTCCTGGGTCGCCTTCACCCCGTTGAACAATGTCGCAGGCACGCCCGCGATCTCACTGCCCATGGGTGCCTCCAGCGAAGGTCTGCCGATCGGCATGCAATTCTCCGCCGCCCACGGCGACGAACGCACCCTGCTCGAAATCGCCTTCGCCCTCGAATCCGAACGCCCCTGGCGACGCATCCAGGACTGACCTACCCGGGAATCGCGCGCCAATCCTCGGCGAAGGGCCCCGCGCAGCGCGCGACCATGTCCAATGCCTCTGCACACGCGCCCTCGATCGCATGCTGCCACTGCTCGGGCACCAGCCCGAGCCGAATGGCGAGTGCGTATTCGTCCTGGTCCTTCCAGCGATAGCTCAGATCCGGTTCGACAATGAGATCCAGGTGCAGATCGCTGGTGTCGACACCGTCGGCGGACCGTGTGAACGGCAATTGGAAATTGACGTACCACCACAGGAATTCACTGTGCTCATCCCATGTCGGGACAATCGCAAAATAACGATCGGCGTACATGATCGCGACCCGCGTGGTTCGCTGCCACACCCACCTCCCCATCTCCCACTCTCGCCGGGCATACGCTTCCAGCAACCGCCCCCGCGCCCCCCGATCGCCTTCCCGCATGGACCTGATCCACAACTCCGGCCCCACCCCCTCGGTCCCCGGCGTCAACAACACCCGCAACTCGTCCCCCCGATCCACCACCACCCGCTGCGGCCACTCGGTAAACGGCCGCCCAAAGATCATGTCCCGCACGAGAATCGTTCGACCCACAGCGAAAGGCGTCACCGTACCAGCCTAGTCCGCCGCTTGGTGACTCAGTCGGTATCGGTGGCGGCGAGAACCGACAAACTGGTGCGCCCGGGGGCGAGGGCCACGAAGGCGATATCCCAGGCGACCCGTTCGAACCATCGGGTATCGGCCTCGAAGCGATACCATTCGCAGGAAATCGCTTGTCGCTCAACCGTGGCGGCGGATTCGAGTTCGTCGGCGCCGGACAGTGCGGCGAGTGACTGCCACGCGGCGAGACGGCCGTAGGCTCCGTACACACCACGGTTGTATGCGCCACCGGAGGATGCGGCGCTGAACAGCACGCTCCACACTCGATCGACCAGGCACGATTCCACCGACAGCGACGAGGTCGGACGCCGACCGCGCAGACAATCCAGGTCGAGGGTCGCGAGCAGGGCCACGATGGCGTCGGTATCCGGCGGGGTGTCTAGGTCGAATGTTCGTACCTCGCTACGCCCATTGGATTCGCTGGCCCAATTCGCCACGGCCGTTGTGATGGCGGCGGCGCGTGCGGGCGTGGTTGTTTCGCGCGCGGACGGCACGAACCTGCCGTGGCGGTGGGTGATGTTCGCGCCGGACGAAGGATCGTAGGGCAATGGGTTGCTGCTGCAGTTGATTCCGTACTGCGGCAGACCGAAGCCCTCTTCCAGACTGGTCAGCGACAGCGGTAGCCAGCGCAGCGGGTGATAACTCCATTGCGGTGAGCTCGCCCAGGCCGCGACGCGCGGATGCTCGCTGACCACGACACCTCGCAGCACGATCTCGTGCAGTAGACACGCACGCAGTTCCTCGGAGATCGCCCCGGCCACACCGGCTTCGGCGAAAGCCGCCACCGCATCCTCGGTCGACAGGCTGGAGGCCAGGAGTGAGGCAAGATACCGCGCCCGCCGTTTACTCGGACGCGACGCCGCGATGATTCGAAGCGCGCCGGTGACGTGATTCGGCCCGGGGGTCATGATCAGCATGCGCAGCAGATGGTCGAAAACACCGGTGTACTGCCACATCGGATCGGTCTCGGTAGCGTAGGCCTCGGCGATCGCAACTCCTAGCTCGACCAAGAACTCGCCATCACCATCGGCCAGCCGCTGCTCGGCGACTTCCCGAACCTCGCTGATATTCGACAGTTTCGGCAGGGTCCGCACAATCCGCGCTATCTCCGCATCCACGCTCGCCAGCGTATGGCGTTGCCCTGATGCGTGCATTCACTCGCCGCGGCACCGGCATGTGGGGTCCAGTGACGAGAAAAGTCGCGCTAAGCGATGCCGGCTGAGGCGAGCGCCACGCCGAATAGCTTGCGAAGTTGCTAGATAGGCTGCGTAACAAAGGCTTTCGGTCCGATTGGGCACGATGATCTGCCCAAATCCGCGAAAAGTCGCGCTAACCTCACTGGCCAGCTGGCGCGATGCCTCTTCCCGAGCGGGGCGACTCCGTAAATTATCTGCGGTAGTGCCGATCGTGTTCCGGTGACCGGTCGGAAGGACTGACCGTCGGACAGGTGTGGGGCGCTGCCGATGCGGGGCGTGACGCTGCTGGACCGATATGCCGACACTCGTCGGTCCGGCCGCGCAGTTCATCGCCGACCTGGCCGAAGAACATCACCTCGACCCCACTGCGGTCCCACAGGCCCGGCTGTTCATATCCAAGCAACAGCTTGCGCGTGCTCGCCGACATGATCTTCGGCGGTTGGTTTCCCCGTGTGGGCTGTGCGATCGCGATATTCTCACCGTGTGCGATCTCGTCAGAGCGTGGGTGGGCGCACTCGTGGCGCGACGCGTCGGTATGCCGAGAACAGCCCGAGAGGACGCTGATGGCTTGGTCCCATGCCGCTGCAGTGCGAGCAGTCGCCGACCGGATACTCGCGCTACCTGAACCCTTCGATGTTGGAACGGTATCGGGGGCTTGTGCCGTAGAGATGCACGAGATCGGATGCCCTAACATTCATATGCGTGAGTTCGAGGGTTATCCACAGGTCGGCCCCTTCAAAGTAGTCACGTTGCGGGTGCCGCGATCCGCTTCTCCCACGTCGATTCGGCTGCTGGCGTTGACCACCCGGGCGGCCGCCGCGGTACATGAGGCCGAATTGCGGGAGTATTTCACGTTGTCCCGGCAGGACGTCGACATCAACCCGCACATACCACCGGAGGGAATGATTTCTTTCCGAGAAGTGATTGGCGACAGAACATTGTTTCTCCAATTCACCGCACGATCGAGAGCGCTCGCCGCCATCGCCGTCCACGAAGACGTTCGGCCCTCGCCACAGTAGGGCTGGTGATGTGACCCTCGGTGCTCGGCTGCGACGCGGACCGGTTGCGACCGGCCCCACTGCCGCAAGACCGTGAATCACGACGGACCTTCCGAACCGTTTCGGTACTTGCGCTCCAAGGCGTCCAAGCCCATTTCTGTGAAATCTCTGTTGTAAATCTCCTCGTAGTAGGACCGGTAGTTCTGTCCCTCGCCGCTTCTCGATTCATCCGCGTACCACCGGGCGCACTGGTGCCGCGCCTCGTCTCGGGTCAGCTCCCCCCGCATGTGCCGTTCGTAGATGTCCTCGTACTGGGCTCCGTATCTGCCGGAAACCCGAAGCCGGGGACCGCCTGCCTCGGCGATCTCGCGCGTGACCTGTGCTTCCACGAGCGCTGCTTCGCCCTCGTCTCGCAAGTGCTCGAAAACGCTCTCACGTACCCACATTTCACGCGACTGACCCTCGTATCGCACCGGCCTCGGCCGATACGCTGCCCGACGCGCGTGGCCCACCTCGTGAGCCAATGCTCTGACCACCGGGCCCGGATCGCCGTCGCGCATGCCATTGTCGAAGACGATTTCTCTGCGCTGGCGATTCGAATAGGCGCCACCACCGATGTCGTCATAACGAATCGTCCAGCCATCGCTCAGGATCTCGCGTACGTCGGCACTCAATGTTGGTGAGAGAGTGGTCAACTCGTCTACCTGGCTCCCGAGGCCGGTTCGTTCGGGTGCTGCTTCCGATGGATGTGGAATGCGAGGTATAGGTCCGGTCGCCTCGTTGTCGGGCTGAGAAAATTTGGGGCTGCGAATCTCCGCCGCACCGCGCCGGTCGCCTGATACGAAACGTTCGGACGCGTCGCGCAGCTCCCCGGCTCTGCCACGGTACTCTCGCTCAATAGCCTTGGCGCCGTTGACCATAGCGCTTCTAGTGGCGTGGAGCGCATCCCGCAGGATCCGCGCGACGCTATTGGTCATGCCCGCCCCGTTACTTCGTACATGCGGCTTCCCGACGCGAAAGCGGCCGCGGCTACGCTGCCACGCGACCGTCCTCGCGCACGCACGACCAGGATATCGCCGTCACCAGTGCCCCACACGACGAATCGTTCAGCCTGTCGTCGGTACGGCCGAACTTGTGGCAGGTGGTATTTCGCGCGATATCAATGACTTTCGCCGCAGCCCTGCCTCATGATTCGCGACTCCCGAATGACGCATGGCGGCGGCAATGCGTCGTACTGATCAGGTTATGCTTGCGGGCCGCCGCCACTGGCCGACGAGACGTTCTTCTACCGGGTCCTGACCACCGACAGCTTCGGCCCGACCCCCTGAGCGCGACTTTTCGCGTCGCTGCACCCCATGTGCCGCCCCGACCAGCGCTAGAGGCCGAGTTTGGTGACGGCGTTGTCTTCCAATGGGTTTGCGGTGCGAATGTAGTTGTGGACAGTGCGTGGGTTGGACCAGCGGCCCTGGCGCATGATTTCGCGGTCGCTGGCCCCGCCGAGGGCGGCTTGGGTGGCGAATCCCGCGCGCAGTGAGTGTCCAGAGAAGAGGTCGGGGTCGAGGCCGGCGCGTGCGGCATAGCGTTTGACGAGTTCGGCTATGGCGCGCCCGGACATGGCGTCGGTGCCGATGCCGCCGTGGCGGGTGATGGTGGGAAACAGTGGGAGGGTGTCGTTTTCGGCGAGGGCGGTGCCCTGATAGCCGTGGCAGCGGTGGATCTCCGCAGGCGGCGAAGATGCGTCGGCGAGCCAGGCGCGCACATCACCGGGTGCGCGATGCACCTCGAGCAACTGGATCCAATCGGCGAAGGCGCAGACTGGACAAGTGTGCGGGCGCTGGCCACGGGGAAGTGCGACGCGCTGTTCGGCGATGCCGGTGGGGTCGGTTTTGGTAGTCGGAAGTTGCACGAGCAGTAGCGGTTCACCGGTGCCGTGGTCGAGATCGACTCGCACATCGGCGATCCGCAATCCGGCAAGTTCGCTGCGGCGCAATGCGCCCGCGAATCCGACGAGCAATGCCAGCGCGTCGCGGCGACGCGCTGGCTCGGTCGGCCATCCCGACTCCGGCAACCCCGCGAGCAGTTGTTCGAGGGTGTGCAGCAGCACGGGGCGTTTGCGTTTGGGCTGCGTGCGACGGGTCCGGCGGATACCGCGCAAGGTCAGTCGAACGACATCGGACCGCGTGGGCGACGGTAATCCGTTGGCGGCGTGCACCGCCGCGATGGCCGCCGCCTTGCGCTCGAGCGTGGCCGCACTGAACGCCCACCGCTGCGCTCCGTCGTCACCGTGACGCAGCGCATCCGCCGCCGCTGCCAGATACACCGCGACATCGAGCGGATCCGCGGGCAGCGCTTGGCGGCCCTCCGCCGCACACCATCCGGCCCACGCGATCCAATCGGTTCGATACGCCCGCAAGGTATTCGCCGACTGTGACGCTTCGAGATACCGCCGCAACGCCCCGGCCTGCTCATCATCGAAACGCTCCCGCACCAACCGCAGCGCCACGGTATCGACCAGCACACTGCGCACTCCACGCCGCAACTCGGTGCGCACCGACTCCGGCACCGTGACCATCGCATCGCCCACCCGCTCGCTCCCATCCACCCGGCCCGGCTTTCGATGACCAAGACTATGCGTTCTGCGGGGATTTCCGAGCGGCCGCAACGCGCGTCAGTCGGGTAGTGGTACCAGTCGCTGCGCGTCGTCGAACAGATAGGACTCGGCGACACGCGCGGCGGTGAGCGCGGCAAGAGCGGTGGCCGCGAGCAACATGTACATGACCACGATCTGGTAGCGAATGGCGGTGAGGGGATCGACACCGGCGAGAATGAGGCCGGTCATGGCACCGGGCAGGCTGATCAGCCCGACGACCTTGGTCGCGTCGATCGTCGGAATCAGTGCGGTGCGCAGTGCGGACCTGCGATGCGGCAAAAACGCCTCGCGCGCCGAAAGACCCAGGCACAGGCGCGCTTCGATGGCGGGGCGCGCATTGCGGGCATCCTCGTGCAGTCGGCGCAGTGCGATACCGGTGGCTTGCATGGCGGCGGAGACGATCATGCCGCCGACCGGGACAACCACCCGGGCCTGCGTGGAGATCACACCGAGCAGAATGAGGGCGCCGAGCGTGATGGCAGATCCGGTGCCGACCCCGATGGTCGCGGCCCGGCGCGCTCGCGGCACACCTTTGCCACGTCGGCCCGCCACCTGCCCGGCGATCAGCACCATCAGGACCACCCAGGCCAGCGCGCCCGCTAATCCGGTGTGCCGGAACAGGATCAGCAGAATAGCGCCGACCGCGACCAACTGGGCCGCGGCACGGGTTGCGGCGATGAGCAGTTCGCGGGTCAGATGCAGCCGCTGACGGTAGGCGATCGCGGCGGCCAGTGCGACGAGCACCAGCGAGGTCGCCACACCCGGCCAGCCGGGTACGGAAAGCTGTTGTGTCACTGGGGGTTCCGTTCGTCACCGGGGGACAGGCGCCCGTGTCGCAGTGTCCAGCTGTCGTCGGCCACCTCGGTGACGAATGCGGTGTCGTGGCTGACCAGAATGACACCGCCACCGGACATGGTGTGTTCGCGAATGAGAGTCGCGACCGCAGCGGCGGATTCGGCGTCGAGGGCGGAGGTGGGTTCGTCGAGCAACAGCACCTCGGGTTCGACGGCCAGCGCCCGCGCCAGGCACACCCGCTGGGCTTGACCGCCGGACAGTTCGAGACAGCGCCGATCACGGAAGTCCGGTAAACCGACCCTGGCGAGCAGCGCATCGATGCGATCGGATGTGAGATCGGTGTGGCCGACCCGGATCTCATCGGCGACGATATCGGTCAGCAGCGTCGGTCGCTGTGGCACCAGCCCGATGCGCCGCCGCAGCTCTGGTGCGGGCAACTGGGTGATCGGGGTGTCATCGAGCAGTATTCGGCCGCTACTCGGCTCGTCGAGCCGGTTGAGCAGCCGCAGCAAAGTGGTCTTGCCGGTGCCGCTGGGCCCGACCACCGCCGTGCACCGAGCTTCCGGGAACGTCACGGCGAGATCGGTGAGTATCGACGTTTCGCCGTGGCTCACGCTGACCCGATCCAGACTGATGTTCGGCACCGTCCCACCATTCCTTATCCGCGTGAGTGTTTCCTGACGGGGCCGGAAAATCGGACGGGGCCGAGTGGACGTGTCCTGTGCACATGCCCGACCATGGGCGGATGTCACTCAGCACGCACGACGCCGATCTGTTCGAAAGCACCAGGGGCCGTCTGGAGGCGATCGCCTACCGGCTGCTGGGATCGGCCGGTGATGCCGAGGACGCGGTGCAGGAGGCATTCCTGCGTTGGCAGGCCGCCGACCGGGACTATGTCCAGACGCCCGAGGCGTGGCTGACCAAGGTGCTCACCAATCTGTGCCTCAACCAGCTCACCTCGGCGCGGGCCAGGCGGGAGACATATGTGGGCCAGTGGTTGCCCGAACCGGTGTTCACCGGAGACCGGATGCTCGGGCCGGCCGATACCGTCGAACAGCGTGAATCGGTGTCGATCGCGATGCTTACGCTGATGGAGCGGCTCTCGGCCAAGGAACGCGTGGTGTACGTGCTGCGGGAGGCATTCGGCTACGCGCACAACGATATTGCCGAAATGCTCGAAATCACCGAGGCGAATTGTCAGCAGATCTATCGGCGCGCCAAACAGCATCTGGCCACCGACCGGGCTCGCGTGCAGGTCGACGAGGCCGCCGCCCGCAAGATCGTCGAGGAGTTCCTCGCCGCGGCGGTCAGCGGTCGAACCGAGACACTGATCAGCCTGCTGACCCAAGACGCGATCAGCATCGGCGACGGCGGCGCCTTCATCCCGACACGCACCAGGCCGCTCATCGGTGCGGTGCGCGTTGCGCGGTTCCTGCGGCTGTCCATCAAGCCGACCGACGGCAAGCGGAACATGCTCGGCGGCAGGCCCGCCATATTTTCTGCGGTCGCCAATGGCGGGCCCGCCCTGGTGCTGGTGGTCGGTGACCGGGTCGTCGGCATCGTGTGCCTCGAGGTGACCGCCGACGGCATCTCGGCAATCCACGCCCAGGTCAACCCCGAAAAGCTCGAGCGCGCCACCCGTCGGTGGGCTAGCTCCGAACACGGAGCACCCGTTATCGAATCCTGGTGACCCACATCACAGTCCACTTCTGTCAGCATTCGGGCCGCTGTCCGGTTCAGGAAGCGAACCCACCGAGACAGGAGTAAGACCATGAAGCACCGCATCGTCGTCCTCGGAGCCGGATACGCCGGAGCCATTACCGCCGGACGCCTCGCCAAGCGGCTGCACCGTGACGACGTCGAGATCACCCTGATCAATGCCGACGCCGAATTCGTCGAACGAGTGCGCATGCACCAGCTCGCCAGCGGACAGGATCTCCCCGCTCGGCCGCTGCGCGAGGTCTTCGCGGGCACCGGCGTGCAGGTCCGGATCGCACGGGTCACCGCGGTCGATGTGGATCGCAAGACCGTCGACCTGACCGGCGAGAACATTGCCTACGACACCCTCGTGTACGCCCTCGGCAGCACCATCGCCGACTATGGCGTCCCCGGCGTCGCCGAGCACGCCTACAACGTGGCCGGCAAGCAGGCGGCGCTGCGGCTGCGGGCACGCCTGAACGAGTTGCGGGCGGGCGAGACCGCGCTGATCGTGGGCGGCGGTCTGACCAGCATCGAAGTGGCCGCCGAAATCGCCGAGGCACGCCCGGACCTCGCGGTCGCGATCGCCGCGCGCGGCGGCGTCGGTGACTGGCTCGACGAGAAGGCCCAGCGCTACCTGCGCGGAGCTTTCGAGCGGCTCGGCATCACCGTCCACGAGCACGCCGACGTCACGCGCGTCACTGCTAACGGCGTGATCACCGGGGCGGGTAGGGACATCCCGGCCCAAATGACCGTGTGGACAGCGGGTTTCACCGTGCACCCGATCGCGGCCGCGACGAATCTGGCGGTGTCCGATTCCGGGCGGATCGTGGTCGATGCCACCCTCCGCTCGGTTTCACATCCCGATGTGTACGCCGTCGGCGACGCCGCGCACGCCGAAGGGGTCGGCGGCAAACCACTGCGGATGGGTTGCGCCACCGCGACCCCGATGGCATGGCAGGGCGCCGACGTCATCGCAGCTCGCTTGACCGGCGGCAAGGTTCCCGACGCCCCGATCGGTTACGCCAGCCAATGCATCAGCCTCGGTCGCCGCGATGGCATCGTCCAGAAGGTGACGCCCGACGATCAGCCCACGTCCACAGTGATCACGGGCCGTATGGGCGCTCGCATCAAGGAACTCATCTGCGCGGCCGCGGCTTGGAGCGTCGCCCACCCGACCATGATGCTGCCCAGCCGTCGCCGCCACCTCATGGCAACCGGTGCCGCGGAGTACCAGTTCGTCACCCGGTGACGCGGCCACCTGAATGCAGTCCGAGCCCGAAGCCACCGATCCGCACGACCACGGACCGGTGGCTTCGGTTGGCGGAGCGAATATTGTTGCGGCAGAGCTTCATTCGCGCGACAGCCGAGCTTCTGCGGCTGGTGCGTAGGCATCGGGGCCGGCGTGAACCGAGGGCTATGATGCCTGCGGGCCCAACTGTTCGCTCAGCTGACGGCAGCGCCGAACCACTTCGGCAGCACGCCGATCAGATCCTGCTGATCGCCACCGACCCACGCCACATGCCCGTCCGGCCGCAGCAGCACCGCGGGCACCGCCAGTTCCTCGCTGACATCGACGACGTGGTCGACCCGATCCGCCCAGCCTGCCACCGAGAGCTGGCCGGTCTGGTCGAGCAGCAGTCCACGGCCACTGCGCATCAACTCATAGAGGCGTCCCCGATTCAGCTTCACATCCCGCAGCCGTCGACCGAGCAATTCGTGCCCCGCACCGAAGTCGTAGCGCACCCCGATCGCAATGATCTGCTCGAGCAGATACCGGTTCACCTCATCGAAGTCCATCAGTTTCGCCACCAGTCGGCGCGCTGCCTGAGCACCCGGCTCGAGCGACATCAGCTCCGTCTGCGCCCGGGTGTTCTCGAGCACGTCGGCGGCCACCGGACGGCGTTCGGTCTCGTAGCTGTCCAGCAGCCCCTGCGGCGCCCAGCCGTCGATCTCGGCGGCCAGTTTCCAGCCGAGATTGAATGCGTCCTGGATGCCGACGTTGAGGCCTTGCCCGCCCATCGGCGGATGGATGTGCGCCGCGTCGCCGGCCAGCAGCACCCGACCGACGCGGTATTGCTCGGCCAAGCGGGTGGCGTCACCGAAGCGCGAGAGCCAGCGCGCCGAATGTGCGCCGAAGTCGGTGCCGGCGAGCTCTCGGAACTGCTGTTTGAGCTCCTCCAGAGTCGGTGGGACCCGGGGGTTCTCGGCCACACCCGCGGCGGGCGCGACGAGACGGTACACCCCGTCTCCGAGGGGCGCGGCACCGAACCGCAGCTGGGTCTTGCGGACTTCGGCCACCACTGCGGCTATCTCCTCCGGCGGCGCGGTCAGCTCCACCTCGCCCAGTAGCGTCTCGATCCGGGTTGGCTCGCCGGGGAAGTCGACGCCGAGCTGTTTGCGCACCGTGCTGCGGCCACCGTCGCAGCCGACGAGGTACCGCGAGCGCAATTGCGTGCCGTCGGCAAGTTCGACGCTCACCCCGTCATCGTCCTGACTCAGCCCGACCACTTCGCAGTTGCGGCGGATTTCGACGCCGAGTTCGGTGGCGCGCTCGATCAGCAGGCGCTCGGTGACGGTCTGCGGAATGGACAGCACGAACGGATACGTGGTGTCCAACCCTTCCGGTTGGGGTTTCACGATGCCCGCGAAGAAACCGCCGAGCGGGTACTGCTTCCCGAGCGCGAGGACCTTGTCCAACAGGCCGCGCTGATCCATCAATTCGACGCTGCGCGCATGCATGCCGAGCGCGCGCACAACCTTGGTGGGCTCCGCATCCTTCTCCACTACGAGCGCGTGCACGCCGCGCATGCGCAGCTCACTGGCCAACATCACGCCGGTCGGTCCGCCGCCGACCACAATCACATCGATCATCAAAACCCCTCACTCGACCAAGTTGCATTTCCCACCGGCGGTTCGACATCCCCGCGAGACCAGTACTCATTTCCGCAGGTACTGGCTTCGGCAGGAGATTCTGCAGCACGACCCGGGTCTTGCCGCAAGACCCCGGGTGCGCTATATGTTGAAAGGGGCGAGGAGTGAATACCCGTTTCAGCCCTGGGCGACCACTCGGGTCGGGGTGGGCCGCAAGACGGAGGCGGTTGTCGCGGGAGCGGGGAAGGCGTCGGGATCCTGTCCGTAGTGGCGGACGCAGCGTTCGAACAGCGCGAGGTCGGGTTCGATCGTCGCGGTCGCGCGAATCTCCAGGGTCCGGCCGGTTCTGGGGCTACATCCAAGCCGTCCGCGCGATGCAGGCCGCGGTTTCGCCGACGTGCTGACCATGACCCTCCCCACCGCGAAACCCCCGGAAGCCCCCGCCGCACCCAGGCCTACGCCAGCTTCTCGAACTCATCGCCCGCGCCCGAGTCGGGGCGAGTTTTCCCGGCCTCGATTGAGCTGGACGGCCGGACTGGGAACCCTTCTCCCGCTGGTTGTTTCAGCTCGTGAGGTCCAGGGTGTCGAACTGGTGGGCGGACCAGATGCGGCGCGAGGTCTCCTCGGGGTAGGGCTGGGTGGTTGGTTCGGCGTCGTAGACGCGGGTGGTTCGTGTCTGTGGATCGTAGGGTGCCCAGCCGGGTTTGCCAGTCGTCGCGAAGCGCACCCAGTCGGTGCGCATGTGGTGAGCGACGGGGGTGATTTCGTTCGCGGCGTTCGGATGGGCGCAGGGGTGGGCGCGCACCTCGTCGGGGCTGAGGGTGCCGAAGATGAGCAGGAAGTCCAGGGCGTGCGAGGCGCCCTGTTCGGAGTTGAAGCTCCAGGCCAGTTCGTAGAACCATACGGGTGCGCCACCGGCGTGCGCGGCGTCGGCGAGGTGCAGACTCGGCATCCGAAACAGCCAGTCGGAGTTGAGAACCTCGAATCGTTGCCCTGGTGTGGCGTCCGGGTAGGCGGTGCGATAGCGCCCGCTGCCATCTGTGCCGGGTGTGAGGTGGTCGAATGCTGCGGTTATGCGCGCATCGGTTGGCTCGCCGCCGGGCCGAGACGTGTAGAGCCGGTATTCGTCACGGGTGTGGCCGATGAGCAGGTCGATGTCGCGTGCGGCGCCGTCCACGAGCGCACGCCACGGTGCTCGCGGCAGAACCTCGGTGTCGACGACGGGGGAGAACGGTGTCGGCGTGAGCGCCATAGGACCCCAGATATCAACGAATTCCGGCATCTTCCGGATCACCGCGTCCGTCGCGTCGGTCAGTGCGCGCGGCGGGAAACGGGCCAAGTCGCGGATGGTTGCCTTGGCACCGAGTTGCACGGCGATGGTGGTGGAGATCGCGGCGGCGAGCCGTTCGGAGAAGTAGGTACCCGGCATGCTCTGACTGATCGCCCGTCGAAACAGCCCGGCTGCCGTCGGCATGACAAGCAGCGCGGCAATGCACGCTCCGCCAGCGGACTCGCCGAAAACGGTGACATTGGCTGGATCGCCACCGAACCGGGCGATATTGTCCTGAACCCATCGCAGCGCGGCGATCTGGTCGAGAATGCCGCGGTTGTGCGGGGCTCCGGTGATGTGGGCGAAGCCGTCCGCACCGACGCGATAGTTCATGCTGACCACCACCACACCGGACCGAGCGAGAGTCGCACCGTTCTGGTGCGGATTCGCGGAATTGTTCTCCAGGTATGTGCCTCCCTGGATCCACACCATCACCGGCAGCCTCACGGCGCCGAGGTCGGGTGACCAGACATTGAGCGTCAAACAGTCGGCGGAACCGTCCTCGACACTGCCGGACACCGACGACATCACCGAACCCGTATGGGCCACTTGAGGAACCGGTGGACCGAACTCCAGCGCGTCACGGACGCCATCCCACCGCTGCGCCGGAACAGGAGCGCCGAATCGACGTGCGCCGACCGGTGGCTCGGCATAGGGGATGCCCCGAAAGACCGCGACGTCGCTCTCCCACCTGCCACGCACAACTCCGGCAGCCGTGCGGATTTCAGGTTCGAGACTCACTCTGGTACTCGCTTCCCTCGGTAGGTCATCTGCTGACTCATCAACTTGTCGACGAGTACGGGTAGCCCCTGCGCTACCTGACTCGTCGCTCAACCGCACCGGCGGCCACGAACACAACTACCCGTCAGTTTGCACCATCGACCGTGGATCCCATTGGCTCTCAACAGTATTCAGAAGCTAGGAATCTAGGTTCGGGTCGAAACCGGTGGAAGCAACGGCACCCGGTGTCGTGAGTCGCCACGCCCGGCCGCTCGTCAGCCGATATTGCCGCTCGCCCACGGGCGAAGTTTGTCGGATTGCGGACGGCCCAGCGGCGTTTGATCCGGTCACCTGCGATGATCCGCCGGTGTGTTAGTCCTTCTCCTGCGCGAACTCCGGGATCGCGGGCTGACCCGGGCGCAGCGACGCCGACGGTCAGCGGTCGATGGTGGCCATGTTCGCCTCGTCGTGGCGCTCACCTGCGGCCGGGGTGAGGTTGTTCAGGCGGTCGAGCTGAGCGGTGCTGAGTTCGATGGCGTCGGCGGCGGTGTTTTCTTCAACGCGCGAGACCCGCCGGGTTCCGGGGATGGGGGCGATGTCGTCGCCGCGGGTCAGCAGCCACGCCAGTGCGGTCTGCGCCGGGGTGGCGCCGACCTCGGCGCCGATGGCCTGTACTTCATCGACGATGCGCAGGTTGCGCTGGAAGTTCTCGCCGGTGAAGCGCGGGTTGGTCTTGCGCCAGTCGTCGTCGGCGAAGTCGTCGACGGTGCGGATCTGCCCGGTCAGCAGGCCATGGCCGAGAGGCGAGTAGGGCACGAACCCGATACCGAGCTCCCGCAGCAGCGGGAGGATTTCGGCCTCGATGTCGCGGGTCCACAGAGAGTATTCGGTCTGCAGTGCGGCCACCGGATGTACGGCATGCGCGCGGCGGATCGTCTCGGGGCCGGCCTCCGAGAGTCCGATGTGGCGCACCTTGCCTTCGGCGACCAGCTCGGCCAGCGCGCCGACAGTCTCCTCGATGGGCGTTTTCGGGTCGACGCGGTGCTGGTAGTAGAGGTCGATGTGGTCGGTGCCCAGCCGCAGCAGCGATCCTTCGACCGCGGCCTTCACGTTGCCGGCGCTACTGTCGATGACGCCGGGGCCGCCGCCGGCGTGGGAGACGAGACCGAACTTCGTCGCTACCACAACGTCGTCGCGCCGGCCCTTGATGGCCTTGCCGACGATTTTCTCGCTGTGGAAGGGGCCGTAGATCTCGGCGGTGTCGATGTGGGTGACCCCGAGGTCCAGGGCCCGGTGGATGGTGCGGATCGACTCGGCGTCGTCGAGCCCCCCTCCCGTGGTGTAGGTGCCGGCCATGGTCATGGCTCCCAGGCCGATGCGGGAGACATCGAGCCCACCCAGGGATACGTGCTTCATCAGGTTCTCCTTGTCGTGACGGCCGTCAGGCCCGGTCGGTAGTCTCATGGTCGGTGCTGCTGCACCAGCTGGCGGACCGTGCTTCTCCGACAGCGCCGCAGAGAGGCTGGAGACCAGCCGCGCAAGCCAGCCGCCGTATCCGGGCCATTCGCACTGCCGTGGCAGGTGCATCACCAACAAAACCAGTTGTCACGGGAGTGTGGGAGTCCCTGGTGAGGGGGTCACTGACAGGGACCCCCAACCCGGCGGAAGCGCTCGTAGGGTGGAGCCCATGGCAGGAACCAACCGTGACATCCGTGCTGATTTCCGCGCGGAGATCCGGGAATTCCTGGGCACGCGACGAGCCAGGGTCACCCCCGAGCAGGCCGGACTGCCCCTATACGGCGGAGACCGCAGACGGGTCACCGGGCTGCGCCGCGAGGAGGTCGCCCTGCTCTCGGGAATCTCCAGCGAGTACTACACACGGCTGGAGCGTGGCAACGCCACCGGCGTCTCCGAAAGCGTCATCGATGGCATCGCGCGAGCACTCCAGCTCGACGAGGCCGAACGAATCCACCTGCTCGACCTCCTGCGCGGCGCCGGCACAACCCGTCCACCACGCCGCCGGCCCACCCAGCAGCGGGTGCGACCTGCGGTGCAGCGCGTTCTCGACTCAATGAGCGGCACACCCGCGTTCGTCCTCAGCGGGCGCGGGGACATCCTGGCCGCCAACCATCTCGGGCGCGCACTGTTCTCGCCGGTCTACACCGACCCTGCGCGGCCGCCCAACAACGCCAGGTTCGTCTTTCTCAGCCCACACGCGACCGAGTTTTTCCGCCACTGGGACGAGGTCGCAGGGGACACGGTTGCCATGCTGCGCGCCGAGGCCGGCCGCGATCTCTACGACCGGCGGCTGACGGATCTGATCGGGGAGCTGTCCACCCGCAGCGAGGACTTCCGTCGCCGCTGGGCGGCCCACAACGTCCGGATGCACACCACTGGCGTGAAGCTCCTCCACCACCCGGTCGTCGGCGACCTCGACCTGCCCTTCGAAACCTTCCCACTCGGCGACGGCCCCCGCCAGTTCCTCCTCACCTACACCGCCGAGCCCGCGTCACCCTCGCAGGACGCCCTGAACCTGCTGGCCAGCTGGGCTGCGACCAACGACGACGTCGAGCGCTCCGCGCCGGCCAATGACTCCGAGCCAGCCGATTCGGCCGAGACACCCGACTGAACGACGAGCCACATGGGTCGACAAGTCCGCCGCGAACACCACAACTGACCCACCCGGACAGCACAGCGTTCAGCACCATGCCCAGGCATCTCGACCCGCCAGAACCGCTGGTCGACCTCGGGCGACCAACTCCTGACGCGCGTGTCGAAACCGTAAGCCCGCCCAGCAGTTACCTGCGCGTCCTTCTTTGCTGCTCGGCCTACGGGCCTTGGTTCAGGTCCAGTCGGGAGCAGGCACTGTGGCCGATGCTGACCGAAACATAGGGTAGGCGACCGACTGTCCGGCCGACTCCCTCCTTCCAGGCCCGGCCTCCCGGGCAAGCCAGATCAGATGACACCCGTCCGTGCGGCAGTCCCGTTCTTGCGCTGGTTGGCATTGAAGCGCGCCTTCTTCTGGCGATTCCCGCACGTGTTCATGTCACACCATTTGCGGGTGCGACTTTGACTGGTATCGAAGAACGCGGCTTGGCAGGTTGGCGATGCGCACAAGGCCAATTTTCCGTCTCGTTCGCCTGCGATGATGCTGATTGCGTCGGCGGCGATCACGCTCAGGGCATCTTCTACGCAGGAAGCCGAGCTAAGCCGCCATTGACGATTGCCCTCGGGCGTCAGGATAGCCGCGGCCCGACCCTGAATGCTGCAGTCATTGATGATTTGGATTGCAGGCGCGGGGAGAGGGTCTTGGATCGCGGCCGCTGTCGCGGCGGCGTGAATTGATTCCCTCAGTTCCCGAGCGAGTTCGAGCTGGGCGGTGGTGCAGGACTCCACGGCTAGGCCGTTCACTGCCAGCCAGTCGACGAGTCGCTGCGGCGTGGGAATGCGTTCCACAGCGTCGCCACACCGCTCCGACAGAGTCCCCGTGAAGCTGGTCGCTAGCACGTTGCCGAGACGAAAGTCAGGGAACCGAGCGCGCATGGAACCACCTTAGCAGGTTGCACGCTGACATCGGTCATGTTAGAACCGTCTTAGCCGGTTCGAGATAGGTCCAAGCCGGTTCCACGATGACCAGGAGGTCTCATGCCCACGCATTGTCCAACCAGCGACGTGCAAGCATTCGAAGCCCACGCAACTGACGCTGACCTCGACGATCTGCGCGCGCGACTGGCCGCGGCTCGGCTACCGGAAGCTGAGACGGTCTATCGCGCCGCGCCCGACCCTCGCCGATGGGAACAGGGCGTTCCTCTCGCCGACCTCGTCGATGTCGTGAACTACTGGCGCACCGGGTACAACTGGCGGTCGTTCGAAGAGCGCCTCAACCGGATCGGCCAGTTCCGCACGACCATTGATGATCTGGGAATCCACTTCCTGCACCGCCGATCCGGGCGCGCAGATGCCACTCCTCTGATCTTGACGCATGGTTGGCCAGACAGCATTGCTCGGTTCATCGATGTAGTAGACGAGCTGGCAGATCCGAAAGATGCAGACGCGCCAGCGTTTCACGTCGTGGTTCCATCGCTGCCAGGCTTTGGTTACAGCGACAAGCCGGCCACCACCGGGTGGGGAACCGAAAAGATCGCGGCCGCATGGGTGGAACTGATGGGAAGGCTCGGCTACAGCAAGTTCGCAGCCCACGGCGGCGACTGGGGAGGCAATATCACTACGGTTCTCGGCGGCAGGTTCCCGGCGCACATTCTCGGCATTCATACAACGTTCGCGGAGCCGCCGCCCGGATTGACAACGGACAGGCTGACGGCGGCCGAGCGCAAGTGGACCGAGGAAACCCGCGATTTCTGGCGCCACCGGGCGGCGTACGCGAAGCAGCAGGCGACCCGACCGCAGACCATCGGCTACTCGCTCGTCGACTCACCGGTCGGGCTTCTTGCCTGGATCCTCGACAAGTTCGCCGAGTGGACAGATACCGAGGACAGCCCGTTCGAGACGATTTCCAGAGACCGTGTTCTTGACGACGTCACCCTGTACTGGCTGACGCGGACCGGCGCGTCGGCGGCCCGCATCTACTACGAAAGCCACAACTCGCTCGACCCCGAACTTCGGGTCGACGTCCCGTCGGCACTCACTATGTATCCCCGCGACGTCGAGAAGTGTCCGCGCCCCTGGGCGCAGGAACGGTACCGACAGATCGTCCGATGGAAGTCGCCCGAAACCGGGGGACATTTCCCGTCGCTGGAGGTTCCCGAGTATTTCGTCAAGGACCTGCAAGAAGGCCTCGCGGCAGTGCTGGCCGCTAATCGGTGAACGCGGCTGGGTGCCGGGATTCGGAATTAGTCCGGGATCTGACTGCGCGCCGAATGCTCTGCGCGGTAAGGGGTCTCGGTTAAAAGTTTTGCGGTAGCGTTCGTCGGTTTCTTCCCAATCGTTGTGTGCCCGGGTTGATCGCATAGGGCACTTGGCCCCTGTGCTCAGGTGCCGCCCCCTGGTGCGCGCCCGCGACCGCGGTGGGAACTTATCGGTCGCAGCCGACCCCGCGGAGCGGGGTTGCACGGGCGAATGGAGGGGCGAGAGCGGGAAGCGCAGGATGACGGGAAACTAGAAGTCCCCGATGCGGATGTTCCCCGCCTCGGGGTGAGGGGCCGGCGGCAGCCTGCCACATGTGAATGTGACCGCTGTCTCGCACCCCCGCGCCATGGAGCGCCGTCAGAACCACGCCACATAGCGGTCACATTCTCACGCGCCGTTGTCCGCGCGGGATTCGTTTGCCGGGCAACGACTCTTTGGAATCAGGGTCGGGGGTACCCAGTTTTTCGCTGGTTCCGTTGGTGTTTCGTTGCGTATGCGCAAACCAAACGTAAACGGAACTCGTGCAGGAGGATTGCGGGGGCCCGGGGAAGTCTGACCCCCGATAATGTTCACTTATCGGAGGTCAGACTCGGTGGGTTCTCCGGCCGAACATGTTGGGGCGACCTGTATTTCGTTTCGTGGAAATACGTTGGATTCGACGAAACCAACGCTACGATTCCGTGGTGTCCAACGTTTGTAATTACCCCGGATGCGCTCGACCGATTACGCGCGGAGGCGGGCCGGGGCGACCCTCGGAATACTGTGACCATCCGGAGCACACCCGGTGGCGCGCTTGGCGGGAACGGCAACGGCAGCAACAGGAGTCGCAGGCACCGGCGGCTGCTGTCACTGTGACGCAACAGGGGCCAGTGACAGTGGCTCGGCTGCGCGCGGATGAGTTGCTCACGCAATTCCGTGGACTGGCCGATCAATTGGGGAACACGCTGAATGCGGCGGTGGCCGAATTGTCCACGCTGGCCGATCCGGCGATCGCCGAGGCACAAGTGCAGGCCGTGCAGGCGGATGCGGCACGACGCATCGCAGAGGCCGAGGTCGCCACGGTGGCTGCGGACCAGGCGCGGCGCGAAGCGGAGGAGGCGCGCGCGGCCGCGGAATCGGCCGCCGACGATGCGGCGAGTGCGGCCGAACATGCGGAATCGCTGGTCGCCGAGGCGGATATGGCGCGCTTGGATGCACTGCGTGAGGTCGAGCGGGTGACCAAACAGGCCGCCGACGATGTCTTCGCGGCGCGCAGTGAGGCCGATGCCGAGATCCGTACCATCCGTCGCGAGGCCGCCGACGATGTGGAACGCGCCCGGCAGCAGGCCACCGAGGATGTGGAACTGGCGCGGCGCAAGGCGGCGACGGAAATCGAACAGATCCGCCGTGAGTCCGCCCAGCAGATCACCGCGGCCGGTGCCGAACGCGATCTGGCGGTACAGCGCGCGGCCGATGCTGAACGCGCCATCGAACGCGCCGAACAGGCTGTGGTCGAACGCAATCAGGCCGTCGCGGAGGGGCGCGAGGAATTGAACCGACTGCGCGAGGAACTGGATCGCACGCGCGGCGAACTCGTCGAGGTGCGCCGCGCGTCAAGTGCGGAGGTCGCGACAGTGCGAGCCGAATCAGCGACCGCACTCGAACAGGCGCGGCGTGAAGCCGCCGAACGCCTCGCCGCACTAGACGACGCCCGCGCCCAAACCTTGGCCCGCGCCGAACGTGCTGAACGCCAACTCGACCAAATGGTCGCCGAATCCCGCCGGGGCCCAGCCGCATTGGCGTCCGACGGCACCCTCGGTTAGCGAGCGACGGTCGGACGAGGCCGCGGTCCTCGATCCGCTCGACCGACTCTTTGAACCCGCGCGAGCCTGCCCAGCTGCGTAATTGTGTATGTTACACGCGGTATGTATCGTACATATGTGACTGTTGCTGTCGACGCGTCCTCGACCGTTTCTGGTTCCGACGACCGGCGTTCTCCCGCACCGGGCGTGCTCATCGCGACACTAGGTGGGGCCGGTGTCGTCGTCGCACTCATGCAGACGCTGGTAATTCCGATCATTCCGTTGTTGCCCACGCTGCTGAACACCTCGGCGTCCAACGCGTCCTGGGTCGTGACGGCTACGCTGCTGGCCGGTGCGGTGTCGACTCCGATCAGTGGCCGTCTCGGTGACATGTTCGGCAAGCGGCGGATCCTGTTCGCGAATCTGCTTATGGTGATTGTCGGCTCGGCGGTCTGCGCCTCCTTCTCCACACTGGTGCCAGAAATCGTCGGCCGCACGTTGCAGGGTGCGGCGGTCGGCGCGATCCCGCTGGGTATCAGCATCATGCGCGACGAGCTGCCGACCGAGCGGGTAGGTTCGGCGATCGCGATCATGAGCGCGACACTCGGTGTGGGCGGTGCGATCGGCCTGCCGGTCGCGGCGGCCATCGCCCAGAACGCGGACTGGCATGTGCTGTTCTGGACATCGGCCGGCCTCGGTGTCATCTGTGCCGCACTGGTTTTCGTATTCGTGCCGGAGTCGCCGGTGCGCACGCCCGCGCGGTTCGACTTCGGCGGTGCGGTAGGGCTGGTGGTGGCGCTGGTCGCGCTGCTCATCGCGATCACCAAGGGCGCGGACTGGGGCTGGGACAGTGCGCGCATTCTGGTTCTCGCCGCGGTGGCGCTGGTGGTGTTACTCGGCTGGGGCGCTTACGAACTGCGGCAGCGCGCGCCGCTGGTCGATGTGCGGGTCTCGGCGCGGCCCAGGGTGCTGTTCACCAATCTCGCGTCCATCGCGGTCGGATTCGCGCTCTACGGTATGTCGCTTACCTTCCCACAGTTGCTGATGGCGCCGGAGCAGACCGGCTACGGCTTCGGGCTGACCATGATCAACGCCGGATTGGCGCTCGCACCAACCGGATTGGTGATGATGCTGCTCTCGCCGGTGTCGGCGCGGCTGTCAGCGAGCCGCGGGCCGAAGCTCACCCTGGCGCTCGGCTCCGCGGTCATCGCCATCGGCTACCTGTGCGCAGTGCTGCTGATGAACAGCGTATGGGGGATTGTGATCGCGGGGGTGATCGTCGCGGGCGGCGTCGGTCTGGCTTACGCGGCGATGCCCGCACTGATCATGGGCGCAGTGCCGATAACCGAGACCGCCGCGGCCAACGGTCTGAACTCGCTCATGCGGGCGATCGGCACATCGGTCTCCGCCGCGGTGATCGGTGTGGTGCTGGCGCACATGACAATATCGCTCGGCCCGCACGTATTACCGTCTCGCGATGGGTTCCACACCACGTTCTTCACCTGCATGGCGGGGGCAGTGGTGGCAGTCGTGCTGGCGGCCTGCATCCCGATGGGGAAGGCGACAGCGCCGGTCTTGTCCGGGACCGAACCGGTGCCGGTCGAGTCGGTCGAGTCGGTCGAGTCGGTCGAACAGAATGGTCGAGGCGTCGGTCCTCTCGGTGCCTCGTCGCAAATCGCGGAATCCTCCCGGGACGAGTTCGACGGTGGGCTGCTCTGTGGTCGCATCCACCGCGACGACGGCCGCCCGGTGCCGAGTGCCGCATTGACGCTGATCGACCCGCGTGGCCATCAAGTCGCGCGGGCGACCGGAGCTGGCGACGGCAGCTATGCGTTGAGCGCACCGGAGGCAGGAAGCTATGTGCTGATCGTATCGGCGACAGGGCACCAGCCCGCAGCCGTCAACGTGGCCGTCGGTCGGCGCCGGCAGCAGTTGGACCTCACCCTTATGGGTTCCTGCGAGCTGTCGGGCGTGGTCCGCACGGCCGGACACGGTGAGCCGCTGCCCGGTGCGACCATCACGCTGACCGACCTGTGTGGCGAGGTCCTCGCAACGGCCACAACAGCCGATGACGGCGCCTACGTATGCCATGGCCTGGTCTCGGGTATCTACACCGTGGTCGCGGTTGCCGAGCGCATGCGCCCCAGCGCGACCGCGCTGACAGTGCCGGACGGTGGGCTCTCGCGCCACGACATCGAACTGGCTCCGCTGGCAGTACTCGCTGGATCGGCGTGGGCCGATAGCCGAGCCGCGCCGGATATCCACATCCGGGTGCTCGACGAGTCGGGCGAGCTGACCGCGACGGCACGCACCGACGAAAACGGCCGCTATATCGTGCCCGATCTGCCCGCAGGCCGGTACACCGTCGTCGCTCGCGGCTATCCACCGGTGACCAGTCAGATCACCGTTTCCGGCGGCGAAACCACCCACGACGTGCGGCTCGGCTACAGGTCGGAGGACGGCTCATGAGCGGGTTGACCGTCCGCATCCGGACCGCCGAAGGCTGGCCGGTGGCGAATGCGGTGCTGACCGCGACGGATATGAGCGGACGCCAGATCGCCCGCGCGGTCGCCGATGAGACCGGGACAGTGGTCACCGAGCTACTGCCCCCGGGCGTTCATACCGTGGTCGTCACCGGCGCCGGATACCAGCCAGTTGCACGAACCGTCCAGATCTCTTCGGCGGGAACGGGCTTGCTCGGCGCGATCGTACTGGCGCCAGCGGCAGACGCGATAGCGCCGCCGCCGGCTGGACCGTGGACAATCGACCCGGCGCACTCCACGGTGATCGTCACCGCACGCCACCTGGGCATCGCGAGTATCAAGGCCCGATTCGCCGAAGTGAGTGGGAGCCTCGATGTCGCCGAGCCGTTCGAGCGATCTTGCGGGCACGCCGAGATCAAAGCGGCGAGCATCGATTCCGGTATCTCGATGCGTGACAACCACCTGCGTTCGCCCGAGTTCTTGGATGTCGACAGTTATCCGGTGATCACCTACACCGGCAGCGGACTGCGCCGCACCGGCGGCGCGACCTGGGTGATGTCCGGTGAGCTGACCTTGCACGGGCAGCGTCGCTCGATCGATCTCGAGCTGACCTACGGCGGCTGCGGAGCCGACCCGTGGGGCGGTGTGCGCGCCGCGTTCCACGCCGAAACCCTGTTGCACCGCAATGATTTTGCGATCGATTACAACGCCATGGTTCGCGCGGGAGTGGCCGCCATCGGTACCACTGTCAAGATCGACCTGGACATCGCGGTGGTGCAGGGGACGCAGCTTCCCGCGATGTAGCTCCGCCGGAGCTGAGTCGGTAGCACGTGGTATCCGACGGCGCACCTGGTTAGAGCTATCAACCGGACTCGTCGAGACCGGGCCCGCGCTCAACTGCGCAGCTGCGCGTTGAGTCGTGCCGCCTGGCGCGTGAGGTGGTCGCGTTCGGGGAGGCTGGTCGCCGAGCGGGCGGCTTCGGCGTAGAGCCGTGCCGCGGTTACCGGGTCACCGTCACGCTCGCGCAGGTATGCCGCGACGGCGGTGTGGCGGGGTAGGGCGGAGTCGAGCTCGGCCAGGGCGGCCAGGCCGGCCCGCGGGCCGTCGGCCTCGCCGACCGCGACCGCCCGGTTGAGGCGGGCCACCGGGCTGTCGGTGAGGCGCACCAGTTCGTCGTACCATTCGACGATCTGCACCCAGTCGGTCTCCTCGACCGTCCGGGCGTCGGCGTGGAGCGCGGCGATGGCGGCTTGGACCTGGAACTCACCTAGGCGGTCGCGCGCGAGGGCGGCCTGCAGCACGTCGACGCCCTCGGCGATCAGACGGGTATTCCACAGGCTGCGGTCCTGCTCGGCAAGCGGCACGAGCCTGCCGTCGGTGCCGGTCCGTGCCGGGCGCCGCGCGTGGTGCAGCAGCATGAGCGCCAGCAGGCCCGCGACCTCCTCATCGTGGGTCTTGGTCGCCAGCTGGCGAGTGAGCCGGATCGCCTCGCCGGCGAGGTCGACGTCGCCGGAGTAGCCCTCGTTGAAGACCAGGTAGAGCACCCGCAGCACCGTGGCGACGTCACCGGGCTGGTTGAACCGGACGTTCGAGACGGTCCGCTTGGCCCTGCTGATCCGCTGGGCCATGGTCGCCTCGGGCACGAGGTAGGCCTGCGCGATTTGACGCGTGGTCAGGCCCCCGACCGCGCGCAGCGTGAGCGCGACGGCCGAAGCCGGTGTCAGAGACGGGTGCGCGCAGAGGAAGTACAGCTGCAGCGTGTCGTCCACCGCCTCGCCCGGGTCGGGCCTGGGCTCGATTTCGACGAGCACCTCGCGCCGCTGCCTGGAGGTATCGGAGCGGGCAGCGTCGAGAAACTTGCGCCAAGCCACAGTGACCAACCAGCCCTTGGGATCTCGCGGCGGATCATCCTGCCACGCGCGCACCGCTTCGACCAGGGCGTCCTGCACGGCATCCTCGGCCGCCGCGAACTCGGCTCCGCGACGGACGAGGATCCCGATCACCGTGGGGGTGAGGGTCCGCACCAGGGCCTTGTCCACCGTGCGTTACTCCGTGATGGTCGGGGGCGCGGTCAGGAACGGTCGCACCTCGAGCCACTCCTGGACTGGTTTGCCACCCGCCCCCGGAGCCGCGGACAACTCGCCGGCCAGCTCGAGCGCCCGCTCGTGGGTGTCGACATCGATCACCACCCAGCCGGCGATCAGGTCCTTGGTCTCCGCGAACGGGCCATCGGTGATCGGCGGCCGCCCCTCGCCGTCGGAGCGGATGAACGTGCCCTCCGGGGACAGCGCCTGACTGTCGACGAACTCGCCGGTGCCCTCGAGCCGCGCGGCGAAGTCCTGCATGTACTGCACGTGGGCCGAAAGCTCCTCCGGTGTCCACTGGTCCATCGGCACATCGTTGGCCGAGGCCGGCGCGCCTCGGTAATGCTTGAGCAGCAGGTATTTGGCCATCGTGTTCTCCTCGGTACGGTACGGCCCATTCTGGCCGTGTTCATTTCGGGGACGAAGCCGCCGGTTGATTCTCGACATCCCACGGCGAAATTTCTGGCGGACTTCGAAACTCGTTCGATTATGGTCCTCAGACTTTGTCGCGCGTCCAGTCGTGGCCGCGAGTGTCCCTGGGATGGAGCTGGTGGCGCATTCTCGACAGCCCAAGCCGTGCTGAGATCTAGAATCTGCTTCTGCCTGGTGGCGCCCCAGGCGCCGAACGAGAACCCGCGCGCACACGCCGAAGCCGCCATCGGACGCGCCATGTGCCTCTGAGAAGATAGATTGCCGCCACGATCCTTGTCGCCGTTGCCATTTGGCGGTCGGAGCCATTGCGGCGGTGGAGCGTAGTTTCGCTGGCCTTCGCGATCGTGCTGCCGCTGCCGCATTTCTCGCTGCCGCATGCGGTGCGCATCGGCTGGGGTCCGCTGGTGACGGTCGGCAGTGGATCGTGGTTCAGCTCCGGGGGCATCGCGCACTCACGGACTCCAGGCCGCGTGAAACCTCTGCTCGCCGTTGAAGGTTAGGGTGGCCCATGGCTGTCATTCATCATACGACCATGTCGCCCAGCAAGCTCGAACTGCTGACCGCCTGGTTGCCGACCCGGCCGTGGTATCGAGACGGCGGGCGTGCGCCGGAGCTGAGCAAGGCCGGTGGCTTCCGGCTCGACGATCCGGCGGGTGCGGTCGGCATCGAATTCGTGCTGGTGAACGATGGCGTTGGACCGGAACCGATCACCTATCACATGCCGCTCACCTACCGCGGCGCACCACTCGACGGTGCCGATGACGCTCTCGTCGGCACCTCGATACACGGTGTGCTCGGACAACGCTGGATCTACGACGCGACCCGAGATCCGGTGGCGGTCGCTCAGATTGTCGCGCTGTTGGCCGGGCAGGCGCAGCCGCAAGCGCAGCGCACAAGTGACACCCCGGATCCCTCCGTTGCCGTCACATCGGGCGAGTTCTCCTCCGCCGCAACGGAACTCCGCTCGGTCCTCGATACGCCGACGCACACCGATATCGCCGTCGGTAGTGGTCGAAGCGTTCGGGTCGAGCGGGCCCTACGTCCCGAGCCGGCCACACCGGCTTCCGGTCCGACGGATACCGCCCGAGTAACCGTGCCATGGCAGATCGTCACCGGTTCCACCGTCCGCGGCACGGTTCTCGCGATCGACGCGTGACCGCACCTGAGTAGCGGTGGTGGTCCTGGAAGGCCTTTCGTCCTCGGCTACTCCTCGGATTCGGGCTGGTCGCGTTCGCGGCCACCGCCATTGGTGCCGTCGACGCGCGGACGGTGGCGTTCGGCACTGCGATCAGCGCGTCGCTCATCGGGTTCGGCTGTGCGCTGCTCGGCATCGGCGATTGGCTGGTCGAGCGGAACCGTGGAGCGTGGCGACCGATGGTCGAGGCTGCGCTCGTCTCGGCGCTCTGCGAGGGGTGGTTGATGATTGTCGCGGGCTCGCGGCTGATGCGTGACCCGTTGCGCGAGAAGCTGCTTGCCCGACACATGCCGCTGACGCTTGTGGTCGGGACGGTCATCGCCTGCGGTGTCGGGACACTCGTGCACATGCGCAATGCACCGCGACACGCTCAGCCGGCGTAGAAATATCGCGACCCGAAAGCAAACATTCGGTTATCCGCATCCTCTGGCCATACTATGGAGCTATGCCCGAAAACGAGAGTGCGGGTCGTGGGGGTTCGCTTGCCGACGGAGTGCGGCTGGCTGTATTTGTCGCGGGTATCGGCTCGGTGGTTCTCGGAGTGCTGATCGCCGTGTGGCCGGACAAGACCGAGCCGATGGCGGAGTTGTTGTTCGGGCTCTATCTACTATTGAGTAGTGCGATACAGCTGATCATCGCGATAGACGCCCGGTTCGGCGCGGCGCTGCGGACGTTCGTATTATTCAGCGGCGCCGTCTCGATCGCATTGGCCGTGATGGCGTTCCACAGTGCGAATTCGATCCTGCTGCTCGCGGTGTGGATCGGTCTCGGCTGGGCCGTGCGCGGGATCGTGCAGGCAACGGTGGCGGTCTGGGCCGAGGGGTTGCCTGAGGGTGGCTGGCAAGAGATGTTCGGGCTGCTGACCATGATGGTGGGATTCATCATGATCGCCCTGCCGTTCGATTCGCTGGACGTACTCGGCATGGCTGCGGGTGGCTGCGCGATCGTGATCGGCATGCTGGAAATTCTCACGGTCGCGCGCGGACGCGGCGAGGTCCACCCGGTTACGCGGTCCGCGCACATTCCGGCGGCGCCGAACTGAACTGGCGCACACCCGAGTTGGCGTTCGATCGCGCTGGCGCGATGGTCATGGGACGGGTTAACTGTCGTCATGGTGCGTACCGATAGTGGTTCGGAACTGATCGTCGTCACCCACGGTGCCCGGGCGGGTATCGATCCGAATGCGGTGCGCGAGAGTCTCGCGGCGCAATCGCGGCTGGTCGAACTACTGCCGGAAGGCGGTGCGCCGGTACGCATCTTCGGGCCGCCCAATCGATTGCCGCGGCGGATCGCGGGTACCGCTCAGGAGGAAGTGGGCGCGGAATATCTGCGCTACTTCGCCGTGCGCGGAGTCAGGGATGAACTCGAGGCGCTCGCGGACCGACTGCGTGCCGATGACGCGGTCGAGGCGGCCTATATCAAACCGCCCGCGGAACCGCCGATCGCGCCACCGGTCGTACTGGCCGATATCGCGGCCCGTCGCCTGGCGGACGCGCCGCCCGTGACGCCGAATTTCGAAGCCCGGCAAGGTTATCTGGATGCCGCGCCGCAAGGTGTGAACGCGCGCTGGGCCTGGACCCAACCCGGTGGTCGCGGCGCGGGCGTGCGCATCGTGGACGTGGAGGGCGCGTGGCGATTCACCCACGAAGACCTGCTGGCGAATCAGGGGGGAGTGATCGGCGGTGCGCCGTCGACGGATGCGGGCTGGCGCAATCACGGCACAGCGGTGGCCGGGGAGATCAGCGGTGATCTGAACACCTTCGGTATCACCGGGATCGCCGCCGATGCCGCCATCCGCGCGGTCTCGGTATTCGACGCGGGGTCCGCGGCAGCCATCCGCACTGCTGCCGACGCACTGAGCGCAGGCGACATCATCCTGCTCGAACTGCACCGGCCCGGACCGCGCCACAACTTCCAGAACCGCGAGGACCAGGCTGGATACATCGCGATCGAATGGTGGCCCGACGACTGGGCGGCCATCCGCTACGCGATCGGACGCGGCGTCATCGTGGTGGGCGCGGCAGGCAACGGTTCGGAAGACCTCGACAGCGCCTTGTACGACACCCGCCCCACCGACTTTCCGACCTCGTGGCGCAACCCGTTCCGTGGCGGCGCCGCCGACTCCGGCGCCATCCTGGTCGGCGCCGGCGCACCACCACCCGGATTCCACGGCCGCGACCATGGACCCGCACGTTCGCGACTTGCCTTCTCCAACTACGGATCCCGTGTCGACGCACAAGGCTGGGGCCTCGAAGTCACCACCACCGGATACGGCGATCTGCAGGGCGGCGCCGACGAAGACTACTGGTACACCGACACTTTCAGCGGAACCTCCAGCGCATCCCCGATCATCGTCGGCTCCATCGCCAGCTACCAAGGCTTGGCCGCCGCAGCCGCCGGGCGCAAAACACCATCCGAGGTACGGGCGCGACTGCGCGCGACCGGTTCACCCCAACTCGACGCCCCCGGCCGACCGACGACCCAGCGGATCGGCAACCTGCCCGACATCCAGGCGATGATCGCACCGTAAATCAGCGGAGGCGACGGCATTCCTGGAATGGCTTGCAGCCCAAAACCTCACGCTCGCCACCTACCGTCCTATATCGATGCCTGGCATGCCCAGGCATGGGCGGAAAGAGGAACGGCTTGTGTCGGGCGCGACGCGCGGGCGAAGCTGGAAACTTGTGGACAACGTTTAGTGTCGAAAGGTGAATGGCCCGTTGAACTTTCGGCGCGAATTCGGCGACGTTTCGGGGTGAGGCCGACCATCGACGACCCGGCAGCCGGGCTGCGATTTCCGCCCTGACCTGGGCAGGGGCGGCATGTAGCGGTGAGTGGCGGAAGTCTACGGCCACAGTCGAAGTGGGATTCACCCGCCAAGGATGGGGGTTTCGCCAGTGTCATCCCGGTCGAAAATTTCGGTAGGGTTCGGCGGCGCGGACGGGGTGGGTGCCGTCGCGACCGAAGATCGATGTGACGCCGAGGAGACTGTGGTGGGTGTCGTTACTGTCCGCGAAGAGCAGGCAATTCAGCGGTTGACCGACCGCCTGGTCGACGACTACCCGGCCGATCAGGTCGAAAGCGTAGTGGGTACAGCGCGGCAGCGGTTCGCGGGCCATCCGGTGCGGGAATTCGTTCCGATTCTGATCGAGCGAATCGCGCGCAGGGAACTCGAGGTCTCGACAAAACAGGCCGAGGCGGAAAAGGTTGCAGCGCAACCGGATCCGATCCAACAGCCCGACCCGGCGCGGGGGATCGGCCGAATCCGCACGGCTGGCCGCGAATTCGCCGCGGACAAGCGGCTCATGGGACTCGCGGCGGCGGCTCTGGTCGTTGTTCTCGCGTTGGTCATCGCCGTCGCGGCGCGCCAGCCCGACCAGCCCGCTCCGGCCAGCGCGACAGCAGCGCTGACCACCGTGCACGGCGTGGTCGGCTCGGAGAAGATGGCCTTCTTCGAAGACCCGCGCGTCGTGGATGCCTTGGCCCGCAAGGGCGTCAAGGCGCAGGTCGATCCGGCCGGATCGCGACAGATCGCGACCTCCATTGATCTCGGGAAGTACGACTTCGCCTTTCCGTCGAGTGCGCCTGCGGCGGAACGGATTCAGCGGGCGCGCAATATCAGCACCAAGTACACGCCGTTCTCTTCACCCATGGCGATCGCGACCTTCCAGCCCATCGCCGACCTGCTGACCGCGGTAGGCGTGGTGCGTCCGGGGCCGGTCCCGACCTTCGACATGGCTCGGTACCTCGAACTCGTGCGCAACGATGTGGAATGGGACAAACTTCGCGACAACACCGTCTACCCGGTGCACAAGAACATCCTGGTCTCCACGACCGACCCGCGGACCTCCAACTCCGCCGCTATGTACCTGGCCATCGCCAGCCACGTCGCTAATGACAACACCATCGTGCAGGGTCCGGCCGCCGAGCAGGCCGTGCTGCCCACGGTGTCGCGGCTGTTCGTGCGCCAGGGCTACACCGAGAACTCCACCGACGGCCCGTTCCGCGAGTACCTCGCGGCGGGTGTGGGCCCGACACCGATGGTCTGGATCTACGAGGCCCAGTTCGTCGAGGCGGCCGTGCGCGGCCAGATCAAACCCGGCATGGTGCTGACCTACCCGTCCCCGACCGTGGTCTCCCAGCACACTCTGGTGCCACTCACCGCGTCCGGTGATCGCATCGGACGACTGCTGGCCGCCGATCCGGACCTGCAGCGTCTGGCCGCCGCACACGGTTTCCGCACCAGTGACCCCAGCCAATTCGCCAAGGTCACCGCCGACAACCACGTCTCGGTACCGGGCGACGTGATCGATGTGATCGACACGCCCACCATCGACACCCTCGAACACCTCATCGACAGCGTCACCAAGTCTTACAACTGAGGTCGCATCCGAGTCAGCAGGCCACTGCGCCCACCAAGCCGGCGCATCTCGGTGCCGAGCCGTGCGCTGCCTTTTGCCAGGGGCATGTACCGGCGACCCATATGTCCAGGTCATGACCGATTGCTGAGGCGGCGCGATCGGAGGATCGTAGAGCCTGAACGGGACATATCGGATCGGGAGGTCGAGTAGCGGGGGTCGGGGGATTCGAGTAGCGGGACACTCGTGGCAAGGGGGTGTATTCGGGCCAGGCTATGGGCGGGGATGAAGAAAGGAGCGTCCCATGAGCGGGATGTTCACCAGGACGGCCAGATATGCGGCTCCATATCGGTCGGCCCCGACGGTCGGCACACACGGGATGGTGGTCTTCGGGACCGGCACCGACTGTTACCTATCGCATCGGCCGATGTTCTTCTCACCGTTCGACTTCCAGGTGCTGCTCGACATCGAATTGGACGAGCGCGGCAGTCGGGCACTCGGCGCCGACCGGCGCACCGGATTCCGCGGCGGACACGCCTTCGATCCAGCGGACCTCGCGCTCGTCGACCTCGATCCGCGCGCGGATCATCCGCGAACCACATTCTGGGGCAACCTGATTCGCGGCCATCTGGACCGGCGCGGCATCGTGATCGCACGCGACGTCGTAGCCACCGTGCGCCACGTCGTATCCTTCACACAGCTCGATCCGCATCCCCTGCGCACCGCGGAATTGTTGACTCACCTGTGCTTCGGCCGGGCCGGCAAGATGTATGTGGCGCACCGGATCGGGCGGCGGCCCAGCTTCGATCAAATCGTTTCGGCCCGGCTCATCCCCGGCACCGTCACCGACCTGCTCGGCGCCCCGCTGTCGGTCGATGTCACAGAGTTGGTATTCGATCAGGCGCAGCCGATCATCCTGGGACAGCGAGATTTCGCGGGCCAGCGGTTACGGGTCGGCGAGATCGCGGTGGCGGCCTTCCATACGACCGATACCGTCGGCGGGCAGCAGGGCTTCCTCGTCGACATTGCCATCGAGCGGCAGCTCTACCTGGAGGTCGCCGACCTGGTGTGATGTCAATACGCCGGAGGTAGCTGTTCGTGGCGGATCCGGTCAGGGCGCGAATCGGTCAGGGGGAGGACGACAGCTCGCGGGGGGCGCCATTACCTTCGGATCATGTCCGAATCGGTCCTGCACGCAACCGAATCGCGGCGGATAGCCGAAGTCGACATACTCCGCGGATTCGCACTCTTCGGGATCCTCATCGTGAATGTCGTGGTCGCCACGCTGCTGTGGTCGTTCGGCGGCACCATCGACGATCCGCGCCTCGGCTTCGACGGCCCGTTCGACCATTTCGTGAACGCGGTGGTAGAGGCGCTGTTCAGCGGCCGGTTCTATCTGTTGTTCGCATTTCTGTTCGGCTATTCGTTCACGCTGCAGATCGCGGCGGCACAGCGGGCCGGGATGTCGGCGAATCCGCGGCTGCTGCGACGCTGTGTCGCGCTGATGGCGATCGGGTTGGCACATGTTTTCCTGCTGTGGATCGGCGACATCCTGACGCTGTACGCGTTTCTGAGCCTGTTTCTGATCCTGCTGCGGTGGTTGGAGCCGCGGGTCGCGGTCATCGGCGGGACGGTGTTGTATCTCGCGTGGTCGATATGGGCGTTCCTGCCGGGTGCCGGTGGAATTACCGAGGTAGCGGAGCTGCTCGATGTGTTGGCATTGCACGAGGGCTACACCGGCAGCTTCGGTGATACCTTCACGATGCAGCTGTCGGAGGCGCCGCTGTGGATCATCCTGATCTGGATCACCCAGGGAGTTCCGGCGCTCGGGATGTTCCTGATCGGGATGGCTGCCGGTAGGCGCGAGCTGTTCACGGAACAGGAGACATTGCGCCGCTGGGCACCTCGGGTGTTCATCGGCGGGCTCGCGGTCGGACTGCCGGTCTCGGCGGTGACATTCTCCTACGGGATGGGTTGGCTGGAACCGCCGTCGTACTGGAACGGGATCCAAGAAATGATCAACCCACTCATGACATTCGCATACATCGCGGGGATCATCATGCTGACTCGAGCAGCCCGCACCGCACAGTATATGGCGCTGCTCGCCCCGGCCGGTCGGATGGCGGCCTCCAACTACATCATGCAGTCGGTGGTGTTGATGGTGATCTACACCGGCTACGGATTCGCCCTAGCAGATGATGTGCCACCGGCGGGCGTCATCGGGATCGCGTTGGTGACCTATGGCGCGCAGCTCGCCTTCAGTCACTGGTGGTTGCGCGGCCACGCGTATGGGCCGGTGGAGTGGGTGCTGCGCGCTGCGACATATGGTTTGGTTCCGGCATGGCGGCGGCCGGAATACGTTCCAGTGCAGAGGGATCGATTGGCTTGACGATGCTGAGCGCGCACTGGTCCGTCGGAACTGGCGACATCTGCCCATCTCGACGAAACGTGCACGCTCAGCATCGTTTCCGCCCCGCACGGTCCGGCTTCCCCTGAGGGAAACCGGGAGCCGCGTGGGTCAGCGATCAGCGGGGACCGTCAGCGCTTCCAGGAGAGCACGAGCGAATTCGGTTGGGGTTTCCCGCACACCGCTGTGCCCACCTGGGAACTCGACCAGCGGTCGGTCCAACTCGGTCGCAAGGGTTTCGGCGGTCCGATAGGGGAGTTGGCCACGGGTTTCCCGACCTGCGGCGAGCACAAGGCGGTCCACGACGGCGGCGAGTGCGGCCGTATCGGGCCGGTAATCGGTGACCGCGCGCAGTTCATGAGCGAACATCACCGGCGCGTTACCCATGAGCCGCCCGAGCATTTCGGCGGTGCGCGCCGGGACCTCGGCGGCATTGGGAAGCGGCTTCGAGGTGACGCCCACCGCCTGCATGAAACGCCCGCCCGCGACGGCGGGTCCCTGGTCACGGGCGAGTTCGACCACCTCCTCGACCATGGCCCGGTGCGCGGGCGCATCGGGCAGGACCGCGAAACACGGCGGCTCGTGGGCGACTACCAGGCGCAGCCGTTCCGGATGACGGGCGAGCAGGTCGAGCGCGACGACCGCGCCACCGCTGACACCGGCGACATATGCGAATTCACCTGCGGGCGTCAGGTGTTCGAGCAGACGGTATGCGTCGTCGCTGAAAACTTCCATCCGCTGGTCCACGGGTTCGGGAGCGTCCAGCACGCTGCGCGAGTAGCCACGCGGATCGGCGGCGACGACCGTGAAGTGCTCGGCGAGCGCATCGGCGATCGGGTCGAAGATGCCGGCGTCGCCGCCACTGCCCGGCAGTAGGAGCAGCACCGGGCCGTGGCCGCGCACCTCGAAATACAAGGTGGCGCCGGGAACTTCGAGGGTTTCGGATCTCACTGCGATTTCGCTTTCTCGTCGGTCGGCCAATGGGTGAGGGTGATGTGCAGGGCGTCGATCACGCGGTGCCAGGATGTGCCGGTGGAGCGGGCGTGGCCGAAGCCGCCGCTCGCCTCCAGGTTGGCATAACCGTGAAAAGTGCTGCGCAACAGGCGAACCGCATCGGTGATATCGGGTTCGTCGAGCCCGTAGGCGCGCAGCATCCCATAGGTCAGGTCGATGGCACGCAATCCGCCGGTCCAATCCGCGGCGACGGCGGGGTCCATCGGCATTTGGGTGGCGGCATAGCGGCCGGGATGTTCCAGGGCATAGCGGCGCCACTCGTCGGCAAATGCCGCGAGCGCAGCCCGTCCGGCGCGCCCGGCCACCGCCGCGGCAATGCGGTCGGTCTTCTCGTCGCTTGCCAGCATGGCCACCCGGTTACGCAGATCTTCGAGGTTCTTGATGTGCGAGTACAGGCTCGCGTCCTTGACTCCGAACTTCCTGGCCAGCGCGGCGATGGTGATGTTGTCGAAACCGACTTCATCGGCGAGCTCCGCCGCCGCCAGCGTGATCCGCTCGGTGGTCAATCCGGCGCGTGGTGACATCACATCTCCTGAAACTGTGGTGCCTAGTTTATAACCTAATAGCCCTAGGTTTCGCAAGTTTCACGCGCAGACGCACACCGCATCTGGGGGTCCCGGTAGTAATCGCCGAAAATCCGAGGAAGTTCGAGATGTCGCCTGGTAGAAGGTGATTCGTGGACTCGCCGGAAGAAGAAGTTGCCTGAACGGCAATCGCGCGAGGGCTATGCCCATGGTGCGGTTCCGCTGGTGATGCGGTGGATGCGCAGATGATTCAGGTTCGCTTCGAATTCGGCGACCATGGCGAGGGTTGGCAGGAACAGCTTGTCGAACGGTCGTGCCAGTCGTAGATCGAGTTGCTGAGTCCGAACAGCGCGTCGCGTTCACGTAGGCCGGTCAGGATCGCCGGCCTCAGCCATGTTCCGAGCGGGCCGGCGGCCGAGACGCTCCGAGAACTCGACGACATTTGGCCCGACCGATTAATTCGCGTGCCCATGCCGGTCAACATTCTCGGCAGACCATGACTACTTTGTCCGAGGAGACCTTGATGACCCCGACTTCGACCGCCACCACGCACACCCTCGACGTGCCCGGGGCTCGACTGCACTACGAGGTGCGCGGTAGCGGGCCGCTGGTCGTGTTGGTCGGCGCCCCGATGGATGCGGCGGCCTTCGCGCCGCTGGCGGAACTGCTCGCCACCGACCGCACCGTGCTCACCACCGACCCGCGCGGCCATCAGGGCAGCGTGCTCCATGACGCGGAACAGGACTCGACACCGCAGCTGCGCGCCGACGACCTGGCCTGCCTCATCACTCACCTCGGCATCGGCCCTGCGGTGGTATTCGGCTCCAGCGGCGGCGCTGTGAGCGCATTGGCCCTGGCCCAATCCCAGCCGGACCTGGTCACCACCGTGATCGCCCACGAACCGCCGCTGGGTGAACTGCTCGAGGACCGCGACCAGGTGCGCGCCGGAACCGAGGACGTCATCGCCACCTACCGCAGCGGCGATGTGCTCGGTGCATGGCGCAAGTTCATGGTCAACGCCAACATGGTGATGCCGGAACCGGTGCTACAGCAGGTGTTCGGCGGCGAGCGCGACCCGCGCCAGCTGGCCAGCGAGCGCTACTGGTTCGATCACGAACTGCGCGGCACCACCACGTGGGAGCCGAATATCGCTGTGCTGCAATCGACTCCGGCCCGCATCCTAATCGGCATCGGCTCCGAATCGACCGGCCAACACTGCGACCGCACATCGCGGGCGCTCAGTCAGGCCATCGGAGTGACTCCGACCGTATTCCCCGGCGGACACACCGGATTCGTCGAGGACCCAGCCGGATTCGCGGTCCGGTTGCGTGCGGTACTCGCAGGTGCTGCTTAGACCGGCGAGCCGGTAGCGCAGCATCGCCTTTGTGTCGATCACCCGGGCGGGGCCGAGAATGCGCAGCGGCGGCAGACCAGAGTTGCAGAGGTCCCGGTAGTAACCGCGCGGAAAACAACGACAATGGCTTGCCCATGGCTTCGGGAGTTGGAGGTCGCGTCGTCTCTGCGCGTCAACGCCGTGTTGGTGCCACGGTCGGCGCGCGTCTGGTCCCTCGGCTGCGTGTCAGCTCGCGATGTGGGCTTGGATGCCGTCGAGGAGGAAGTCGAGGCCGGTGCGGAAGGTTTGGTCGGCGTCCAGGTGGGCGGCGTCGCGTATGACCGTGGACAGCGCGGGGAATCGGCCGGTGGCGAAGGTTCGCTCGAGATAAGGCCCGAAGCCGGCCTGCCACTGCTTCTCGTTCATCCCGGTGGCCCGCTCGGCGCGCCGCTCGGCGATCTCCCGACGCACCGCCCCGACCACGTACGCATTGACCGCGTCGACCACCGGCATGACGATGTCCACGTCGATGCCGTCCATCGCGGCCACCACAGCCTCTCCTCTGGCTAGCGCGTGCGGCCCGAGCTGGGGTCGCCCACCGATCAGGTCGGCGAACCATTCGTGTTGATGAGCGGCCTGTCGGGTGGTTTCGGCGAGGGAGCGCAACACCTCTCGCCAACCGTCGCCGGCCGGCCGGATCTCGGCGTAGACCGAATCGACCATCAGGTCGAGCAATTCCTCCTTGGTGGCGATGTAGCCGTACAGCCGCATCGGCCCGACGTCCAGTGCGGCGGCAACCTTACGTAGCGACACCGCCGGTAGTCCTCCGTCCGCGTCGGCCAGCTGGATCGCCGCTCGTATGATTCGCTCCCGGCTCAGCGGGGCCGGCACTGGTCGATTCGGTGGCTCCGGCCTCTCCCACACCAACATGCCGCTGACGATACATCGGACAGTTCGATACAGTGTATTTGATAATTCACTGTATCGAAGGGCGACTCATGAATGGGCAGACTGCATCCACGGATGTTTTGATCGCGGGCGGCGGATCCGTCGGGCTGATGCTCGCGGTGCTGCTGCGCCACCACGGCGTCAAGCCCCTCGTCGTCGAGGAGAAGCCGGAGCTCTCGCCCCACCCCAGGGCCACCGGCATCGGGTCGCGGACGTTGGAGATCCTGCGCGAGGTCGGCCTGGAGCACGCGGTCAACGAGGCCGCGGTCGACTTGCGGGCGGGGAAGATCAGAGGGCGCACGCTCGCAGAGGCCGACTTCACCGAAGGCGCGGAGTGGAAGACGAAAATCGCGGCCGAGCTCATCTACACACCAGCTCGGATCCGCGGCACCTGCGCACAGAACCGGCTCGACCGCGTGCTGATCACCAAGGCTGGCGACGTGAAGTTCGGGCTGGCGCTCGACTCCTTCGAGCAGGACTCCGACGGCGTCACGGCGACCCTGTCCGACGGGCGTGTCGTGCGGGCGCGCTATCTGGTGGCGGCCGACGGGGTGCGGAGCCGGGTCCGGCAGATCCTCGGCATCGGCCTCACCGGTCCCGGTGCGATCGGTCAGGAGACGACGAGCGTCCTGTTCCGCGCTGATCTGCGGCCGCGCAAGCCGTTCGCAATGTGCAATATCGAGCATCCGGACGCGACCGGCCTGCTGGTGACCGTCGACGGCGAACGCGAGTGGGTGTTCCTCACCCGCCTCGACACCGAGCCGACTCCCGACCTCATCCGCACCGCGGTCGGCGACCCGTCGATCGAGGTGGAGATCCGCAGTGTGCTGAGGTTCCGGGGGCGCGGCCAGGTGGCCGACCGGCTCTCCGTCGGGCGGGTCTTCCTGGTGGGCGACGCGGCGCACGCCATCCCCCCACTGGGCGCGTTCGGGCTGAACGCCGGCGTCGCCGACGCGCACAACCTGGCGTGGAAGCTCGCGCACGTGCTGCGCGGCGAGGCCGGACCCGAGCTGCTGGAGACTTATCACGCCGAACGCCATCCAGTGGCCCTCATGACGATGGAGCAGGCGCGCCTGCGGTTCAACGATCCGTCCCTGCACTGGGGAAAGGGCATGGCACAGGCGCGCAAGGCAGCGGGGGCGATAAACGCGCCGGTGGTGCACATGGGCTACCGGTATGGCGGTGCGGAGCTCCCCTCCACCGAGGACGTCGCCCTCGACCTCGACGGGTCCCCGGGATCCCGCCTGCCGCACATGTGGGTGACCGACGGGGTGTCCACGCTGGATCTCGTCGGATCGCAGTGGTGCGTACTCACGGCCGATCCCGACGTGGAGGCCGACATTCCGGTGCACCTGGTGGACGGCTGGCCGTACGGGACGGTGCTGGTTCGACCTGACGGTTTCGTGAGCCGCTCGTACGGCTAGCGCGCCGCCTTCAGGCAGGTGGCGAGCATGTCGCGGAGGCCCTTCTTCTCCTGCGGCGGTGTCCTTCTCCTGCGGCGGTGTCCAACACGAAGCCATCCCGTCGTGACCTGAGTGGAGGGCGGCGCAGCAATGCACTGCCCTTACCCGTGTAGTCGGAGGTCAGCGAACGAAAGTTGATGCGCGGTCGGACAAGTCGAGCAGCATTTGCGGGACGATACCGAGCAGGACGGTCGCGCCCGCGGTGAATGCGACGACCGTGGTGGTGAGGAACGGGGAGGCGACGGTCGGGGCGTCGGCGGGTGGGTCGGTGAAGAACATCAAGACGATGACGCGGATGTAGAAGAAGGCGGCGATGGCGCTGGAGATGACACCGACGATGACCAGATAGGCAGCATCGCCGGAAGCGGCGGCCTGGAAGACCGCGAACTTCGCGACGAAGCCACCGGTGAGGGGCAGGCCCGCGAACGAGAGCAGGAAGAGGGCGAAAATTGTTGCCAGCCAGGGGGAGCGGCGGCCGAGGCCCGCCCACTGGGACATGGCGGTAGCTTCGTCACCTTCGGCATCCCGGACCAGGCTGACGACCGCGAACGCGCCGAGCGTGCCGAGGCCGTAGGCCAACAAATAGAACAGGATGGCCGAGGTACCGGCCGCATTCGCCGCGGCGAGACCGGTCAGGATGAATCCGGCATGCGCGACGGAGGAGTAGGCGAGCATGCGCTTGACGTCGGTCTGGGTAATCGCCATGATCGCGCCGATCACCATGGTCGCGATGGCAATGGCGGCGAGCACCGGACGCCAGTCGTCACGCAGACCGGGCACCGCGATCTGCAGCACCCGCAACAGCGCACCGACTGCCGCGATCTTCGTCGCCGCGGCCATGAAGCCGGTCACCGAACTCGGCGCGCCCTGATACACATCCGGCACCCAGGACTGGAACGGCACCGCACCGATCTTGAACAGCAACCCCACGGCCAGCAGCCCCACCCCGAGCAATGCCAAGGTGCTGTTCTGCGGATGCTGGGTTATCGCATCGGCGATCCCACCGAGCTTGACCGTCCCCGCCTGCCCGTAAAGCAGCGCAACGCCGTAGAGGAAGAACGCGGACGAAAACGCCCCGAGCAGAAAGTATTTCAGCGACGCTTCCTGCGAGAGCAGTCGCTTGCGCCGCGCCAGCCCGCACAGCAGATACAGCGGCAGCGACAAAACTTCCAACGCCACGAACATGGTCAGCAGATCATTGGACGCGGGAAACAGCATCAGTCCACCGATTGCGAGCATGGCCAGCGGGAACACCTCGGTGGTCGCGATACCCGCACGGACCGCGGCGATTTCCCCCGCACTACCGGGCACCGCGGAGGCCTGCGGGGTGAACGCGTCCACCGCACCGCCGACGGCGGCCGCGGCCACACTCCACGTCCCAGGACCGGAACGTACCTGCGGCCGCGGCTGCGCACCGCGCTCGGCCATGAACAGCAGCGCCAGAATCGACACCACCAGAATCGTGCCCTGAAGAAACAGTGTCACACCGTCGATCGCCACCGCACCCACCATCACGGTCGCCTTGGTCCCGGACAACCGCAGCACCGCCACCAGTGCCGCGACCAACCCGGCCAGCCCGAGCGGCACCTGGATGGCATACCGGTGGTGGCGCGGCGCGAACGCCTCGACGAGCACCCCGACCACCGCCACCCCGAACACGATCAGCATCGGCGACAACTTTGCGTATTCGATACTCGGCGCGGGCATACTTGCCGCGAGCAGACTGCTCATTTGTGGCCACCTCCGTGATCGGCCCCCGCTGCGGGGATCGCGGGCGTCTTCGGCGCGGGATCGTGGACGCCGATGGTGGTGAGCGTCTGACCCACTGCGGGATTGATGAACTCCAGCACCGGTTTCGGATAGATACCGAGGAACAGCAGTGCCGCGATCAACGGCACCACCACCGCCACCTCGCGCGGCACCAGATCATAGAGCCGCTCGTTGCCCTCCTTGACCGGACCGGTCATCATCCGCTGGTACATCCACAGCACATAAAGCGCCGCCAACACCAACGCCCCGGTCGCGATCACCGCGGCGAATCCGTAGCGCGTGAATGTGCCGAGTAGCACCAGGAATTCGCTGATGAACGGCGCAAGTCCCGGCAGCGACAGGGTGGCGAGACCGGCGATCAAGAAGGTGCCCGCCAGCACCGGCGCCACCTTCTGCACCCCGCCGTAGGCGGCGATGGCCCGAGTACCCCTGCGCGACACCAGGAATCCCGCGATCAGGAACAGTGCCGCTGTCGAGATGCCGTGATTGACCATGTAGAGGGTGGCCCCGGTCTGCCCCTGACTGGTCATCGCGAAGATGCCGAGAATGATGAATCCGAAGTGCGAGATCGAGGTATAGGCGATCAGCCGCATCACATCGGTCTGTCCAATGGCCAGCAGCGCGCCGTAGATGATGCCGACCACCGCGAGCGTAATCACCAGGGGCGCATAGGTTCCCGCGGCATCCGGGAACAGCAGCAGGCAGTAGCGCAACATGCCGAAGGTGCCGACCTTGTCGACCACCGCCATCATCAGCACCGCACTCGACGGCGTCGCCGCCACCGCCGCATCCGGCAGCCAGGTGTGCAACGGCCACAGCGGTGCCTTCACCGCGAAGGCGAACATGAACCCGAGGAAGAGGGCATTCAACACGGCCGGGCCGGCGCCGAGCTGTCCGGCATTGGCCGCAATCACCACGGTGCGGAAATCGAAGGTGCCCGACGATCCGGATCCGAGTCCCTGCCGCGCGGTGAGCACATACAGCCCGATCACCGCGGCCAACATGATCAGACCGCCGAACAGGTTGTACAACAGGAATTTCACCGCCGCCCGTGAGCGCTGCTGGCGATGCGCGAGATCGGCACTGCGCGGCCCGAATCCGCCGATGAGGAAGTACATCGGGACGAGCATCGCCTCGAAGAACACGTAGAACAGCAGAATGTCGAGCGAGACAAAGGAAATCAGCACCATCGCCTCGACGAGCAGCGTCAACGCGACATAGGTGTGCGACACCCGCCGCCCGCTGCCGACCTCACGCTCATCGTTCCACCCGGCCAGGATCAGCAGCGGCACCAGCGCCGCGGTGAGCAGCACCAACACCAGCGCGATCCCGTCCAACCCGAGTGTGTAACCCGCGCCGAAGGCCGGAATCCACTCGTGCGATTCGACGAACTGATACTGCGCCCCACCGGGTTCGAAGCGCACGGCCAAAACGATGCCGAGCACCAGCACCGCCAATGCGACACCGAATGCCAGCCCGCGCGCCAGGGTGCGCCGCGACGCGGGCAACAGCAGCACCACCACCGCGCCGGCGACGGGCAATAACCACAGCGTGGTCAACCAGGGATAGTCACTCACCAGAGCCTCACTGCCAGCAGGGCGGCGGCCACCAGTGCCGCGCCGGTGAACATGGACAGGGCATAGGACCGCACGAACCCGGACTGCACCTTCCGGATGCGCCCGGACAGTCCGCCGATCAGTGCGGCGGTCCCGTTGACGATGCCGTCGATGCCGCGATTGTCGAGGAAGACCAGCGACCGAGTCAGATACGCACCGGGACGCATGAATACGCCCTCGTTGAACGCATCTCCGTAGAGGTCCTTGCGGGCCGCGACCGTCAACGCGGATGCCGCCTCCGGCGCGGTCTCGGGAATCTCACGCTGCGCGAACTGGTTGTAGGCGAAGCCGATTCCGACGGCGACCACGAGCAGCGCCAGGACGGTCACCACGCCCGCGGGCACGACCTCCTCGCCGTGATGCGCCCCGACAACGGGTTCGAGCCAGTTCTGCAGCGACGACCCGAGAACGAACAGCCCACCCGCGGCCACCGAACCGATCGCGAGCAGAATCATCGGCCCGGTCATCACCGCTGGTGCCTCGTGCGGATGGGTATCTGGTTTCCAGCGACGCTCGCCGAAGAACGTCATCATCATCACGCGCGTCATGTAGAACGCGGTCAGCCCGGCACCCAGCAGCGTCACCGCGCCCAATGCCAAACCGCTTGCGCCGCCTTGGTTGAACGCCGCCTCGATGATCCGATCCTTGGAGAAGAATCCGGCGAACGGCGGCACGCCGATGATCGCCAAATAGCCGAGCCCGAAGGTGATGTAAGTGACCGGCAGCAGTTTGCGTAGTCCGCCGTAGCGGCGCATATCGGTCTCGTCGTCCATCGCGTGCATGACCGAACCGGCACCGAGGAACAGCCCGGCCTTGAAGAAGCCGTGGGTGAGCAGATGCATGATGGCGATCGCGTATCCGGCCGGGCCGAGGCCTGCGGCCAACACCATGTACCCGATCTGGCTCATGGTGGATGCCGCCAGCGCCTTCTTGATGTCGTCCTTCGCGCAGCCGACGATCGCACCGAACAGCAGCGTCACCGCCCCTACCAGTACAACCCCGAGTCGCGCATTGGGCGCGAGATCGAAAATCGGTCCGGAGCGCGCGATCAGATACACACCCGCCGTCACCATGGTGGCCGCGTGGATGAGCGCGGAGACCGGTGTCGGACCCTCCATCGCGTCCCCGAGCCAGGACTGCAGCGGCACCTGCGCGGACTTACCGCACGCGGCCAGCAGCAACAACAACCCGATTGCGGTGAGCGTGCCCTCCCCAGCCTGCGGCGCGGTCGCGAAAACCGAGCCGAAGTCGATCGAACCGAAGGTCGCGAACATGGTGAACATCGCGATCGCCAGCCCCATATCGCCGACCCGGTTGACCACGAATGCCTTCTTGGCCGCCGTCGCCGCGGTCGGCTTGTGGTACCAGAACCCGATCAGCAGATAGGAGGCCAGACCCACACCCTCCCAGCCGAGATACAGCACCAGGTAGTTGTCCGCCAGCACCAGCAGCAGCATGGCCGCCAGGAACAGATTCAGGTAGGCGAAGAACCGTCGCCGTCCTGGATCGTGGTTCATATAGCCGACGGAATAGATGTGGATCAGCGATCCCACGCCGGTGATCAGCAGCGCGAAACACACCGACAGCTGGTCCAATTGGAGGCTGAAGTCCACCTGCAACCCGTCGACCGGCACCCAGCTGAAAAAGTCCTTGTGGACTGCGCGGGCGGCATCATCACGGTCGAGCATGTGGAAGAAGGCGACGACGGCGAAGCCGAACGAGGCCAGCGCGGTGGCACAGCCGAGCAGATGCCCCCACCTGTCGCTGAAGCGTCCGACCAGCAGCAAGACGACAGCACCGGCCAGCGGCAGTGCGGGCAGCACCCAGAGCGTTGCGGTATCCACGTCAGAACTTCAGCAGGTTGGCGTCGTCGACCGAGGTCGAACGGCGGGTGCGGAAGATGGTCATGATGATGGCGAGTCCGACGACGACTTCGGCCGCGGCGACCACCATGGTGAAGAATGCGAACACCTGACCGTCCAGATTCGAATGCAGCCTGGCGAAGGTGACGAAGGCGAGATTCACCGCATTGAGCATCAGCTCGATGCACATGAACACCACAATGGCGTTGCGCCGCAGCAGCACACCGGCCGCGCCGATGGTGAACAGCAGGGCGGACAGGAACAGGTAGTTCTCAGGATTCACCGCTTGCCTTCCTCGTCTGCCTCGCGGGCGGGGGTTTCGGGCTCGTTGGCCTCGGCGGCGAAGGTCGGGGTCGTACCGACCGAGATGACCGCCGCTTCGGTGAGCGCCCTGGTGCGGCGGTGCCGCAGGATGGTGCTGACCGACAGCTCCTCGAAGGATCCATCCGGCAGCCGTGCCGGAATATCGACGGCGTTGTGCCTGGCGTACACACCGGGTGTCGGCAGCGGGGTGGCGCGCTCGGAGGGACGGGCCGGATCGTAGGCGCTGCGGAAGCGGCGACGCGAGAGTTCCCGCTGATCCAGGCGCGGCCCGAAACTCTCCCGGTGCGCCAGGATCATCGCGCCGATCGTGGCTGTGATGAGCAGTGCGCCGGTGAGTTCGAAGGCCCACACATATCGGACGAAGATCAGTTCGGCGAGTTGGCCGATCGCGTCTTTATAGGCGAAGCCCTTTGCCGGATAGGTGATTCCGGAGTTGCGGATGCCGTTGGCGATACCGCTGATCAGCAGCAGCCCGAAGCCGAGTCCGACCGCGGCAGCCGAGAGCCGCTGCCCGCGTAGGGTTTCCCCGAGCGATTCGGGGGAGTCGACGCCGACCAGCATGAGCACGAACAGGAACAGCATCATGACCGCGCCGGTGTAGACGACGATCTGCACGACGCCGAGGAACAGTGCATCCTGGGCCATGTAGAAGGTGGCGAGCACGATCATGGTGGCGGCCAGGCAGATCGCCGAATGTACGGCCTTACGCGCGAATACCATGCCGAACGCGGCGATGACGGCGAGCGGGCCGAGGATCCAGAATTGGACGGTCTCGCCGGTGGAGGTGTGGGTCAGTGGCTCTCCGGCTAATGTTTGGGCGGCCAGGATGAATTGACTCACCGCGCGCCTCCTTCCGCGCCCGCCGCGGCGGGCTCCCTGGGATCGGAACCGCTGTCACCGCCGGGAACATTGCCGCGGTAGTAATCGCCTTCCGTCGCACCGGGATACATGGCGTGCGGTGGTGCGGTCATACCTTGCTGCAGCGGGGCCAGTAGCCGGTCCTTCTCGTAGATCAGATCGGCGCGGTTGTCATCGACCATCTCGTACTCGTTGGTCATGGTCAGCGCCCTGGTCGGGCACGCCTCGATGCACAATCCGCAGCCGATACAGCGCAGATAGTTGATCTGATAGACCTGCCCGTAGCGCTCGCCGGGCGAAAAGCGTTCGGTCTCGGTGTTATCCGCGCCCTCGACATAGATCGCATCCGCAGGGCAGGCCCACGCGCACAGCTCGCAGCCGATGCATTTCTCCAGACCATCCGAATACCGATTGAGCTGATGGCGGCCGTGATAGCGGGGCGCGGTCGGCACCTTCTGTTCCGGATAGGACTCGGTATTGGGCTTTTTGAACATGGTCAGGAAGGTGACCGCGAAGCCGGTCAATGGTTCCAGCAGTCCGGGCTTGGGTTCCGGACGCCGCGTCGATGGATCCGGCAGCGGTGGCGTCGGGAAGCCGAGGAAGACCGCGGTGCCCGATTCCCCGGTGCCCGATTCCCAGGGGCTCGATTCCGCGGTGCCCGATTCCCCGGGGGCGGGTTCCTCGACCGGCGGCGCACCTTGTTTGCGACCGGCCCGCAGGAACATCAGCACGATCAGTCCGGAGATGATGATTCCGCTGATCACCAGCAGCGGCGTCTGGATCTCGTAGCCCTCGTTCTGCAGCACGCGGGCGGTCGCGACCAGCATTACCCACAGCAGCGAGGTCGGAATCAGCAGCTTCCAGCCGAGATTCATGAACTGGTCGTAGCGCAGGCGCGGCAGCGTGCCGCGCAACCAGATGAATACGAACAGGAACGTCCACATCTTGGCGATGAACCACAGCGCGGGCCACCAGCCGGAATTCGCACCGTCCCACAGGTTGATCGGGAACGGTGCGTGCCAGCCACCGAGGAACAGGGTGGTGGCGAGCGCGGAAACCGTTGCCATATTGATGTATTCGGCCATCATGAACATGGCGAATTTGAGCGAGGAGTATTCGGTGTGGAAACCGCCGACCAGCTCGCCCTCGGCCTCGGGCAGATCGAACGGCGCACGGTTGGTCTCGCCGACCATCGACACGCAGTAGATCAGGAAAGACGGCAGCAGCAGGAAGACATACCAGGTGCCCTCCTGTGCCTTCACGATCCCGGAGGTGGCCATGGTGCCGCCGAGTAGGAACACCGTCGCGAAGCACAGTGCCATGGCGATCTCGTAGGAGATCACCTGTGCGGTCGAGCGCAGCCCGCCCAGCAGCGGATACGTCGAACCCGATGACCAGCCTGCCAGCACGATGCCGTACACGCCGATCGAGGTGATGGCCAGGATGTAGAGCACCGCCACCGGCAGATCGGTGAGCTGTAGCGCGGTCCGGTGGCCGAGGATCGACACCTCCGGCCCGATCGGGATGACCGCGAACGCCATGAATGCGGGCACCACCGAGATGACCGGCGCCATAATGAAAATCGGCTTGTCGACGATGGCCGGGACGATATCTTCCTTCAGCGCCATCTTCACGCCGTCGGCTACGGCCTGCAGCGTGCCCTTGGGGCCGACGCGGTTCGGTCCGATGCGCATCTGCATCCAGGCCACGATCTTGCGCTCCAGATACACCGCCATCATCGGCGTGAGCAGCAGGAAGGCGAAGATCGCCAGCGATTTCCCGATGACGAGCCACAGCGGGTCGTGGCCGAAAAGAGAGAGATCACTCATGGCGGTGTTCCTTCATCCTCTCGTCGGCGCGATGCAGCTGCACCACACCGCCCGGCTGGGTGGCGAGCTGTTCGTTGACCGAGCAGCCCGGCGAGTTCAGCGGCAGCCACACCACTCGATCGGGCAGATCGGTGATCAGCAGCGGCAGCGTGACGGCGCCGCGATCGGTGGCGACGATGATCGGATCGTCATCGGCGGCACCGATTTCCAAAGCGGTGGCGGGAGACAGCCGCACCACCGGCGGCCGCGCGACACCCGCCAGATTCGGCTCTCCGTCTTGCATCCGGCCCTGGTCCAGCAGCATCCGCCAGCTGGACAGGATGGCCGCGCCGGGATTGGGCTGGGTCACCGGATGCGGGCGATGCGCGGGCGCGGGCACCGCCGGACCGTCCCAGGCGCCGAGTTCTGCGAGTTCGGCGCGCGCGGATTCGGTATCGGGGAGCCCGAGTGCGACCTGCATCTCGCCCGCGATGGCCTGCAGCACCCGCTGATCCGACAGCGGTGCGGGTTCGCGGCGCACCATCGAATCGCCGAGTGCCGTATCGAATTGCCGCGGTCGGCCCTCCCAGGTGCGGAAGGTGCCGGATTTCTGCATTGCCGAGGCCACCGGGAAGACGACATCGGCACGTTCGGTGACCGCGCTGTGCCGCAGCTCCAGGCTGACCACGAAGCGGGCGGCGTCGATGGCCTCCAGTGCCGCCTTGGGGTCCGGCAGGTCGGCGACATCGACACCGCCGATGACCAGCGCGCCCAAGCTCGGCGCGGCCTCCAGGATGGATGCGGTATCCCGACCGGCGGTGACCGGCAGTTCCGCGACATTCCAAATCGTGCGAACCTGTTGGCGCGCACGGGGATCCACCACCGGTCGACCACCGGGCAGCAGGCCGGGCAATGCTCCAGCCTCGACTGCACCGCGCTCACCCGCACGCCGCGGCACCCAGGCCAAGGCGGCACCGGTTTCATCGGCGAGCCGGACGGCTGCGGACAGTGCGCCCGGAATTCCGGCCATCCGTTCACCGACCAGCACCACCGCACCCGGCTGCCGCAACAGCTGTGCGGCTGTCGCCGCAGCGGCGGAGTCCGTCTCGCCGGTGCGCAGTGCATCGAGCAGATGGGGTTCGGCCCCGGGCACGGCTTGCAACAGCGTGCCCGACATCCGATCCAGCCCGCGCGAAGAGTAGGCGGCGAGTGAGAAGATCGGCATACCGCGCTTACGTGCCGCCTTGCGCAGCCGCAGGTAGATGATCGGCGACTCCTCTTCCGGCTCCAGTCCGGCGAGCAGCACGACTGGCGCGTTCTCCAGGGCGTCGTAGTCGACGGTCACACCCTGTCCGGCGATACGGGCGGCGAGGAAGTCCGCCTCTTCGGCCGAATGCACCCGGGCCCGGAAGTCGATGTCATTGGTGCCCAGGGCAACTCGGGCGAATTTGGCGTAGGCGTAGGCGTCTTCCTCGGTGACGCGACCACCGACCAGCACACCCGCGCTGCCGAAGGCAGATGCCAGACCCTCGGCGGCGGCGGCCAGGGCCTCGGACCAGGACGCGGGGGCGAGATTGCCGTCCCAGCCGCGCACCAGGGGTGTGGTGAGCCGGTCGCGTTCGGTCGCGTAGGTGAACGCCCACCGGCCCTTATCGCAGTTCCACTCCTCATTGACTTGCGGATCGTCACCTGCCAAGCGGCGCAACACTTTCCCGCGCCGATGGTCGGTGCGCTGTGCGCAGCCCGATGCGCAGTGCTCGCAGACGCTCGGGCTGGAGACCAGGTCGAACGGGCGGGCACGGAACCGGTAACTGGTTCCGGTGAGTGCGCCCACAGGGCAGATCTGGACGGTATTGCCGGAGAAGTAGGAGTCGAACGGTTCGGCCTGTGCGGTGCCGACCTGTTCGAGCGCACCGCGATCCATGAGTTCGATGAATGGATCCCCGGCGACCTGTTGGGAGAAGCGGGTGCAGCGGGCGCACAGCACGCAGCGTTCCCGGTCCAGCAGCACCGCCGTGGACAGCGGGATCGGCTTGGGGTAGGTGCGTTTGACGCCGTCGAATCGGGTTTCGGGCCGTCCGCTGGACATTGCCTGGTTCTGCAGCGGGCATTCACCGCCCTTATCGCAGACCGGACAGTCGAGGGGGTGGTTGATGAGCAGCAGCTCCATCACCCCCTCCTGGGCCTTGGCGGTCGGCGGTGAAGTCAGCTGAGTGCGCACGATCATGCCCTCGGTGACGGTCATGGTGCAGGAGGCGACCGGCTTGCGCTGCCCCTCCACTTCGACCAGACACTGGCGGCATGCGCCGACCGGGTCCAGCAGCGGGTGGTCACAGAAGCGCGGGATCTGGATGCCGATGAGTTCGGCGGCCCGGATCAGCAGGGTGCCCGCCGGAACACTGACCTCGTTGTCATCGATGGTGACGGTGACCAGGTCGGCGGGCACGAGTCCGCTTGCATTGGAATTCACGGTGGCAGGCCCACCCGTAACCCGGCCGCCACCCCCGATCGAATCGCTGCGCGATGCTGTGCTCATTTCACTCCTTCGGCCCAGGCGGTGGATCGCGCGGGATCGAACGGGCAGCCGTCGAGCCGCAGATGGTCGACGTATTCCTCGCGGAAGTACTTCAGCGAGGAGATGATCGGGCTGGCCGCACCGTCGCCGAGTGCGCAGAACGATTTGCCGTTGATGGTGTCGCTGATATCGAGGAGCTTGTCCAGATCCGATTCGGTACCCCGGCCGGCTTCGATCCGCTCGAGCAACTGGACGAGCCAGTAGGTGCCTTCGCGGCAGGGCGTGCACTTACCGCAGGATTCGTGGGCATAGAACTCGGTCCAGCGCAGCACCGCGCGCACGACACAGGTGGTGTCGTCGAAGATCTGTAATGCCTTGGTGCCCAACATGGATCCTGCTCCGGCGACACCCTCGTAGTCGAGCGGCACGTCGAGGTGTTGATCGGTGAACAGCGGTGTCGACGAACCGCCGGGCGTCCAGAACTTCACCTGATGTCCGGCGCGCACGCCACCGGCGTAGCCGAGCAGTTCGCGCAATGTAATGCCCAGTGGCGCTTCGTATTGCCCCGGCCGGGCGACATGTCCCGACAGCGAGTACAGCGTGAAGCCCGGGGACTTTTCACTGCCCATGGACCGGAACCAGGCGGTGCCGTTCAGGATGATCGGCGGCACGCTCGCAATGGATTCCACATTGTTGACCACCGTCGGGCAGGCATACAGACCCGCCACAGCCGGGAACGGCGGCCGCAATCGCGGCTGGCCGCGCCGCCCCTCCAGCGAATCCAGCAGCGCGGTTTCCTCGCCGCAGATGTATGCACCGGCACCGGCGTGCACGATGAGTTCCAGGTCGTAGCCCGAGCCCAGAATGTTCTTCCCGAGGAATCCGGCCGCATACGCCTGCGCGACCGCGGCCTGCAGCCGCCGCAGCACCGGCACGACCTCACCGCGCACATAGATGAACGCGTGCGCCGCCCGAATCGCATACGCCGCGATGATGACCCCCTCGATGAGGGTGTGCGGGGTGGCCAGCATGAGCGGGATGTCCTTGCAGGTGCCGGGTTCCGACTCGTCGGCATTGACCACGAGATAGTGGGGCTTCGTGACACCGTCCGGTCCCGTCCCCTGCGGGATGAAGCTCCATTTCATACCGGTCGGGAAGCCCGCGCCGCCACGGCCGCGCAGACCGGCGTCCTTGATGGTCTGGATGACCTGATCAGGCTCCATCCGCAAGGCCTTGCGCAACGCCTGATAGCCGTCGTGGCTGCGGTAGTGCTCGATGGTCCACGACTGCGGGTCGTCCCAATATCGGGTGAGTACGGGGGTCAGTGCCATCATCATTCCTCGCCCGGCTTCGGTTCTGGCGCTTGCATATTCTGTTCCTGCGCGACCCGCAGTCCGGCCAGCGTCGCCTCGCCCGCCGCACCGTCGAGCACGCCCGGGCGCTCGTCCGGGAAACCCGCGAGAATGCGAGAGGTCTGCTTGAACGTGCACAGCGGCGCACCGCGCGTCGGTGTCACTTGTTCGCCGCGGCGCAGCGAATCCACCAGTGCGGCAGTCGATTCCGGGGTCTGGTTATCGAAGAACTCCCAATTGACCATCACGACCGGCGCGAAATCGCAGGCCGCATTGCATTCGATGTGCTCGAGGGTGATCGACCCGTCCGCCGTGGTCTCGCCGTGCCTGATGCCCAGTCGACACTGCAGGGTCTCGAGAATGGCATCCCCACCCATCACCGCGCACAGCGTGTTGGTGCAGACTCCGACGTGATAGTCGCCGGTGGGCGTGCGACGGTACATCGAATAGAAGGTCGCCACCGCAGTGACCTCCGCACCGGTCAAGCCCAGCTGTTCGGCGCAGAACTCGATACCGGTGCCGGTGACGCAGCCCTCCTCGGCCTGCACCAGATGCAGCAGCGGCAGCAGCGCCGAGCGCGGCTCCGGATAGCGGGCGATGATCTCCTTGGCATCAACCTCCAATCGCTCGCGCACGAAAGCCGCGAACGGCTGCGGCCGGGTGGACAGCTTCAACAGGATCTCGGTCATCGGTCAACTCCACCCATCACCGGGTCGATGCTGGCGACGGAGGCGATGACGTCGGCGACCATCCCGCCCTCGCACATCGCCGCCACCGCTTGCAGATTCGTGAACGAGGGGTCGCGATAGTGCACCCGATACGGGCGGGTGCCGCCATCGCTGACCATATGCACCCCGAGTTCGCCGCGCGGCGACTCCACCGCCACATACACCTGTCCCGCCGGGACCCGGATTCCCTCGGTGACCAGTTTGAAGTGGTGGATGAGTCCCTCCATGGACGTGCCCATGATGCGGCTGATGTGCTTGGGGGAGTTGCCGAGGCCGTCCGGGCCCAGCTGCAGGTCCGCGGGCCAGGCGATTTTCTTGTCGTCCACCATCACCGGACCTGGGCGCAGTTTGTCCAGGCACTGTTCGACGATCTTGAGTGACTCCTTCATCTCCGCAACCCGAATCCAATAGCGGCCGTAGCAGTCACAGCCTGTGGTGGTGGGCACCTCGAATTCGTAGTTCTCGTAACCGCAATACGGTGCGGCCTTGCGCAGATCGTGTGGCAGACCGGTCGAGCGCAATACCGGACCGGTGATGCCGAGTGCCATGCAGCCGGTGAGGTCCAGGTAGCCGATGTTCTGGGTGCGTGCCTTCCAGATCGGATTCTGGGTGAGCAGATGATCCATATCGCGCAGCCGCTTCGGTAAGAGCTTCAGCAGCTCACGGACCTTGGTGACGCCATCGTCGGGCAGATCCTGGGCGAGACCGCCGGGCCGGATGTAGGCGTGATTCATGCGAAGGCCGGTGATGTTCTCGAAGACATCCAGGATCAGTTCGCGTTCCCGGAAACCGAACAGCATCGGGGTGAGCGCGCCCAACTCCATACCACCGGTCGCCAGCGCGACCAGATGCGAGGAGATCCTGTTCAGCTCCATGAGCATGACGCGAACGATGGTGGCGCGCTCGGGAATCTGGTCCTCGATATCGAGCAGACGCTCGACGCCGAGGCAGTACGCCGTTTCGTTGAAGAACGGGGACAGATAATCCATCCGGGTCACGAAGGTGGTGCCCTGCGCCCAGTTCCGGAATTCCAGATTCTTCTCGATGCCGGTGTGTAGATAGCCGATGCCGCAGCGGGCCTCGGTGACCGTCTCGCCCTCGATTTCCAGGATGAGCCGCAGTACGCCGTGTGTGGACGGATGCTGCGGACCCATATTGACGACGATGCGTTCCTCACCCGCGCCGTCGAGGGTCTCGGTGACCGCGCCCCAGTCTTGGCCCGCCACCGTGACCACAGCGGGTTCGGGCCCGGTGTCGTTGTGGACGCCGGGCCGGGTGTCGATGTCGTTCATTACTTGTACGCCCTCCGCTCGTCGGGCGGCGGAATGCGCGCGCCCTTGTACTCGACCGGGATCCCGCCGAGCGGGTAGTCCTTGCGCTGGGGGTGGCCACGCCAGTCGTCGGGCATGGTGATGCGCGTCAGCGAGGGGTGGCCGTCGAAGAGGATGCCGAAGAAGTCGTAGGTTTCCCGCTCATGCCAGTCGGTGGTCGGATACACGCTGAACAGCGACGGAATATGCGGGTCGGCGTCCGGTGCGGAGACCTCGACGCGCAGGCGCCGATTGTGGGTGATCGACATGAGGTGATAGACCGCGTGCAATTCGCGGCCCGCGTCGTCCGGGTAGTGCACGCCGTTCACGCCGAGGCAGAGCTCGAAACGCAGTGCGGCATAGTCGCGTAACGCCTTGGCCACCGTCACCAGATGTTCGCGCCGCACGTGCAGGGTGAGTTCGCCGCGGAAGACGATCACCTTCTCGATGACGGTCTCCCAGCTGGTGCCGACCGCACCGAGCGCGGCATGCAATTCGGTGACGAGCTCGTCGAAGTAGCCGCCGTAGGGTGCCGGGGTGCTGCCGGGCAGCGTCACCGGACGGACCAGGCGGCCGTAACCGGAGGTGTCGCCGGTACCGGTGACACCGAACATGCCGCGGCGCACGCCGATCACTTCCGCCGCTGGCGAATCCGCCTCCGGCGGTGTGCCTTCCGGGCCCGCGGTGGCCGCGGCGTCGACGAACTCCTGTGGTGTCCTGGTTTCGGTATTGTCGGGGGAGTCGAAGGTCATCGCAGCAGACCCTCCATCCGGATGGTCGGTGTGGACGCCAGCGCCGCCGCTTCGGCGGCACGGATGGCCTCCTCGCGGTTGACGCCGAGTGGCATCTGCTGGATCTTCGCGTGCAGTGCCAAGATCGCGTTCAACAGCATCTCCGGCCGCGGCGGGCAGCCGGGCAGATAGATATCGACCGGCACCACATGGTCCACGCCCTGCACGATGGCGTAGTTGTTGAACATGCCGCCCGAGGACGCGCAAACGCCCATGGCCAGCACCCATTTCGGTTCGGTCATCTGGTCATAGACCTGACGCAGCACCGGCGCCATCTTCTGGCTGACCCGGCCCGCGACGATCATCAGATCGGCCTGCCGCGGTGAGGCGCGAAACGCCTCCATTCCGAAGCGGGCGATATCGAAACGTCCTGCGCCGGTGGCCATCATCTCGATGGCGCAGCAGGCCAGTCCGAAAGTGGCCGGCCACAGCGAACCCTTGCGCAGATATCCGGCGAAATCTTCGACCGTGCTCAGCAGAAAGCCACTGGGCAGTTTTTCCTCGAGACCCATGTTCGACTAACTCTCACTTCCACTGTGCGTACCGTCCGACGCGGCGTAATGCCTTGTGGGCCAGTGCGTATGGGCAAATCAGTCCCAGCTGAGACCGCCGCGGCGCCATTCGTAGGCGTAGGCCACCGAGACATTGAAGATGAACAGCGCCATCGCGGCGAGACCGAAGAGACCGAGCGCATCGAAGTGGACAGCCCACGGGTAGAGGAACACGATCTCGATATCGAAGATGATGAAAAGCATGGCGGTGAGGTAGTACTTCACCGGAAAGCGTTGTCCGGTAACGCTTCCCGGCCCACCCGCGACAGCGTGCGGTGTCGGTTCGATGCCGCACTCGTAGGCCTCCTGTTTGGCCCGGTTGTAGCGCTTGGGGCCGATGAGGGCCGAGAGGATGACGGAGAACACCGCGAACGCGGCGGCGACCGCGCCGAGGACCAGGGTGGGCATCTCGATATTCACGACTGCACTTCCCCTCCTTGCGAGCTGTAGCTGGCGGTTGGGCGTCATGTCCCCCGACGGCGCCGAGATGGCCGACGTCGGAATCATGGCTGACCCTTTCGAGCGACCGGCAAGCAGTCGCTACGGGCAGCTTCCGAGGCGGGCTGACTTCGTTGTCCGCCTCGGTCAGACTCGCCTCATGGCCTGCTCGCACCGCGCGGGTCTGTCATATCGAGGCCCGCGCTCATGTGAGCTACGGCACAGCCTACAACTGTCGCGCGGGTTCGACCGTTTATTCGATTGGGGTCTTTGATCGAAAACGGGACTGCTATTTATGACTGAATCAGGGGTAATCCGCCCCGTTGGATCCGCTAAGTGATAGCGCCGTCACGTGACGTCAAAATGCCCGCGTCCCAGGACGCGGGCACGGGTGCGGCGATCGGTTCAGGCTGCCGAGCGGTTGTGCAATACCGCGACGACGGCCTCGGTGAGCCGGATCGGATCGATCGGATGGGATACGGCGGCCTCGGCGCGCGACCAGTTCGCGAGCCAGGCATCGTCGGGCCGGCCGGTGAGCACCAGAACCGGTGGGCACTGGGCGATCTCGTCCTTGAGTTGCTTGGCGATGCCGAGCCCGCCCACCGGGGCGGATTCCCCGTCCAGGATGGCCAGGTCGATACCGCCCGCATCCATCTGCTCGATGACCACGGGTGCGGTCGCCACCTCGAGGTATTCGAAGGCGGGCAGCTCGGGATGCGGGTGTCTGCCCAGTGCCAGCATTACTTGGCGCCGGGTGTCGGCGTCGTTGCTGTAGACCAAGACCCGCAGTGGGGTGGAACGAATCGCATCGGCCACGCAGGGATGGTACGTCGGGGTGGGGGTGCGGCGTGGCAGGTTGGCACAGATTGCTCGGGACGCGTCGCACTGTCGTCGGGTGGCGGCGTGGAATGCGCGCGCGGGCAAGGTAATCGAAAGCGGTTGCCTGGGTATGGCAGCCAACGGGGTGGGTGAGCTCAGTTTCGGCCGGTAGCATCCCGAAAATGCGGGGAGATATCACGCGCGAACTCGTCGAAACCGACGTGTGGACCGACGAGATGGTGGGCCGGGCGGGCATCCCGGTGGTGGATGTGCCGTTCGTGACCATCGGCAGCGGGATCGGATCCTTCGTCACCTATGACACCTTGCGGATCTACGGTGTTCCGGCGGCAGCGATGGCAGTACTCGGGCCGCAGGAGGTGCCGTGGTCGTCGTATGAGTATCTGACGCGGGTATCGCAGATTCCGCGCGGCGAGCGATTGCGCAGCGACTCGGCCTCGACGCCGGACAATATCTGGGGTTTTCCGTCATATGCGGTGCGCGAGGCGTTCGCGGAGAAAACGATCCGGCCGCTGTGGAATGTGTGCACCGAGCCGATCCTCAGTGATTACTACACGCCGCGGGCGGGGCAGGCGTTCGTCGCGATGGAACGAGAGTTCCGCCGGATCGGATACGCGGGTTCGTTGCACAAAGGGCATGTGCGCATGGTGCGCAAGCGCTATGACGGCGGGTATTTCAGCGTCCTCACCCCGCCGGCGGGTGCGGCGCCGACCAAGCGGATCGCGTTTCGCAGTGCGTATGTACATGTGGGCGTGGGTTATCCGGGGCTGAAGTTGTTGCCGGATCTGCAGGAGTATCGGGAGAAGTACCGGGATCCGACGCGGGTAGTGAATGCGTATGAACCGCATGAGCACGTGTATCAGGCATTGCAGCGCAGGCCGGGGAAGGTGATGATCCGCGGTAGCGGGATCGTGGCCAGTCGGGTGTTGCAGCGGCTTATCGATGACCGGGACAAACTGCGGCTGAATACCGAGATCCTGCATCTTTTTCGGCACTACGTGGCGGCCGCGCACGGACCGAGTATTTTCAGTCGACGCAAGGGCGGCGACGGGTGGTCCTATCAGGGATTCAACTATCCGAAGTCGGTATGGGGCGGGCAGCTCAAAGCGAAAATGCGCACGCTGCAAGGAGAGCAGCGCGCGCAGGCCTACCACGAGATGGGCGGGACGAACACCCCGGTGCGCTCGAATTGGCAGGAGCAACTGCGGCGCGGACGTAAGGAGGGGTGGTATCAGGTGATGGCGGGCAGTGCGCGCCAGCTGCGGCCCGGGCGAGGGCAGGGCGGGGTGATCACCACGATCGTGCCGGATCCCACGGCCGCACTGCCGTTTCCGCCGCCGACCCGGCCGTTCGACATTTCGGCCGATTACATAATCGACTGCACCGGTTTGGAGGCCGATGTGCGCGAACATCGGTTGTTGGCGGATCTGCTGGATCACGCCGGGGCCGGGCGTAACCCAGTGGGGCGCATGGATGTGGCGACCACCTTCGAGTTGATCGGTACCCGAAGTGGCAGCGGACGCATCTACGCATCAGGTAGTGCGACGCTGGGTGGACCGTTTCCGGGAGTGGATACCTTCCTCGGGTTGCAGATCGCGGCGCAGGAGATCGCGGACGACCTTGCGGCACTGGGTTTCTGCGAGCGGATGGGACCGCTGCGGTCGACTCGGCAATGGTGGTTGTGGGCGACCAACAAGAAGATCTGATCGATGCTGCTTACCTTGAACGGGCGGATCCAGACCCGCATACTCGCGCTCGGCATTATCGGATTGCTGGTCGCGGTGATCATTACACCGGTTCTGCCGACCGGATCGCTGTCACTGGGCAATGCCTATCGGGTGACGCTGTCGGTGTTGCTGGCGACCGTGCTCGTCGGCGTACTGTGGGAATTGCTTTACCATTTTCTGCAGCAATTCCGGTGGGAGAAGGACTGGCCCACGCTGTTCGGCTTCTGGACGGTGACCAACGAGGCGGCGCTGATGTGGGTCCTCGTGCACCACACAACCATTGTGCTGCCGCGTGCGTTGCACCCGTCGCTGACGGCATTCCTCATCCAGTTCATCGTGACGTGGATCGTGTTCTGGCTCATCGTGAACGGGCCGATGCGGGTGGTGTTCCATCGGTGGCGGTTCCAGGGTGGGCGATTTCGGTGAGTCCGCAGCTCGAGGTGCTGCCAGGAGCTGCGCACCTGATCGCGAACAGTGGTGGCGTTGTGCTGGTCGTCGCGCACCGTTCGGAAATTGCGGCCGATGCCGAATCGCGCACGGCGCAGACGATGACGGCATTGCTCGAGCTGGTGCGCGAGGCCGGTGCCTCGGAGATACCGCGCAGCGGACGCATGTTTGCACGGCTCGCCACCACCTGGTTGATGAGCCTGGACGACGAGGACCACGTGGAATTCGGCGTGATCACCCCGAGCGCGACCGGCGTTGCGTTATTCCTGCACGGCGGGGTGACCGCGGTGCTGGAGAGCTCGGATCGCACCGAAATATTGCGCGGCAGGGACGCCGGCTTCACGGTCGACCGCGTGGTGATCCCGGCACCAGAGATCGGGATCGGGCTGTTCGTGGACGAGGACGGAATGACCGAGTCGACGCTACCGGGCCGCGGCATCGCCGGACTCGGTGATGGAACGGTGCCCGGTGCCGGTGCGGTGATGTGGTTCGGGGTGCCTGTGTCGGGTCGTGCACCGGCGGTGCGGAGGTCTCCTGAGGTCGAGTCGGTGCGAGATGGAGTGCTTCAGGCCGTGGCATCGGCGGAAGGCTTGGAAGCGGTGCCGCAGGTCGTGGAAGCGGACCGGCGCGAGCTTCCGAGGCAAGTTGTCGAAGTGATCGGTCCGGTGGCGATGAGATCGGGAGGCGAGGTCGAGCCACAGCCGGAAGGCGGTGCGGTGCGGCCGCCGATCGGGGGTGGCTCGGCGGGAAAGGCGGCACCGTGGGAGCGCGCGTCCGCGATGGGCATGGGAAACCTGCCGCCGAGGAATGCGGTATCGAGCGTCGGGGAGCGGCGGCGAGTCGGGCTGCAGAAGGGTGCGCAGTCCGAGATCGGGGTACCGGAGGCGTCGCCGAATGGGGTCGCCGGGAGCGGTAGGGCGGTTGTTCGGGGGTTCATGTGCTCGCGGCAGCATTTGAACGATCCCCGCGTGTCGTTCTGCGCGGTGTGTGGGATTCGGATGGATCAGCTGACCTGTGTGTTGACCGAGGGGGTGCGACCGCCGCTGGGGTTGCTGATGCTCGATGACGGGACATCATTCGTACTCGATAACGACATCGTCCTCGGGCGAGAACCCGAACACGCCGAGGCGGTGCGACGTGGCGCGCGACCGATCCGGTTGCCGGACAGCTCCGGCGCGATGTCGCGGGCACATGTGGAGGTTCGGCTGGTCGAATGGGATGTCGCCGTGATCGACCAGGGCTCGGCCAACGGCACCTACATCCGCATGCCCGGCCACCATGAGTGGCTGCGCGCCATGCCGAATCAGCTGACCACCTTGGCAGCCGGTGCTCAGATCCTGCTCGGCGGCCGCATCCTCAGCTTCGACTCCCAACACAGCCAGTTCTGAATTCGTGAAATGGTGAGGCGCGTCGCCGAACGCTGCCACGTGCGTCGAAATACTGTCGATACCGCGCGTCGCGTCGATATGTGGTGTGTCCGAGTTCGATATTCCAGGTAGGGAGTTCTCGATGGATTCGCGTGGTTCGTTGCGTTGGTTGACCATGGCTGCCGTGTCGGTGCTGTCGGTCGCGACGTGCTTGTCGGTAGCGGCGGCGACCCCCGTTCACGGCGATGCTCGTCGCCCCAACATCGTGATGATCCTCGCCGATGACCTCGATGCGATGACAACGCCGGTTTGGCAGGCGATGCCGCGCACCGCCACGCTGATTCGTGACCGCGGTGTCGATTTCACCAACGGTTTCGCGCCGATGCCGATCTGCTGCGCTGCCCGGTCGTCGATTTTGACCGGAGCATACGGGCACAACACCGGCGTTCTCACCAACGGTGGTGAAGTCGGCGGCTTCGAAGCCTTCCGCGCCAACGGCAACGAATCCCATACCATCGCGACATATCTGCATGACGCCGGTTATCGCACCGGGATGGCCGGTAAATATCTCAACGGCCTCGAACACGACCCCGACCACATTCCGCCCGGCTGGGATGACTGGAACGCGGGCATCGACAACTTTCTCTACGCCGGTTACAACTACACTCTCAACGAGAACGGCACTCACGTGAAATACGGTGTCGTGCCGAAGGATTACGAAACCGACGTCATCGGCGAAAAATCCGTTCGGTTCATCACCGACGCCGCCGCCACCGGGCAGCCGTTCTTCTGGTATGCCGCCTCCACAGCGCCGCACTTCCCGATCCCGCCCGCGCCACGGCATCTGGCCGAGACCACGCCGACCGCGGCACCACAGTCGGCGAACTTCCAGGAGCCCGATGTTTCCGACAAACCCAGTTGGCTTATCGACACCGCGGACGTCCGCGCGGCGACGATCGCGGCGACCAACGACATCGACTACACCAACCGGCTCGGCGCACTGAAATCGTTGGACGAGATGGTCGCCGCGATCGTCGATACCCTCGAGCGCACCGGCCAGCTCGACAACACCTATCTGATCTTCACCTCTGACAACGGCTACAGCCTCGGCGCGCACCGGCTCACGCAGAAGATGGCGCCCTACGAGGAATCCATGCGAGTACCCCTCGCTGTCGCCGGTCCCGGTATCAGCCACGGCGCCACCCATGCGATGGGTCTGTCGATCGACCTCGCACCCACCATCCTCGATTGGGCTGCTCTCGCCATCCCCGACCGGATGGACGGTCGTTCGCTCGCACCGGTGCTGCACGGTGACACCAGCGGCTGGCGCACCGACTTCGCCGCCGAATACGGCGGCCCGGGCGTGGACGGCCGCAACGGCATTGTCCAGGAACAGATCCCGGGCACCGAGACACCGGCGATGTATGCCTTCGACATGCCGTCCTGGGTCGCGGTGCGCACCGAGCGGTATCTGTATGTGCGCTGGTACGACCGTGAACGCCCGCTCGCTGACCGCGAATACGAGCTATATGACCTCGCCGCAGATCCGTACCAACTGACCAACCTGATCAAAACTCCGACCGGCCGAGCCGAGCACGCCGCCACCATCACCGAACTCGACCATCGTCTCACTGAATTGACGACCTGTGCCGGACGCGCCTGCCGCTAGGTTCGCGGTGGCTCGCCAGAACGCCCGCGCAGTCAGCGGGGAGGATTTTTTCACGATCGCGGTTCCGTCGGGACGCGGCACGGTCGGAAACCGACCAGACAACTCCCGCCGACGAGTCCGTCTCGGACTGATCGTGACGGAAACTCTAGTCGCGTTCGAAGCGGACGATGCCGGACCAGGGGTTGCGGCCCGGTTTACGCGGGTTGGGCTGGGGGAGATAGGTGAACGGGCGCAGGTACCAGGGTGCACGGTGGAGTTTGCGGGCGTGCACGAGGAGATGTTCGATTTCGCGGGGGAGCCAGCCGAGATCTTCGAAGTAGGCGATGCCGTTGCCGGGTTCGAAATCGAGAGGTGCGTTCTCGAACATCGAATTCGAGCGCATGCGGTGCATTCCCACGGTGACGTCCATGACCCACCAGCGGATCTCCGGCCGCGACAGCGCGGCGGCGATGGTGCGGACCGTCTCCTCCTCCAGATACATCAGCAGACCTTCGGTCAGCACCAAAGCTTTTGTGGCGGGCAAATTTTCGGGGCCGAGCGGACCGAGTGCCCAGTCCAGGAACGTCGCCAGCGCGACCGGATCGGCCAGGTCGACACCACGGCGGATCAGCGCACAGTGCGGCTGCTCATCCGCGAGGGCGGCTTCCTTTTCCGCGGTGAGCGCGGGCAGATCGGCCTCCACCCAGACGAAATCGGCGGACAGGTCCAGGCGGTAGGGGCGGGTGTCGAGCCCGGCGGCGAGATTGAGCACGCGGTCGCAGCCCTCGGCGACGGCGGTCGCGATCAGGTCGTCGATGAGTTTGGTTCGGGTGACCACCGGCCAGCCGTTGCGCATCATCCGCGACGCGGCCGCCACCATGGCGTATCCGCGCTCACCGGCCAGGCCTTCGGCGAGCGGATCGTGGAACAGCGCATCCTCGCGGGCGGTCTCCAGCGCGCGATAGGCGGCCACCCAACGCGCGGTATCGGACACATTCGAAATCAACGTTTCCCCACCAGCCATGCGCGCCAGTCTGGCACAGCGGCGCCCCTCCACCGAGCCAGGGTCCCCGCTGGCCATCCGATAGAATTTCGGCCGGGAAATCGGACCGCGCGGAACATGATATTCACCGGCTCGTAACAGCGAAACATGCTGCTGAGCCGGTATTCGGTTCACAATCATCTCAATGGCGAATTCACCGCCGAGAACCTGCGCGATCATTTCGATCGCCAGTCGGGTGGAGTCCGGGTGCCGTGCCCCCGGACTCCACCGCCCGGGGGGTTGGTAGCGCGTCCAGATAGCTTGCCGCGCCGCCCGCGCCAGCGGCTCGCCGAGCGCAGGCATATGGCGGTCGATGCGGCGTGGGCGACCACCATTCGACTGCGTTCGACGGAATCTCGGAACCAAGGTTCGAACGGCACAAGCCATCTGGACGCGGCACTCTAGCCGGGGTGGAAGGCGTGCGCGCCCACTTCGGCTGGGTCGAGGATATGGGCGAGAAAGAGGCGGGCAGTCGGGGTGGGGGTGCGTGTCGTTACGGCATGCCATGGCCGGTCCATGGGGGTGCCGTCGACCGGAAGTACTTGCAGCAGACCGGTCTCCAGGTCTTGGGCCAATGCGTCGCTGTGAATGAGGGTCACGCCCAAGCCTTCACGAGCGGCGGCCAGGACAGCGCCGTGGCTGCCGAGGGTGAGGGTGGGCGGGGAGATCTCCAGGCGATCGATGAGGCTGAGAGTGGCGTCGCGGGTGCCGGAACCGCGACCGCGCAGCAGCCAGGTGCTGTGCAGTGGATCGGGGCAGCCGGGCGCGCCGACGACGACGAGCTGACTGGCCCGTCGGGCGCGGATGACCAGCCCGGTGTCACGTGGCGGGCGGCCCGCGATGACGAGATCGGTTTCGTGGTGGTGCAATTCGAGGAACAGCACATCGCGTGGGTGCACCGACAGGCTCAGTTCGATATCCGGATAGCGATTCCGGAATGACGCCAGCGGCCCGAGCAGCACATACTCACCCGCCGTTGCGACTACACCGATCCGCAGCTTGCCGGTCTCGGCCCGGCGCACCGCGGCATTGGCCTCTTTCATGAGGCCGAGGATGGTGCGGCAGTATTCGGAGTAGATGCGTCCGGCCTCGGTGAGCGCGATACCGCGCCCGGCCTTCGCGATGAGCTTTGCCCCGAGCTGCTTTTCGATGTGCGCGACGGCCGCTGACACGGCGGCCTCGGTGATGTGCAGCTGGGTGGCGGCGCGGCGAATGCTGCCCTGCCGAGCCACGGCCAGGAATGTTTCCATCCTTGCCGCACTCACCATACCCACAATTCGACGGTATCAAACTCAATGAATCCGTTGAGTATTCCGAGGAACAATCAAATTGTTTGTCGTCGACAACGCCGTCATCCTTGAACTCAGTAGGCGTTCACCCCACGTCTCAGGCGCAGCATCCCGCACAACACCCGAACCGAGGTGTCCTGCTCGATATCCGGGCGCGGGTGCCTCGCGCAACACGTCCCGAGCGCGGATGACCCGCAAAACGAGCGGAGCAATGATGACCGACGAAACCGAACCCAATCGCTGGGATCCGGGTGTCCACTCCTACGCTTCGATGGGCTACTACGCCCCGGACTATGTCCCCAAAGATACCGATGTACTCGCCGTCTTCCGTGTAACCCCGCAGAAGGGCGTGGATCCGATCGAGGCCGCGGCCGCCGTCGCGGGCGAATCATCCACCGCCACATGGACTGTCGTATGGACCGACCGTCTCACCGCACACGACCGCTACCAGGCCAAGTGCTACCACATCGATGAGGTTCCCGGCCGCCCCGGCGAGTACTTCGCCTATATCTCCTACGATCTCGATCTCTTCGAAGAGGGTTCGATCACCAACCTCACCTCCTCGATCATCGGCAATGTCTTCGGCTTCAAACCGCTGCTGGCACTGCGCCTGGAGGATATGCGGATTCCGGTGGCCTACGTCAAAACCTTCCAGGGCCCGCCGCACGGCACCGTCATGGAGCGCGAGTACCTGAACAAATACGGTCGGCCGCTGCTCGGTGCGACGGTGAAGCCGAAACTCGGTCTGTCCGCGCGGAATTACGGTCGGGTGATCTACGAGGCATGCAAGGGTGGCCTGGATTTCACCAAAGACGACGAGAACATCAACTCCCAGCCGTTCATGCGTTGGCGCGACCGGTATCTGTTCGCCATGGAAGGTGTCAACCGCGCTGTGGCCGAAACCGGTGAGATCAAGGGGCATTACCTCAATGTCACAGCGGCGACCATGGAGGAGATGTACGAGCGCGCCGAGTTCGCCAAGCAGTTGGGCAGCGTCGTGATCATGATGGATCTGACGGTGGGATTCACTGCCATGCAGTCGATGTCGCATTGGGCGCGGCGCAATGGCGTTCTGCTGCACCTGCATCGGGCCGGGCACTCCACCTACACGCGGCAGAAGACCCACGGCGTGAGCTTCCGGGTACTGGCCAAGTGGTGTCGGCTGATCGGCGTCGATCATCTGCACGCGGGCACCGTCGTCGGCAAACTCGAGGGCGATCCGGCGACCACCAGGGGCTTCTACGACACGTTGCGGGAGAACCATATTCCCACCAATCCGGGCAACGGCATCTTCTTCGACCAGCATTGGGCCAGCCTCGGCGGTGTCATGCCGGTGGCCTCCGGCGGCATTCATGCGGGCCAGATGCACCAGTTGCTCGATCTTTTCGGCGATGACGTGGTCTTGCAGTTCGGCGGCGGCACCATTGGCCATCCGCTCGGCATCGCCGCGGGGGCGGAGGCGAATCGGGTGGCTCTGGAGGCGGTCGTCAAGGCCCGCAACGAGGGTCGCGATCTGCTCAAAGAAGGTCCGGATGTACTGCGCAAGGCCGCCGAGATGTGCCGCCCGCTCGATGTCGCGCTCTCGACCTGGGGCGATGTCACCTTCGACTACACCTCCACCGACGCGCCGGATGCCGTGCCGACGGCCAGCCGCTGAACGACAGGACCCCGCACATGTATCTGCGCCACGGAACCTTCTCGTATCTGCCCGAACTTACCGACGCCGAAATCGCGGCCCAAGTGCGTTACGCCTTGCTCAACAACTGGCCGGTGTCCATCGAATACACCGATGATCCGCACCCTCGCAACGCCTACTGGGAGATGTGGGGGCTGCCGCTGTTCGATCTCGACGAGCCCGACGGCGTGCTCGCCGAGATCGACGCATGCCGCAATACCTTTCCGCGACACTACATTCGGGTCCTCGCCTACGATGCCCGCTACGGCAGGCAGACCACCGCACTGAGCTTCCTGGTGCAGCGTCCCGTCGGCGAGCCCGGATTCGTGCTGACCCGCACGGAGGGACCGGACCGGCGCCAGACCTACGGTCTGCACTCGTATGCCACCGACGAACGGCCCGGTAGCCGATATGGCGGCTGAAAGATCGAGCGCGGCAAGTGGTTTCCGATTGCACCGGCCCGGTGCGGACGACGGCAGGCCGGTGCGGGCGGTGCCCGCGGACGCACCGCCGGAAGAATTGCTGGCCGAGGACGCGGTGCTGGATCTGTCCGCCGATATCGCCGGCAATGACGTCGCGGACGTATTGACCAGGCTCGACGCCGAACTCGTCGGTCTGGCGAATGTGAAGCGGCGGGTGCGCGAGATCGCGGCGCTGCTTCTGATCGATCGGGCCAGGCAGCGCTTCGGCCTGCAGGCATCCCGGCCGACCATGCATATGAGCTTCACCGGCGGCCCCGGCACCGGCAAGACGACCGTCGCCTTGCGGATGGCCGAGATGTTGCACGCGCTCGGCTATATCCGTAAACCGAAGGTGCACACGGTAACTCGTGACGATCTGGTCGGCCAGTTCATCGGTCACACCGCACCCAAAACCAAGGAGGCGCTGGCCAAGGCAGCCGGGGGAGTGCTGTTCATCGATGAGGCCTACTACTTGTTCCGGCCGGAGAACGAACGCGATTACGGACAGGAAGTCATCGAAATCCTGCTGCAGGAGATGGAGAGCGAGCGCACCAGCCTGGTGGTGATCTTCGCGGGCTATCCGGACCGGATGGAGAAATTCTTCTCCGCCAATCCGGGATTGTCCTCGCGGGTAGCTCATCATCTGGAATTCAGCGACTACACCCACGACGAGTTGGTGCGCATCGCCGAACTCATGGTGGCACGGGACAATTTCCGCTTCGACGATCCCGGATACGCCGCCTTCGGTGAGTATCTCACACTGCGGATGTCCCGCCCCCGATTCTCCAATGCGCGCAGCGTCCGCAATGCTCTGGACCGCTGCCGGTTACGGCAGGCCAAACGGCTGGTCGAGCTGCGGCGACCGCTCACCAAGACCGACCTGATCACACTGCTCGACCGAGATGTGTACGGCAGCAGTGTATTCCGCGGCATGAGCGACGGGCCCGGAGGCGGCAGCCTGCGTAACCACGCAGGGCCCCGGGAGCACCGCCAATCGGACACAGCAGGACAGCAGCCGGATGGGCCGACCGCAAGGGCCCCCGCGTGACGAGATCGAGAACTCATGCCAGAAGGATTGAAGACCCTCACCCGATACACGATCGAGGAGGAGCACCGGCATCCCGGATCGTCCGGCGAATTCTCCGCTCTGGTGAATGTCGTCGCGACCGCGACGAAAATCATCGCCAACCAGGTGACCAGAGGCGCCATTGTCGGCTCACTGGGCGCCTCCGAACCCGATAACCTGCCGCCGACTGTGCACCGCAAACTCGACGCCATCGCCAATGACATCATGGTGGCCGAGACCCAATGGACGGGGCATCTGTCGGCGCTGTTATCGGAACAGATGACCGATATCCATCCGGTGCCCGATGTACACCGGCGCGGCAAATATCTGCTGGCCTTCGATCCATTGGACGGATCCTCGAATATCGATGTAAACCTGCCGGTCGGAACGATTTTCAGTGTGCTGCGGGCAGCGGATGACACTGCGCCGCGTACCGCTGACTTCCTGCAGCCGGGCGTGCGGCAGGTCTGCGCTGGATTCACGCTGTACGGACCGGCGACGATGCTGGTGCTCACCACCGGTAGTGGCGTCGACGGATTCACCCTGGACCGGGAGATCGGGGCATTCGTGTTGACCCATCCGCGGATGCGAATCCCAGAAGATACTTCCGGATTCGCGATCAATGCCGCCAATGAGCGGTTCTGGGAACGGCCGGTGCGGCGGTATGTCCACGAATGTCTCGACGGTGTGGACGGGCCGCGGGGGCGGGATTTCAATATGCGCTGGGTCGCGTCGTTGGTCGCGGATACCTTCCACATCCTGACCCGCGGCGGGGTCTACCTGTATCCATACGACACTCGGCGGTCGGGGCGAGTGTCGTTGCTGTACGGCGCGAATCCGATCGCCTACATCGTCGAACAGGCTGGCGGCTGGGCGACGACGGGCGGTGATCGGGTGCTGGAGGTAGTGCCGGGACAGGTGCATCAGCAAGTACCGCTGATCTTCGGTTCGCGCAATGAGGTCGCGCGGATCGAGCGCTATCACAGCGAGCCCGAGGAAGGGCCCAGCTTCGACAGTTCACTGTTCGGGTCGCGATCGTTGTTCCGTCCGGCCGGGCGCTGAGTTCTGTTGTACGGCAATCGAGGAGGTGTCATGTCGGTCAAACATCCCGTCGTCGCCATTACCGGATCCTCCGGTGCGGGCACGACCAGTGTCACGCGGACCTTTCAGGAGATATTCCGCCGCGAAGGCATCAATGCGGTGGTCGTAGAGGGGGATTCCTTCCATCGCTACGACCGTAACGAGATGAAGCTCGCGATGGCCGAGGCGGAGCAGAGCCACAATCGCACCTTCTCGCATTTCGGCGAGGAGGCGAATCTGCTGAAAGAGCTCGAGACGCTGTTCCGGGATTACGGTGAGACCGGCGTCGGTTCGGTGCGCAAATATCTGCACGACGAGTTGGAGGCCAAACCCTATGGTCAACCCGCAGGCACCTTCACACCGTGGGAGGATCTGACACCGGGCAGCGATCTGCTGTTTTACGAGGGATTACACGGCGCCGCCGTCACCGATTCGGTGAATGTCGCGCAATACGCGGATCTGCTGGTCGGCGTGGTGCCGATCGTCAACCTCGAATGGACCCAGAAGGTGATCCGGGATAAGACCGAACGCGGCTATTCCAGTGAGGCCGTGATCGATACGATCCTGCGCCGCATGCCCGATTATGTGAAATACATCTGCCCCCAGTTCTCCCACACCTACGTCAACTTTCAACGCGTCCCCACTGTCGATACCTCGAATCCCTTCATCGCCCGAACCATTCCCACCGCCGACGAAAGTTTCGTCGTCATCCGCTTCGCCGACCCCAAGGTCATCGACTTCCCCTATCTGCTATCCATGCTGCACGACTCGTTCATGTCCCGCCCCAACTGCATCGTGGTACCGGGCGGCAAAATGGAACTGGCCATGCAACTCATCTTCACCCCGCTGATTCTGCGGCTGATGGATAAGCGCCCCAAGCGTTCTCGTTGATCGGCGCTCTGCGGGGGTGGTTCACCGACCGTCGCAGGTCGACAGACACTCGAAGCGACCACCGCGATTGCGGTGGTCGCTTCGGATTCTGGCGAAAATAGGAGCGAACGGGTCGCCAGTAATTCAGAGGCACCAGACCAAGTTCGCTGATCCTGGCATAGGAATGGTGAAGCACAGCCCGATCGAGCCGTCGACCGGCGATGCGGAAGTCTCACTGGCGGATGCGGTGGATGCCCCGATGACGCCGAGGGCCAGTACGATTGCGGTTGCGCCGACGGAACCGGCAATTCTGGTAACCATCTGATCGTCTCTTCTCGTGTGGACTTCTGCGCCAGAAAAGGCGCGGGACAAGTAGCGCGAGAACGAGCGCCTCGGACATTTCGTGCTATGCGACCATCGTCCGCGCATTCGCGTCCATCAACAAGGGGCCTTCGACCCGAACCTCGGCGTCGGAGGATTCTAGCTACCGAAGAGTTTCCCGGTCAGCATACGGTTTACTCGAAAACATGCACTGTCCGATATTCCGTTATGCCCCGTTTTCTCTCGAAGTCGATTCATTAACACAAGTAACCGAAAAGCGGTCGCGGGATCACGGCCGCGAACAGATATACGAGCCACCCTTGACCACATCGCGCGGAAGCGCTGAGACTTACAACTCGCCCTGTTCGCGGCGGCGATCCATGTCGCGTTGACGTTGTTCCTCTTGGCGGCGGGCCTCGCGGCGCTGCGATTCGGCGCGTTCGCGCAGACCGCGCAGGAAGGCTTCGTCATCGTCCGGGTTCTGCGGGACGTAGCGGCCGGGGCGGTCGTATTCGGCGTAGCGGGTGGTGGAACGCGGGGCACCTTCGTGCAGGGGGCGGCCCGCGAACAGCCACAGCAGCGCGCCCACGGTCGGCACCAGGATGACGACGATGAGCCACGCGAGCTTCGGCAGGTTCCGGATGCCCGCGTCGGGGCAGGTGACGATGTCGACCAGGCAGTAGACCCACAGGGCCAACGTGATCAGACCGAATACTGCGTATGGCATCGAAATCTCCTCGGGCGCACGGCAATAGCAATGGCCTGCTCATCCGTGGTTTCCGAAAGCTCGATGGTCACCCCCCGCCGAACCGGCCTGCATGGAGGGTACACGCCGCATTCGAGCGATCAGTCCGGCAGCAGTGGGACCGAGACGCCTTCGCCGCGGCCGATCAGGGCGGCGCGGGTGACGGCCGATGAGCCGAAGCGGCGGCGCAGGTCGTCGAGGGTGGCATCGAGGGTGTTGGTGGCGCGGGGTTCCAACGGCAGCGTGAGCTGGACGGCGTCGGCATTCTCGAGATTGGTCAATGCCAGGCCGATCAGGGTGAGCCCCCGCTCCTGGATCATGGGCATCGCGGTGCTGAGCAAGGTGCGTGCGGCGTAGAGGATGGTTTCGGTGTGATCGGTCGCCTCGTTCAGGGTGTGCGAGCGGGTGGCGCGGGTGAAATCGTCGAAACGCATGCGCAGCACCACGGTTCGGGTCACCCGGCTGGCAGCGCGTAGCCGACGGCCGAGTCGGTCGGTGAGGCCGTGCAGGTAGGCCTCGATCTCGTCGGGCGGTCGGTGCCGACGACCGAGTGCGCGTTGCGCGCCGATGGAGCGGCGGCGGACCTCGGTTTCGACGCGACGCGGATCGCGTGCCCACGACAGTGCGTACAGGTGCCGGGCAGCGGCGGGTCCGAGGATGGCACGCAACGGTGCTTCGCCGAGGTCGGCGAGTTGTCCGATGCGGGTGATGCCGTGTTCGTGCAGGGTGCGGGAGGTGACCTCACCGACGCCCCACAGTCGTTCGACCGGCAGCGGGTGCAGGAAAGCGAGTTCGAGTTCCGGCGGCACCAGGCGCAAGCCGTCAGGTTTGGCGACCGCGCTTGCCACCTTGGCCAGGAATTTCGTGCGCGCGATACCGACCGAAATCGGCAACCCGACCTGCTCGCGCACCGCATCTCGCAACCGTCGTCCGATCTCGACGGGTTCGCCTGCGATCCGCCGCAGCCCACCCACATCGAGAAACGCCTCATCGATCGAAATGCCCTCGACCACCGGGGTCGTGTTGTGGAAGATCTCGAAGACGGCCCTACTCGCCTCGGCATAGGCCGACATGCGCGGCGGCACCACCATCGCATGCGGGCAAAGCCGCAGCGCCGCACCACCATTCATCGGTGTGCGCACCCCGAACGCCTTCGCCTCATAACTGGCTGCCAGCACAACCCCACCACCGACGATCACCGGGCGCCCCCGCAGCCGCGGATTATCGCGCTGTTCCACCGAGGCATAGAACGAGTCGAGATCCGCATGCAAAATCGACGCCTCGGCCCGCGCCTCGATCCGCGGCCTTCGGGGACGCGGCGAATTCAGGCGGGCAGACTCGGACACGAACATATGTTCGCATAGACGACCCTCTCGCGCGTCAAACTTTCTGGCAGGGTTGCTCGGTTCACCCTCGGGGCACATCGAGCCAGGAAGGCGCCGGTCTGTGGCGCGGTCACGGCGGTTGAAGATTCCGGTCGAGGACACGGTGCGGGTGGTGTTGTCGGTGCTGGCCGGTGAGATGAGCGCCGCGGAGGCTGCTCGGCGTGGGGTGAGCACGGTATCGGTGGGCAAGTGGGAGCAGGCGTTCCTGGAGGTCGGCATCAAGGCGCTGGAGGAGTTGCCCTGCGGCACGGCCCGGGCGCAGGGGACGCCGGAGCAGCGGCGATTGCGGATGGAGAACGAGCAACTGAAGCTGGCACTGGCGGAAGCGACGGTGCAATTGCGGGTGTGGCAGCACGGCGCCACCTTGGTGGATCAGGTTCCTTCGCTGACCTCGAAGCCCTGAGAGCGGCAGAGGGACTGCCGGTTTCGAGGTTCGCTCGGCTGGCCGGCATTCCCGAACGCACCTATCGGCGGCGGCTGGCTCGGCTCGGCGACGGGTATCCGCAGCATGGTCCGTGGCCATCGCCGAAGGTGGAACGGTTCGAGCCGATCTGACCCAGACCGCCCGCGGTGCCGATGCCGTGGCCTGTCCGCGGCTCGCGGTCACCGAAGCCGAACGGGTTCTCGACCTCGACGATTTGCATACAGACCGTGGGCTGGCGGTGTCGTCTATCGCGCCGATGGTATGAGCACGATTCTGCCGAACACCTCGCCAGCTTCCATTTTCTGGTGGGCCACAACAGCCTGATCCAGGGAAAGCGCCTCGTGCACAACTGCTTCCAGCTCGCCACGAGCTGCGGCAGCGAACAGTTCGGTGGTCGCGGCCCATCGCTCGGGTGCGGGCACGGTGTCGGCACTGAAGGTCGCGAATGACATCGACTTCCGGAACGCCGCGACCATCGCAGCGCCGAAGTCCGCCGGTGGCATGCCTGCCATCGCGCCGACGGCCACCATGCGACCGTTCGGCGCGAGCCTGGCGAAGAATGAAGGCAGATCCGCACCGGCGACGATGTCGAGGATGAGGTCGTAGCCCGCGGGAGCGTCCTGTGCACCCCGGCCGGCGCGGTCGAGCACGTGGGTTGCGCCCAGCTTGCGCAGGCGAGCGCCACGCTCGGCCGACGAGGTCGTGACCGCCACCGCGCCGGCGCCGCCACGAGCCGCGAGCTGGACCGCCATGACCCCGATACCACCGGCCGCACCGCGCACCAGCACCGACTCACCGCGAGCGAAGTGGGCATGGCGCAGGCCGAAGTGGGCCACCGTTGCCGAGCCGCCGAGCGTCACTGCGTCGATGGCCGACAGGTCCGCCGGGAGAGGGACGAGCGTCTCGGCCGATGCGACGGCCTGTTCGGCATAGCCGCCGCTCTCACCGGTGAGCGCCCACACGCGTCGGCCGACCCATGCGGTGTCGACGCCCTCGCCGACCTCGGTCACGGTCCCCGCGACCTCGCTGCCGAGGACGCGACCGGGTATGGCGCCGTACGTGGCCAGCGCGCCGCTTCGGATCAGGGCGTCGAGACCACCGACGCCGATCGCGGAGGTGGAGCTGGAGTAGGCGGCGTTGAACGAGTTCGCCAAGGACGTCTATGGATGTCAAGCCGCCGTCGCTCAATAGTCGGATCGCAACGCGCGGAACACTTCTCGTGCGAGCAGGATCGCGCCGTTGGCGGGGTTCATCATGGAACTATCCGTCTGTGTCGCCGTGCTGCCCAATTGGCCACTAGAGAGCCGTCAATTAATAGCCTCTAGGCATTGTCGACTGACGCTTCGATGAGACTGGGTTGACAACAAGATCGCGTCTACAGGGCTCTATCCAGGCATTTCAGTATGCTAGTCAAATTGAAATCAGTTCAGTATGCTGGCGTCGAAACCGACCGAGGAGACGTCGCCATGACGCAGACCACAAACCATTCCGAGGCGCCCGATCGAGACCTGGGCGGCTGCCCAGTCATGCATCGCGACTTCGCATCCCCGCAGGCGGCCGGCCGACATTGGGAGCTGGCGGACGAACTGCGCGAGACGAGCCCGGTCTTCTTCAATACCTTCGCCCAGGGCTACTGGGTGTTCACCCGGCATGACGCGGTACGCGACATCTACAAATTGCCGGAGGTGTTCTCGAGCGAGTCGATCACACCTTGGGAGCCGGATCCGATCTACCGCTTCGTCCCGACGCAGATCGACGCGCCCGACCACATCAAGTACCGCAAGATCGTCAACGCGTGGTTCTCGCCGCACGCGATCGACGAGGCGGAACAGACGATGCGCGATCGGTGCCGCAAACTCGTCGAGGAGGTGGCCCCCACGGGTAGGTCCAACTTTGTCGGTGAGTTCGCCCTGCGCTTTCCCACCGAGGCGTTCCTGAGCGTGATCGGCATCGATCCTTCCGACGCGGACCTGTTCGTGCCGTGGGTCGAGGACTTCTTCGGCGGGTTCGGCGGCGACCCCGCCGGTTTGGAGCCGATGGGCAAGGCGCTCGAGGGTATCCGCGAGTACTGGGTGGCCGCCCTCGCGCAGCGACGGGCCGATCCGGTGCCTCGTCAAGGCGATCTCGCCACGCACCTGCTGCATTCGACCTTCGACGATCGTCCGCTCACCGACGCCGAGATGCTCGACATGCTCACGGTGCTGGTGCTGGCCGGGCTCGACACGACCCGCGGCACCCTCGGCTACCTGTTCCGCCACCTCGCTACGCACCCCGAGCATCGCAGGCAGCTGATCGAACAGCCGGAGCTGATCCCGTCCGCGGTGGAGGAGGTGCTGCGTTTGTACACGATCGTTTTCGGCGACGGGCGAAAGGTGACTCGCGACATCGAGTTTCACGGTGTTCAGCTGAAGCAGGGCGATATGGTCTATGCGCTCGTCTCCGGCGCGAACCGAGATCCGCGGGCGTACGACCAGGCCGACGAGTTCGTCATCGATCGCCAGCGCAATCAGCACATGGGCTTCGCGAACGGCCCGCACCGGTGCCTCGGGTCCCATCTCGCGCGGCGCGAGCTGCGTATCGCGGTCGAGGAGTGGCTGCGGGTTATCCCGGACTTCCATATCGCGGGCGAGGAACAGCTGACCGAGCGCGGTGGCGGCGCGATGATGACGCTGACCCGACTTCCACTGGCGTGGGCGGTGCAGTCGTGAGAATGACGATCGACGGCGCGAGCTGCACCGGGCACGGCCGCTGCTATTCGATGGCGCCGGACTTGCTCACCTGCGATGACGAAGGTTTTGTCGCAATGCGGGATCAGCCGATCGAGGTGCCCGACGATCAGGCTGGGGCTGCGGCCGACGCGGCCGGGACCTGCCCCGAAGGGGCCATCACCTTGGGCGCGTAGTGACTTGTCGCTACCCGAATGCCCACACGCTCATCGAGGAGACCTAAAAATGGCAAGACGCATAGTGGTGGTCGGCGGAGGCTCCGGCGGTTGTGTCATGGCCGCCCGACTGTCCGAGGACGAAGACAATGACGTTGTGCTCGTCGAGGCTGGGCCGGACTATCCGACGCTCGACGACCTGCATGAGCATGTGAAAGATGCCTTCACCTTCGGGTTCACCTCACACGACTGGGGCTATGTCTCGGAGGACCACATCCCTGGTTCCGTCAATGCGCCGACATTCGCCATTGTCGAGCAGGGCGTACTTCCGGTGCTGCGCGGCAAAGTGATGGGTGGCTCGTCCTCGGTCAACGCCACGAACGCGCTGCGCCCGACCCCGCGCGATTTCGAACAGTGGGTAGGCCTCGGCTTGGACAAATGGTCCTGGGACGAGGTCCTGCCATATCTGAAGCGACTCGAGCGCGATCCGGTCGGCGGTCCACTGCACGGCACCGAAGGACCTGTCCCGATAAGACGATGGAGTGAAGGCGACGGTCTGCGGCCGTTCATGGCGGCCTTCGTCGAATCGGCCGCCAGCCTGGGCTACCAGGTCGTCCACGATCTCAATGGGGAAAGCCAGCTCGGCGTCGGCCCGGTCCCGATGAACCAGCAGGACGGAATCAGACAGAGCACCGCGGTGACCTATCTCGCGGCCGCCCGTGGTCGCAAGAACCTCACGGTGCGTGGCGGCGCCGATGTCGACCGGCTCGAGATCGTGGACGGCCGACCACGTGCGGTCGTGCTCGCCGACGGCGAACGCATCGACGCGGACCTGGTAGTGCTGTGCGCGGGATCGATCGGTACGCCGTCGATCCTGATGCGATCCGGAATCGGACCCGCGGACGTGCTCGAGCAGTTGGACATCCCGGTTGAAGTGCCACTGGAAGGCGTTGGGCGCAATCTCCGCGATCATCCCCTGGTGTACATGACCTATACCGGCGATGCGGAGGCCATCGGCGAACTCCTGCCACCGCTGCAGGTCGTGCTGACGACCAGCGCGGCCGGGCCGGACGGTTCTGCGGAGATCGACCTGCACATGATCCCGTTCACCCTCGAGCCCGGTTCGGTTCTGGTCGCGGTCGGTCTTGTTCGGCCGTACTCGATCGGTTCGACCGAGATCAGATCCGCTGATCCCGGCACCGACCCGCGCATCCTGCTGAATCTCCTGCATCACCCCGACGATCTGCGCCGCCTGGTGCGCGGCATCGAACTCACGCGGCAGGTGATGAAGTCCGGACCGCTCGCGAAATACGTCGGCGAAGAGTTGTGGCCCGGCCCGTCGGCGGTGACGACCGGTCAACTCACCCAAGCGGTCCTGGAAGCCAAGAACACCTATGCGCATGCGGTGGGCACCGCGGCTATGGGCGAAGCGGGCAGTCCGTGGGCGGTGGTCGGACAGGACTGCAAGGTGCACGGTCTCGGTGCGCTGTACATCGCCGACGCGTCGGTGATGCCGACCATCGTCGGTGTGCCGACCAACACCACCACGATGATGATCGCCGAAAGGTGCGCGGACTTCATCAAAGAAATATCCAGGTAGACAAGGCAATTCGTGTCGTACTGATCAGGCGATAGGTAGGTATATGGCGATCGACTTGGCGTACTCGGCTGAGATCGCGGCATTGGTCGAACGGACCCGAGCGTTCACCCGCGAGGTCGTCGTTCCGATCGAGGACCGGCATGGTGGCGATATCACCGCCGCCGGTGGCGATATCGTGCGCAAGGATCTACAGGCGGCCGCCAAGCTCGCAGGCTTGTTCGCCCCGCATGCGCCGGTCGAGTACGGCGGGCTGGGATTGTCGATGTCGGATCGGGCGCCGGTCTTCGAGGAGGCCGGGTATTCACTCTTCGGTCCCATGGCATTGAACATCGCGGCGCCCGACGAAGGAAATGTCCACCTGCTCGCGCATGTCGCGAGCCCAGAGCAGAAGTCGCAATACCTTGCGCCCTTGGCGAGTGGGGAGATCAGGTCGGCGTTCGCGATGACCGAGCCCGCTCCGGGCGCGGGCTCGGATCCATCGGCGCTGACGACCCGGGCCGAGCGGACAGCGGCCGGGTGGCGCATCAACGGACGCAAATGGTTCATCACCGGGGCCGACGGCGCCGGGTTCTTCATCATCATGGCGCGTACGTCGGGTCAGTCGGGGGAGCGTGGCGGCGCAACGATGTTCCTGGCGGCGGCCGATACACCAGGGCTGCACGTCGGGCGGCACATCCCGACAGCGGACCGCTCGATGCTCGGTGGTCACTGTGAGGTCACCTTCGAGGATCTGGTGGTGCCCGATTCCGCGGTGCTCGGTGCAGTTGATAGAGGCTTCGAGTATGCGCAAGTTCGGCTCGGACCGGCCCGGATGACGCACGTCATGCGATGGCTCGGAGCCGCGCGCCGCGGCCACGATATCGCCGTACACCATGTGGCGCGGCGCGAGGCATTCGGTGCGAAACTCGGTGATCTCGGCATGATTCAGAAAATGGTTGCCGACAACGAGATAGATATCGCGGCAACCCGGTCGCTGCTCGTCCGGGCGTGCTGGGAACTCGACCGCGGCGGTGCCGCGTCCAATGCAACATCGATCGCGAAAACCTTTGCCGCAGAGGCGATATTCCGAATCGTCGACCGCTCGGCGCAGATGTGCGGTGGCCTCGGCGTGGCCGAGGATCTGCCGCTGGCGCGGCTGGCACGTGAGGTGCGACCGTTTCGCGTGTACGACGGTCCCTCCGAGGTCCATCGCTGGGCTATCGCCAAACGGAGCGTCGGTGCGGCCAAACGCGCGATCCGTGTGGATTCCGCATGACGCTGCCGGGTATGGATGCCGAAGCGCTGCACCGGTTCTTGCTGGACAGCGGGGTCGAGGTACGTGGCGAGCTGGTGATCGAACCGATCAGCGGCGGCCGCTCGAACCTGACTTACAAGGTTTGCGACGACGAGTCGACGTGGGTGGTCCGTCGCCCGCCGGTCAGCGGGCTGACACCATCCGCACACGATATGGCCCGCGAGTACACCGTCGCGCACGCCTTGCAAGGCACCCGGGTGCCGATCGCCGCAACCGTGGCGTTCGATGCGGCGGGCACCGCGCTCGGCGTACCCATGACCGTCGTGGAATTCGTTGCGGGCCAAGTGGTGCGGGATCGGTACGATCTCGCCGGCCTGACCGACGCACAGGTGGAGATGAGCACCTCGGCGCTGGTGGCGGCGCTGGTCGAACTCCACGCTGTCGACTATCGCGCCGTCGGACTCGAATCGTTCGGTCGACCCGACGGATTCCTCACCCGTCAAGTGACGTTGTGGGCAAGTCAATGGGAACGGGTGAAGACGCGCGAACTCGGTGACGCGATGACTCTGTTTCAGGCCCTCGCAGAGCGTGTCCCGAAGGCGTCGAGTGCCGCAATTGTGCACGGCGACTTCAGGATCGACAACACCATTCTCGACTTGGCTGGACCGGATATCGTCCGCGCCGTGGTGGACTGGGAGCTCTCGACGATCGGCGATCCACTCACCGATGTCGCGCTCATGTGTGTTTACCGGTCTCCGGCATTCGATCATGTCCTCGGAGCCGAAGCCGCGTGGACGAGCCCGCGGTTTCCTCCTGCGGATGCACTAGCACAGCGGTACGCCGATGCATCCGGGAGAGACTTGGGCGAGTGGAACTTCTATCTCGCCCTCGCCAACTTCAAGCTCGCGGTCATCGGTGAGGGAATCACCCACCGGGCTCGGCAAGGTGCCGACGCCGGGAACGGCGCGGCCGCTGCGGCCGAGGCGACACCGGAGTTCATGGCCGCGGGCTTACGGGCACTACGTCGGAGGTGAACCACGGCGGTCAGCCGGCCGGGACGGCACGGTCGGCTGCCGCCCGGTCGGCCGCGGCAAGTCCGAATACAAGAGCGGCGGCGATTCCGCCGGTATACGCGCGGTCGTAGAGACCGCCGATATCGGCGCCCGCCGCGAAGAGTCCATCGATGGTTCCCCCGCTGGTGGCAAGGACCCGGCCGTACCGGTCGATGCGAATGCCGTGAAATGGAAATGTCAGGGCCGGACACACCTCGATGACGTAATACGGGCCGTGGTCGAGCGCTCGCGCGTCGTAGGTGCGCGGGGGCTGCGCGGATGCGCCCCCCGCGTTGACAGCCCGGATCTGCGCGGCGATGTCGACGCCGTCGTAGCCCCATTCGGCGGGCAGATATACGAAGTCGTCGAGGCTTTCGGCGATGCCACAACGGCCGCCGCGGCGTTGCGCCAGATCGAACTTGTCGAGCGCCTGCGCGCCCTTGACGTAACTTCCGGTGATCCAGTCTCGGTAGACCCGCTCGTCGGCGACGAGCAATCCTCGGGACTCGGGTTGGTCCAGCAGTTCCATGGTGGTCAGGTGATCGCCGACGGTTTCATCGGTAAACCGGCGGTTGTCGAGGTTGAACAGCAGGGCATGCTCGCTGTAGTACAACGACAGCGCGACGAAGTCGGACGGATCGCGGAACTCTACCCCGGCGGGAATGAGGTGACCGTAGAAACCGGAGCGTTCCGTGCCCGTCGCGGCCCCGACGCACTCGGCAAGCCGAAGTCCGTCGCCGACGCTGGTCGGGTTGGACCGCAACTGCATCGCGCTCGCAACGGGCTGGATGTACTTGTCGACCAGCTCCGGATTCGCCTGGAACCCTCCGGTCGCGAGTATCGTTGCGCCAGAGCGAATCTCGCGTTCCATGCCATTCGGAAGTCGCACATGAGCGCCGACGACGCAACCGTCCTCGGTGAGCAGGGCTCGAGTGTCGGTCTCGGTGAGCAACTCACCCTCGGCGCGGATCCGGCGGCGGCATTCGTCGATGTACCGGTTGGTGTCGAATTGATGGCCGGAACCGTAGCGCAGGACGGTCACCGCATCCGCGCATTCGACGCCGAGCGACCGGATCCAAGCGATACCAGGGCCGAACCCGTCGACAAGTGCGCGGCGCAGCTCGATATCGCCGCGAGGATTGACCTCGTCCATGATCGCGTGGGAAGGAGCGGTCCAGGCATATCCCGCGAATTGCGCGGATCCGCCTACTGCGGTCGCCTTTTCGACGACGATCACCGAATTGCCAAGATGCAGTGCTCGGGCTGCCGCGGTGAGTCCGGCCATCCCGCCGCCGATGACAAGTACGTCGGTGTGGACCTCTGACATTCGATGCTCCTCACGCGTCGCGGTGCTGCCCAGCGTGCTGGTCACCCTAACGCTAAAACTGAAGTCAGTTCAAGTGCCGATTCGCTTGTGAAGTGGATCACGGTGCATGTACGGTGAAACCCGAACCGAGTTCAACTCAGTTCTGTCGGCGACAGCGCGCCGACGATAGCAACCTTGTCTTCGAGAGGAGCTTCGCGTGATCGATCGCGAATTCACTGGATTCTTTATTGGGGGATCTTGGCGAAAGACGTCCTCCGATGACCGATTCGAGGTGATTTCGCCGGCCAGCGGCAAGCCGATCGGTGCGGTGCCCGCGGCCACCGAAGCAGATATCGACGCGGCCGTTGCCGCCGCCCGAGAGGCTTTCGACGGGTCCGACTGGCCGAAACTCACTCCCGCGCAGCGCGGTGAGTACCTCGTCCGCCTTGCCGCGGCGATCGCCGCACACGGGGAGGAACTCGCCGAGCTCATCACCGACGAATTGGGCTGTGCCCATCTGCTCTCCCAGGTGTATCAAGCCGTAGCGCCGGTGATGAGCCTGAATTACGTTGCCGAAGTCGCGAAGTCACTGCAGACCAGCGAGCTGCGCGTCAGCGATCTGACCCCGTTCGCGGGATCAGGGGATGCGGTCGGCGTCATCCCGATGGCGGGCAAGAGCCTGGTCGTCAAGGAGCCGGTGGGCGTTGTCGCGGTATTCCCCGCTTATAACTTCGCTCTTCCCGCCGTGGCACAAAAGATCGGTCCCGCGCTGATCGCCGGGTGCACCGTCGTTGTGAAGGCGACGGAGCCGAACCCGCTGGCGATCTTCACGCTCGGGAATCTGTTGCAGGAGATCGGTTTCCCTGCCGGAGTAATCAACATCGTGGCGGCGCGAGCAGGTGGGTCCGAGTATCTCGTCGGACATCCCGGTGTCGATATGGTGAGCTTCACCGGATCCACCGAGGTCGGCAAGAAGATCGGTGCGGCGTGCGGCGAACTGATTCGGCCGGTGGTCCTGGAACTCGGCGGAAAATCGGCGGCGATCGTCCTGTCGGATGCCGATCCCGAGATCGTCGTCCCTACTCTCGTCGGCGCGAGTGTCGCCACCAATTCCGGCCAGAGCTGCGTCGCGCAGACCCGATTCCTGGTACCTACGCAACAGTACGAGTTCTACGCCGATGCGTTCACGCGCGCGTTCGAGACGCTGAAGGTGGGCGATCCGCGCGACGCCGACACGGCGGTGGGACCGGTGATCACCAAGTCGCATCTCGAGCGCATCGAAGCGCACCTGGCCCGGGCCGTCGAGCAAGGAGCGACGATACGCACCGGTGGGCGACGACCGGCGCATCTGTCGGAAGGCTGGTACATCGAACCGACGTTGGTCACCGGCGTCACGAACGATATGGATATCGCGCAGAACGAGATATTCGGTCCGGTAGCAGTTTTGATCGCGCACAACGGTGAAGAAGATGCCGTCCGGATCGCCAATCAGAGTCGCTACGGTCTTGCCGGATCGGTCTTCACGGCCGACTCCGCACATGGTTTCGAGGTCGCACGGAGAATTCGAACGGGAACCTTCTCGGTGAACACATTCGCCGCGGATCTCGGCTCTCCTTTCGGTGGCTACAAAGAGTCCGGACTCGGGCGCGAGCACGGCGTCGGTGCGGTACAGGAATACCTGCTGCAGAAGACGATCTCCATCGATCCCAGCCTCGACCTCCCCCAAGAAGTCGTGTCCGGCGTACCAGTCGGACGCGGTCCGGGCATTACCGCCTGATTCCAGAATCAGGAGTAGTGCCAACTTGTTTCGACACATGAAGAACCGATGAGGATTCAAGCAATGGAATTCAAGAAGTTCGCGGTAACGGCTGCGCTGGTGACCACCGGACTCGGCATCAGCGCTGGGACCGTCCATGCCGCGCCCACCTCCGGGCATGGTGACGTCGATTTCACCGCTTCGGCGACCGACCGGTCCACGATCATCACGACCAGCGCGGGAGCGATGGTTGTCGAGGATGGTGTATTCAAGATCAAGGCGGCCGATGGGGCCACCCTGGCCGGTACCGAATTGCGGTTCCGTGTCGATGATTTCGAATTCCCGATCGCCGCGGAGATCAACGACCGCACCGCGACCCTGGTCCCGCAGTTCGATATGGCACACGCGACCTACAAGCCGGTCGCGTTACCGTATGAGGATCAGGCGCCGTGGAAGACTCCGTATGACCGTGAGCAGGCCGCCTGGAACCGCCTGACCAGTACCATCAGCGCGGGTGCCACGATCGGCACGCTGGTCGGTGGCCTGGCCGGCGGTGCGGCAGGCTGCGTACTCGGTGGCATCGCCGGTGCGACGGTCGCCGCGGCGACCATCGTCGGCTTGTTCGGTCCCTTCATTCCGGCGGCCGCCATCGGCTGCCTGGGCGGTATCGTCGCTGTCGGTGCGCTGGGCACCCTGGCCGGTCAAATCTTTGTGACCGCGCCGGTCGCGATCGGTGCGGCGATCCAGTACTTCACCACGATCAATTCACCATTCCAGGGTCATTGATCTGACCTGCGGGAACTGGCGAATCAGGCGGTCCGATCGGCGGTTTCGGTAGTCATGTGGCGTATGCCGAATCCGTCGAACAGCGGTTCTGGCAACGCCGGGCACTGTTCGGATGGGTCGAATAGTTGCCGCAGCGGTCTCGCAGACTTGCGGCGACGGCCCAATCCTAGCCGGTGATCGCACCAAACGGCTCGCATGCTCGATTGGGCGGATTCCCGGCCGACCCGCCGGGGGCATAGATCGATCCGCGGTAGTCCTCACGTGAGGAGATAGAGCACGAACGCAATGACGATGCTACCGAGCACCCCGGCGAAAATCTCTACAATAAGGTAGCTGTTGGAGTAGGTACCCTCCATCCATTGCGCCCAGACCGGAGCGCAGACCCGCAAGGCCGCAAAGAGCACGGCCAGCAACATCGCCCCGACCATTCCGTTCAATGGCAGTAGAGGATGTAGCCAGACATATCCGATTGTCATGACATACGCCTCGATTTGAGTACCCAAAAAATTGAGCGTGAAATAGTGCGGCCTCCGTCGTCGAGTCCCATCGCCAACGCTCGATACGGCTTGAGCAGCATGTATCCGTGCCACCCGCGGATTTCCGTACACAACCATCATCACCAGCGTGTGGATAACTCCCGCAACCAAGCCCCACGCAAGTATTTTTACCGCAATCATTTCCCTCGCTTCAACGGCAATGTGACCAAAGTTGTATTGTTGCTGCGCTACGGTCGTCGGCTGCTACCGATTGCGCAGAGGTGAACGACACGCGACTGATTCCGCCGCACAGCAAGGGCATCCGACATGGCGACGAAGACGGTACATCGCGACGCTCGACCGCCCACGAGATACATTCCCAGGACTGGCAGCTGTCTACCCCATCGATGGGAGCGACCAGTTCCGGCGGTCGGGTCAGCGCCAACGTCGTCCAGGAAGGACCCGGTACTGGGGGATAAGGTACGAGGGTCTATGACCTGCACTGCGTGCGCTTCGCGGAACTAGGTATACGGCTAACCCGATCGGACAGCCGTGTCCGTGATCGCCTGCGCCGCAGCGTATCCCTCCGCAACCGCGTGCGAGACGCGCCGTGGCACTACTGCGTCCCCGATTACCTGCACTCGTGCCAGCGGAAGGGCCTGCTTTATGTCCTGCCAGTCTGAGGCGATTCTTTCTCCGACGGCAACAGCGTGTTCGCACCCAAGTTCGAATGTCCTGCCCGACAGGAGATGTCGGCAGTACGCTACGGTGCCTGCGCTGTTCGTTCGTATGTCTGTCACGGTCGCGCCGACGGTGAACTCCACCGGGCTCCCGGCAAGGCGTTTCATCAGTTGGACCCGGCTTTCCGGTGGGATGGTGGCCGCGAATGCGGGTCCCGGGACCACTACCGTCACCTGTGCGGCTCCTGCTGCCAGCGCGGCTTCCAGCGCGCCGACGGTAAGCCATGAGCCGAAGCCGTCATCGGCGATGATCACCCGATCTCCCGGTGTTATCGCGTGCCGATCGGCGATGAGACCTGTCGAGGACAGCGCACCGGGCGTTGGTAGCTCGGTGGCGCCGGTCGCGATGATGATCTCATCGAAATCGCCCAGTTCATGGGGTGTTACGCGGCGTCCGAGTCGCACATCGGCATTGCCGAGATTGTCTGTGTAGAACCGCAGTAGCTTCGACCAGCCCGCCCGGTTCGGCGCCTGCGCCGCCACGGCCAGCTGCCCACCGATCCACTCGCGCGCTTCGAACAGCGTCACGTCGTGCGTCGCGGTGAGTTGAAGCGTGGCCTCCAGGCCTGCCGGTCCGGCGCCCACCACCGCGACTCGCCCCGACGCTGCCGGTGGCGGTCCGAACCGGAGCGGCGATGCCGGCCGGGCATCGTGGCCAGGCGGGGCCAGGGTCGGATTCACCGAGCACAGCAGTACCGGAGTGAATGAGCGGCAGTCCTCATTACAGGATACGCACGGCCGGATCTGAGAGTCATTGCCCCGCAATAACTTCAGCGGCAGTTGCGGGTCGGCGATGAGCGGCCGGGCCAGCCCGATCATATCGGCTCCGGCCGCCAACGCGGATTCGATGTCCGCCCTGGAGCGAAACGCCTGCGACACCAGCAACGGCCGCGCCGATGCCGCGCGCAGCCTCCGCACGTGCGTGAGCAGCGGCGGCTCGGAGGTCGCCATATCGCGCACATATGTCGTCCGCACCCCTGCGGTCACATTCACATAGTCGAACCTGTCGAGCAACGGCATCAGCTCGCACAGTCCGTCCAGGTCCAGACCAGCCTCCTGCGCGCCATCGATCGAAACGCGAACCCCGAGCACCACTTCCGGACAAGACGCCTTGATCTCGGCGTACAGCCGGTACAGAACCTGCACCCGCCCCGCGACCGTGCCGGACTCAGCCCGGACGTTGGAAGAGGGCGAAAGGAACTGAGCCAGCAAATAGCCATGGGCCGCATGCAGTTCGATCGCGGGGAACCCCGCTTCGACAGCATGGCGGGAACTGGCGACAAAACTCGCGATCATTCGATCGACGTCGGCGTCGGTCATTGTCCTGGCGCGCACCGGCTCTCGCGGCGATCTGATGCTCGACGGCGCGATCGGATGCTCCCAGATCTCGGCGCCGAGTGTTTCGCGTCCGAGGTGCACGAGCTGGCATACCGGAACGGCACCTTCGCTACTGATCGCGGTCGCGCGCGCCCGCAGCCCGCTGATCGCTTCGGGCCGCCATGCCTCGGTGATATTGCCGATTCGATTCGCCGATTCCGGACTCACCACTGTGCCGCCCGCGATCACCATCGCCGCACCCCCGGCGGCGCAGCGCTGCCAGTAGTCCGAGTCGCCGGGCTGTGCCAGGCCGCCACCGACCACCCCGGATCCGTGCGCGGTGGCGACCAGACGATTCCGCAGCTGTACTGCGCCGATCCGCAGCGGCCGGGATGCCTGGCCAGCGGATACAAGATCTACTTGAACTGGATTCACTTCATAAGTTTGTCTCCATGTGATTGACACCACAAGTGGCTGCGGATAGATTCTCAAACTGAGATCAGTTCAGTTTCGGAGGTTCGATGTCGTTTCTACTCGTGCACGGAGCGGGTATGGCCGCCTCGTGCTGGGATCGCTTGCTGCCGTTGCTCACCGGGCCGACGGTCGCCGTGGACCTGCCCGGCCGCGGAAAGCGGTCCGACCGTGACATCCGCGGAGTAACCCTGGACGACTGTGCTGCGGCGATCGTCGAGGACGCGGCCGATCTCACCGACATCGTGATGGTCGCGCATTCGTTCGCCGGAGTATCGGTTCCGCGGGTGCTACCGGAGTTGGCCGATCGCATCCAGCACGTCGTGTTCCTGTCCGCCGTCGTGCCGCCGCACGGGACACGCGTGCTCGACCAGATCGATCCGGCTGTCCAGGCCGCCGTGCGGCAGTCGATCGTCGGCGGGGTTTATCACCAGGACCGCGCTGCCGCGATTGCCATGTTGTGCAATGACATGTCACCCGAGCAGACGGAATGGACTGCCGATCAGATCATCGATGATTCGGCGGCATTGCTCGAGGAAACGGTAGATCTCTCGGGCCTGTCGGCCGACCTTCCGCGAACCTACATTCGCCTCACCAAAGATGCGTGCTACTCGCCGGATCTGCAATCGCGGTCCGCCGACCTCGTCGGTGGAAGCACCCGATTTCTCGAATCGGGCCATATGCCGATGGTCTCGATCCCGAACGATCTGGTCGCTCTTCTCGATCAGGTAAGGAAATAGATTCCCTCATGAAATCTCTGACCAAGGCGGTCGCAGCTCTCGCGATTGTCGCCTCGACATTCGGCCTGACCGCCTGCGGCGGGAATTCGTCCGCCTCGAAGCCCGTCGCGGGAAGCTGGGAGGACGTGGTCGCCGCGGCCAACGGGGAGGGCGCCGTGATGCTCTACTCGAGCCAGAAGCCGGCCAACCTCGAAGCCCTCAAGACCGCGTTCCAGGCCAAGTATCCGCGGATCAAGCTGGACTTCGTGCGCGGGACCGACGCCGACATCAACCCGCGGGTGGAGACCGAGAAGAAGACCGGGAAGGGCACCGCCGATGTGCACATGCTGACCGATGCGGCGTGGATTACCAATGCCGCGAAATCGGGCTCGTACTCCACCGAGTTGGTCGGGCCGGATCTGAAGGCTCCTGAGTATCAGCCGGACAAGAGTGTGCTCAGCAACCGGTTCTTCCTGACGAGCGCGGCGGTTTTCGCGCTGGGCTGGAACACCGGTGCGGTCCCGAACGGCCTGAAATCTCCCCAGGACATAGTGAATCCCGCCTATCGGGGCAAGATCGGAATCGTCAATCCGTCCGGCATCGCCTCCTACGTCGATCTGTACCGGTACTACGCGCGCACCTATGGCGAGGACTACTGGAAGCAACTCGCCGCCCTGAAGCCACGGATCTACCCGAGCGCTCTGGGGGTCGCCCAGGCACTGACCTCCGGTGAAATTGTCGTGACGCCTTCGGTTCAGCCCTTGGTGACCGAAGTGGCCGCAGGGGCCCCGGTCAATTGGGCTCTGCCATCGTCGCCGTGGGGCACCCCCTGGTACAGCCAGGTGACGAGTGTGGCGCCGCATCCCAATGCCGCTCAGGTACTGGCGGATTTCATGGTCACCCGCGAAGGGCAGACAGCGCTCAACGGGGGATACGCGGCGGCGTTGGCCGATACCCCCGGCGCGGTAGCCCGAGCGCAGGACATCGCTGCACCGGACACCAGTGATCTGACCCCCGAGAAGATCGAGAAGTACTCCCAAGAGTGGTCACAACTTTTCCAGAGCTGACAGTGGACGGGAGTACTGCATTGATGCGCGGAGTCAACGTATTGGTCACCGGAGCGTCCGGCGGAATCGGCGGAGCGACCGCCGAACTGTTCGCGAGCAAGGGCGCGACGGTGTACCTCACCGACCTCGACGACACGGCGGGAGAGCGCCGTGCACACGAACTGGGTCCGACTGCGCACTACCGTCGACTCGATGTGACTGCCGAATCCGATTGGCGGGCAGTCACTTCCGATATGGATCGCGCGGGACACCCGCTCCAGGTGCTGGTGAACAGCGCCGGAGCGGCGATGAAAGCGCCACTGACGCAAACCACGCTGCAGCAGTTCCGCAGGATGATCGACCTCAATCTGGTCGGCACATTCCTCGGACTGCGGGCGGCCGCCGCGGCGATGGTCGCAGGTGGCTCGATCATCAACATCTCGTCGCTGCGGGGTGTGCTCGCGACCGCCGAACTCGGGGCCTACGGCGCGTCGAAATTCGGTGTTCGCGCCCTGAGCAAGGTCGCGGCACTCGAACTGGCCGATCGTGGTATCCGTGTCAACACGGTGTGCCCGGGCAGCATCGACACCGAGATCACCGCGGTTCCCGACTTTGCCGCAGACGATGTCGAAGCATATGTGCAGAGCATCCCCATGAAGCGACGTGGCAGCCCGATGGAGGTCGCGAAGGCGATCTTGTTCCTTGCCGGTGACGACAGCAGCTATGTCACCGGGATCGACTTGCTGGTCGATGGCGGCACCGCCGCCGGCGTCCGCACACCCAAGAAGCAGACCTAGAAGGCATGAGATGAGCTCGCAGTTCACAGTTTCCGGTCTCACCAAGACCTATGGATCGAATGTCGTCGTCGACCAGCTCGACCTCGCGATCGAGGAAGGCGAACTCCTCGTACTGCTCGGCCCGAGTGGCTGCGGCAAGACAACCACCCTGCGCTGTCTCGCCGGATTGGAGACACCCCAGGATGGTTCGATCACCTTCAAGGACCGGCGCGTCTTCGACGCCGAGGCGAAGCTGAATGTGCCTGTCCACAAACGGAATATCGGAATGGTGTTCCAGTCGTACGCACTGTGGCCACACATGACCGTGCGCAAGAACATCCGATATCCGCTGCAGGTCCGCAAATTGCGGAAGGAGATCTCCGGCGGAGCCATCGAAAGTGCCGCCGCCATGGTCGATTGCACGGAGCTGCTCGACCGGTACCCGGCGCAGCTCAGCGGTGGACAGCAACAGCGCGTCGCGGTGGCCCGTGGCCTGGTTGCCCGGCCCGATCTGGTGCTCTTCGACGAACCATTGAGCAACCTTGATGCCAGATTGCGGGATCAGGTTCGCTCGCAAATCCATCAGCTGCATCGAAGCCTCGGATTCACAGCGGTTTTCGTCACTCACGACCAGGCCGAGGCATTCGCCCTCGGCGACCGTGTCGCCATTATGAAGGCGGGCAAGATCGAACAGTACGATTCCCCCGAGCGGGTTTTCGAGCATCCGGTATCGGAGTACGTGGCCGCGTTCATCGGTATGGCAAACCGGCTGGAACTGCGCCGCGGTCCCGGTGGCTGGGTCACCTCGGCCGGCGACGATATCGACCTGACGCGTGCGGTGGTGCGCGGACGAGCCGACGAAGGTACGTCCGCGGTCGCACGGCTACGTCCCGACGATGTCGTCGTGCATTCGTCGATCGACGAAGTGCCGCAGGGCGATGTGGCATTGCATGCCGAGTTGGTGACATACGAATACGGCGGACGCCACTTCGACGTGACCGTCCGAACGGGTGGCGAACAGCTCGCGGTACGACTCGATGCGGCCACCCATGGTGCCATGTTGCGCCGAAGCCGCCCAGGCGATCCCATGATCGTCAGTTTCTCGCCGGCGAGCTTGCGTGTCTTCGCACAGCCGGACGTCGCGGGCGCCGATGTGCCGGTACTGGCGACGGCGGGGGCGGGAGGGCAATCGTGATGGCCACGCTTACCGCCACCCGGTCCTTTGCGATTCCCACGCACTGGCGAGCCAGAATCGGATACCTGGCCTTGCTGGCAGTTCTCGCCTATTTGGTCGTATTGCCGATGATCCGGCTGCAATCGCTGGCGTTCGAAAACGGCGCCCAGGGTTATCGAAACCAATACGGGCGCTTCGATATCGCGGAAACGATCGGGACCACCATCGCGCTGGCCCTCGGATCGCTCGTGATCGCGATGGTGCTCGGCACGGTGCTGGCGTTCGCGGCGAGCCGACTGCCGGACCGACTCGGCTTCCTGCGGATCATTCCGATCCTGCCGATCGTCATGCCCGCGGTCGCCAACGTCGTCGGCTGGGCCTTTCTGCTATCGCCGGGGCCCGGCTATTTGAATATGGTGCTGAGGAAGTTGCCGTGGTGGAGCGGATCGGATACCGGACCGATCGATGTCTACACCGTTCCGTGGATCATCATTCTCACCGCCTTCGGGTTGACGTCGTTCGTCTACCTTTTCGTCAGCGCGGGTATGCAGAACGTCAGCTCGGAACATCTCGAGGCCGCGCAGGTGAGCGGGTCGTCCACGCTCGGAGTGTTCTTCCGGGTGGTGCTGCCTTTGCTGCGCCCGTCGTTGATCTACGGCGGCGGAATCGCGTTGTTGCTCGGCCTCGGCCAGTTCACCGGTCCACTGCTGCTGGGCCAGAACAGTGGCGTCAAGGTGCTCACCACCGAAATGTATCGGCGAGTCTCCGAATCACCGTCGGACTTCGCCGCTGCTGCTGCGGCCGGTTCGCCGCTGGTGATCTTCGGGCTCGTATTGGTACTGATCCAGAAGGCTTTGCTGGGCAACCAGACTCGCTTCGTCACGCACGGCGGCAAGGCATTCGCGCCATCCACCGGCCGCGCCACCTGGGCCGTAGTGACGATCATCGGCTACGCCTTGTTCGCCCTCGTCATCCCTTTGGTCGGGTTGATCATCGTGTCCTCGACACGGTACTGGTCGGGGTCACTGTCGTGGAACCTGTTCACGCTCAACAATTTCCGAGAGTTGGCCGCTACGGAAGCGATTGTCGAATCGGTGATCACCAGTGTGCTGACATCGCTCGGCGCGGTAGCGATCTGTGTACCCATAGGCTACGTGATGGCCAACCTGTTGGTACGCGGCCGACGCCACAAAATATTGGCGCTCATCGGTGATTTCATCACGGCATTGCCGCTCGGCATCCCGGCGGTGATCTTCGGCGTCGGTTTCTTGCTCACCTATACCGAGCCGCCACTGATCCTGTACGGGACGCGAACAGTGATCATCCTCGTCTATGTCGTACTGATGTTGCCCTTCGCGACGCGAATGCAGATGACTGCGATGCTTGCCCTCGGCAACACCTATACCGAGGCGTCGGCAACCAGCGGAGCATCACCATTCGTGACGAACGCGCGGATCATGCTGCCGTTGATGCGTCCCACCATCCTCAGCGCGGTCGCCTTGATGTTCATCCTGCTCACCCACGAATTCGCGGCCTCGCTGCTGGTGCGTGCGTCGACCACTCAGGTGATGGGGACCCTGCTGTTCGATATGTGGCAGAACGGTTCATACCCGCTGGTCGCGGCGATGGCATTGCTCATGACCGCGGTAACCACGATCGGTGTCGCACTCGCCATGCTGGTCGGCGGCCGCAACGTACTCAGCAAGCTCTGACCGTCGGAGCCCAGCTCCGACTGCGAAAGGACTGCACAGCAATGACTCTCGGTGTTTCGAGGCTCGATGGCAAGGTTGTGTTGGTGACCGGTGCGACAGGGGGGATCGGCGTCGAAATCGTGCACCGCCTGGCCGAGGAGGGGGCCTCGGTTGTAGTGACCGACGTCGACGTCGACGCGTGCGAGAAGCTGAGTGGCGGCCTGGAACACGGTGCGCGGCATCAGGTTCTCGGATTGGACATCACCCAGGAGTCGCAGTGGCAGCAGGCGATGTCCGCGGTGTCCGAACGCTTCTCGAGTTTGGATGCCGTCGTCAACAACGGTGCCATCGGCAGCCTGGCATCGGTGGTGGACGAAGATCTGAATCGATACAACCGGGTGATCGAGGTGAGTCAGACCGGCACCTGGCTCGGCATGAAGCATGCGGGCGCACTGATCGAGCGGACCGGCGGCGGATCGATCGTCAATATCTGCTCGATCCTCGGCACCGTCGGCGGCCTTGGCAACAGCGTGGCCTACGCGGCGGCAAAGGGGGCCGTGCGCAGCATGACGAAGAACGCCGCATTGCATTGGGCGACAAAGGGAGTGCGAGTCAACTCGATCCACCCTGGATTCATCGAAACGCCACAGCTGCTCGAACGGTACGAGGGCACCGAGCGACACCAAGCGATGGTCGCGAACACGCCGATGGGACGACTGGGCCGCGCCGAAGAGGTGGCCGCCGCCGTCGCGTTCCTGGCGGGCGACGATTCGACCTTCATTACCGGCACCGAACTCTATGTGGACGGCGGCTGGACCTGCGCCTGACCGGCGAAGCTGTTGGCGTCGACAGCGTGAGGCGATCCCTGCGCAATAGAAAGCCCGCACCTCGATCAGATCACAGGTACGGGCTTTCTGTGTGGGATCGGCTCGTCATGTGCGCTGCATCCATGCTCAGCGGGCGCTCAGGCGCATCATGCGGCCACCCGGAAGGCCATAACGCCGTCCGCGTCCTTCGCGGACAACACATTTCGGGCGACCAGGACATCCAGATGCGCCATCGTCTCGCACGTCGCAACCATCTGGTTGAAGTCGTCGAGCGTGCTGAATGCGCGGTCGCGCCGTGTCCACGTCAATGCTCGGGCCACCGCCACGCCGGTGCACGGGCCCAGATCGCCGACGACAGTGACGATTTGCTCGAATCGGTGGTCATGGTGGGCGAGTAGTGCACGAGCGCGTTTCCCGACGCTGCCTCCGGTTGGGCCGTGCGCGGGCAGCATCTTCTGCTCGTCATCGTGCTGCAGCAACATCAATGACCGGAGGAAGTTGTCCAATGGCAGTTCCCACGGGCCCAATTCGAAGCCGATCGATGGGGTGATCGTGGGAAGGACGTGATCGCCGGTGAAGGCGAGTCCCCTCTCGCGATCCTGAAAGATCATGTGGCCCTTGGTATGTCCGGGTGTTGCAACCGCATGCAGATCGAGCCCGGCGATGGCCAGCGCGCCCGGTCGCAGCCAGTGGTCGGGCTGTTCCCAGTCGTCGCGTTCGAACGGTTCGGCGATGCCTGCCGCATGAGCTCGTCGCGCGATATCGTCCGCGCCCGCCCGTCGCAGTTCCCGTAGCGAACTGTCAGGGACGTTGCTGTTCAGTTTGTGGATGGCGTTGAGTCCGCCGGCTTCATCGACGCCGAGATGAACTCGACAGCCGTGCCGACGGCGCAGTTCGATGGCGAAGGTGTAGTGGTCGCGGTGGATGTGGGTGACGAAGACATCGTGAATTTCGGCTGCCGACCGGCCGATTCGGGCCAATGCGTCGGAGAGCTCCCGGTAGGTGTCGGGTCGGTGCCAGCCGCCGTCGATGAGCACGAGGCCGGCGTCGGTTTCCAGTACGTAGACGTTGACCGCGCGCAGGCCGTCCTGCGGCATCTGCAGCGGGATGCGGTGGATCCCTTCGGTTATCGGATAACACCCGGGTTCGGCCCATTCGGCGCTCATTCGACCGCCGGGGCGAGCGGCACCATTGTCTTCTCCTCGCCGTACCAGATCATGCGACGTCCCCGCATGGTGCCCACGTTCTCGACGGCGGCCTTCCATTCCGGGCTCGCCAATGCGGCGTCGAGCGCCCCGCGGGATTCGAAACTCAGAATCGACAGACCGTCCCAACCGGACGACTTCTCGTCGAAGGATTCGAGGAGTTCGGTGTGCTGCCAGCGCAGCAGGCCTGGCAGCGGGTAGGTCACCTCCGCGTGTTCACCCCGCCACCATTCGATGAACTGCTCATGGGTCCAATCGCTGGGACGCGATGCGAGGACGATCAGGTTGTACATGCGACTCCTAACTGAATTCTGTTCAGTTTCAGTGAGCGTAGAGATCCCACTGTGTGGGAATTGGGATCTCAGTTACGCACGATCCGTACTGCTGCTTCGGTGACCGACTCGGTGATCTGCGCGAGGGTGACGTCGCCTTTCGGCCGGTACCAGCGCCAGACGCTGATCACCAGGCCGAGGACCATTCGGCCGAGCATGCGTGGATCGCCCGGCGTGAAGACGCCGGCCTCGATTCCGTCCGAGATCAGCCCTGTCCAATTCTGCTCGATCTGTCGCACGAGTTCACGCGACCGCAGGCGTTCGGCCTCTTCCTTGGCCGACTGACGCGGGGCGGCGAGCAAGTCCATATGGTTCTGCAGGATGCGGCGCTGAAGGGCATCGGTCGGCGAGGCGGTCAGCGCCGCGGCGATGGCGGCGCGCAATGCTTGCTCGGGGTCGGCCTGATCAGCGACCGCGGCGTTGAACCTTTCGGCCGAGTCGGCCAGTTCGAGTCGCATGATCGTCAGCAGGCAGTGGGCCTTCGACTCGAAATAGTGGTACAGCGCGGTCTGACCTATACCCACCTCGTCGGCGATCGACGCCCATTTGGTGTGCTCGTAACCGACTTTCCCGAATTGCTTGATGGCGGCGGTGAGGATTCCGCTTCGCTTCGAGCGTGCGCTTTCGCGGCGGACCTCCGAGTCGACGGTCATCAGCTCTTATACCCCCGCATTCGATGGTGTGGATTCGACATGACTCTACCAAAACTGAGGTGAACTCGGGTCAACTGCGGTGGCCAGCTGTGTCGCTAACCGCGCCGCGTCGGGCCGGGACAACTTGCCGACGGTGTTCTGCGGCAGGTCTTGCACCGTGAACAGGTACTCGGGCCACTTCGACTTGGGAAAGTCCGCCGCCGCAAGCAGATCGGTGACAGTGGCCAATGTCAGCGATTCGCCGTCGGTGACCACCAGTGCTGCCGCTCGTTCGCCGAGCATGGCATCGGGTACCGGGACTACGCACACCTGCACGATTCCCGGTACGTTCGCGATGGCGGATTCGAGTTCGTTGATATCGATATTGCGGCCGCCTCGGATAATGATCTGCTTCTGGCGCCCGGTCACCCGGATCGAGCCATCGATGGCGACCTCGACCAGATCGCCGGTCGGGAGGAAACCGTCCGCGGTGAGCGTCGGCGGAATCGCGACGCCGCCTCGGGCGTAACCGACGAACAGGGACGGGCCCTGTACCTGCGCATCGCCGATCTCGCCGGCGGCCACGACATTCCCCGTGGTGTCGACCGCCCGTACGACGGTACCGCGGAACGGTCGCCCGTCCCGGCCGAGCCTGATGGCGGGCGGGTCGTCGAGTTGTGGTGTGGTGTGTCCGAGACATTCGGACATACCGAAAACCCGCAGGAACGTGGTACCGAGTTTTTCCTCGGCCGCACGCAGTGCGCGTTCGTTCATCGGACCACCGCCGACGGTCATCGCCCGCAGGGCGGCCAACACGCCTTCGGAGCCCTCGGCCACCGACAACTGCAGGGCCATGGTCGGAACCAGCATCGTCCATGCGACGCGGTGTTCCGCCATGGCCGCCAGGGCGGCGGCGGGTTCCCATTTGCCGATCGACACCATCGTGCCGCCGAGATAGGCAGGCAGGTACATGCCGAAACAGAAGGCGGCTACCGAAGACAGTGGCACGAAGGCTCCCACCGCCTCATCCGGCTCCAGTCGAACGGTATCGATGGTGCACTGACAGGCATAGCGGATGGCTTCTTCGGATTGCACAACACATTTGGGACGCCCGGTCGAGCCGGAGGTCATCGCGATGGCGGTGCCCCCGTGCCATCTGTCCACCGAATCGAACGGGCCCGTTCGCGAGCGCAATACGCGCGCATCGAAGGCGGTATCCCGAATCGGGAAGCGATCGTCCCGCACACCCCAGCGCAGCAGCGAGTCAGGTGCCGCGACCACCAGATCCGGGGCGATATCCTCGACAGCCAGTGCGAACTCGGATTCGGTGGCATGCGCGCCGAATACCGCGACGACACCACCACGCAGACCGACCGCCACGGCCGCCGCCACAGTGTGCCAGGTGTTATCGGCCTGGATGAGGACGGTGGGCGGGGCCGGATCGATGGACTCGATCCGCTCGGCCAGCGCTCGGGCCGCTGCCACGATCTTTCCGAGGGTGTGGCGACCGAATTCGTCCACAACTGCCGTCTGCTCCGGCGTGCGCTGTGCCCGCTCGATCATTTCGTGCGCAAGTGTCTTCATCGCCCTACTTCTCTCGCGACGCTCGATATCTGTCTACTCGCTTCGACTCGCTTCGGTGCTCGGCTCGTCAATAGAGGCGGCACGAGTACCCCGCGTCCGGTGACGGTTCCGGCCCGAAGGCGCCGGTAGATGTCGATCGCATCGGTGAGGGGATATGTCGTGGACTCGACGTGGAGTGTCCCGCCGATAGCCATATCGACCACCGCCTCCAGATCCGATCGGGCACCCCAGAACGGTGCGTCCACCTGCCACCCGGCGGCGAGGCCGATGTGTTTGCCCACGGCCAGGCGGCCGCCCGCACTGCCGACGACCGCGAGTCGGCCCCCTGGCGCGAGTGCTCGCGCGGCCGACTCCATCGTGTCGGAGGCGCCGACGAAATCGAGGATCAGGTCGGCGCCGCCGTCGAGTGCCGGAAGCGCCGCGGCGAGATCGGCAAACGCCGCATCGCTGCCCAGCCGCAATGCGGCGGGGAGTGTTTCCGGCCGGTTGTCGATGGCGAGGACACGTCCGGCACCGAAGTGGCGAAGGATCTGAATCGCCAGGTGACCGAGCCCGCCGACACCGATCACGATGCAGATCGCGGATTCGTCGATGACATCGGCGTGCTGGTGCACGGCGTGGTAGGCGGTCGTCCCAGCATCCGCGAGTGGAGCGGCGATGGCGGGTTCGAGATCGCCTGTGCGAACAAGGAATCGGGCCGAGGGCACAACCATGGCCTGTGCCAGACCGCCGTGATAGCCGAGGCCATTGCCGATCGCAGCCAGTCTGCCGTCCGGACGAGGCCGCAGCGTCAGACAGTAGTTCTCCCGTCCACGCGCACAATTGCGGCAGCGGCCACAGCCCCAGATGCCATGGACCACAACGGCTTCACCGAGCCAGGACCGGTCCGCACCGGGACCGGCATCGATCACCGTGCCCGCGACTTCATGGCCGAGAGTGAGCGGCAGCGGATAGTCGAAGCTCGATTCGGCGGCATCCATGACGTGCAGATCGGAGCGACACAGCCCCGCCGCGGTGACCTGTAACAGGAGTTCTTCTCCACGCGGCTCCGGAACCGCAACTTCACGCAACTGTGGTTCGGTACCCCATTCGGTCAGTTGGACGGCCAGCATCAGCGAGCCGTCCAGCCGCCGTCGACAATGAGCGTCTGCCCGGTCATATAGGACGACGCGTCGGAGGCGAGAAACAGGACCGCGCCGTCGACTTCACCGGCATTGCCACCACGGCCGAGCATGGTGTTGCGGCGCACCCACCCGGCCGACTTCTCGTTGTCGAACAGGCCATCGGTCATCTCGGTGTCGAACCAGCCCGGCACTACCGCGTTCACCCGGATCCCTTTGCGCCCCCACTGCCCGGCGAGTTCCCTGGTGAGTCCGAGTATCCCGGCCTTGGATGCGGCGTAGCTCGCGCCGCCGATCGGTGCGGTCGAAACCAGCCCGATCACCGAAGAAATATTGATATACGACGCGCGTGCGCCCTCGGGCAGTCGCGTCGCGGCATAGCTGGCGAGGTGAAATCCCGCGACCAGGTTGACCTCGAGGATCGATGCGAACCCGGCTACCGTTTCGTCTTCGGCATGCGGGGGACCGGGCTTGCCCGCGTTGTTGACCAGCACATCGAGCCGTCCGGACTGCTCATAGCAGCGGTCGACCAACATCCGGCGGTCCTCCTCGGATGTAACATCACAACGAACCGGAACGACCCGTGGGTTATCCGCGGCCAGCGCGGCCAACCGGTCGAGCCTGCGGGCCGCCGCGTACACGGTGGCCCCGGCACCGGCGAGAGCGTTCGCGAAGCCCATTCCGAGGCCGGACGAAGCGCCGGTGACGATGGCGACCCGGCCGGACAACCCGAACAGATCGTCCAGTGTCGTTCCGGTGGTACTCATGTCGTTTCGCATGTCAGTACACCGCGGTCCGGCCGCCATCGACCGGGATGATCGCACCGGTGGTGTAACCGGCGGCGGCACTCGCCAAATGGGTGACCAGACCGGCGATTTCCTCCGGCCGCCCCAGCCGGCCCACGGGCAGGCGATCGATGATCTTCCCGACGAATTCCTCATCCCAGTTCTCGGCCATATCTGTCGCGAATCCGCCCGGCATCACGCAATTGACGCGCACAGTGGGCGCGTATTCCTGAGCGAACGCCATGGTCAATGCGTTGAGCCCGTTCTTGGCCGCCGCGTACATCGCCTCGGGCGGACTCGGCCGGACGGCCCCGATACTCGAGATATTGATGATCGACCCGCCACCGGCGGCGGCCATCCGGGCACCGGCAACCGCCATCAGGCGAAACGGGCCCTTCAGGTTGACCTCGATGGTCTTGTCCCACAACCCTTCCGAGACCGACAGCAGATTGTCGGCCAGCGGTGCGATACCCGCGTTGTTCACGACGATATCGAGACTGCCGAAATCGGCGATGATCCGATCCACGGCCGGTTCGATCGAATCCCACTTGCCCACATGCAATTCGAACGGGTGCGCGCTGCCCGACCCTTCGCCGTCGCCGAGCGCGGCAACGGCCTGCTCGCAGGCGTCGCGTTTGCGGCTGGACACGATAACCGTGCAACCCGCGTCCCGCAGTCCGCGCGCGATCGCCAGTCCGAGGCCGCGGCTGGCGCCGGTGACCAAGGCGACCTTTCCGGTCAATTCCGTTGTGCTCATTTGTGCTTCTTCAATTCGAGGCGGGCGATGGTACGCAGGTGTACTTCGTTGGGACCGTCGGCGATCTGCAGCGCCCGGGTGATGGCGTACAGGCGGGCCAGGACAGTGTCGTCACTGACGCCGGCCGCACCGTAGGTCTGCACCGCGCGGTCGACGACGGTGTGCGCCACCTCCATCGCCGAAACCTTGATGGCGGCGACTTCCGATCGAGCGGCGGCGTTGCCGTAGTTGTCGATGAGCCAGGCCGACTTCAGGACGAGCAGGCGGATCTGGTCGATCTCGATGCGGCTGCGGGCAATCCACTCGCGTACGACCCCGCGATCGGCCAGTGGACCGCCGAATGCGATGCGCTCCAGGGAGCGTTGGCACATCATGTCGAGCGCCCGCTCGGCCATGCCGATGGCGCGCATCGCGTAGTGCATCCGGCCCGGTCCCAACCGGCCCTGGGCGATGGCGAATCCGTCACCTTCGGCGCCGAGCATGTTCTCGGCGGGGACGCGGACATCGGTGAACTGGACTTCGCCGTGGCCGAGCCGGTCATGGAAGCCGAACATCGGAAGATCGCGCAGCACTTCGATTCCGGGAGTGTCACGGGGGACCAGAATCATGCTCTGCTGGCGATATGTGGGTGCCTGCGGATCCGATTTGCCCATGAAGATGATGAGTTTGCAGTCCGGGTCGAGAATGCCGGAGGTGTACCACTTGCGGCCGTTGAGGACGTACTCGTCGCCGTCACGGACGATGGTAGAGGTGATGTTGGTGGCGTCGGAGCTGGCCACCGCGGGTTCGGTCATCGCGAATGCGGAGCGAATAGTGCAGTCCAACAATGGTTTCAGCCAAAGCTGGCGCTGTTTCTCGGTCCCGTACATGGCCAGAATTTCCATATTGCCGGTGTCGGGAGCCGAGCAGTTGATGGCTTCGTTGCCGATGATGGATCGACCGACTACCTCGGCCAATGGCGCGTACTCCAGATTGGTGAGTCCGGCGCCGAGCCCGTCGTGGGTCATGAACAGATTCCACAGACCTGATTCGCGGGCCTTGACCTGTATGTCTCGCATGACCTGCGGCTGCTCATGGGGGTTGTCGTTCGCCGCGATCTGGGCGTCGAACACCTGCTCCGCGGGATAGACGTACTCGTCCATGAAGGATTCGAGTTTGCCGAGCAGATCCTGCGTGCGGGGGGAGTAGGAGAAATCCACGGTGCGGCTCCTGAACTGGTGCGGTCGATATCAACCGGCGAGTAGCGCGGTTCCGGTCTCGATCAGGCGGTTGATGGTGGCCGGCAGCTTTTCCTGGTCGGGGTCGTAGTGCCGACCTTCGCGATGGCGGCGCAGGTTGTGGCCCATGATCGCCGCCATCTTCAGGCGCCCCAGCGCGTCGAACCACGTCATATCGGTGAGCGCGGGCCCGTCGCCGACGTACAGGTCGATCAGCACTTGCGCCGAAGGCAGCCCGGGCACGTCCCGACCTACGCCGGGAAAGTTGCTGCCGTCGGCGAAGACGAGGAACCAGCCCAATTCGACCCGAGGGTCGCCGGCGCTCCAGATCTCCCAATCGATCAACGCGACCGGTTCGACGCCGTCGGAGATGATGTTTCCGAGGCGGTAATCCCCATGCACCAGTGTCGGTGTGGTCGGTTCGGGGGTGGTCCGGCCGAGCAGTTCTAGCAGTCGGTCGCCACCGGCGACGAGGTCGGGCGGGACCGCGCCGAGGGTGCGTGCCCAGCGGGCGAGCTCGTCGTCCGGCGTGAGTGGCGCTTGCACACCGGGCACGGTGTTCGGATCTATCGCGTGTAGGCGCGGCAGAATTTCCGCGGCACGCCGCATTCGGGCCGCGGCCAAGCCCGGTTCGACGGCCGGATCGTCCAGTACCGGTTCCAATGCCTGCCCGGCCACGAATTCCATGGCGAACCAGGCGGGTTCGACGTCGTCGACCGCAACGATGACTGGTACGGGAACAGGCGTGTGCGCCAAGGCCTGCATGATCCGGGCCTGCCGCAGCATGTCGTGGCGGCCGATGGCCTGCTGTCCTTCGGGAACGGCCTTGACCACGAAGTCGCCGTCGGTCGTTCGCACCCGGTACGTCAAGCCGGAATGTCCGCCGAGTAGCGGCTCGAATGTAGTGACTGTCGCGTCGAGGTTCGCGTGCAGCCAGGTGCGGACGCGTTGTTCGACGGTGTGCCCACCCGTCGCCCGACCTCCACCCCCTACGGAATCGCTACCTGAACTCATGGGCGTGGCTCCCCCGGTAGTCCGAGAACTCGCTCGGCGATGATGTTGTGCTGAATCTCGTCGGTTCCCCCGGCGATTCGATAGCCGGGCGCGCCGAGAATGTGCTCGGCCCACGCGAAGGTTCCCCAGCGACCGGAGTCCACGGTGAGGTCTTGCCCGAGTAGCAGGCGCACCACCTCGGACGTGCGAGCCATCGTGTCGGTGGCCAGTAGTTTCCCGATCGAGGCCTCAGGTCCCGGGTCCTTGCCCGCGACGACGGCGCCCGCCACCCGCATATTGCCGATTCGCTGTAGATAGCTGCGTATCACGAGGTCGGCGACCTTATCGCGTTCGATCTCGGTCAGCTCCCGTCCGAGATGCTGGGCCAGCGCCACCGCCTGATCCGCGTTCGCCAGACCGAGGTTGCCGCCGTCGAGGCGTTCGGCGGCCAATACGGTGAGCGCTACCGGCCAGCCCTGGCCCACCGGTCCGAGCCGGTAGCTGTCGTCGAGTCGGACATCATCGAGGAAGACCTCGTTGAACGAGCTGCCGCCGGTCATCTGCCGGATCGGGCGAACGGTCACCCCGGGTGTGGTCATCGGCACCAGGAAGACCGTGAGCCCGGCATGTTTCGCTGCGGCGGTATCGGTTCGGCACACGGCGACGCCGATATCGGACACCCGCGCGCCCGAGGTCCAGACCTTGTGGCCGTCGAGCGTCCACGTGCCATCGGTGGATCGGACGGCGCGCGTCCGTACCGCGGCCAGATCGGAACCGGCCTCGGTCTCCGAGAACAATTGGCAGGCAATGATATCCGTGCGCAGCATGGCCCGGACATAGCGTGACCGCTGTTCGTCGGTGCCCCACTGCTCGATAGTGGGAGCGACCAGTTGTTGTGTCACCGAGAACATCTCGGTGCGTCGTGGCACATCGAAATCCGCTTCGGCGCGTCGGAAAGCAAGGACGTACGACAGCGGCAGACCGCGGCCGCCATAGGTCTCGGGCCAGTTCAGTGCGCCCCAGCCCGCGTCGAATTTGGCGCGCTCGTACTCGCGGATCCGGTCGGTATGCGCGCGTTCCTCCTCGGCGTTCCAACTCTCGAAAACGGCTACCGAATCCGAACCCGAACCCCAGACCGATTCCGCCCGGGGAGCTGCCACACCGCCCAACCAGGCGAGGGCCTCATCGGTGAAGCGGACGAGGTCGGGAAGTGTCTGTGTGGTCACTGATTCACCTCGAAAAGTGTTGTCATGTCACACCGAAAGCACGGTGCAGGCGCTGATTCCGGGCGCCCCGTACACGTGCGTGAAGCCGACCTGCGGCGCTCCGGGTACCTGCCGATCCCCGGCTTCGCCACGCAACTGGGTGACTATCTCGTGCACCTGGCGCAGACCGGATGCGCCGATGGGTTCGCCGTTGGCGATGCAGCCACCGTCGGTATTGACCGGCAGCCGCCCGCCGATCTCGGTGTCGCCTGCCGCGATCATCGACTCCTGTTCGCCGTGCTCGCAGAAGCCGCATTCGGCCATATGCATGATCTCGGCGCCGCTCTCGGTGTCCTGCAATTGCGCGATGTCGACATCGGCGGGGGAGATGCCGGCCTGTTCGAAGGCGGCCGCGGCCGCGTCGGCGCTCACACTGGTCGGTTCACCCCCGCCTTGGACGGCCGGGCTGAATACTTCGAAAGAGCCGAATCGGCGGGTGCGGTGGCTGATCGCGCGCAACCGGACCGGGCGACCGCCGAGTCGCCGGATGGCGGCCTCGGTGGCGACGATGACGGCGGCCCCGCCCTCGCCCGGAGAGCAGAACATGTATCGCGTCAACGGGTCGTTCACCATATCGGCGGCGGCGATCTCGTCGGCCGAGATCGCTTCACGTCGCCAGGCATTCGGGTTCAGGCTGCCGTTTCGATACGCCTTTTCGGCAATCTTCGCCAAGGTCGTGCCGGAAATCCCGTATTCGCGCATATATCGGCCGATCTTGGCGCCGAAGAACTGCGTGGTGACCATGAGCCCGGCCGAACCGTATCCCTCGGGCAGTCCCCATTCGGCGGGTGTCGGATCGAAGGCTCCGCGCGGGTGTTTATCGAATCCGACCGCCAGCGCGATTTCGGCGGTTCCGGAACGGACCGCATTGACCGCCGAGAACAGTGCGCTGCCACCGGTGGCGCAGCCATTCTTCACGTTGCTGAAAGGTATTCCGGTGAAACCGAGTTCGGCGACGAGGGTGTCGGCGAGTCCCGAACCGTCGCTACCGCCGAAGGCGACCTCGATATCGGGCCAGGTCACCCCGGCATCGTCGAGCGCGGCGGCGATCGCGCTGATCGCCATCTGACGGCCGGTGATGCCGGGCTGCCTGCCGAACTTCGACAGCCCGGCTCCGATGATCGAAACTGTTTGTGTCACTGCGCTTCTCTTTGCTGTGCAACGACCGCGAACCGGGGCACCGGTGCGGTACCGACGAGGTGCACCGGTGCCCGGTCCAACTCGGTGAAGTCCTCGCATTCCAGGATTGCTTGAATGCGAATACCTTCCGGAAGTTCGACATAGCCCACCGCGAATGGGGAAAAGCCGTCGGCAGGAGGGATATACGGTGGTGACTTCGGCGGGAACCGTTGCACGGTGTAGGCCCACACCACGCCCCGCGTGCTCAACTCCATTGCGATGGCCGTCGGCTGGACGCATCGTGCGCACATGATCGTTGCCGGATATGCGACCGTGTCACAGACCGTGCACCGGCTACCTTCCAGCACCGACGTTGCGTGCTCGCCCATGTCGATCTCCTCTTCGAGTCGTACGCTAGCGGCGTCGTTCAGCGACCGACCCATTTCGGTTCGCGCTTCTCGAGGAATGCGTTCACGCCCTCGCGTGCGTCCTCGGACTGCAGGGCATTGCCCACCGCGAGATGCTCCATCACCATGAGCGATTGGATGTCCGCATCCAGACCGCGGTCGATGGTCATCTTCGTGAGCTTCATGGTGAACGGGCTCTTGTCGACGATCGGTGCGATGAACTCGGCGACCAGGTCGTCGAGTTCGGCCGCGGGCGCGGAAGCGTTGATCAGATCGAAGTCCACGGCTTGCTTGCCGGACAGCAGCTTTCCGGTCAACATCAGTTCCTTGGTCTTGCGGATACCGATCATGCGGGGCAACCGGTAGATCGGACCCGCGCCACCGAAAAGCGCACGGCGAATGTGGAAGTCGCCGATCAGCGCGTCCTCGGATGCGACAGCGAAGTCGCAGGAGATCATCAGCTCGAATCCGCCGGCGGTCACGTGACCCTCGAGGACCGCCAGGGACGGCGTGTTCATCGAGTACAGGCGGTCGCACACCTTGGCCGAGAGCACCGCGACATCCATCGCGTTGGTGCTGCCGACATAGTTGGCGAGCAGTTCGTCCAGGTCGAAGCCCGAACAGAACGTATTGCCGCGGCCGCGTAGCACGAGGATCTTGAGCTGCGGGTCCTTATCGACCTCGACGATGATTTCGTCGAGTCGGTGCAGAAGTTCGACTGTGACGGCGTTCTTCTTGTGCGGGCGGTTGAGCCACACGCGTGCGACGTCACCGTCCTTCTCCAACACGATGTGGTCGGTGTCCACCATCTCGAACCTCTTCCTTGAACTTGAACTGGATTCAATTCAGTTTTACCTAGCCAACCGCTCCGCGTCAACAGCAGCGCTGGCGCCGTCGGCTGATTCAGATTCCGATCAGGGTGGCGATTCGCGCTCTGTGCGCACGTGAATCACCCTGTAGCGCTTCGTTTCCCATTGCCCTGCGGAAGTAGGAGTGGGTGGAGTGTTCCCAGGTGAAACCGACGCCACCGTGCAACTGGATCGCTTCTGCCGCCGCGTGCACCGCCGCATCGGTGCATACGGCGCCGGCGACCGCCACGGCCAACGAGGCCGATCCCGGGTCCTGCGCATAAATAGCCGCCGCATACCGGGAGGCCGATCGAGCGCGTTCGAGAGTGACCAGCAGATCGGCAAGCCGATGCTTGACGGCCTGGAACGAGCCGATGGGACGACCGAACTGGTGTCGGGTCTGCACGTACTCCACGGTCATTTCGAGCAGGCGGTCGACAATGCCGGTGTTCTCACATGCCAGCGCCAGCGTTGCCAGCTCGCCCAGCCGCGCGCCGGTCGCCTCGGCGGCATCGACGTCGGTGAGCGCGATCGCTGGACATCGATCGAAGGTGAGATCGGCTCGACGGCGCGTGGGGTCGAGTACGCGACGCTCGGTTCGGACGAGCGATGCGCCCGGTTGGGTAGCGAACAGGCGGCGTCCGTCCGGGCATTGCGCCGAAACAACGGCCACATCGGCGCTTCCGCCGCTCATCAGGTGGGTAGCCGTGCCGTGCAATAGCCACCCGGTCGGCGTCGACTCAGCACGTACGTGATCGGTGGTGGCGGACAAGGCGCTGACCGTCGCCAGCAGGCTTCCGTCGAGAACTCCGGCGAGCAGGTCCGCGTCCTGGATAGGGTCCGCCGAGAGCAATGCGTGGACGCCGAGGACTGCCGAGGTGTACACCGGCTCGCATGCGAGCGCGCGCCCACATTCCTCGAGCACGATCCCCATCTCGACCATCCCGTAGCCGAGACCGCCGCGGCCTTCGGGGACTGCCAGCGTGGTCACCGACATTTCGTCGACCAGTGTTTTCCACAGCTGCGGTGAATAGCCGAGTTCGGTGGAAGCAACCGCTCGCACCTGCTCGATTCCGCTGTGTTTGGCGAGTAGGCCGCGGATGGCCGCGCGCAGCTCCGACTGCTCCGGTCCGGGAGTCAGCGCAGGTGGATCCGTGTGGGGCCATGGCAGTTCTATCGCGGATGCGGACATCTAACCTACCTAAATTGAGTTCAGTTTGATAGATCGAGCGTATCGCGCCGAAGCCTGGACAAGAAGGGAGATACTGAACTAAGTTCATTTCATGAATTTGGCCATCGAGGGCTACTACGCAACCTTGGACAGCGGGCGGCTGGACGACGCGGTGGCGCTACTCGCCGAAGACGTCCAGTTCGCGATGCTGCTGCCCACTGGAGTGAACCTCGGACACGGCCGCGCGGCCATGCTCGAGTACCTGGAGGGCCGGCCGAAGGTGAATCGCAAGCACCGGCTGTTGCGGGTGGCCGCCGACAACGGTGTGGAGTTCGCGCACGGCGCCGTCACCGAGAACGAGGTGACGACAACCGGTTACTTCGTCGGCGCGATGCATATCGATGCCGACGGGCTGATCGATCGCTACCAGGTAGCGTTCAGCACCGAATTCGCGCTGATACCAACAGATTTCGCTTTCGAAGAAGGGCTCGGATGATGATTGCGGCGCCACCGGTGCTGGCCAGGTGGTTCGAATACATGGATTCGGACGATCCCGATCGCGTGCTGGGCATGATCTCGGGCGACTTCGCGATGTCGGTGCAGTTCTCCAAAGGTGCCGGGCAGTCCGCCGAATTCGTGGGGGACCGCGAGGGGTTGGTCGGCTACTTGGCGCAGCGCGAGAAGAGCACGCTGGTCCATCACATCGACACCGGTGCGGTGGTGGGTGATTACGAGTTGGTACTCGGCCGGACAACCCGCGGCGGGGCGTTCGAAGCTTCCTTCAACGCCACCGCACAGCTCGATGCCGACGGCAAGGTGCGGCGCCTTCTCATCGCTCGAACCCCCGAACTGTCCTTTGCGCACTGAGTTCGTTCCGGAACGCCTACGAGAGGAAGTTCTCTACAGGAGACGCCAGCTGCCGGGCAGCTCAGTTGGCGGAGGCGAAGCCCCAGCCGACAGAGGGGAAGCCCCTAGCCGATGAACTGGCCGATGATCGCACCGACCGCACAGCCGATGATGGCACCCACCAGGAAGAACCAGATCCCGATGAGAATGCCGATGACACAACCGATCACCTCGCCGACCTCGACGACGGCGAAGGATCCCTGTGCGTGGTGCAGCCCGGGTGCGGGTGCCGACGCCGGGGTCAGCGTCAATTCCGTGCCGGTGTTGTCCAGCGTCGGCGTGAGGTTGAACGTCTGCCCGGTCTGGGCCTGCAACGTCGTCGGAATGGTGCCGACGACGGTGCCGTCGTCCGCAGTCACGGTGACCGCGTCGGGGCCGACCGTGAATCTGCCGGAGGCCAGCCGGACCAGCGCGCTGGTGTGATCGGCTACGAGGGTGGTGGTGTAGGCGACGGGGCCGGCGTTCGCGCCGACGGTGACGTCCGAGGCCATCCTGGCCTGACCGTTGGCCATGACGGTGGTTGTGCCGGTGGCCGCGATGGCCAGGATCGCAGTCGCCAGGAGCTTCTTTAACTTCACCACACTTCCATTCGTTCAAGTTTCGGATGTTCCCAGGCGAACGACACGGAATAGGATCGATCCCGCTATCTTCTCGCTTCGGACAATATCCCATGTCAGAGCAAATACTTGGCTGATACACCGCTTGGTAGCGATTTCATCGCAATCATTCTCCGGTACGCGACGCCCGTCGAGCCGGGCTACCGGCGTGGAAAGCCCCCAGGTCGCCCACACCGCCGTTATTGTCCGGTTCAGGTTGTCGTCGGGGTGCGAGGGACGAGGCAGATACCGAGTTCTTCGGCGCGACCACCGGCGGGGAGGTGGCCAGGTCGGAAAGGGTCGTGCCTGCGCCGCAGCGACGGGTGTGCGGGGAGACGTGAGGGCTGTGTCCACACAGATCCGAGACGACGAGCACCCACAAATGGGCCGGATCGAGGTCGGCGTCGACCTTGCTGTCGGGGTCATAGGCGATGCGGCCGGAAGTGTGGAAGATGCCTGGTCAGGGCGAGAATCCGCAGGCCTGGTACTGCGTCCCAGCCTCACCCACGTGTGTAAGAGCCGCAACTTCCTGGCCCTAGCACGACAGTTGTATTTCGTTGTGTATCACTGTAGTTCGTGGCACGATGCATCGGCCTGATGGTGGATGATGTTGTCGCTGAGGATGTTTCGGCGCGGCGATCGGGTTTCGATGATCTGTTCGCTCGGGTGGCGGGGGTGTTCGGGCGGGTTGAGCCGCGGCGGTGGGCCCGGTCGCATCTTCAGGCTGGCGGTTCGTCACCGGCTAGTGCTCTGCTCCGATGGGGTGATCGGGCACTGTAACCCCCGCGCTGTTGAAACAGAACCAATACCAGTCGCCGCTGAGGTGATGGGATTTGCCTGTCGCGGGCCAGTGGGCAGAGTGTTTGACAAAGCCACTTCCCATCGAGCAATAGGATGCCATTGGGCCAGTCCTGAAGTAGATGCCGTCGTTGAGGCGTTCCACACCGCGATCGCCGTTGGGTTCCACACCACGAATGCGATAAGAGCCGAGCCGGTCACCTTCGAACGTCCTTGGATCGGCACCGGCACGCACATGCTGTGCCGCATCGTCGAATGCGTGCGCCGAGAAGTGCCAGCGCACAGCTATTGGCAGGTCGACGCTCCATATAATCGCCGTGAGCGCGATTATCAGTGCGGGAGCAACCTGGGGGCCGAGTTCACGTATCCGGAGCCGCCGGGATCGGGCTGCCTGGATCAGGTAGGCGATGCCCATGGAGAACACCGCAACAACCATGAATGCCCACGCGAGGATCAAGAACGGCGACAACGACATCAGCTCGGCGCTCGCCGGCTTGCTCGCCGAGACGAGTATCCCAAGGCAGACCACGACGGTGCAGACAAGCAGAAGATACCTGCGAAGCAGTGACCGCAATCGTCGGTTCCCCCGTCGACTGCTCTCGGTTTGCGCCGTGCTCATGCCGGGAGCCTAGACTCCGGCCCTAGATCGTCACCGGGACGGTGACCTGATCACGAATCGGGTTCGGGAGTGTCGGCATATTGGTGCCGGTGAAGGGCTGCCGCCGCGCGATCCTGTCGAATTTATGTGTAATACAACCGATTTCGCGGTGGCCACGCGCACAGCGTGGCGGGTGGTCGGTGGCAGGACGGCTTCGAGGACCTGGTGGGGTGTGTAGCCGGGCGGTTCCGACGTGTCGAGACGCGCCGAGCCGCACGGGACATGGTGGCCGGTCTGGCTCGGAGGACAACCACTTACTACTGCGAGTCACAACCAGGGGTTTCCGCTCGCGGCGGCCCGGTGTCGCTAAACGATCGTTTGCTTTCCTCGGTACTGTCGCTCTGTCGTGTGAGAAGGTGGGGTTTCACTCGTGAATTGGGTTCTGCCGATAACGGTTACGCGTGCCGAAGGAATCCGGATGGAAGAGGGCTTGGTGGAAGCAGCGTTCGATGTGGCTGGGCTGGTGGGGCATCGCTATCGCGTGGCCGACTACTACGAGGTAGGGCGAGAGAAGATACGCGAGTACGCGCGAGCAGTACAAGATTTCCACCCGGTGCACTGGAGCGAAGCTGCTGCCGGTGAGCTCGGGTACGCCGGGTTGGTCGCGCCCACTACGTTCATCTCGACCGCCGCGATGCTCGCCAACCGCAGGCTCTTGGAAACCGTCATGACCGGCTACGACATGTTCGTGCAGACCGATCAGGTCTTCGAAATGTACAAGCCGGTGCTCACCGGCGACCGGTTGGTCAGCGATGTCGAGCTCTCCTCGGTGCGCCGCATCGCGGGCAAGGATCTGCTCACCATCACCAACACCTTCACCGGCCAGAACGGTGACGTCGTGCAGGTGATGCACACCACCGTCGTCGGCATCACCGGTGAGGACGTCGACGCCGGCATCAGCGACACGATCGAACGCGTGATCATGAGCGGACTCGACACGACCGCCCGAACCGCAGTCGCGCCCGCGCCCGCGGACGCGGATGGGCTGCTGGGCTCGGATCCGGATGCGACGACCGCTGTACGTACCTCCCCGGTCTCGCGCACACGTGTCCCGCGCACCGCACTCCGATTCGAGGACGTCACCGTCGGTGACGAGCTTCCTGCTCGCACCGTGCACCTGACACGCGGGGATCTGGTGAATTATGCCGGGGTCTCCGGGGATGCGAACCCTATCCACTGGCACGACGAGGTCGCGGCACTCGCGGACCTTCCGGACGTGATCGCCCACGGCATGCTCACCATGGGCCTAGGCGCGGGATTCGTCACCGATTGGCTCGGCGACCCGGGCGCGGTGATCAGATACGGGGTCCGGCTGTCGAACTACACGGTCATCGAAGCCGCCTCCGCTGGAAGCGTTGAGTTCACTGGGCGCATCAAGTCGGTCGACTCCGAAACCAGGACCGCTGTTGTCGTCATAGTCGCGAAGTCCGCCGGACGCAAGGTTTTCGGCCTCGCCACTGCGGATGTTCGCCTCACATAACCTCCGCCGCAATAGGTCCGGTGCTCAGAACAGGGTGTCGCGGACTCGTAGAGGCCGGTAGCCGGTGGGGCACAGCTGGGCGAGATCGGCGTCGATGTCGACTTCGATGGCGCCGAAGAAGACCAACCAGCTCGAACAGCGAAACATCGACCTGCAGCAACAACTCGACGAACGCGACGACGATCTTGCCGCCGCTCGTGCCACCAACCGCGAACTCATGACCCGGCTCAACACATCAACCCAGCCCCGATAACAGGTTCGAGCCCGCCCCTGTCGACTCGTGGCAACCGCCCCGAAGGAGGGCCGACCGTAATCAGTGTTACCGATCGTGTTCGCGTGCTCTTTTGCGGAGTGAGCGTGAGTGAGTTCATAGAGCACACGCCACATTCGCAAGTAGGTTCTTGAATATGGATAACGACGGACCCAGCCGTACAGCGCTCATCACCGCGTACGCCCGCGCCTATCACCAGATCGCTGACCGACCACAGATCTTCACCGACCCCCTGGCGGCACGTCTGCTCGGCGTCACCGCAGAGGAACTGGCCGAATTGGGCACGCCCACAACCAATCACCTCGGTGACGGGGCCAGCGATCGGCCCCGCCGACTCTTCTTCGCCGCACGCGCGCGCTTTGCCGAGGACGCCGTGGCCGCCGCCATCACCGCTGGTGTGCGGCAGGTCGTGATCCTCGGCGCCGGTCTGGACACCTTCGCCTATCGCAATCCGCGCCCGGACTTGCGTATCTTCGAGGTCGACCACCCCGCCACCCAAGCGTGGAAACGCGAACGCCTTACTACCGCCGGAATCGACCGCCCTGAGACGTTGACCTTCGTGCCGGTCGATTTCGAAACCCAGACGCTGGCAGCGGGATTGGAATCCACCGGGTTCAAACGGACGGACCCGGCCGTATTCGTGTGGCTCGGCGTCGTTTTCTATCTGACTCCGAACGCCGCCCACGCCACTCTCGAATACATCGCTGGTCAGGCCCAGCCGGTCGAGGTGGTCTTCGACTACCTGCAGCCCGCGAACAGCGACGAGGACCGTGCGCACCAGCAGGCACGTGCCGATCGGCTGGCCGGCGTCGGCGAACCCGTGTTCAGCTACTTCACGCCCGACGACATCGCCGCACAGCTGCGCGCCCTCGGCTTCACCGACCTCGAAGACCACTCCGCCCCCGACCTCGTCACTCGCTACCTCGACGGATCCCCAAGATTCGGAGGCGAACCGCCCCGCGCACTGCGCGCGATCCGCATACTGCGCGCGAGCCGCTGAGGATTGCCCGCCACGTCGACTCGCACCACATCTGTCGCGACGGCTAGCATCTCCGGCATCAGCCTCTGAACTGCACAAACTCAGAGAAATGCGGGAACGCACGTGAGCGGAGCCCCGGAGAACAGCCCGAATGCATAGGCGGTCTTGAACAAGGTGGCGTCCCGAAACGCGGGCAACCAGCCCTTGCGGCCGAAGGCTCGGATCCGGGCGACTTCGTTGTCGCAGTGAGCAAAGAAGGCGTGCAGCTCCGCTTTCGTGAACACCCGTTTCTTCGGATCGGACTCGTTCTGTTGAACGTGCAGGTCACCGAGCCATTCGTCGATCATCGCCGGAGTCCATTGCCACAGATAGACATTCACATACGCGGTGAACGCCTTGCCCGTGCTCTCACGGCCTTCCACCGTCGTGCGGCCAGGTTCCGCGCGAGCTGCTGATTGGCGAACCCGGCCAGCATGGCCCGAAAGACCTGTTCTTCCGGCCGCAGCAGCGACACCCCGTCGAGCAGATGCAGCCGTGCCGCACCTGGCACCGAACCGGAGAAACCCACCGAACCACCCACCCTCCACCGTTCGCATCTGATGCGAGTCATGGACGAATCCGCAGGCAGTTGGGCCACACTCGGTCATGAACAGACCGCAGACGGCTACCATCGCCAGTGCCTCGGCAGCTGAAATCCTCTGGCAGAAGCCGCAATTGCCGCCCTCGAACCGGTCGATGTGCACACCGTCGCGAGTTCGCAATCCGATGCAATTGGCGGCGAAAGTAGTAATCGCGCGAAAAACAACGACAATGGCTTGACCAGCAGTGATGGCAGCGGGAGTTCAAATCCGCCGAAGAGCCGAAAAGGGGAGCCATGAGCGGATGTCCGGTCCGGATTGGATACTTATCTCGAGCGAGGTTTCAGCAGATCCTCGACCAGGCTGCTGGTGAGAGCGCGAGGGATGCTCGCCCCGGTCAGAGCGCAATAAACGAGCGGACCGAGTAGGGCATCGAGCGTGGCGTCGAGGCCGAGTTCGGGCGAGATCTCAGCGGCGTCGATTGCGTGCGCGAGCATGTCGCGTTCTCGAGCGCGGCGTGGATCGAGATAGCGCGTGTGGAAGCTCTCGGCTGTGCCGGGATTGTGCTGCGCCTCGGCGATGAGTGCGAGCAGGACCTTGCCGGCAGGCTCGCGGGTGAGGAATCGGGCGAAGCCGCGGATGTACGCGCGGATGTTTTCTGCTGTGGGCTTGTCCGTTGGGACGGGGAGGCGCTTGTCGCTGTCTTCGATAAGCGTGTCGAGGAGGATCTCGACCTTCGAGGGCCACCAGCGGTAGATCGTTTGCTTGGCGACGCCGGCACGACGCGCAATCGCCTCGATGGTCAAAGCGCCGAAGCCGTGCTCGACGAGCAGATCGTCCGCGGCATGCAGCACGGCCAGCCGCGCAGCCTCGTCGCGACGGTTGCCCGAGCGCGTCCTGGGCGGAGAGTCCGGGGCGGGCATGGGGTCACCTTACCGGTCGGTGATGCCGTGACCGGACGGCGACGTAATGTATTGTCTAGACGCAACGTTGCGTCTATAGAATATTTCGTCAGGTAGGAGCAGATAATGTCCGCCACGTCCAACCGTCAAGCACTCGTCATCGGGGCCTCCAGAGGCTTGGGTCTTGCCCTGGCCGGTGAGCTCGTTCGACGCGGCTGGCGAGTCATCGCCACCACGCGCCGCGACGGCGACGAGCTACAAGTGAATTCCGATGCCTCCAATGGGCGGCTGCACATCGAAACGCTGGAGATGACCAGCTCGGAACAGTTGGCCGCGCTGCGCGAGCGCCTGGACAGGGACCGACTCGACCTACTGTTCGTCAACGCCGCCATCGACCGCGGCAATCTGCCGATCGACGAGGTCTCCACCGACATGTTTACCGAGGTGATGATCACCAACGCACTGAGCCCGTTGCGCGTCCTCGAGGCCCTGCGTGGGCTCGTCGTGCCTGGCGGAACCGTGGCGGTCATGTCCTCCGACCAGGGCAGCATCTCCCGAAACACCGAGGGCGGCTATGAGCTCTACAAAGCCAGCAAGGCCGCGCTCAACCAGCTGATGCGCAGTTACGCCACCCGCCATGCCGGTGACGGACACACCAAACTGCTCATCGACCCCGGCCACAACCGGACCCGGCTCGGCGGACCCGACGCGCCTCTCGCCCCGCAAGAGAGCATCCCGGCCGTCGCCGACGTCCTCGAGACGCAGTCCGGTGCGCCCGGCCTGCAGTTCCTGGATCGGCACGGCCAGAGCGTCCCGTGGTAGAGCCACACCTGCGCTGATCGAGCTGTCGAGCCACCCGCCGAGCACCGGCCGTGATGCGAGATACGTTGTCGGACAGGCGATCAGGAGCCGCCACTCAGACGCGCGCCATGCGGCAATAGGGGGCATTCGGCGACGAACACAATCTGGGATTCGGCGGTGGTGGGCTGCTGCCCCCGGACCGCGGATGCGCGGGCCAGGCCTGGCCGACACCTTGCCTGCCCTGGTGCGCCGGCCCGCGACCGACGTCGGGATCAGATGGGCGCGGTCTGGATCCGGTCGAAGATCAGTACTCATGAGGATCTAATTCGTTGCCGTCGGCGCTGAGTTCGCGTTTCCCGTCCGGCTGACCGCCGGTGCCGGCATTGTTCACGAGCACATCCAATCGCGAAGTGCGGGCGATGATCTCGTCGGCCAGCCGGTCCACCTCCGCGAGTCGCGACAGGTCGGCCAGGACGATCTGCGGTGCGTGTCCGCTCGCGGCTGTCACCTCGGCCGCTGCGGCCCGATCGGGGTTGCGGCCGTGCAGGATCAGCCGGGCACCCGCTGCGCCGAGCCGCACCGCGAGTTCGCGGCCGAGTCCGTCCGTCGCGCCCGTCATCAGCACAGTGCGATCGACCATGCGATCGATATCGTTGTCGCTCATAATCTTTCCTTGCAGTCTCATTTCCCGTCCTCGTTCCGGATGCTGACCGAAGTGGCGGTCAGGTCGAGCGCGACGTGCGTGCCGAGAGGCGTGTGCACGACGCGCGGTTCGCCAGTGGCCGGCATCGGTATGCCGTTAACGACGACCTCGACCCAAAAGGCTGAAACGCGATCAATGGATATGGTCCCGGGGCGCACGGGCGCCCGCCGGGCCGCGCAGGCGGTCACCGGCGGGTTGTCGCCTTGGACGGCGGGGTCGAGGCAGGCGCGGAAACCCGCCCTCCGCAGTCGAATTCCTTCGGGCCCGGCGGCGACTCCGACCATGATGTAGTTGCCATCCGGACCGGCCCGGGCGTCGTCAGTCGAGGAAGTGCTCGAGTTCCGCGGTGACGAATTGGGGATTCTCCTCGACGAGCCAGTGCCCCGCGTGCGGGACGTCCACGGCTCGCACGATGTTGGTCAGGCGCGGAGAGAGGGTGGCTCGGATCGCGTCGAGTTGGCCCTGGGCGGTCATGAGCAGGGTCGGGACGGATGTCGGTGGGTCAGCGACGGTGTCGCGGACGTCCTTGTCGAGAGCGCGATAGAGCTCGAAGCCGACCGACAGGGCCTCGGGGCGACTGTAAGTGCGTGCGAATTCGTCGATCTCGGCGTCGGTGAACGGGGATCGCTCCGAGGTGCCGCCGAATGCCGTGCCGCCGAAGGAGGCCTGCGGGTAGAACATGGCCAGGTACTCGCGGACGTGGTCGCCGACGATCGCTTCGGGGACCCGTGGCTGGGAGTGGAAGGCGATGTGCCAGCTCAGCGCGCGGTAGGTGCGTGCATCGATCGCGGGGCCGGGCAGGGGCAGGTCGAGGTAGCCGAGGCGGGCGGTGTCGGCGGGGAACTGGTCGGCGTACTGGAATGCGATGGCGGCGCCGAAGTCGTGTCCGACAACGCGGGCGTCCCGCACTCCGAGCCGGTCGGCGATCAGGGTGTGCGCGTACCGGGCGAGGGTGGCCTTGTCGGAGCCGGTTGGTAAGCCGGTGCTGTCACCCAGTCCGGGGAGGTCGATGGCGTAGACGGTGTGGTGTTCGGCGAGGGCGGGCATGATCGGCCACCAGCCGTACCAGGTCTGGGGCCAGCCGTGGATCAGCACCACCGGCGTGCCGTGGCCGCCGGTCACGTAGTGCATGCGGACGCCGTCGACGTCGGCGAAATTGTGCTGAAAAGTGTTCTCGAACTTGGGATCCCCGTGCGTGGCGGCGGCGTAGGAGGGGACGGCGGGCGTTGTCGTGGAGCAGGCCGCGGTTGCCATCGTGAGCAGGATCGTGAGTGCGACGGTGGCGACCGCGCGCGTGGAGCGGAGCAAGCCGCGTGGCCGGGTTGCGGTGATCATGTGGTCCTGTCCTGGATGAAGTCAGCGGCCGGTCGTGCCGTCGAATAGTTCGCGGAGGATGTCAGCGTGGCCGGCGTGGCGGCCGCTCGCCGGCGATCCGGTCGTCCAGGCCGTGCGAGCGGGCACGGCCGGCGAGCCGCTCGATCGCCACGGCCGAGACGTCGACGGCGGTCACCCGCCAACCGCGCTGGGCGAGCCATAACGCGTCGCCGCCGCCGAGGTCCAGTGCGTCGCCGGGTGACACATCCGGAACCGTCTCGGCGAGAAGAACATTCGGGCGCGGGTCCGCGGGTGCCGTCCGGTCGGCATACACGCCGTCCCAGAACGTGACCGCATCGGTGGTGGTCATCGAGACTCCTACTGTCGGAATGGGCTTCGGAGACGGCGGGGTGGGTAGGACTCAGTCTCATCCGGCGCTCCGTGATCTGGCACGCAATCTTGCGGTTCCGGCAAGATGGGCGCATGGACCCCGAAACAGATGACGTGCTCGACGCGGTGGGCCCGCGGCTGCGTGCGTTACGGCGCGAGCGCGGTATCACCCTCGCCGATCTCGCGACGACGACCGGTGTCTCCGAGAGCACGCTGTCGCGGCTGGAGAGCGGGCAGCGCCGGGCAACCCTCGAGTTGCTGCTGCCGCTCGCTCGCACCTACGACGTGCCGTTGGACGACCTCGTCGGTGCGCCCCGCACTGGCGATCCCCGAATCCATCTGAAACCGATCCGGCGGTTCGGGATGGTCTTCGTGCCGCTGTCCCGGCGGCCGGGCGGGGTGCACGCGTTCAAGATGATCATTCCCAGGGTTCCGGCACCGCTCGAGCCGACGCCGCAAACGCACGACGGCTTCGAGTGGCTGTATGTGCTCAACGGCCGCCTCCGACTGGTAGTCGGCGAGCGCGACCTGACCTTGCCGCCCGGCGAGGCCGCGGAATTCGACACCTCCCTACCGCACTGGCTGGGCAGCGCCGACGGCGGCACGGTCGAGCTGCTCATCCTGTTCGGCTTGCAGGGGCTGCGGTCGCATGTACACGCCGAGCCGCATCGGTGAGCTTCCCCGGCAGCCGGCTCATGCGGTGTTGACGCGACGAGGAAGGTCACGGCCGGGGCGGACGCGCACCCGGCGGAACTCCCACCCCGACGCGACCCGCTAGCGCACCAAATTCCTGGCAGGGTGCCCGTCCTCCAACCGCGCGGCGATGCTTGACTCGTTCCAGAAAGCGGACGAGACTCTGGGCGTGTCCACGGCCACGGAATTCCAGCAGATGCTGCGGGGAGTTTCGCTTCGCGTGACCGCTCCGCGTATTGCGGTGTTGAGTGCGGTGCACGACCATCCGCACGCCGATACGGATGCGATCATCCGCGCCGTGCGATCTCGGCTGTCAGCGGTATCGCACCAGGCGGTGTACGACTCGTTGCGCGTGCTCACCGCCGCGGGCCTGCTTCGATGTATTCAGCCCTCCGGCTCGGTCGCCCGGTACGAAACGCGGGTCGGCGATAACCATCATCACGTCGTATGCCGGGCGTGCGGGTTGATCGCCGATGTCGACTGCTCGGTCGGGGAGGCCCCGTGTTTGTCCGCGTCCGACGACCGCGGCTTCTCGATCGACGAGGCCGAGGTCATCTACTGGGGTCTGTGTCCCGATTGCGCCGCATCGCACGCCAGATGATCACGTCCTGACCGCAGCCCGCCTTACTCATTCAGGAAGGAATGTCATGACATCCGATAGCCGTCCACCCGCTCCGGAGACCGGAACTCGAAGCGCGAGCGAGAGTGAGAACCCGGCCATCCCGTCTCCGACTGCGAAAACCGACCATCGCCCGCGCACCATCAAGGACTGGTGGCCCGAGCAGATCGATGTCTCGGTGCTGCACGCACATTCGTCCAAGTCCAACCCACTTGGCGAGGATTTCGACTACGCCGAAGAGTTCGCGAAGCTCGATGTCGACGCTCTGAAGGCCGACGTCGCCGCCGTTATGACCGACTCGCAGGACTGGTGGCCCGCGGACTACGGCAACTACGGTGGCCTGTTCATCCGGATGAGCTGGCACGCGGCGGGCACGTACCGAATCGCCGACGGCCGCGGTGGCGGCGGTCAGGGCGCGCAGCGCTTCGCGCCGCTCAACAGTTGGCCGGATAACGCCAGTCTGGACAAGGCTCGTCGACTGCTGTGGCCGGTCAAGCAGAAGTACGGCAACAAGATCTCCTGGGCCGATCTGTTGGTGTTCGCCGGCAATGTCGCTCTCGAATCGATGGGTTTCCAGACCTTCGGCTTCGGTTTCGGCCGCCCCGATATCTGGGAGCCGGAAGAAGTGTTCTGGGGCCCGGAGGACACCTGGCTCGGCGACGAGCGCTACAGCGGTGACCGGGATCTGGCGAAGCCGTTCGGCGCTGTCCAGATGGGCTTGATCTATGTGAATCCGGAAGGGCCCAACGGCCGCCCGGATCCGGTGGCCGCCGCGCGGGACATCCGAGAGACCTTCGGCCGCATGGCGATGAACGACGAGGAGACCGCCGCCCTGATCGTCGGCGGCCACAGTTTCGGCAAGACCCACGGTGCGGGCGATCCCGATCTGGTCGGCCCCGAACCCGAAGCGGCCCCGCTCGAGCAGCAGGGCCTGGGCTGGAAGAGTTCCCACGGAACCGGCAAGGGTAAGGACGCGATCACCAGCGGTCTCGAGGTCGTGTGGACTGCCACTCCGACCAAGTGGGGCAACGGCTTCCTGCAGAACCTGTACGGCTACGAGTGGGAACTGACCAAGAGCCCGGCCGGGGCGTGGCAGTGGAAGCCGAAGGACGGCGCGGGCGAGGGCGCCATTCCAGATCCGTTCGGCGGGCCGGCCCGCACCCCGACCATGCTGACTACCGACCTGTCGCTGCGGGAAGATCCGATCTATCGGGAGATAACCCGCCGCTGGCTCGAGCACCCCGAGGAACTGTCCGAGGCGTTCGCCAAGGCGTGGTACAAGCTGCTGCACCGCGATATGGGACCGCTCAGCCGCTACCTCGGGCCATGGGTTGCCGAGCCGCAGCTGTGGCAGGATCCGGTGCCGGCCGTCGATCACGAACTGATCGACGAACAGGACATCGCGGAGCTCGAGCGCAAGGTCCTCGACTCCGGCCTTTCGATCGCGCAGCTGGTCAAGACCGCGTGGGCGTCGGCAGCGAGCTACCGCAGTACCGACAAGCGCGGCGGCGCCAACGGCGCCCGGATTCGGCTCGCGCCCCAGAAGGATTCGGAGGTCAACGAACCCGCCGAGTTGGCGAAGGTCCTGCCCGTGCTCGAGCAGATCCAGCAGGAGTTCAACGGTTCGGCAGCCGGCGGCAAGAAGGTGTCGCTGGCCGACCTGATCATCCTGGCCGGATCCGCGGCGGTCGAGAAGGCGGCCAGGGATGCCGGCCACGACATCAAGGTGCCGTTTGCGCCCGGACGGACCGACGCCACGCAGGAGAACACCGATGTGGAATCGTTCGCGGTGCTCGAACCGCGCGCGGACGGGTTCCGCAACTACGTCCGCTCCGGCGAGAAGGCCCCGCTGGAGCGTCTGCTGCTCGATCGCGCGTACATGCTCGACGTGACGGCTCCGGAGATGACGGTACTGATCGGCGGCCTGCGCGCCCTGGGCGCCAATTACGGCGGCAGCAAGCATGGTGTGCTCACTGAGCGTCCGGGCCTGCTGACGAACGACTTCTTCGTCAACCTGCTCGATATGCGCACAGAGTGGAAGACGTCCGAGTCGGCGGAAAACGTCTACGAAGGTTTCGACCGGTCCTCCGGCCGGCCCAAGTGGACAGCCACGGCCAACGACCTCATCTTCGGCTCGCACTCGGTGCTGCGCTCGGTAGCCGAGGTCTATGCGCAGCAGGACGCCACCGAGAGGTTCGTAAAGGACTTCGTCGCCGCGTGGGTCAAGGTGGTCGACAACGATCGATTCGACCTCGCCTGATCTCGGTTGGGCCGCCGGTGGCGTGGCAGCACGTTGTGTGTCACGCCTGTTTCGACGCGAGCTCGATCACGGTGATATCAGAGGGTGCGCCGACGCGGACCGGGGGTCCCCACGCGCCGGCGCCGCGGCTGACGTAGAGCTGGGTGTCGCCGTAGCGGTCCAGGCCCGCGACGGTCGGACTGGCAAGGCCCGCAAGGTAATTGCCGGGCCATAACTGGCCGCCGTGGGTGTGGCCGGACAGTTGCAGGTCGACTCCGAATTCGACCGCATCGTGGATCTGCACTGGCTGATGCGCCAACAGCACCGCGGTACGCGCGAGATCACGGTCGCCGAGCGCGGCGGTGAAGTCCGGTCCCTGTCCGATGCGTTCGCCTTGAATATCGTTGACCCCGGCAAGGTCGAAATACGGCAGCTCGGTGCGGCTGTTCGCAAGCAGCCGCAGTCCGAGTTCCTGCACATGCTCGATCCACTGCTCGGCACCGGAGAAGTATTCGTGGTTGCCGGTGACGAAATAGGCGCCGTGTCGTGCCTGCAACCGCGCCAGTGGTTCGACCGCCGAGCGCAGGTGTTCGACGCTACCGTCGACTAGATCACCCACTACGGCAATGAGATCCGGTTGGGTGTCGTTGATCGTCTCGACCACTCGCTCGGCGAATCCTCGGCCCAGAATCGGACCGAGATGGATATCGCTGACCACTGCGATCCGGTAGCCGTGCGCGGTGCGTGGCAGATGGGCCAGCGGCACCGTCAACTGCTTTACTCGCGGGCCGGTCAGCACGCTGTGGGTACCGTAGCCGACCGTGCTCACCGCCGCCAGGGTCGCCGCGGCGCCTACCGCCCGAGAGACGAAGAGTCGCCGTGAAACCGGCGCGGGATGATCCGCGGCCACGGTTGCCGCAATGTCTTCGGCCGTCCTCGAATGCGCCATCCAACGCCGCAAAAGCGGCCGCACCAGTTCACCCGCAAACAGCCACAGCACGAGATAGACGAACAGCGCGCCCCACATATAACCGGGCCAGGCGATGATCTGGATGATCAGAAACGGAACACCGGCCGATTCGGACGCGAACGCACCGATCAAAAGTGCTGTCCCCGCGACGATCACGCCGGTACCGACCCGGCGGGCGATCGACCCGCGCTCCGTCGTATCCCACACCAGCCGCCGCCAGAGATACCAGTGCACGCCGACCACTCCCAGAACGACGATCACCGCACCGACGACGATTCCCACAACGACCACCACGTCCACGGCAGCACTCTATGTCGTCCGAGCATTGGGTGAGAGTGCCGAGTAACGGCCGACGAGTGTTGGATCGGGATCGCGAGTACTACGGTGCCAACCGCGAGTGGCTACCACAGGTGCAGGCCGGCGATGACCCCTAGAACGTGTTCTGCCTCGTGCGGAGTGTGCCGCCCGATGAGCGAATCTACGGTATGACTACGTAGTAATCGGCTGATCCAGCTACCCTGGGACTTCAGAGATGTCCAGTAGTTGATGAGGGAGTCGGCATCGTGCGTGGATTCGGGGATTTGGAGGCGGTGATCATGGACCGCATTTGGGATCGGGACGCGGAAACGACAACGGTCCGCGAAATTTTCGACGAACTGGCCGCCGAGCGTGGTATCGCCTACACCACGGTCATGTCGACCATGGACAACCTGCACCGCAAGGGCTGGTTGGCGCGCGAACGCGCGGGTAAGGCATATCGATATTGGCCGACGCTCACTCGTGAGGAACACAGCGCGCGGCTCATGCTCGAGGCACTCGGCTCCGGCGGCCGCTCGGATCTGGTGCTCAGCCATTTCGTCGATCGGATCAGCGACGAGGAGTCGGCCGGACTGCGGGCCGCACTGCGTCGGCTGACCTCGCGTAAAACCCCAGAGGCGCCGTGAATGTAGCCGTCAGCCTGATGATCTACGGCAGCTTGGTGGCCACCTTCGGCCCGACCGTGCTGCGCAGACTCACCCGGCGCGGCGTCGCACCCCGGCTCGGGGTGCTCGCCTGGCTGGTCGCGATCGCGGGCGCATTGGGAGCCTGGGTCATCGCGGCCGGCATACTGATCGTCGAATTCGCCACCTACTGGCATCCCGCCGATACGCTGCGCGACTGCTACAACGCGCTGGCCACACCGATGCGCATGCACGGTGGCCTGCTGGTCCAATTGGGCACCCTGACCTGCGCGGCCCTGGTCGCCATTGCGCTCCTGGGCATCCTGGCGCACGCCGCACAGGCGGTGTTGTACATGCGACGCAAGACCATCGCACACGGACGCGCCGTTCGCATGGTCGGTCGTCGCGTGCCCGGCGTCGGTGCGGTCGTGCTGGACTCGCCGGAGCGCCAAGCCTATTGCGTGGCCGGCCGCCCCGACACCATTGTCGTGACCAGCGCGGCCGTCGACGCACTGACCGAGAAGCAGCTCGCCGCGGTGCTCGCTCATGAGCACGCACATCTGAGCGAGCGGCATGCCGGACTGCTCCGATTGCTGCGCGGTATCGCGATCACGCTGCCCGGGATGCGTCTGGTGACCGACGGGACGCACGAAATCGGCCGACTACTCGAAATGTGCGCCGACGATACGGCGGCGCGGACGCACGGCCGGGAGCCGCTGCTCGGCGGCCTGCTCGCGATTGTCGGCGCGACCGAACCGCTGCCGACAGCGGCGTTGGGCGCCGCGGCCACCGCCGTACTGGATCGGGCCGAGCGCTTGGTGGCACCGGTCGGCGCGGTGCGGCGCGCGACGAATCGGACCGCATTGCTCGCCGTGATGGCGGCGACCGTGGTGGGTCTTCTCGAGATTGCGGTCGGAGTACTGTTCTGCAGCACAGTGCTGGGATGAATCCGGTACCGGTCCCGAGCCGGTGCGGGTTGTGTCCGGTTGGCCGGCAGAACAGAGGAGGGGCATAGGTGCACGTCACCTGGGAGCAGGTTTTCGCTTGGCGGCTGCGCAGGCAATTCGTCATGTCACCTGACGATGTCGGTGTCACCGAGATCGTCGAGCGCCTGTGCGGTGTGCAGGCTCAGGTGACCGCGGCCGCCGATCTCGCGGTGGCGCTGCGGCGCAGCAAACCCGATCCAGGTGCGCTGCTACCGGAATTGGCGGCGGGCACCCTGATGAAGACCTGGGCCATGCGCGGAACTCTGCACGCGCTCACCCCTGATATGGCGGCCGCGGTTCTTTCCTTGATCGGTTCTGCCCGCACCTGGGAAAAGCCCGCCTGGCAGCGCACATTCGGGGCGTCGCCCAAGGATGTCGCGGCGCTGGTCGATGCGGTGGCGCAGGTGCTCGATGGCGTGGTGCTCAGCCGGGACGAACTGGTCGACGCGCTGGTCGCCGACCCCGCATTCCATCGGCTCGGCGAGGAATTGCGCTCCGGCTGGGGTGCGCTGCTCAAGCCGCTGGCCTGGCAGGGGGCGCTGTGTCACGGTCCCGCCCAAGGTAATCGGGTCACGTTCACCAGCCCGGCCCATCTGGTCAACGGTTGGCGTGGCCTGCCCGAACCCGATGCCGCCGCACCTGTAGCCATTACCGGTTACCTCGGCGCATACGGCCCGGCGACCCCGGAAGCCTTCGATGCCTGGCTCAGCCGCAACAGCCTCCAGAAGACGAGGGTGCGTCGATGGTTCTCGGAGTTAGGGGACGCACTCACCGAGGTCGATATCTCAGGCAGGCGCGCCTACATACTCACCGAACATGCCGACGAACTGGCAGCCACGAAACCGGCCCGCACCGCGGTACACCTTTTGGGCGCCTTCGACCAATACGTCCTGGGGCCGGGCACCGGCGACACCGAACTACTTCCCACCGAACATCGCTCCCGAGTAAGCCGGGCAGCAGGGTGGATTTCTCCCATCCTGGTCCTCGACGGCCGCATCGCCGGCACCTGGGAGACCAGCGCCGACGACCTATCCATCACCACCTTCAACGGCTCACTGCCTCCGACCCTCGAGCTGAAAGCCGCTGCCGACCACGTCGCCGCAGCCATGGGCCACACCGGTTTCACCGTCCACGTGGCGTAGCAACCATCCGCGGCCGACCGAAGGTGACCGCGGTGGATGCGACGGACCTGCCGCTTCCTGATGAGTTCTTTGAAGCAACCAACTATGCTGAGGCGCATGCGCAGGACCAGCTTCGACGAGATGAACTGCTCGGTCGCCCAATGCCTGGAGGTGGTCGGCGAATGGTGGACGCTGCTGATCGTGCGCGACGCACTCTTCGGCGTGAGCCGCTTCGACGACTTCCGCGCACGTCTGGGCATCGCCCGCAATGTACTCACCCAGCGCCTGGAACACCTTGTCGCGCACGACATCATGGTCAAGGTGCCCTACCAGGAAAATCCGGTGCGCTACGACTACCAGCTCACCCCAAAAGGTCGCTCGCTCTGGCTCGTCGTCAATGCCATGCGCCAATGGGGTGACCAGTGGGCCGCGCCCGACGGCCCGCCGGTGCAGGCCGTGCACGAATCCTGCGGCAAGACCACCGTGATCGAACCGGTCTGCGCCGAATGCGGCCAGCGGGTGCACGGGCAGGACCTGAGCCCCGTCGACGGTCCTGGCGCTGCGGGCGGCCGCTCGATCCTGCCCGCCGACCTCCAGCACGCCCACTGATCGATACGTCCATTAGGCTGCGGCGGTGGCGGATGGGCGAGTGCGGAAGTTGATCGACACGGTCGCGTGGGTGCGCATCGAGGACGGCCGCATCCTCTGTGCACGACCTAAAGGCAAGGACATCTTCTACATTCCGGGCGGCAAACGCGAGGGTGCGGAGTCCGATCTGCAGACGCTGCTGCGCGAGATCGAAGAGGAGTTGACCGTCGCGCTGGTTCCGGAAACCGTCGCCCACGTCGGCACGTACGAGGCCGCACTGCACGGGCCGGCCAACGATGTGATCGTACGGATGAGCTGCTACACCGCCGACTATCGTGGCATCCTCGCGGCGAGTAGTGAGATCGAAGAGGTCGCGTGGTTCTCCTATGCGGATCGCGCGTTGGTGCCGCCGGTCGATCAGCTGCTGTTCGACGACCTGGTCGATGCGGGCCGACTGGCCTGAGGTGCCCGCGCATCCGCCGCGCGGGATACGGTCGATGGCATGACCACGGTTCGCTCACTGTTGCGTTGGGCCGCATACGCGTTGGTTGCGCCGGTAATCGGCCTCGGCCCGATAGCGAGCCGGTTTCGCGTCCCGCGCCGATTGCTGGGCATTTTCATCGCGCCGCGAGATCGTCTGGCAGTGCGTGCGGTCGCGCATTCGGTGCTGGCCGGTGCGGTCGGCCTGCTGACCTGGTTTTTTGCCTTCCTGGCGACCATCGCCGCGGTACGCGGAATCTTCTATCCACTCATCGCGGACAACGATCTCGAGCACTCCTGGGGTGGTCCGACGCTGGCCGGAGCCTGGGCGGTGCATGCACTGCTCGGGGTCGGGCTACTGCCCGTATGGGGTCTGGCGCTGGCCGGATTCGGTGCAGTGCAAGTGCGCCTGACCCGCCGGTTACTCGGTCGGCACGGTCCGTGGTGGCCCCTTCCGGTATCGCTGTTGTTGGTCGTCGGTGGGGTGGTGCTGTTCATCTCCTGGTGGCATCAAGTCTGAATGGGGCATGGGCAGGGCCCGCAGATGCGGTGGTGAATCACGTGCGGATCGTGGGGGGCCGGTGAAACGTGCGGGCGCCTGGCTGGCCACTCTCGAACCGGCGCTCGGTGAACATGCCGAACGCCGTCTCGTCGGCTGCCTCATCGACTGGAAGGTGGACGGCATCGCCGGCCACCACATCAGCGCCAGGCTCGAATACCGGTAGCCGCGATCAGGTGGCGACCGGAGACCGCCCGGCCCGTTCGATGAGGTGTTGTACCAGGTTGAGTAGTACTTCTTTGCTGGAGGTGCGGTCGCGGGCGTCGCACAGCATGACCGGGATGTGGTCATCGAGGTCGAGTGCGTCGCGTACCTCATCGATGGTGTAGACGGGTGCGCCCTGGAAGCAGTTGACCGCGACCAGGAATGCCAGTCCGCGGCGTTCGAAGTAGTCCACGGCGGCAAAGGAATTGCCGAGCCGACGGGTGTCGGCGATGACGATTGCGCCGAGTGCGCCGCGGGAGAGTTCGTCCCAGAGGAACCAGAATCGGTCTTGGCCGGGGGTGCCGAATAGGTAGAGGACGAGGTCGCGGTCGATGGTGATGCGTCCGAAGTCCAGAGCCACGGTTGTGGTGGTTTTGTGTTCGACGCCGGATAGGTCGTCGACCCCGGTGGAGACTTCGGTGATCAACTCCTCGGTGCGCAGTGGCGCGACCTCGCTGATGGAGGACACCATGGTTGTTTTGCCGACGCCGAATCCGCCGGCGATGAGGATTTTGACCGAGGCCGCCAGTTGTGGTGTCGCACTGGGGTGGGTGGGGTCAAAGTTTTCGGATGCCATCCAGTACCGCTCGCAATATGTTGAGATCGCCGGGGCCTGCTTCCGGCTGGACCGGTGCCCGGAAGATCAGGTGGCCCTCGCCGATCAGGTCGCCGACGAGGATCTTGGTGACCGCTAGGGGGAGTTTCAGGTGGGCCGCGACCTCGGCGACGGATTGTGGTGCGCGGCAGAGTCGCACGATATCCGCGTATTCCGGTTCGGCTCGCCGCAGGGTGGGTGGTGGGTCGGTGGTGACGACCACGGTGAGCATGTCCAGGTCGTGGCCTGCTCCCATCACCCGCCCGCGGGTGAGTGCGTAGGGCCGGACCAGTGGGCCGGCTTGTTCGTCGTACCATTGCCCGCCGTGGTGTGTCATGGCAGTCGTGCTGGGGTGGATAGGTAGGTGCCGACGCGTTGGACGGTGACGTTCATTTCGTAGGCGACCATGCCGAGGTTGGCTGTTTCGGCGGCTTGTAGTGCTAGGCAGGCGTTGTCGCCGGCGGAGGTGACGAACAGTATCGCGCGGTCGAGTTCGATGACGGCTTGGCGGACGCTGCCGCCGTCGAAGCGGGCTCCGGCGCTGCGGGCGAGGCCGTAGAGGGTGGAGGACATGGCGGCGAAGTGTTCGGCGTCTTCGCGGGTCATGGTGGTGGAGCGGCCGAGGAGTAGGCCGTCGGTGGATAGTACTACTGCGTAGCGTACGCCGGCGAGGCGGTCGACGAGGTCGTCGAGTAACCAGTTGAGGTCACCGGGGCTGGAAGAAGTCACCGTTACCTTCCTGTTCATCCGAGTGTTTACCGCTCGGTCCCTGATAGGTGCCGAATTGCTCGGCGGCCGCCACCTCTGGCAGCACGGCATCGGGGACGGCACGGCGGCCCTGCCTGGTCCCGTTTTCGATGGCGGACATCAGATCTCGCGCCTGCTCCGCCGAACGTTCCCGCTCCGGTGGCTGCTCGGCTTCGGGTTCGGCCGGAGTCGATTGCGCCAGTTGCGGTGCGATGCTGGCTTGCCGGTTGCGGCGCGGCAGCGCTGGCCTGGTGTCGGGCGCGGTGGGCTGCGGCGCCTCGAACGTGGGCGGCGCTTCGACGGCGGGCGGCGCCAGCGGCGGCGCGGTGAGCACCGCGGACTCGGTTTCAGCGCCACCATAGGGGGAGGAGTCGACGAACGGGACCGGATGCCGTCGCCTGCGCGCTGATTCCAGCGGCTCGGAATCCGTTGTCAGAGCGGCTTGTTCATTGGCGAGCAGGGCCGAGGGGATGAGCACGATGGCACGGATGCCGCCGTAGTCGGACTCCGACAACCGGACCGATACCCCGTGCCTGGCGGCCAGCTGGGCGACCACGAACAATCCGAGCCGGGAGTCCGAAGACAACGCCGCGACACCGAAATCCGGTGGCTTGCGCAACATCTCGTTGACCCGGGCGATCTCGGCCTCGGTCATGCCCATGCCCTGATCGCTGATCTCGGCGACCACGCCTTTGCCGACCACATTGCCGCTCACCTCGACCCGCGACTGTGGTGGCGAGAACGAGGTCGCATTGTCCACCAGTTCGGCGAGCAGATGGATGAGGTCGGCCACGACCGAGCCGAGCACATGCGTCTCGGGTAGCCGGGCCACGCGAACCCTTGCGTAGTCGAGGGTTTCGCCGACCGCGCTGCGCACCAGATCGATCAGCGGCACCGGATTGCGCCACTGCCGCCCTGGCTGGCCGCCACCGAGAATGATCAGGTTCTCGGCATTGCGACGCTCGCGGGTGGCGAGGTGATCGAGCCGGAACAGGGTGTCCAGCAGGGCCGGATCCTCCTGGCGCTCTTCGGCCTTGTCAAGAATCTCCAGCTGCCGGTGCACCACGATCTGGCTGCGGTGGGCGATATTCAGGAAGACCGCCTTCACACCCTCACGGGTGCGGGCCTCGTTCACCGCACCCGCGACGGCCGCGGCATGCGCGTGCTGGAAGGCCTTGGCCACCTGACCGATTTCGTCGTGACCGTAATCCAGTTCCGCGGATTCGACCTCCGGATCGATGAGCTCACCCTCGCCGAGCCGGCGCATCAGCTCGGGCAGCCGCTCATCGGCCAGCGCCAGGGTTTCACCGCGAAGCCGCTTGAGCCGGTTGATGACTCGGTTGGCCAGCACGATCGCGATCACGAACGCCAGCAGGCTGACCACAATGACACCGCCACCGGCCCACGCCGATCGCGCGGTGGCATCGGCGGCCTCGTCTTCGGCCAACTTCTGCGAGTACTTGTTCTGGGCGATCCACACATCGATCAGCCCGCGGTTCACCTCGCCGGCCGCGCTGTGCCACTCCTGGGGGCTCAGCGGCAGGGCGGGTGGCGTCGCCTGTTTGGTGGAGCTGCTCGACGAACTGGATGAACTCGACGAGTTGGAGGTGGTGCTCGTTGCCGTGGTGTTGCGTTGGGCCAGCGCGTTTTCCATGGCTATCAGCTGCTGCCAAGCCTGGCTCGCCATCAGCGTGTGCAGGCTCTCCTGCTGCTTCGGGTCCAGTTCGCCCGCGAGATTGGCGGCCTCGGCGTGATAGAAGCCGATCTGGCGCAGGTACTCGTCCATCGGAATGGGGGTCGGCCCATTGGAATTGACGATCATGCCCGCGAGCGCGGTGCTGCGCGACATCGCTTCGGCCACCAGGAAGATTCGCATACCGTCGGCGATGTGCACGCCGATCGTGGCGTCCGGTGCGGACTGCTCGGCGATCTCGGTGCCGAAGGAGATGATGTCGAGCAGTCGGTTGTAGAAGTTGTATGCGTCCGGGACGGGCAAGGTGCCGGCATCGGTGAGCGTTCGGACCTGGTTCATCGACGTCGACAGCGTCATAAAGTTCGCGGCGTTATCGCCGATCTTCGAATCGTCCACCGCCCGGAGTCCGGCGGAGGCATCGATCAGGCCCTTCAGCGCGCCATCGAGGCGCATCCTGGCCACACCTAGTGCGGGGGTTGCGGTCTCGTCGCCGGTCAGCGCGGCCAACGTAAGCTGGCGTTCGCTCTGGACCGCCTCCAGCAATTCGCGGGTGGAGGGTATGGCCTGCTGATTCTGGGCCGCCCAGTCCTTGGCCTTATTTCCCTCGGCAACCAGATATCCCGCCGCACCCACGCCGACCACGAGCAGAGTCAGGCTCGGCACGAGCGCGATCGCCAGAATCCGTGTTCGGACCCCGAGCCTCGCTCTGAACATCGCCATAATCTAAACCAGTTGTGACCATTTCGTTGCGCATGTCCTGCTGAGCGGGACTCGAGTTGACATTTCCGTAGTACTTGCGCCGGCCCGTTCGATGAGATGCTGGACCAGCATCAGCAGGGTGTTCTTGCAGTACTTCCGGTGACGAATACGCGTCGTCATCCGCCAACCCCGAGGAGAGGCTCCTACTGAGAACGGACGCGGCGTATGTTGTGTGTATCTGGGGGTTACTCACAAGTAGGAGGCACCGATGCCCGCGCCGAAAGCCGAAGTGTTCGACCGCCTGAGCGCGATCGCCGCGATCGCTGATCCGGATGGCCGTGCGCGCAAAACGATCGCCGAAACCTTCACCGGCAACCCACTCGGCAGCGTGCCGGTCGGCACCGCCGATGACGTGGTGGCCGCATTCGACAAGGCCGAGACCGCGCAGGCCCGATGGGCCGCGCGTCCGGCCAAGGATCGTGCCGCGGTACTCGAGCGATACCGCGAATTGGTCGTCGAACAGCGCGAATTCCTGATGGACGTGATCCAGGCCGAAACCGGTAAGGCGCGCTGGGCCGCCCAGGAAGAGATCATGGGCCTGATGTTCGCGGCCCGCTATTTCGCCGGGGTCGCACCAGATCTGCTCGACGCACACCGCGTGCCCGGCGCCTTCCCGGTGCTCAACCGAGCGACGGTGCGCCACCAGCCCAAGGGCGTCGTCGGTGTGGTCGCGCCGTGGAACTATCCGATGCTGCTGTCCATCGGCGATTCGATCCCGGCGCTACTCGCGGGCAATGCGGTGATCGTCAAACCGGATAGTCAGACCCCGTTTTCCGCGCTGGCCAGCGCCGAACTGCTGTACCAGGCCGGACTGCCCCGTGACCTGCTCGCCGTCGTCCCCGGACCGGGCACCGTCGTCGGCACCGCCATCGTGGACAATTGCGACTACCTGATGTTCACCGGCTCCTCCGCCACCGGTCGCACCCTGGCCGAACAGTGCGGGCGCAGGCTCATAGGATTCTCCGCGGAACTCGGCGGCAAGAACCCGATGATCGTCACCCGCGGCGCGAAACTGGACAAGGCCGCCAAGGCCGCGGTGCGCGCCTGTTTCTCCAATGCGGGTCAACTGTGTATTTCGATCGAACGGCTGTATGTGGAGAAGGCGGTCGCCGCGGAGTTCACCGAGAAGTTCGTTGCCGCCGTACAGGCCGCGAAACTCGGTGCGGACTACGATTATTCGGCCGATATCGGCAGCCTGATCTCCGAAGCGCAATTGGAGACCGTGTCCAAACATGTCGCCGACGCGACCTCCAAGGGCGCTCAGGTGCTCGCGGGCGGCAAAGCGCGTCCGGATCTGGGACCGCTGTTTTTCGAACCCACCGTGCTCGCCGATGTCACCGACGAGATGGAATGCGGCCGCAACGAAACCTTCGGTCCGCTGGTCTCGATCTACCCGGTCGAGAGCGTGGAGGAGGCGATCGGGCTGGCCAATGACACCGAATACGGTCTGAACGCGAGCGTCTGGGCGCAGAGCAAGGCCGCGGGGGAGCGGATCGCCGAGCGGTTGCATGCGGGCACCGTCTGCGTCGACGAGGGGTATGCCCCGGCTTGGGGCACCACCGCCGCGCCGATGGGCGGTATGGGCATCTCCGGTGTCGGGCGCAGGCACGGCCCGGACGGTCTGTTGAAGTTCACCGAACCTCAGACCGTTGTAGTCACGCGATTCATGAATCTCGATGCGCCGCCGGTGATTTCGCGGGACAAATGGCAGCGGCTGCTGATGACGCTGGTCCGTGGTTTCCGTTTCCTGCCCGGCAGGTAGACACCGCACCCCGCCGTCCCGGTCTGCAGCGGGACGGCGGGGCTTAGCGGTGTCGGCCCAGGGCTGCGGACCCCCTGGCCGATCACCGGTTGGCCGCCCGCGGACGCACCCGCGGGCGTGAATCAGGTATCGACGACTGCGTTTTCGGTAGTCAACTCATCCGATCGGCTCCCGTCCGCGGTGGCGGTCCCGCCGCCAACGCCGCCGTCTCCTCATCGGACAGCAGGCGCGATCTGATGATGAACCGCACGCCCTCTGGCGCCTCCAGCGAGAATCCGCCGCCGCGCCCGGTCACCACGTCCACGGTGAGATGGGTGTGTTTCCACAGTTCGAATTGATCACCGCTGATCCAGAATTCGGTATGCCACGGCAACCGACCCAGCAGCACATCCGCGCCGCCTACCCGGAATTCGCGCACTCCGAAGCACATCGGTGAACTCCCGTCGCAGCAGCCGCCGGATTGGTGGAACAGCACCGGTCCGTGCTGTTCTATCAACCGGCGCAACACTTCTCGTGCCCGTTCGGTGATCGCGACGCGGGCTACTCTGCCGTGCATCAGTAGAACCCGAGTTTTGTCGGTGAATAACTGACCAGCAGATTCTTGGTCTGCTGGTAGTGCTCGAGCATCATTTTGTGGTTTTCCCGGCCGATGCCGGACTTCTTGTACCCGCCGAAGGCGGCGTGCGCAGGGTACGCGTGGAAACAATTGGTCCATACTCGCCCTGCCTTGATTGCCCGACCCATCCGGTAAGCCGTGGTGATATCCCTGGTCCACACCCCGGCGCCGAGGCCGTAGAGGGTGTCGTTGGCGATCATGGTCGCCTCTTCGACGGTGTCGAACCTGGTCACCGCCACCACTGGGCCGAAGATCTCCTCCTGGAAGATCCGCATCGTATTGGTGCCCTCGAAAATCGTCGGCTGGATGTAGTAGCCACCCGGCAGTCCGTCTACCTTGCGTGCTTCCCCACCGGTGAGCACACGGGCGCCTTCCCGCCTGCCGATATCGATATAGGACAGGATCTTTTCGAATTGGTCGTTACTGGCCTGGGCACCGATCATGGTGGTGTCGTCGAGCGGATTACCGCCCCTGATGGCTCGGGTCCGTTCGATGCAGCGGGCCAGGAATTCGTCGTAGATCGACGAATGGATCAGCGCGCGCGAGGGACAGGTGCACACCTCGCCCTGGTTGAGCGCGAACATGACAAAGCCCTCGACGGCCTTGTCCAGGAATTCGTCATCGGCGGCCATGACATCGGGCAGGAAGATATTGGGGCTCTTACCACCCAACTCCAGGCTGACCGGGATGATGTTCTCGCTCGCGTACTGCATGATGAGCCGTCCGGTGGTGGTCTCGCCGGTGAAGGCGACCTTGGCCACGCGCGGACTCGCCGCCAGCGGCTTACCCGCCTCGACACCGAAACCGTTGACCACGTTGAGAACTCCGGGCGGCAGCAGATCCGCGATGAGCTCGATCACCAGCAGAATCGATGCCGGGGTCTGCTCGGCGGGTTTGAGCACCACACAGTTGCCCGCCGCCAAGGCCGGAGCCAGCTTCCACGCGGCCATCAGGATCGGGAAGTTCCACGGGATGATCTGACCGACCACGCCGAGCGGTTCACGGAAGTGGTAGGCGATGGTGTCGACATCGATTTCGGCGATGCTGCCCTCCTGGGCGCGAATGGCGCCGGCGAAGTAGCGGAAGTGGTCCACCGCTAAAGGCAGGTCGGCGGCGAGGGTTTCGCGCACGGGTTTGCCGTTATCCCAGGTTTCGGCGATGGCGAGGGGTTCGAGGCTGTGCTCGATCCGGTCGGCGATCTTGTTGAGGATATTCGCGCGCTCGGCGGGGGAGGTGGCGGCCCATTTGGCGGCGGCGCTGTGCGCGGCTTCGAGAGCCATATCGATATCGGCGGCACAGGAGCGCGCCACCGAGCAGAAGGTCTCGCCATCGACGGGGGAGGGGTTCTCGAAGTACCTGCCCTCGATCGGGGCCGCCCAGTCACCACCGATGAAGTTGTCGTAGCGACTGGCGTAGGTGACGATGCCGGTGGCAGACCCCGGTTTGGCGTAGATCATGTGTAGGCGCTCCCTCGCGAATCTTGCCTGCCGGGCCACTATGTCCCGAGAAGGTTGGTGCGAGGTTGGTGCCGCTATCGCGGCGGGCCGTCAGCAGCGCAGTGCGGTATACAACCGGGCGACGACCACGGCGCGGCGCACATCGTCGGCGGGCAGCAATCGCAGCGCGTGCTCGTGCACTTCGATATCGCCGGGGGAGCGCTCGCCGAAGGCGACGGCGTGATCCGCCCGGTCGCTGGCCAGTACGGCGGTGCGCACCCCGACATCGAGATGGTTGCGCCACTGCAGCACACGTGGGCTGTCCGAACCGGGCAGCAGCGGTCCACGGTAGAGCCAAACCGCAGAGGTCGTGTCGCCGGCCTGGATGGCGGCGAGCAGGTCGACAGCATCGCAGGAGACCGGACCGGTGAGCATGTACCGGCGGTTGCTGATCTCGCCGCCGGTGGTGCGGCGCAGATGTGAGACATCAGCCTTGAGCGTGCTGGAGGAGACCGGGCGGTCGCCGTAGACCGCGGCCTGCAGTTGTTCGGGGGTGAACCCGTCGGGCTCCAGGGCGAGCAACGCCAGGATTTCCAGGTGGCGCGGCGGCAAGGGCACCGGCCTGCCATCGCGGACCAGCCGTGCGCCGTCGAGACATTCGAGCCGCACGCCGCGTGCGGGTGTCGGAGCGGCCGCACGCAATATCGTCTCGACCGCGGTGACCAGCGCCCGGACCGAGGTCATCACCATCGGATGCGAACGCTCCCAGGAACTGGACAGATCGAGCACACCCAACTGGTGGCCGTCGGGTGCGTGGATCGGTGCGGAATAGCAGACCCAGCCGTGTAGCGCGGCGACCAGGTGTTCGGCGGAGAAGACGGTGGTCGGGCGGTCGCTGTGCAGCGCGAGCGATAATCCGTTGGTGCCCATATGGCTTTCGTCCCAGCAGCCGCCTGGTGCGAAATTCACCGCCTCGGCCTGGCGACGCAGCGCACGATCGCCGCAGGACCAGAGAATGGTGCCCGCGGCGTCGGTGACGACCGCGAGATAGCCGGAGTCTTCGGAGATGCCGCGCAGATCACCGGCGAGTTCGGTAATCGGTTGGCGCAGTGGGGATTCGGTCCAGCGCTCGCGGACATCATCTAGCCCGGGGGCCTCGGTGCAACTCGGATCGACGGTCGTCAGCGAGCGCCGCCAGGATTGGATGACCTCATTGCGTAGCGAGGTCGAGTCCGCGGGTATGCCGAAAGCGCTATTCGGAGCGGACGTCCAACGTGCCCATTCTTTTTCCAGTGCGGCCCGTTGTCGGGTGAGGGTGCGGAATTGTGCCACCTCGTTGACCCCATCGTTAGTGTGAGCTCACATTCGCTATCTCATGATGGCGTACGCATCTAGGTTGAGTCGAGAGTTCGATGGCAAACCGACCGTTCCCCATTGAAGATTCAACTCTGCTGTGCGATCACGGTCTACGCTGCTGGATATGGCAAGGGTTTCGCGACGAGCCAAGGTGGCCGACGTGCACGAAATGGCCACCGGCATGCCGTTCGTCAACCGCTTGGACGGTCCGCACGGCAATGCGGTGTACCAGGTCGGCGGCAAATCCTTTGTCTTCTTCCGCAACCCGCGCCCCGATGCATTCGATCCGGACACCGGTGAACGATATACCGATGTGATCGTGATCTGGGTGCCCTCGGAATCGGACAAACTCGCGCTGGTGCAGGATCCGGATTCACCGTTCTTCACCACTCCGCATTTCGACGGGCATCTGTCTGTCCTGGTGCGCGGCAGTCGCATAGGTGAACTCAGCAAGCAGGAGTTGGCCGAGGTCATCCAGGACGCCTGGCTCAGCCGGGCCTCCCGCAAGCGGGCGGCCGACTGGCTGGCCGCGCACAATGTCGCGGACTGACCTGCCGTGGCCTGTCCTGCGTTCAGCGCAGCAACTCGATTACCGCGCCCATCGGCTCCATACTGCTCTCGAGTACCGAGACGTAGCTGAATCCGAACCGTTCCCGGCGCTGTTCCAGCTGCCGCGCCATTTCCTTCGGCGTCCCGATCAGCAATGCGGGCAACTCCTCCGGCTGGTCGGCGGCATCGGCGGGCAGATGCGGCCCATACAGTTCCAGTGCGGCCGACCGTTCATCCGGCGGAACCACCCGCTGCAGCAGGATATTCAGCTCGACATCCTCGGCCCGTGACCCGAGCAACTCGCGTAGATACGTCATTCGCGCATCGGTGGCGTCGAGTCCGACGAACTGCAGCGGACCGCCGTTGTATGCCGGTGCGGCACCGGGCAGCGCGACGATATCGGCATATTCGGCCGCGACCCGCAGCAGCCGATCACCCCAACCGGCGATGACCAGCGGCGGGCCCGAAGGCTGCGCGGGCCGCGGCTGATACTCCGGATCGGCGAACAACCGCCGCAGTGTCGCGACGGTCGTCGCCAACTGCTCGACCCGCTTGCCCGCGGTCTCGAAAGTGATTCCGGCCGTTTCGAATTCCTCCCGGACATATCCGGCTCCGAGCCCCAACTCGACGCGTCCATCGGTGAGTTGATCGGCCGTGGCGGCATCGCGTGCCAAGAGCGTCGCGTTATAGAAGGGTGTGTTCAAGACGAGGGTGGTCAGCCGAACCCGCTCGGTGGCCTCGGCCGCGAGAATCATTGCCGGAAACGGCGCGGGCAACCCCAGGTGATCGGCCACACCGATCACGTCGTACCCGAGTTCCTCGGCCCTGCGACACTTTCGTATCCACTCCGCTCGCGAAGCGGGAGCGAGCAGATTGACACCGAACCGGAACTTGCGTCGCGCAGCCGTCACCGTTCCTGTCTACCAGGCCCGATCAGCAGGGTGCGAGCACCAGTCCCACCCAAACCATCCCGGCCGATGTCACGACCGCCGCCAATGCCGGACCTGGCCGCTTGAACGACTTGACGGTCCGCCGCAACGCATTTCGCCATTGCGGCACATCGGGTTTCGTCTCCGACGTCCGCCTGCCCAACCAGCGTCGCACCAATCCGATGGTGCCGATGACGAGTGTCGCGATCAGCACGGTCCACCCCTACGCATTCACGGCTGTCCGCCGCGACGAAGCCTCCGCCGCCCGTGGCACGACGCCGAACTCGATCAGACTCTCCGCAGTGTCCAGGACGGTCTCCCGCACCGGTCGCATCGACCATCCGAGTTCCCGCCGCGCCTTCTCGTAGCTGAGCTGTTCGGTGCGGCCCAACATCGGCACCGTCAATCGAATCCCCTTGTCGAACAGGGCGATCGCCCGCACGAGAACATCCGGGATCACCCGAGTCGGTACCCGGTATCCACGCGGCCCGAATTCCTCGGCAAGCATTCGCCCCGTATCCGCCATCCAGACATGTTCGCCCGCACAGATATACCGATTCCCGACCGCTGCGGCAGACTCCAGTGCAAGCCGATGCGCCACCGCCAGATCCCGCACATCCACCACTGCCCACCCCACCCGAGGTGAACCCGGCGCGTCGTGGGCGAGCAGTCGGCGCACCGGTTCGTGTGAGGTGCTCGTCGCCGCGGATTGCAATGGGCCCAATATCATTCCGGGATTCACCACCACCAGCTCCAGACCCGAATCCACCGCGAAATCCCATGCCGCCCGCTCGGCCAGTGTCTTGCTCTTCTGATAGGCGGCACTGCGTTCGACCACCGACCAATCGGCTTCGGTGCGCACCGCATCCGTCTCATGGCCGTAGGTCACCGCGGCGATCGAAGAGGTGAGCACCACCCGCTGAACGCCGCCATCGGCACACGCCCGCAATACCCGCAATGTCCCGTCGACCGCGGTACCGATCAGTTCCCGTTCATCGTCTGGCGGCGTTGCGGGAAACGGTGACGCCACGTGCAGTACGTACGTACAGCCGGAAACTGCCGCCGCCCACCCCGCATTGTCGTTCAGATCCGCCGCGACGAACTCCAACTCGCCGCCGAGCCGATCCGCAAGCGCCACCAGATGTGCGCGCTTATCCGCATTTCCGAGATCGCGAACCGTGCCACGCACGGCATATCCGTGCTCGAGCAGTTCCGCGATGACGTGTCCAGCGACGAATCCTGTTGCGCCGGTGACGAGTACCCGTGAACTCATATGCTTACCCGCTTCGAAGGAGGAGATGCGAACAGCTCATCTGAGCGCCGCTCAGATCATCTAAGCACTGCATAGTTAGGCTGTCCAGCAGGTGTCGAATACGCTCGATTGGTGACGCGGACCAGTTACCACCACGGCGCGCTGCGCGACACGCTCCTCGCCGCCTGCCTGCGGCTGATCGAAACCGAAGGCCTCGGTGCGGTAAGCCTGCGGCGGGTGGCCCGCGAGGCGGGCGTGAGCACCGGCGCGCCGTACCACCATTTCGCTGATCGCTCGGCATTGCTCGCCGCCCTGTCGACCGAGGGTTTCCGACAGCTCGGCAGCGATTTGGCCGACGCACGCGCCGCCGCCGTCAGCCCGTTACAAGCACTGACCGCGCTGGCCGAAACCTATGTGCGGTTCTCCCAGGAAAATCCCGGCTACTTCCGTCTGATGTTCCGTCCGGAACTCTCGCAACCCGATAAGCATCCGGACGCGGCGGCCGCGGGCGATGCGGCCTTCGATGTCCTTGCCGACAGCATCGCCGACGCCGTCGCCGCCGGATTGCTGCCCGCCGACAAGGCCGACACGCTGGCCGTCATGTGGTGGAGTCTGGCGCACGGCATGGCCTCGCTGTGGCTGGACGGTCAGCTCGAAAAACGCAGCATCCAGCTCGGGACCACCGCGCCCACACTGGTCGAGGACATCATGCGCACCTTCACCGCATTGCTCGGTCCCGGCGCGTGACGCCCGCGCGGGCACACCCGACACTAGAGTGAAGCCGAACATTTGCTGTCCGATGCACCCGCACTCTTCGAGAGGGATGTTCCGATGACACAGCAGCTCGATCCCACGGTCCAGGAATTCGTCGCCGCGCTCAACGACAGCGACCAGGACCGCTTCTACGCCATCCTCACCGACGATGCGACCATGTCCGATGACGGTGTGGAGCGCAATCTGGTCCAGTGGACCGATTCCGAGATCTTCGGCAGCAATGGGCGCATGAATGTCGAATCGGTCGGTGACAACGGCACCGAATTGGTTGCCGACTACACGAACTCCCGCTGGGGTTCGATGCGCACCGCCTGGCGCTTTATCGTGCACGACGGCAAAATCAGTCGATTCGAGACCGGCCAGGCCTGAGTACCCTGAGTTCGTGTTCAGTCCGCCCGCCGCCCGACCACCACCACCCACGGAGTCGCTGCGCGACGCTGTGTTGCCTGATTACGGCACGGGCTCCCTGGCTGATCTTTTCCCCTCACTCCTCGCCGGGCTCGGCGTACCCGGCGAGGTCGACCGGCTCGGCCTCGAACTCGCCGCCGATCGGATCTGTGTACTGCTGATCGACGGTCTCGGCGCGGATGCGCTCGCCGCGAATTCCGATGCGGCGCCGTTCCTGTCGGCGCTGGCGCGACGCACGCTGACGGCCGGCTTCCCGAGCACGACGACGGTCAGTCTGAGTTCACTCGGGGTCGGTGTGCCCCCCGGTGAACACGGGTTCACCGGATACCTGATACACGTGCCCGGCTACGACCGGCTGGTGAATGCGCTGACCTGGCGGCTACACGGCGCGGGACCGAAGATCGACCTGCTGCACGATCTGGTGCCGGAGCAATTCCAGCCCACCGCCACGGTTTTCGAGCGCGCCGCCGCCGACGGTATCGCGGTGGCCCAGGTCGCGCCGCGCCTACAGGCGGGTTCCGGGCTGACCAGGGCCGTGCTGCGCGGCTGCGAATTCCGCCCCTACGTATCCGTCGGTGATTTCGTCGACGGCGTCGCGATCGCATTGCGGGCGGGCTCGCGGTCGTTGGTCTACGCCTACCACGGCAACCTCGACACGACCGGTCATGTGCGCGGACCATCCTCCGACGCTTGGCTTTTGGAGCTCGCGCATGTCGACCGGCTGGCCGCGACCATCGCCGAACATCTGCCGCCCGATGCCGCGCTCATCGTCACCGCCGATCACGGCATGGTGGAACTCGTCGACCGTATCGATTACGACAAGACCGAGGTACTGCGCGACGGCGTACGCCTACTCGGTGGCGAACCGCGCGCCCGTCACGTCTTCACCGTGGATGGCGCCACCGCCGATGTGGCAGCGACATGGCAGGAATTCCTGGGCGTCGACTTCGATGTCATCCCCCGCGCCGAGGCGATCGACCGCGGCTGGTTCGGCCCCACCGTGGCACCGCATATCGCCGAGCGCATCGGCGATCTCGTGGTCGCGGCCCGTGGTCTGCGCGGTGTCGTGCGCACCGGCGCCGAACCGCTGGAATCCAGGCTGATCGGACATCATGGTTCGCTTACATCGGCGGAGATGAATGTGCCGCTGCGCACGTTCCGACCGTAACCGGCCATTGCCCTAGGCTGTACGCGTCGTCGCGGGCATGGTCGCCCGCCGAAGCGCCAGGAGGATCTCTATGAACGCCACGCTCTTACGGACCGGACTCGGTGTCGCGGCCGTCGCGGCACTGCTGGCCGGTTGCACCGAAATCGAGCGGGCGCTCAACCAGGGTGGGGACACCACCTGCCGCGATTACGTCAAACAGGATCAGGACACCAAGCGCACGACGATCACCAAATTCATCAAGCAGCAGACCAACGATGATCACGAGCCCGCGGGCACGGCGGTCGATGCGACGATGATCCAGGTGGATCTGCTCTGCGGTGCGCAGGTCAATCAGGACACCCCGATCAAAAAAGCCGATATCGCAGGCATTTTCCTCAACAAGTAGTCCGAATACGTGGCAGGCGGACACGCAAAAGCGGCCCCAGTCGATCGAAAACTGAGGGCCGCTTTGCTGTTTCGGGACTACGCGCGATCGAACTCGCCGTCGTTCACGCTAGCGGTGAAGGCGTCCCACTCGGACGGAGTGAACACCAACGCGGGACGGGTCGGGTTCTTCGAGTCCCGCATTCCGACGTGGTCACCGTCGAGGAAGGCCACCTCAACGCACTCTTTTCCGGCTTCGCTACGTCGGGACTTGAACCACTGCGCGGCGGTTAGGTCGACCTCGACGTTCACTGTCACAACTCCTTACGGCACGGACACTCCGGGCATGCAGACGGCCTCTGAGAAAGCTGGGGCCGATTTGCTACCTCGACCTACGTCCGGTCGAACTCGCCGTCGTTCACGCCAGCCGTGAAGGCGTCCCATTCGCTGGGCTTGAAGACCAGCGCGGGGCCGGTCGGGTTCTTGGAGTCCCGCACGCCGACCATGCCTCCGTCAAGGTGTGCGACCTCCACGCATTCGCCGCTGCCCCCCGAACTGTGGCGTGATTTGAACCACTTCGCCCCCGTCAGGTCGACTTCAGCGTTCACCGTTATAACTCCTTGCTATTTCTCTCAATAGGACGCGACTCGACCGAGCATCCATCGTCGCCCCAACCAGCGTACGGAACGTGTGCCGACAACGTTGCACGTCGTCGCGCTTCTCGAGGTACGCATCCCCTGTGTAGCTCTCCGCATAGATGACAGACGGTTCCACCGGTTTGCCTTGTACGTCCTTCGGAAAGGTCATCACAATGAACGGGGTGACGAGTCTGCCGGTTGGCAAGCCAGCTTCTTGCCTGAGTATGCGTAACTCGATGTTCTCGAGCGTGCTCATGTCCGCCGCATGTCGACACTGATCAGCCATCACCTGCGGGTTACCGATGGTGGTCCGCAGCGCATTCTCATGTATCACGGCCGTAAGTTTGCACGGATTCCGGGGCCGCGTGAGCAGGTGCTGACGTCGAGCCCGAACGGCTGCCAACCGTTCCAAATCCGCGTCGGGGACTCGCGGCTGCCTTGCTCGGTTCATGGCCTGCGCGTAGTCGTGAGTTTGGAGCAGACCGGGGATGATGAGCGGCTGAAATATAGCCAATTCACTTGCGGCGGATTCAAGTTCGACGTACGTGTTGAACTTCGGCTCGAGTACATCACTGTAGGTTCGTAGCCACGACCGGACAGGCGCCTGTCCTGCAAGCTCCTTCCATGCCACAAGGTCTTCCGCCTCGACCCCGTATAGCCCGCCCAGGGCGTCAAGATCTGTCGCCCTGACGGTTTTGTTGCGGCCGTTCTCCAGTCTGCTAATCGTTGCGTTACCCCAGCCGAGTGTTCGCGCGGCCACCTCCAAGCTCAGGCCCGCCCGCGTCCGTGCTTCTCGCAGTAAACGGCCGAGTTGCCTACGCGGCAGAGTGGTTCCGTTGTCCTCTGGCCCATCATCGTCTTCGGTTGTCACCCCTTGCGATCCCCTTCCGGCTTGCGATGCAGCTTCCTTCCGTCGCGGAAGGAGCGTAACTGTGTCAGCGGAAGGATTACTGCGCTTTCAGTTGAGTTTCGCCAGTTCGCAATTGCGCCTGTCCGAACGTTGGCGCTTGACACACCCTTTGCGTCATGTCCACGCCGAAACGAGAGCTTCCACAACGAGATCCGTTCACCGGGCCGCCAGTCGCGTACACGGGCGCACCGCCCGAACTGGTCGAGCAGGTCGCGGCCGCGGTCCGCGAGTGGGCAGGCCCGCCGATAGCTCCATCCGTGCGCCGTCTGCTCGACGACTTCCATAAGGACACCCAGCAGAAACTCGACCTCGCTCCCATCGACAGCCGTCCGATATTTCAGGGTGCGGACGGCTCGTTGGTTCCGGTCGACGAGGACGGATGGATTTGCGACTCGGACGCCGATCCGGACAAAGCCGACGCAAACACCATCCAGCCCACCGATGTTCGCGACCTCGAGGAATCGTGAGCACGAAACCCCGAGACCTCGAGAACGTTTCGCCTCGTCCCAACGAACCGGATGTACACCTCAGCGTGTTCCTGCACGGCGTGCGCCTCGACTACGCCGCGTGCCTTACCGCCGCGCTGATATTCACGCGCGAACACCAGCGGCGGCATTACGCCGACGCGGTCACCATCGACCTCGGCGACACCAGCCGCTATCCGCGTCTTCCGTGCGAACGCCTGTTCCTCGGACGATGAGATGGGCGAAATTCGAGAGCGTCAACGGAATCCGTCGGGCCATTCGACTTTCCCAGCGGCAGCCGACGATTGTGCTGGTCAAGGCCGAATTGACGGTTCATGCGCATTCTGCATTACTGTGATCTATATCACGTTCCGTCGGGCATTTTGTCGGTGGCGCATGGCATGGTGGGCGACATGCCTTTCGCCGATTCCGTCGTCGCCACGGATGTCATCCGCGTGCTCGGTGCCAGTGAGCACAATCTGCGCAATGTGTCGTTGGAAATCCCCAAGAACAAGATCACCGTCTTTACCGGCGTCTCCGGGTCGGGCAAATCGTCGATCGTCTTCGATACGATTGCCGTGGAGTCCCAGCGTCAGCTGTATGCGACATTCCCGGCATTCATTCTCAACTTCCTACCGCGCTATGAGCGGCCGCACGCCGAGGCGATCGAGAACTTGACGGCTCCGGTCATCATCGACCAGCAGCCCGTGGGCGGTGGGCCGCGCTCGACCGTCGGGACGATGACCGATATCTACTCGATGGTGCGGGCGATGTTCGCCCGATTCGGTTCGCCCTCAGCCGGATTCGTATACAACTACTCGTTCAATGTGCCGCAAGGCATGTGCCCGGACTGCGATGGACTCGGGGTCACGGTGCGGGCCGATCCGGATCGGTTGGTGGACCGGAGCAAATCGCTGAGCGAGGGTGCGATTCTGCTGCCCGGTTATGCGGTGGACAGCGGCGAGTGGCAGATGTACGGCAAATCCGGGCGCTTCGATCCGGATAAGAAACTGGCCGATTACGACGAGGACGAGTTCACCGACCTGCTCTACGGCACCGGCGGCAAGGTGGAGCTGACCTTCGCCAAGGGCACCTGGAAGGCGAATTACGAAGGGCTGGCGGCCAAATTCACCCGCACCCGATTGCAGCGCGACACCACAACGCTCAGCGAGAAGACGCGCGAACAGATGCAGAAATTCCTCACCGAGGGTGTCTGCGCGACCTGCCGTGGTGCTCGGCTCAACGAAGCGGCATTGGCCACGAAGATCGATGGCCGCAATATTGCCGACTGGTCCGGACTGCAGATCACCGATCTGATGACGGTACTCGATGCGATCAGCGATCCGGCCGCGCTCGGACTGGCCGCCGCGATCCGGACCGCGCTGCAGCGGGTGAGCGATATCGGACTCGGTTATCTGAGTCTGGATCGGCCGACCTCCACCCTGTCCGGCGGTGAGGGGCAGCGGCTCAAGATGATCAAACACCTGTCGAGCACGCTGATCGGGATGACCTATGTATTCGACGAACCGAGCGTCGGATTGCATCCGCGTGACGTCGGCCGGTTGAACAACCTACTGAAGGCACTGCGGGACAAGGGCAATACGGTGCTGGTGGTCGAGCACGATCCGGATGTCATCCAGATCGCCGACCACATCGTCGATGTCGGGCCGCGCGCCGGTCTGCACGGCGGGCAGGTGGTATTCGAGGGCACCTTCGCCGAGCTGCGGGCCGCGGATACGCCGACGGGTGCGGGATTGCGCAGGCCGTTCACGGTCAAGGACACCTTTCGTAAGTCGAACGGCGCGTTGCTCATCGAGCATGCGAATGTGCACAACCTGAAAGATGTGACCGTCGCGGTGCCGACAGGCATTCTCACCTCGATCACCGGTGTGGCCGGTTCCGGCAAGAGCAGCCTCATTCGCGATGTGTTCGTCCGGGAGCATCCGGATGCGATCTTCGTCGACCAGTCGGCGATCGGGGCATCGTCGCGGTCCACGCCCGCAACGTATCTGGGCCTGATGGATCCGATCAGGAAGCTGTTCGCCAAGGCGACGGGGGAGTCGCCGGGCCTGTTCAGTTTCAACTCGACCGGAGCATGTAAGCAGTGCGAGGGGCGCGGTGTGCTCATTACCGAGGTCGCCTACATGGACCCGGTCACCACCCACTGCGATGCCTGTGACGGACGCCGGTTCTCCGACGAGGTGCTGGCATTGACCTTGCGCGGCAAGTCGATTGCCGATGTGCTGGCAATGTCGGCCGAAGAAGCCCTCGGATTCTTCACCGAAAAGGCACTGTCGGCAAAGCTGCGCACGATGAACGAAGTGGGTCTGGACTATCTCAGCCTCGGTCAGGCCATGAGCACCCTCTCCGGCGGCGAACGCCAACGCATCAAACTGGCAACCCAACTCCAGAACACCGGCACCGTCTACGTTCTCGACGAACCGACCACCGGCCTGCACATGTCGGATGTGGACACCTTGCTGGCTCTGATGGACGGCTTGGTCGACCGCGGCAACACCGTGGTGGTAATCGAACACAACCTCGATGTGGTCGCCCATTCCGACTGGGTGATCGATCTGGGCCCCGACGGCGGCAAGGACGGCGGCGAAATCGTCTTCACCGGAACTCCCGCCGAATTGCTGACCCACCCGACCTCTCTCACCGGGGAGTACCTGCGAAAGTACAAGGCCGCCGGGTAGGGGTCAGGCGGAATCAACGAGCGGGCGGACGTGCGCGGCGGCGGAGGCGTCGTCGCGCCACGTGCACGCGAGGCCGAAGGCGGCTACTCGGCCGGTGGCCAAAACGGCTCGTATGGACGCTGAGACGTCGGCCAGTGTGGGGCCGTTGGGGGCAGGGAAGAGTAGGCCCGGGAGATCCTCCGGGGTAACTACATCGAAGTCGACATGAAGGTAGAGCGGGCCGTCCGGCAGGTCGCCGAGGTCGTCGACCGGGCGGTGCCGGATCTGTGCGGCGCGCAGGTATTCGGCTTCCGGTGGGTCGAGGTCGCGGCCGCCGACCAGGACGGCGCGCTGTTCGGGGATGGCGCGCAAGCCGATTCGGTCGGCTATGAGGTGACGCCCGTAGCCGACCAGCATGCGCAGCGGGAAGCCGCCGAGGTAGCCGGATGCGGAGGTCTCGAGGGTTTGCACATCACCGTGCGCGTCGAACCAGACGAGCGCGGGATCCAATCCGGCCCTTTGTAATCCGGCCACCGTGCCGAGGGCGGTGGTGCAGTCGCCGGAGGCGACGATCGCACGTTCACCGCGAATCGCGGACTCCGCAACCCGGTCCGCCACCGCGGCATAGAGCACGGCCATCCGCGCCCATGGATCATCGACATCCGGCAACTCGGCCGTGACCACCGCGTCCGGGGTGATCGGAACATCCATCTCCGGCCGGTATTCATCGAGGTGGTACGGCACGAGCAAGCGCATCTATCCGAGCCTATTCGGGACCGAAGCACGCGCCACCGAATTAGGAACAGGGCCGCGGGAACGTGCGTCCGCCCGGCGCGGAGGGGCCGCCTCGGTCCGTCGTTGTGGCCATCGACGCTTCGGCTCAGCGCGCCGCGTTCACTGATGCGGACTGGTACCCGACCGTCCGCACCGCGTCGGTGATGAGCTCCCGAACGTCACGTGGTGCGCGCGGAAGCAGGTCGTGTAGGTCGGATTTCGATGCTTCGAGGAGTCCGGCACCGAGATTCGCGAACAACGAGAGCGTATGCGTGATTTGATACGGCTCCAACCCGATGCCCTGCAACATATCTCGCATGTCTGCGAGTGAGACGGGCACGTATCGCACCGGGCTGCCGAGGGATTCGTTCAGAATCTCCGCGATATCCGCACCACCGACCGCGGTCACGCCTTCCAACTCGTACACCTTGTCCGCATGCCTGCTACGCCGTCCTGCGGTCAGATCGCGCTCGGTCTCCGCGGCCACCCGTACGGCGACCTCGGCCAGATCCTCCCGTGCCACCACCGAGATTCGACCGGTGCCGAATGCGGCGGCGAATACCCCGGACTCAGCCGAGGCGACGGCACCGGCGACGGCGAGCCCGACCGGCACCTCCGCGTAGAGTCCGTTGCGCAGGATCGTGACGTCGAATGGTGCGGCGGCCAAACGCTTTTCGGTCCAGCGGTGCGGCAGCGCAATCGTCATCAGATCGCCGGAACCCGCGAGACTGGTGTAGATCACGTGCCGGACCCCGGCTGCCGCTGCGGCGTCGATCACCGCACCGTGCCGGGCCAACACCACATCGTCTTCGGCATATCCGGCCGAAATCAGGACGAGGACATCGACATCCCGCAGTCCCGCGGGCAGCGTTGCCGGGTCGTCGAAATCGATTCGGCGCGTGGTGGTGTCGTCACCGGAGCGGCTGCCCCCCGCTACTGTCAGTCCGTCGAGGGTGGACAGGCCTTGGTGGACGAGGCTGCCGAGGGCTCCGGAGATACCGGTTACCAGGATCATCGCAACGCTCCCGATTGTTGTAGTTGCTGGATTCGTCCCAGCATCGGCGGCCGCGAAGCGCGGCATAAGGAGGCACTTTCATGTCGGTCACGAACACCGCGGTCACCGCGCAGGTCGCGGGCACTATTCCCGATGGGCCCTGTGGCGATGACGACTGTGGCATCCGCGATGTGCTCGACCGGTTGGGGGATCGGTGGACGGTATTGGTGATCGTCGAATTGAGTAAAGGGGTGCGGCGTTTCCGCGAGTTGGAGCGGGCGGTTCCCGGCATTTCACAGCGGATGCTGACACTGACCACCAAGCGGCTGTGCCGCGACGGCATGGTGGAGCGGATCGCGTATCCGACGATTCCGCCGCAGGTCGAATACCGGCTCACCGAGACCGGCCAGAGCCTTGCCGCGGCGATCGGCGGACTGGCCGACTGGTCGCGCGATCATAAGGACCGCATCGCTTACGCCCGCCGACGCTGGGATGCCGAGCACGGCGATTGAACACCTGTCGCGGGCGGGCCAACAGCGCTTGAATGGAAGCATTCCCCAGGGAGGTTCCGATGACCCTTACCGCTTGTGACCTGCTCGACGGGATCCAAGCCGAGCTGGCCCCGCACGACAACGACAACCGCATGGTTCCGCTTATCTCGGTCGGCACAGCACCGCGCGCGGTCTTCGCCGCGATCGCCGCCGAGGAGCAACGCATCACCAGCAGCGACTGGCGCAGCTTCCACGCCATGGCGGCACGAGAGGACGAACCGCACGTCAGAGCATTCCTCGACGGACTCCCACCGGGCGAGCAGCAGGCGCTAGCCCTGTTGGACGCGCTCATGGCGGCAGTTGGACCAGACCAGGGCATGGAGCTGCCCAGAGCGGGTTGTCAGGCCTACCCGGCCTACGTCGCCTGGTTGGCGCTCAACGCCGAGCCCTCCGCCGCTGCGGCGGGCATCTACGCGAACGTCGCCGCATTCGGCCGCTACTGCCGTGCCGTCGCCGAAGGCATGCGCGCGCACTACGACTTCGACGACCCGGCCTGCGCATTCTTCGACTTCTTCGCCGCCGACGCCGCCCCCGAAGCCGAACAGCGGGCCTTCGCCGCAATCCAGGCCGGACTCGACTCCGGACGATTGAATCCGAACGAGGCACACTTGTATGCCAGACTCTTCCAGAACTACGAACTCATGTTCTGGAACACCCTGGCCGACGAGTTCTCCGGATAACAAGGTGCACAGTCAAGCCGTTGGTGTTCGTCCGACCGTGGAAGTCGAGCCGACCGACCACCCGTTGGCCGTGATATGCGAGCACAGGCGTTTCAACCGCAAAGCCCAATCGCGCGTCGAGCGCGGCGCTATCGCTGCTCGCTCAGCTGCTGCGTGCCCGTGATGCGGAGCAGTTCCAGCGCTGTGGCGGCAGGAGTGTCAGGTCCCGCGGAGTACACAACTACGGCCTGGTCGCTGTCGGGGACGAACAGCGCATCGCAATCCAGGACCAAACGCCCGACCTCGGGGTGATCGATGGTCTTGGTGGCGCTGCGCCAGTTGCCGGTGCTCCCTTCGCGCCACAGCTGATCGAATCGCTCACTGCGCGAACGTAGTTCGGCGATGAGCCGAGCGAGGTCGGGATCGTCGGGATAGGCCGCCTTCGCGCTGCGCAGCGAGCTGACCCAGGATTCGGCGGCCGCCTCGGCCTCGGCGGGGGTGAAGACCACCCGGGAGGGTTCGGTGCCGAGGAAGGACTGCCAGATGATGTTGCGTCGGGCGGGCGACCATGCGGAGAAGTCCCCGAGCAATGCGGCGGCCATCGGATTCCAGGCCAGCACATCGGCCTTCGCGGAGATCACCAGTGCGGGCAGATCCGCCATGCGGTCCAGCAGCCGCAGCACGCTCGGTCGCACCACCATGTTGATGCGACCCGCCTGCGGTGGCGCGGAACCGGCCAGCCGGAACAGCAGATCGCGTTCGGGATCCGCGAGCCGTAGGGCGCGGGCGAGCGCGCCGAGCACCGCCACCGACGGTCGCGGTCCCCGCCCCTGTTCAAGCCGGACCACATAGTCGACGCTGACACCGGCCAGTTGCGCGACCTCCTCGCGTCGCAGCCCCGGCACCTGGCGTCGCGAACCACTGGGCAGCCCGACATCGCGCGGCCGCACCCGGGCGCGGGCCTGCCGCAGTAGCGTGGCGAGTTCGGCGCGATCCATGCCTCGATGATGCCGCAGCGTGCGGGTGCCGGGGTGGTACTGCCGGTCCCAGGAGTTGGCGGCCCTGGAGCCACATTCGGGTGGCAGGCCAGGCTCGAGTCATGACCAACACGACAACAGCCCTGGTGACCGGGGCGAATAGGGGAATCGGCCGCGAGGCGGTCCGGCGGCTGGCCGAACTCGGCTGGCAGGTATTCCTCGGTGCTCGCGATGCGGAGCGCGGTAAGGCGGCCGCGTTCGACCTCGCCGAACAGGGATTGAATGTCGAATTCGTCCAGTTGGACGTGACTTCGGTCGAATCGATCACGGTCGCCGCCGAAACCATCGCGGCGCGGACGCCGCACCTGGATGTGCTGATCAACAATGCCGGTATCGGAGGCACGCGGGCCACTCCCGCCGACACCGTTGCCGCCGATTTCCGGAATGTCTTCGAGACCAATGTTTTCGGGCCCGTCCAGGCGACCCACGCTTTTCTTCCGCTATTGCGTGCCGCCACCAATCCACGCATCGTGATGGTGTCCAGCGGCATCGGTTCGATCGCAATCACGTCCGATCCGAGCCGGATCGAATCGCAGATCCTCGGCCTGGTCTATCCCTCCTCGAAGACCGCGCTGAACATGATCACCACGCAGTACTCGCGCGAACTGCCGCAGATGCGAATCAATGCCGCCGATCCCGGTTACACCGCAACGGATTTGAACGGAAACTCAGGGCATCAAACGGTCACCGAGGGCACCGACGCCATCGTCCATCTCGCGACCATCGGTCCCGACGGCCCCACCGGCGGCTTCTTCAACCGCGTCGGCCGGGTGCCGTGGTGAGCACCCGACCTTGCAACCTTGTCGCTCCGGGATTCAGCGCGCTCCGCCGTTGACATACAACGTCTGGCCACTCACATAGGACGCCTCATCACTGGCCAAGAACGCGATCACCGCGGCGACCTCCTCGGGCTGGCCCACTCGACCGAGCGGAGTCCGTTCGGCGGCGGCCTTCTGATGGTCCTCGGCCGTGAGCCCGACCCGATCGGCGGTCGCGGCCGTCATCGCGGTGGCAATGTAGCCTGGCGCGACGGCATTGACATTGACGTTGTATGGCCCGAGCTCGAGGGCGAGCGTCGCGGTCAGGCCCTGTATCCCGGCCTTCGCGGCCGCATAATTCGCCTGACCGCGATTGCCGAGCGCCGAGCGGCTGGACAGCGAGACGATCTTGCCGTAGCGCTGGGCGACCATGTACTCCTGGGCCGCCTGGGTGCAGTGGAATACACCGGTCAGATTGACCGCGAGCACCGCATTCCAGTCGTCCTCGGAGAGCCGGAAGAACAGATCGTCGCGGGTGATGCCCGCATTGTTGACCAGAATGTGCGGCCCGCCGAAAACTATTGCGATATCAGCGAATACGGATTCCACCGAGGCGCGATCGGTGACATCGCAGACATAACCGCGGGCCGTGCCGCCCGCCGCGACGATTTGCGCGGCGGTGTCCTCAGGTGCATTGCGGTCGAGCACTGCGACCTGCGCGCCTTGGGCGGCGAGCAACTGCGCGGTGGCCGCGCCGATACCCTGTGCCGCGCCGGTGACGACGGCGACCCGGTCGGTGAATCTGGTCATCGAAAGTCCTCCTCGAGAGTTCGCTACGGCGCCCATCAGAATGCGCTCACGCCGGTCAGCGCACGACCGATCAGTAGCTTCTGGATCTGGCTTGTGCCCTCGTACAGGGTCATCACCTTGGCATCGCGTAGATATTTGCCGACAGGGAATTCGTCGATATAGCCGTAACCGCCGAAGACCTGTAGCGCCCGATCGGCCGCGCGTACCGCGGCCTCGCTGGCGAACAATTTGGCCTTCGACGATTCGATGGCGAATTCGGCACCGCGGTCGATCAGGTCGGCGACCCGCCACACCAGCAGCCGGGCCGCATCCACATCGAGGGCGATATCGGCGAGCAACTCCTGCACCAGCTGATGCCCGGCGATCGGCTTGCCGAATTGTTCGCGCTCGGTGGCATATCCGACCGCGGCGTCCAGGCAGGCTTGCGCGATACCGACACAACCGGCGGCCACCGACATTCGGCCCTTGGCCAGTGCCGCCATCGCGACGGTGAAACCCTTGCCCTCATCGTGCAATCGGGCGCTGTCGGGAACCCGTACGCCGTCGAGCACGATTTCGGCGGTGGCCTGTCCGCGCAATCCGAGCTTGCCGTGGATGGTTCGGGCGGTGAAACCGGGGGAGTCGGTCGGGACCAGGAATGCGGTGATGCCGCGATGTCCCGCACCGCCGGTGCGCGCGAAAATGAGGGCGATATCGGCCCAGGTGCCGTTGGTGATGAACATCTTGGTCCCGGACAGCACCCAGTCGTCACCATCGCGGACCGCGCGGGTGCGCAATTGCGCGGCATCGGAACCGGTTCCGGGTTCGGTGAGGCCGAAGCAGCCGAGTGCGGTGCCCGAAGTCAGGCGCGGCAGCCAGGTACGCTTCTGCTCCTCAGTGCCGTAGTGGTTGATCGACTTGGTGACCAAACCCAAAGAGACCGAGACGATTCCGCGCACCGCGGAGTCGCCGCGGCCGAGTTCCTCCAGCACCAGACAGTAGGTGAGATGGTCGCCACCGCTGCCGCCGTACTCCTCGGGAATGGTCAGGCCGAGAAAGCCGACTTCGCCCAGTTTGGACACGATCGCGATATCGACGGATTCAGTCCGGTCCCACTCCGTCGCATGCGGCGCGATCTCGCGGTCGACGAATTCGGCGGCCAAGCGCTGGGCGGCGGCCTGTTCGTCGGACAGTTCCAGGTTCATCGCGACTCCGGGCAGGAAAACTAACGGCGAAAGTTTCTCGTATGCTAACCCTCGATAAACTAACGATGCAAGTTTGATGTTGTGGGTATCCACCGTGTGATACTGGATCGATCGACCAGGAGGTTTTCGTGGGAAGGCCCCGCCGCCCCTTGCTCAGTCGCGCCCGCATCGTGGCGGCCGCGCTGGATCTGGTGGATGCCGAAGGTCTGGAGGCGGTTTCGATCCGTCGACTCGCCGCCGAACTCGGGGTGCAGGGCCCATCGCTCTACAACCATGTGGCCACCAAGGACGATCTGCTGGACGCGATGATCGATGCCGTACTCGGCGAGATCGATCTGTCCATGTTCACCAACATCTCGGATTGGCGTGTGGCACTACGCGATTGGGCCAGGTCGTATCGGGCGGCCCTGGCGGCGCATCCGAAGGTCGTACCCGCCCTCAATCAGGGCATGGGTCGACGCCCGAATGCCTTGCGGCAGGCCGATGCGGTCTTCGGAGGTCTGGTGGCGGCGGGTTGGCCCCGAAGGGAAGCCACCCAGGTGGGGGCGCTGATGCGGTTCTTCGTCACCGGGTCGACGCTGGGGTCGTTCGCTGGTGGATTCCCGGAGGACGCGGCGGTCTATCGCGGGAATTATCCGCACCTGGACGAGGCGCATCTGCTATCGGGACGGCAGCGCGATATCGATGACGCCGCCTTCGAGACCGGATTGCGTGCGTTGCTGGACGGGTTGTCGTTACGGTTTGAGACGCTGGAGGGTGCGGCGGGCTAGCGCGCGGCCAACCAGTCCGGGAATTCGGTCAGCTCACCCAAGACGAAATCAGCTCCCGCCGTGCGCAATTCGTCGGCATCGCAGGGCCCGGTCATGACCCCGAGCGCGTACACACCCGCCGCCCGCGCCCCGCGCATATCGCCCTCGTGATCGCCGACGAACAGGTCCGCGCCATGCTCTCGCAATGCCGCCGCCTTGCCGTCGGACCAGAGATCACCGACCACCTCATCGATTCGCCACCCGAGCTCGGTGACGTGCAGTCGGGCCAGCGGTTCGTGCTTGCCGGTCACGATGAGCACCCGTCCGCCGCGCGCACGGACGGCATCCAGTGCGGCATCGGCCCCCGGCATGGCCGGAATGTAGGGCACGATCGATGGATAGATCTCGCGGTAGCGGGACACGAGTGCCGGAATGAGCTCCTCGGGCGCACCGACGTCGGCCAGCAGCATCGCCAGTGGGGGGCCGAGTCGGTCGGCTAATTCGGCCCCGCGCAACGGCAGGTCGAACTCGGTGGCCAATTGCTCGATCGCTTTGCGCACACCCGGTCGGGAGTCGATCAGTGTCATATCGAGGTCGAATCCGACGGTCCAGGTCATCCCATGACTCTATCGTCGACGCTCGATCGGCCGCGCGACAGCGTCGGCGGTTAACCAAACCGGGCACGGCGAAGATCAATCAGGCGAAACATTTCCGCAGGCGGCGCGAAAAGCCGATCGCCGACCTTACAGTTAACCGACAGCGAACGGCTCCGGTCTGCATCGCGGAGGACGAGATGACGAGCCAGCGCCAGCCACTGACCATGGGCTCGATTTTCGGGCACTATCGGTTGGATCGACTGATCGGGCGCGGCGGCATGGGCGAGGTCTACGAGGCCTACGACCTGCGCAAGCGCCGCAGTGTGGCGATCAAGGTGCTCCTGGAACGCCTCGCGCAGGACGAGGGGTACCGCGAGCGGTTCCAGCGCGAGGCCGATGCCGCCGCGCGACTGCGCGAACCGCATGTCATCCCGATTCACGATTACGGCGAGATCGACGGCCGCCTCTACATCGACATGCGCCTGGTGGACGGTGCCAGCCTGCCGTCGGTATTGCGGAGTGAGGGGCCGATGCCCGCACCGCGGGCGGTGGCGGTGATCCGGCAGATCGCCTCGGCATTGGATGCCGCACACGCCGAAGGGCTGGTCCACCGTGATGTCAAACCGGACAATATTCTGCTCACCCCGGATGGTTTCGCCTACCTGGTCGACTTCGGTATCGCGCACTCGGATGCAGATCAGGGGCTGACCACACACGGCGCGGTGATCGGTTCGTTCAGCTATATGGCGCCGGAGCGGTTCCGCGCCGAGCACGCCACGCCCGCGGTCGATGTCTACTCCCTGGCGTGCGTGCTCTACGAATGCCTCACCGGTGCACGGCCGTATCGGGGCAGCACCGACGCCGAGATCATCAGCGCGCATTTGTTCGAACCGGTGCCGCGACCGAGTACGAATCGGCCTGATGTGACGCCCGCGCTCGATACCGTCATCGAGCACGGCATGGCCAAGGACGCGCGCGAACGCTACCGGGCGGCGGGGGACCTCGCGCATGCGGCGGAGGCCGCACTGACGAGTGCGGGCGCGGTTACCGAAGGACGCAACGCGGTATCCGATACCGACGGACGAACCTCGAATAGTGAAGCAGGACAAGTCGGTTCACCCGATATCGCGACTCGTGACGATCTGTCATCCGTTGTCCGGAATCCCGGTACGCAGCGATCCGACGTTGAGCAGCCCGAGGCCGAGAAACACGATACTCGGGGACCCACTGTCGCCGAACCGCGCCGCCGACGCCGTGTGCTGACCGCCCTCGTCCTGGCACTCGCCGCCGTGATCGCCGCTGGGGCCGGTTTCGGAGCCTGGACCTTGCTCGGAGATCGCAAGGGCACCGCGGTCGCCGACGCCACCGCATTGCGCGACGCGGATATCGATCTGCTGAAGATCGTCGCACAGACCGGCCGCAAACGATCCACCTGCCAACACGAGCAGCCCGACGCCTCAACCACCGTCGCGGTCATCTTCTGCCCGGACAACCCCGCCGCCAGTGAGTCGGCGGTCCGATACATGCGTTTTCGCAATATCGACGCATTGCGCGACTACTACAACCTCTTGGTCCGCACCTTCCACGCCACGAACTGCCCGAGCGACCCCGCCGGGGCGGACGGCCCGGTGATGTACGAGGGCAAGGAGATCGGTCGCAAGGCGTGCATAGCCAACCGCGCCGAGGCACCCAACGCGCCGAAACCATCCCTGCTACTGACCGATGAGACCCAGCTGGCGCTGGCCTTCTTCATCTGGCCTGCGCCCAGCGACGAGCCGATGCGCGACTACATGGCGAAGTCCATGCCCAACCAGTTCCTCACTGCCGAAGCCGCTCGCGACCCGGACTTCTTCACACCCGAGGACCGCGACCTCCTCGGGCGACTCGGCAGTGCCTTCGGCCCGGGGAACTGTGGGCACGTGCCGCCGCCCGGCGGCACGGTGATCGCGGCCATCGCGTGCAGTACGCCGTCCGACTATCCGTCCGCCCTCTTCTTCGGATTCCCGGACGCCCAGTCGGCCGATACCCTGTACCGCGCCGATGTCGGGGTCCTCGGCGGACACAGTTGCCACGGCGGGGGCGCCGACGACGTGTGGCGCAGCGGGGGCCAAGAAGTCGGCCGATTCTTCTGCTTCGTGGACAACGAACCGGACATCGGCCCCCGGACGTGCCTGGTGGCCGTACACTCCGCTACCCGCATGCTCGCCCAGTTCTGCACGCTGATACCGGGAAACCCGCTCCCCGGACCGAAAACCGAAGCCCAACTGGTGGACTGGTTCGATAAGCACGTCAGCTAGTTGGGCGGCATGACACCGAAGGTGAATTCGGTAGCGCCGATGCGGATCGTCACACCATCGGTGAGCGCGGCGCCGTCGATGACCCGAATCCCGCCGACGAACACACCGTTGGAGGACAACAAATCCTTCAGCACGCATGTCACCCCATTGCTGACGATCACGGCGTGATGGCGGCTGACCTTGCCGTCGTCGAGCACGATGTCGTTGTCGGGCAGGCGGCCGATACGGGTGAACGGGCTGGTGATCGGGAAGGTCTGCCCGCTCGAATCCCGCAGGTACGCTTGGGATTCAGGCGCTATCAGATCGACGACGGTGGTGGCGCGCAGTGCGGATGCGACGGCATCGGCGGGCGGGGTCAGCGGTTCCTGCCGCAGCATCTTGGCTTCGAGTTCGCGAATCGAGGCAACCGGATCGATCCCGAGCTCATCGGCGAGCGTCACCCGCAATCGGCGCAGCGCCTCGAGTGCGTCGCTCTGTCGCCCGTTCACATACAGCGCGGTGATCAGCTGCTCCCACAGCGGTTCGCGCAGCGGATACCTATCGGCCAATTCGGCCAATTCGGCGATCACGCCATCGGCCCGCCCCTGCGCGATCTCGGCCTGGGCACGGGCCTCGACAGCCCCGATACGTTCGTCGTCCAGGGCGGTGGCGAAGGCATCAGCGAAGCCGAGTCCCTGCAGATCCGCCAGCGCGGTGCCGCGCCACTGGTCGAGCGCGTTGGAGAGCACCTCGCTGGCCACTGAGAACCGGCCCGCGGCCATGGCCCGCAATCCGGATTCCCTGCGGGCACGGAATCGCTGGACATCGCAACTGTCCGCGGGCGCCGCGATCCGGTATCCGGTGCCGGCGCGCGAAAGGATCGTGCGCGCATCGAGTCCGGCATCCCGCAACGGCTTTCGCAGATTCGACACGATGGTATGCAGGCTGATCCGGATATCCGGCGGCGGATTTTCCTCCCACACCGCCTGTGCCAGCGCCTCCGTCGACACCGGCCGGTTCGCATTGACCACCAGATACGCCAGTACCGCGCGCTGTTTGACGCCGCCGAGCGGTTGCGCCACTCCGTCGATCGTCAACTGCACCGGTCCGAGCACCCCGTACCCCGCCCGCATATCCGACATCCCCCAGTCCTCCCGTTCTCGAAAATAACTATCGAGCGCCACGACCTCGCCGTTTCCGGTATCAATCGTGGCAGCGGGTGCCGCGTTCGGCGACCGCGTTGAAGAAGTATCAGACGATCCGGTCGAATCGATTCGTGACGAATTGCCGCGCCCGCAATAGCGAATACGCGCGCACTACGTTCCGCCCGAACGTCAGTCGAGCTGCGCCCCAGTGGCGATCCGGACTACTTCCCGGTCGGGGTGAAGCACCGCTACACGCGCTGAGCGCGTTATTCCTCGGCGCGGAACTGGGCGCGCTTGTAATCGCCGTATGGTTCGTCGCGTTCGCGCACGGCCTCGCGGAAACCTACGGTGGCCGAACGCAGTTGGAATGCGTAGCCCTCGCGCGTGTGCCGCGAGATCCCGTCGAATACCGTGCTGATCATCGCGGAATTCGTCACGCCCTGCGAATGCAGCGCCGAATTGAGCGCCAGTTTGGCCATCATCAGCTGGTTGATCGGCATCCGGGCGATGCGAGCCACCAATGCCTCGGCGCGTTCGTCGAGTTCATCGGCCGGACACGATTCGACCGCGAGGCCCCAATCTTCGGCCTGCTTTCCGCTGATGCAGTCACCGGTGAACAGCAGCCGCTTCGCGCGCTGATCGCCGAGGCGATGCGCCCACATACCCGCCGCCGGAATGCCCCATACACGGGTGGGTGGGTAGCCGATTTTGGTGTCGTCGGCGCAGATGATCTGGTCGGAGTAGAGCGCGATATCGGTGCCGCCCGCGATGGCGAACCCGTGCAATTTCGCGACGGTCGGCTTATCGGCGTTCATGAGGCTGGCGAAACCGCGGTTGAACCGACTCATCATGGCGTAGTCGATCATCGGATCCCATGTGCCCCAGGGATTGTGATTGACCGCCTGCACCACTGGATCGGCCACGGTGCCGGTGGTGTCGATCGAGCCGTCGACACCGTGGCTGCCCTGTTCGGCGAACATATCCAGGTCGTAGCCGCCACAGAAACCCTTGCCGCGCCCTGACACCAGGATTACGTGCACCCGCGGATCCAGATCGGCTCGCTCGACCGCATGCGCGAGATCGACCGGGGTGTCCGGGGTGATCGTATTGCCCTTCTCCGGGCGGTTGAAGGTAATGCGCGCGATGCGCCCGTCGCGCTCATAGGTGAGTGTGCGGTACTCGCGTTCGCCGGCGGGCTCGGGCCGATCCCGCCACGGCGAATCGGGTACCTCTGTCCAGTTCTCGTACCAGGCCGCGGGGCGGGTGCCCGCATGGTTCGAAAAGGCTTCGCTATCAGGCTGATTCACGTGGAACTCCCGGTGCACTCGATGCCGTATTCGCGGCAACGGTGCACCACGCCACCGGCGTTCGCTGCATCGTTGCGCTCGATGCCACCGTAGCGAACCGGCTCGAGCTCAGGCCTCGGGTGCCGCGGTGTCGTCGGGGAAGGAGTGGTGTTCGTGCATCACAGACCAGCGCCCGTGCTGTTTGCGCAGGCCGAAGGTGATGCGCAGGCGCTTGGCCGGATCGCGGGCGAAATCCTCCGCCGTGCCGCACAGCAGCAGTGCGTGCGCGAATGCCACGTCCGCGCCCGCTGCTACCTCCAGCGAGACGATATCGAAGGTTGCACCCGATGCCTGCCATTCGAAGAAGCCGGGCCAGATATCCCGATACGCGTCGATGCCGCGCACACCTTCGTTCGGCGGGGGCACATCGAACATCACGATATCGTCGGCGTGATCGGTGAGCACCCCGGCCAGATCGCCGGTATGCACCGCCGCCGCCCACCGCTCGATCAGGATCCGGATCTGCTTTTCGTCATCGGACATATCGGGTTGTCGTCCTCTCCGGCCCGGCCGCGATGGTGTGCGCCGTGGCTCTTACCCACAGAGCGTGCCGAATTCATCACGCAGACGCAATGATTCGGAATGCATTCGTGCAAGATCCCAATGGCGAATTTCGCGCCGGTTACCGATCGGCCCCGCCGTCAGCACCTTGTCGACTAGACGTTACTTTAGATAACAGGTAATCTTGGGGGACGGTCGGGCAAGGGTGCCCGGGTGAGAGCAGACGAACGGATTACCTCAATGACGCGGCATGTCGACGTACTGATCATCGGCGCGGGCCTGTCCGGCATCGGGATGGCGTGCCATCTCACCCGCGAGCACACCGGACGCAGCTATGCGATCCTGGAACGCCGCACCGCCATCGGCGGGACCTGGGATCTGTTCCGGTACCCGGGCATCCGCTCCGACTCCGACATGTTGACCTTCGGCTTCGGTTTCCGTCCATGGGTCGGCACCAAGGTGCTCGCCGACGGGCCGCACATCCGCCAATACATCGAGGACACCGCCGCGGAATACGGCGTCACCGAGCACATTCGGTTCGGGCGCAAGATGACCAATGCCAGCTGGTCGAGCGAAACCGAGCTGTGGACCGTCGAGGCGCTCGACGAGCAGACCGGCGAGACCGAGATCTACACGAGCAACTTCCTGGTCGGCTGCACCGGCTACTACGACTACGACAACGGATACCGCCCGCAGTTCCCGGGCGAGGCGGACTTCCGCGGGCAGATCGTGCACCCACAGCACTGGCCGGAGGGACTCGACTACCGCGGAAAGCGCGTCGTGGTCATCGGCAGCGGCGCGACCGCGATCACGCTGGTTCCGGCGATGGCCGACGACACCGCGCACATCACCATGCTGCAGCGCTCGCCCACCTACATCACCGCACTGCCCGCCGATGACCCGGTCGCGGTCGGTATGAAGTACGCGCGGGTGCCGCAGAAGATCGCCTATCGGACCGGACGGGCGCGCAATATCGCGTTGCAGCGGGCCAGCTTCCAGCTCTCGCGCACCAATCCCGAGTTGTCGAAGAAGTTGCTGCTCGCCGCGGTGCGGATGCAACTCGGCAAGCAGATCGATATGCGGCACTTCACGCCGTCGTACAACCCGTGGGACCAGCGGCTGTGCGTCGTCCCGAACGGCGACCTGTTCAAGGTGTTGCGCAGCGGTAAGGCATCGATCGTGACCGATCACATCGACCGCTTCACCGAAACCGGCATTCGGCTCGCATCCGGGGAGGAACTGCCCGCCGATATCGTCATCAGCGCGACCGGTCTCACCGTGCAGATCCTCGGCGGCGCGGCGCTCGAGGTGGACGGGGAGCCGGTGTCGACCCGCGAGCACGTGATCTACAAGGGCGCCCTGCTCGACGGCATCCCGAACGCAATGCTTATCCTCGGCTACACGAACGCCTCATGGACGCTGAAGGCAGATCTGGCCGCCGAATACTTCTGCCGAATCCTCAACCACATGAAGTCCCACGGCTACACCAAGGTCGTCGCGATCGCCGAAGACGCCGACCGCTCCGATCAGTCACTGATGGGCGGCGCCCTCACCTCCGGCTACATCCAACGCGGCGACGGCGTCATGCCTCGTCAGGGCGCCCGCGGGCCCTGGCAGGTCATCAACAACTACTTCCGCGACCGCGTACTCCTACGCAAGGCGCCCCTGGAGGACGGGGTACTCACCTTCGACGATGCAGCAGGCGCCGCCCAACCCGGGCGCAAGTCGAGGGCCCAGGCACGCAAGCGGATCGCCTAGGGCGCGAGAAGTCGCGACGGCGCCATCCACACGGCACCAGGATGGCGATGGAATCGAATTCGACTACGCGACCGGGATCCGCACCGACACCGCCTCGACCGAAGCGATCCTGCGGAGATTCATAAAGGCCAACAGTTCAACACGAACATCCGCTTGGCCCTCGGAGGGAGCGGCACACAGGTCGGCGATCCACGGCGAGTTCGACCCGCCAATGGCGACGTCGTGTTCGCCGTGGATCGCCGAGATTCCATGTCTATTTGCGGTATTCGCGGAACGTGGCGCGCAGATCGTCGACGATGAGATCGGGTTCTTCCATGGCGGCGAAGTGCCCGCCGCGCTCGAATTCGGTCCAGCGCACGATGTTGTGGTTTCGCTCGGCGATGCGGCGGACCGGGATACCGAGGTCGTGCGGCATCACCGCTACGGCGACCGGTACATCGGTCTCGGGCTCCGGCGCTCCCCAAGTGGCGGCGCCTTCGTAGTAGTAACGTGCCGAGGAGCCCGCGGTGGCGTTGAGCCAGTAGATCATGACGTTGGTCAGCATTGCGTCACGGTCGACGGCGTCTTCGGGTGCGTCGGTGGAGTCGGTCCAGTCCTTGAATCGTTCGACGATCCAAGCCAATTGGCCCACTGGTGAGTCGGCGAGGGCGTAGGCCAGTGTTTGCGGGCGGCTTGCTTGCAGCATCGCGTACGCACCGAGTTCGTATTGGGCGCGGCGGCCCAGTTCGAGTGCACGCCGTTCGGCCGGGTTGTCGAGATCGGCGGTTTCCGGGGTGACCGTTGCGGAGGCGATCATCGTCAGATGTACAGCGACGAGGTGTTCGGCGTCGATGACCGCCAGCTGTCGGGAGATCGCGGCGCCAGTGTCTTCACCGTGCGCGGCGTAGCGGTCGTAGCCGAGTCGGCGCATCAGTTCCGCCCAGGCCTTGGCGGCCCGCGCGGTCGACCAGCCGACCGCGGGTCCGGAGAATCCATAGCCGGGGATGGTCGGCACGACGACGTGGAAGGCGTCCTCTGCTTTGCCGCCGTGGGCCACCGGGTCCGTCAGCGGTCCGATCACGTCGAGGAATTCCACGATCGATCCGGGCCACCCGTGCGTGAGCACCAACGGCAGCGCGTCGGGTTCGGCTGAGCGGACGTGGATGAAATGCACGTCGTGGGCGTCGATTTCGGTGCGGAACTGCGGAAAGGAGTTGAGCCGGGCCTCCTGAGCACGCCAGTCGTAGGTGTTGCGCCAGTAGTCGACCAGGTCCCTGGTGTAGTCGAGCGGGATGCCCTGTCGCCACCCCGCAGCCGGATCCGCGTCGGTCCAGCGGGTGGCGTCCAGTCGCCGATCCAGGTCATCGAGCTGCTCTTGGGGGACGTCGATGCGGAAGGGAGTGATCTCGGTGCTCATGTGAATCACCCTAGAACGCAGCTAGGACAACATCGGCCCTAGGTTCTGGCGGTGAACGCGCAGTGTGTTCGAGACCTCAGCTCGACTGCTCGAGCTCTCGTCGCTCCTGCTGCGGATGCGCCTGGCGGTCGACGGATTGATGTCAATCGCCGCATTTGAGTCCGGGGTGAATCAGGTTGGGGACAAGAGGGTTTCGGCGACTGTCTGCATGTAGGCAAGGTAGGTGGCGCGGGCGCGCGGGGTGGCGTCGGCGCGGGTGAGGGTGCCGCGGGTCAGGGCATAGCCGATGGTTTCGGCGACTATTCGCGGTGGGACAGCGGGGGAGATGCGGCCCGCGGTGTGGAGGCGTTCGAGGTAGCGGGTGAATCGGCGGATGGGGCGTTCGGCGATTTCCTGGGCGAGCACAGCTACTCGGTCGTCGACGGCACCGCGTTCTTCGATGAGGCGCAGCATGGGTCCGGCATTGTGGACTGCGGCGGCGAAGGCATCGATGGTGGCGGTGAGCATCACTCGGGGATCGTCGGTATCGACATCGGGCTCCTGCGCGGCCAGGAAGCCGTCCCGAACCTGGGCGGCGAGGGCGAGGAAGATTTCGTCCTTGGAGGCGAAGTAGACGTACATCGTCGCGCGGGAAACGCCTGCGGCGGCGGTGATATCGGCGACGGTCGTCTTGTCGTAGCCGCGCTCGGCGAAGACGCGGGCGGCGGCATCGAGCAGCGCGCGATGACGGTCGGTATGGGATCGTTCCCGCGCCGCTCGCACCGACCAGCCTGCCTGCGTCATGGATTCCATCGTCGTTGACATTGACGTCAATGTCAAAGCAGACTGTCGGCATGCGTGTTGTGGTGGCGAACAGGGGTGAGGTGGCGGTCCGGGTGATCCGGACGGCTCGCGAGCGGAATTACTCCACCCTCGCGCTCTATACCGGCTCGGAGGCTGCGACCCTGCCGGTGCGCTTGGCCGATGCCGCGTTCCAACTGCCGGGCACCGGCGCGGCCGCCTACCTCGACATTGCCGCAGTAGTCGGCGCGGCCAGGAGCGCCGGCGCCGATGCGCTGGTGCATCCCGGGTACGGATTCCTCAGTGAGAGCGCCGATTTCGCGACGGCATGCGCGGCCGCCGGTCTGGTATTCGTCGGGCCTTCGCCAGAGGTGCTGCGCATTTTCGGCAATAAACTGTCGGCACGCGACGCCGCACGGCAGGCGGGAGTCCCGGTGCTGCCCGCGACGTCCGTCGGCGCGGACCTGGCGGAGATTTCGGCGTTCTTCGCCGACCACCCGACCGGTGTGATGCTCAAGGCGTCGGCCGGTGGCGGCGGACGAGGTATGCGTGCGGTCCACACGGCCGACAAACTCGCCGATTCATTCGACCGCTGCCGAGCCGAAGCCCGCGCCGGTTTCGGCGACGACACCGTGTACGCCGAAGCGCTGGCCGCCGATGCGCGTCATATCGAGGTTCAAGTAATCGCCGACGGACACCGCGCCATCACGCTGGGCGACCGCGACTGCAGTATCCAACGCCGCCACCAGAAACTCATCGAAATCGCCCCGGCCCCGAATCTCCCTGCTGCCCTTCGAGAACGCCTGCACCGCGATGCCATCGGCATAGCCGAATCGGTCTCCTGCCGCGGCGTCATCACCGTCGAATTCCTGGTCACCGGAACCGAAGCCTGGTTCCTCGAGGTCAACCCGCGCCTCCAGGTCGAACACACCGTCACCGAGGCGGTAACCGGCGTGGACTTGGTGGCAGCCCAACTCGATCTCGCCCGCGGCGCCGACCTGCACGACCTTGCTCTCGGGGATCTGCCCGGCTCGGATTCGCCGCAACCGGAGAGCACCGCGACCGCGGTGGGAATGAGCGCGGCGGCCACCGGACGGACGAACCGTGGCCTGGTTGTGCAGGTGACGGGTCGTGATGATCGAGCGAATGCCTTTGGCGATCTGCGGGGGTTCGCGGTGCAGGCACGGGTCAATGCCGAGATGGTGACGGTGGGCAGGGAGGTTTTGCCGAGCACCGGTGTGTTGACGGAGTTCGCCGCGCCGACCGGCGTCGGGGTTCGGGTGGATACCGCGGCGTTCACGGGGATGCGGCAGGGGGCGCAGTTCGATTCCCTGCTGGCGAAGGTTATTGCGCAGGGGCCGACATATTCGGCTGCGGTGCGGCGGTGTTCGGATGCTTTGGCGGAAACCGTGATTGCCGGTGTCGATACCAACGCGAGTCTGCTGCGCGCAGTATTGGATCAGCTCGCCGACGGTGTCGGTGTTTCCACTTCGTGGTTCGAGAAGAGCATCGGCGAACTTCTCGGTCGGGCAGGCGATTACACGCCCACCGTGGCCCAGCGCGCGGGCGACTCGGCGACCGGAGATCCCGCGCATGCGCTCGCCGAGCATCGAAGCCCGGCGGTAGCGGATCCGGCGGCCATAGCGATAGCGCTCGAAGACGATGAGCAAGGCATCCGGTCGCCGATGGGCGGGACTGTCGTGAGTCTGGCGGAGTCCGGCAGCATTGTTCCGGCCGGTGCGGAAGTCGTTGTGCTCGAGGCAATGAAGATGCAGCACGTCCTGCGAGCGGAGCAGCCGCTGCGGATATCGCGGCATCTGGTGGCACCGGGTGCGACGGTCGATCCGCATGCGTTGCTGCTGACCTGGATTCCAGCCGACCATGATGGTCCGGCCGCCGATATCGATGCGATCGACCTGGATGCGGTGCGTGCCGATCTGGCGCAGGTGCGGGAACGTCATCGGATCGGGCTCGATGCGGGCCGCCCGGCCGCCGTCGCGAAAAGACATAAGCTGGGCCGCCGTACGGCCCGGGAGAACATCGCCGACCTCGTCGACGACGACAGCTTCCTCGAATACGGCGCTCTCGCCGTCGCCGCACAGCGACTCCGCCGCAGTCCCGAGGATCTGATCGCCAACACACCCGCGGACGGCCTGATCGGCGGCATCGCCACCATCAACGCGGACCGGTTCGGCGCGGAAGCCGCACGCGCACTGGTCATGTCCTATGACTACACCGTGCTGGCCGGCACCCAGGGCATGCGCAACCACGCCAAAACCGATCGCATGCTGCAACTCGCGCACGAACAGCGCCTGCCCGTGGTGTTCTTCACCGAGGGCGGCGGCGGGCGACCGGGGGATACCGACTATTCGGGCATATCCGGCCTCGATGTGACCACCTTCCGCGCGATGGGCGCACTATCGGGTCGAGTTCCGTTGGTAGGCATCGTCTCCGGACGTTGCTTCGCGGGCAATGCGGCGCTGCTCGGTATGTGCGATGTGGTCATCGCGACGCCGGACGCCAATATCGGTATGGGCGGGCCGGCAATGATCGAGGGCGGCGGACTCGGCGTCTACGCACCCGAGGACATCGGCCCCATCGATGTCCAACGCCGCAACGGTGTCGTGCACATCGTCGCCGCCGACGAGGCCGAGGCGGTCGCCACGGCACGTCGCTATATCTCGTATTTCCAAGGGCCACTCGGGGATTGGACGGCACCTGATCCGCGCCTCGCCCGCCACGTGGTGCCGGAGAATCGGCTGCGCGCTTTGGATATCCGCGAGGTCATCGCAGCGGTAGCCGATATCGACTCAGTTCTGGAACTGCGCCGCGACTGGGGCGTCGGCGTGGTCACCGCCCTGATTCGGGTCGAAGGTCGCCCCGTCGGACTCATCGCCAACGACTGCCACCATCTCGGGGGTGCGATCGATGCCCCCGGCGCCGACAAGCTCAGCGCATTTCTGCAACTGTGCGATGCCCATGGCCTGCCTATCGTATCGCTTTGTGACACACCGGGTTTCATGGTGGGCCCGGAGGCGGAGAAGGAAGCAACCGTCACCAAATTCAGCAAGCTGTTCATCGACTCCGCCGCACTTACCGTCCCCTTCGGCACCGTCATCATCCGCAAGGGTTACGGCCTCGGCGCACAGGCCATGGCCGCAGGGTCCTTCCGTGCCCCCCGCTTCGTAATCGCCTGGCCCACCGGCGAAATCGGCGGTATGGGCCTGGAGGGTGCGGTCCGCCTCGGCTTCGCCAAGGAACTCGCGGCCATCGAAGATCCGGATAAACGCCAGGAAGCCTTCGACAACCTCGTCCAGCTCGCCTACGCCAACGGCAAGGCCTTGACCGCCGCCACCGTCTTGGAACTCGACGACGTCATCGACCCCGCCGACACCCGCCGTTGGATCCGCACCCTGCGCTGAACCGCCCAGCACCTAGGCGATGGCGTTGTTCACCGCGTCAACGAGATTGCGGGCACGCAGGTCCGGTGCGCCTTCGATGATGTAGTTGGTGACGTAGGCGAAGGCGATACCGGTGTCCGGATCGGCGAAGGCGAGGGAGCCGCCGCGGCCCGCATGGCCGAAGGCGTTGGGCCCGCCGAGTGCGAAAGCTTCGGTGGGGAGCATGTACCCGGTGGCGTAGCGGCTGGGCAGCATAATGACGCGGTCGATGCCCGCGACCTGTTCGCGTGTTGCGGCGGCGCGGGTTTCGGGGGTGAGCAGGCGGACGCCGTCGACCTCGCCGATGGTCGCCGCGTAGAGCCGGACGAGGCCGCGTGCGGTGCCGAGGCCATTGCTGGACGGGATCTCGGCGGCGTGTACCTCGGGATCGTTGAAATCGATATCGGCCGGATCGGTGACCTCGAAGGCGCGGTTGACCAGTGCCTCCGGATCTCGCATCGCGACGACCATCGGACGGAATTCCTCCGGGATGAACTCGTCCGGGACTGTCGCCAGATCGACCTTGGGTGCGAATACAAGTCGGCTGACGCGATGCCGTTCGGATTCGGGCAAACCGATGAAGAACTCGACTCCGAACGGTCCGGCGATATCCTCGGCCAGAATCCGCCCGACGGTGCGACCTGTCGCCCGCCGGATCACCTCACCGACGAGCCAAGCGAAGGTCCGCCCGTGGTATCCGTGCGCGGTGCCGGGCGGCCAGTTCGGCGTCTGCGCGGCGAGCGCCGCCACCATCGGCTCCCAGGCCAGCGCATCCGCCAGCGGCACCGGCTTATCCAGCGCCGCCAGCCCCGCCTGATGGGTCAACAACCATCGCACGGGGATATCGCCCTTACCCGCCGCCGCGAATTCGGGCCAGTACTGCGCGACGGGCGCGTCCAGATCGAGCTCACCACGCTGGGCGAGCAGATGCGCGACGGTCGCGGTGACGCCCTTGGTCGCCGAATAAACCAGTTGCAGCGTGTCCTGCGCCCACGGCCGTTCACTGTCCGGATCGGCCAGGCCACCCCACAAATCCACCACCGGCTGGCCATCCCGATACACCGCGACCGCCGCTCCGATATCTCCCTGCTCGGCGAAATTCGCCGCGAACACCTCCCGCACCGCCTCGAACCCGGACGCGACAACTCCATCCATCACCATGTCTCCCAGCATGTCACGCGTCGCCCCGACTACCGCCGCCAGTGACGGACCCGTTGGCGGGCTCGTGGCACAGTCGGCGCTGGGCGACCCCATTGATCACCGCACTCGTGCTGGTCGAGCGACCCACCTACCGCGCTCGGAAGTTTTTTCCGCGGACATGTCCGAGAATGGTCAGCGGCTGCGACGTATCTGACGAGCGGCGCCACCAGGGCGCCGCCGGAGCGGAGGAGTTGTCATGAAATACATGATTCTGAGCTACGGCTCGCAGCAGGACTACGACGGCATGGTCGGTAAGGACACCGGCAAACCCGCATGGAGCGCCGGGGATTTCGCGGCCATGGCCGAGTTCATGGGCAACCTCAACAAGAAGTTGGAGGAATCCGGCGAACTGGTCGAAACGCGTGGTCTGGCCGAACCGGTGCACACCCGCCGCGTCATCACGAAGAATGGTGCACCGTTCGTGACCGACGGTCCCTACGCCGAAACGCAGGAGGTGCTCGCTGGATACTGGATCGTCGAATGCGAGAGCTTCGACCGTGCCACCGAAATCGCCGCCGAACTGAGCAAATGCCCGGCCCCGCCGCATATCGCCGAGACGGCCTACGCCGATATCCGGCCCATCGCGGAGTCCGCACCCGAATTCGGCTGAGCCCCTTCCGATGTCGGATACCGAGGTCGAGGACCTGCTGCGCACCTGTGCGCCGCAGGCCCTCGCCGCGCTGGTGCGGCGCTACGGTCATTTCGACACCGCGGAGGACGCCGTGCAGGAGGCATTGCTCGCCGCCGCGACTCAATGGGCGAACACGGGCATTCCCGACAACCCACGCGCCTGGCTGATAACCGTCGCCTCCCGCCGCCTGACCGACCTGCTCCGCAACGAACAGGCCCGCCGCAGGCGCGAGGACGCCGTGGCCCGCTGGGCACTGTCCGAGGACTGGCTCACCCCGCCCGCCGACCGCGAACCCACCGACTCCGACGACACCCTCGTCCTGCTGTTCCTGTGCTGCCACCCATCGCTCACGCCCACCGCACATGTAGCACTGACACTGCGCGCGGTCGGCGGCTTGACCACCGCCGAAATCGCCCGCGCCTTCCTGGTGTCCGAGGCGACCATGACCAAGCGCATCGGTCGCGCCAAGAAGACGATCAAGGAAAGCGGAGTCGGCTTCGCCGCACCCGCCGGCGCCCACCGCGACGCGCGCCTGGCCGCCGTCCAGCACGTGCTGTATCTGATCTTCACCGAGGGTTACGCCAGCACCTCGGGACCGAGTCTGCACCGCGTCGAACTATGCGCCGAGGCCATCCGTCTGACCCGTCTCGTGCATCGTCTGCTGCCCGACGATGCCGAAGTCACCGGCCTGCTGGCACTGATGCTGCTCACCGATGCCCGCCGACCCGCCCGCACCGGCCCCACGGGTGAACTTGTTCCGATGGAAGACCAGAACCGCGCACTCTGGCGCACCGAAGCCATTACCGAAGGCATCGCGCTGATCACCGCGGCGCTACCCAGCGGCGCACCCGGTCCGTATCAGCTGCAAGCGGCCATCGCGGCGCTGCACGACGAGGCATCGACCTACGAGGACACCGATTGGCCGCAGATCATGCTGCTCTACGAACGCCTGCTCGCGCTGGTCGACAATCCGATCATCGAGCTCAACCATGCCGTGGCCGTCGCCATGGCTCGCGGACCGATGGCCGGATTGAAACTCGTCGACGATATGGCCGACAGCGGCAAGCTGGCGGGCGACCACCGCATGGCAGCCGTCCGTGCCCATCTGTTGGAATCGATGGGGGACCGGACTGGCGCCCGCGAGGCATATCTGCTTGCCGCACAACAGACGATGAGCGTCCCGCAACAGCGCTACCTACACACCCGCGCCCGCCGAACCACCGACAAGTAGAAAGATAGCGATGCTGATCGTCGTAGATGCCGCGAATGTCGTCGGCTCGCGCCCCGATGGCTGGTGGCGCGATCGTGCGGGCGCGGCTCGGCGATTGCTCATGCGGTTGAGCACACTGGACCGCACACAACCCGCCGACGTGGTCGTCGTATTGGAGGGCGCTGCGAAGGCCGCGGCATCGGATGACTTCGAAGGCGTGCGCGTGGTTCTGGCGGACGGTTCGGGAGACGATGCGATCGTCGACGTCGTGGCGGCCGCGGCCAGCGAGCAGGACAGGATCACCGTCGTAACGGCCGATCGTGGACTCCGCGAGCGAGTCGAAGCGCTCGGCGCCGAATCGGTCGGCCCGCGCTGGCTGCTGGACCGCATCGACCCCTGATCTGTCGGATCCGACTGGTAGACAAGGAGAAGTGTCGCCGAACCAGGAGGTCAGCAGTGCCCAACGAACTCGAGGATCTGCCCTACGCGCGCTATCTCACGCCGCTGGAGAGCGATCTCGAATCCGAGGGCGACTACGATTGTGTGCACATCACCGGCGCCGATATCGATGACATCGAGGCAGGCAACTGCCGTTTCGCCGAAACCGTCTTCACCGCGCTGGCGGTCAATCGCGGCAGCCTGCGCTTCTCCCGCTTCACCGATGTCTGGCAGCGCAATGTGCGCTGGGTCGGCACCGACCTGTCCGATACCTCCTGGCAGGACGTCGAATTGCTCGCCGGTGCGCTGTCCGGCGTCGATGCGGGCGGTGCCAACTTGCGTCGAGTGCGCTTCGAAGGCTGCAAATTCGACTCGGTGAACTTCCGCAAGGCCAAACTGCGCGAGGTGCAATTCGTCGATTGCGTGCTGCGCCATGCCGACTTCGGTGATGCCGAGCTGACCAAGGTCACCTTCCCCGGCACCACCGTGGAGGGTCTGCTGCTCAACCGCGCCCGACTGCAGCAGGTCGATCTACGCGGCGCGGCACACCTCGATATCGCCGAGGGCCTCGACGCCCTGCGCGGGGCGACCATCACCCCGCTCCAACTGCTCGATCTGGCACCCGAGTTCGCCAAGGCGATAGGCATTACCGTCCGCGACTAGTACTGCTTGCGGTGCGGCACGAATTCCAAGGTGAGCAGTGCCGCAGCTGCCAGCAGCACCTCGCGCCACCGGATCAGCACGAACCGCTGATCCGACATCGATTGGAACTTGCGAAGGAATCGGTACAGCGATTCCAGCCGGATCAGCGGGTCACCCAGATGCGCGAGCACATAGATCAGCCTCCCGGTCCGCGAGCGCTCCTTCTCGGCGAACAGTTCCGGGAACGGGGCGAATGCCAGTGCGATCCGTTCGATGCCCTGCGTGCGGGCGTGGTCGACGAGATCGACGATCATCCGTTCGTCCAGTCCGTTCGGGGCATCCTTGCGCCGCCACGGCACATCAAGGCTGAGCTCGCGGCCGCGCCCGGAGACGCCGTAGCGTTGGAAACCTGCCACGCGCCCGTCCGCATCGCGGGCCAGTACCAGCAGCATGCCGGGATTCCGACCGTCGAGCAGGTGGTCGAGGATCATCGAGAAGCCGCGATTCTGCCGGCCGGCACGCCACTCGTCGACGATATCGAGCAGTTCGGCCCGCAATGGTTCGGTGAGGTCGGCCTCGCTGATGACCTCGGTGGTCACCCCGAAATTCCGGGTGCGGCTCACGGCCTGGCGCAGATTGCGGAAGGAGCGACCGACCATCGCGAAGGTTCCGACATCGATGACCACATCGCGACCGACCGGAATCGCGCGCAACCCCCGATGTTCGATCGCTCGATGCCGCCACATCTCGGTCAGTTCCGGACTGGCGCCGAGCACCGCTACCCGCCAGCCGTGATTCGCCGCGAATTCGGAGAAGTCGGTGAGCAGCGCCGGGAAGTCGGCATGATCGCCGATTGGATCACCGGCGACCACCGCGATCCCGAAGCGGGCCCGATAGCCGATCGCCGCGGTCGAATTCGCATTGAAGTAATAGGACTTCGACGAGTGCAACGCGAATGCGGCGAGGGGATCGCGTCGGGTACGGCCGACGAGTTCGGCGACGCGATACAACTGCTCGGGCTGGGGCCGACTCGACTGCGGCAGCACCAGGATGAATCCGGTCGCGGCCAGGAAGACGAAGCCGAAGCCCGGATGTGAGGCGCGATAGGCGGCATTGGCCGCCGCCAGCACGAAGACCGCGATGGTGAAATGCGGCAGGGTGATCGGCCGACGCAGATGCAGTCCGCGCACCACGAAAAGGCCGGCGATCGACACAGCGACGAACCAGCCGTGATCCTGCCCGGGTGCGGCGCGACCGGCCTCGTAGACCAGCCCGACAACCATCAGCAGCAGGACGATGGAGATCACCGGGCGGACGGCCGCTGTGGTGGTGATCGAGGCATCGCGGTACCCCGCGAGTGTGGAATTCCGTGCCGCCGTTTCCCGTCCTTCAGCCACGTCTGCACCCGACTAGGGCGGCGGGTCCGAACAGGTTCCCCATGTGGTCCTCCCGATGATCCTGTACACGCAACAATATTCGAAACATGGGATGAGTGCTCGAACATTCCTGGCGTACCAAGATCGTTGGAGTCCGCGAGTGTTCGCCCGACGACCGCGCCATGCGGAAGCTGGTGTGTCGGCCACGATCGGACCGGGGTGAGCGCGCCATTGGCCGCTCCAATCGAGTATGCCACCCTGGTGCAATCGGACAAGGGCCGTTCCGTGGCCGTATTCCCGACCATCGGCCCTGGTATCGACGCCATGACATCGGTCTCATCACTTGTATATCGCCTCGGTGCCGGTCTGTGTGAACGGCGGCGACGCTCCGACGAGTCGTCATGAGCACGATTCGTGGTCGACAGCTATCGTTCAGCGATGCATGTACGAATCACATCCCGGTAGCTGTCGACGGACGGCCGAATATTGCGTCTGAGACGCATATCGGATCTATAGACAACAGTGTTCGTAATTGTCTATCGTTTGGTTCATGACGAAGTTCCACGGCAAGAGCTGCCTGATCACCGGAGCGGCCAGTGGATTGGGGCGCAGTACGGCGTTGGCGGTTGTCGCCAAGGGCGCATCGGTCATCCTGACCGACATCGATGACGTCGGACTGCAGCGCACCGCCGATGAGGTGCGTGCGCGGGGTGGTGCAGTGCGCCTGGCCGCGCCCGCCGATGTCAGCGATTACGACGCCGTGGTGGCACTGGCCGCGAAGGTGCACGGCGAGGTGGACAGCGTCGATATCGTGATGAATGTGGCGGGCATTGCCACCTGGGGGACCGTCGATCGGCTCACACACGAGCAGTGGCGGCGCACCATCGATATTGATCTGATGGGCCCGATCCATGTGATCGAGGAGTTCGTGCCACGAATGATCGAGGCCGGGCGCGGCGGACATCTGGTGAACGTGGCCTCGGCCGCCGGGCTCTTCGGGCTGCCCTGGCATGCGCCCTACAGTGCGGGCAAGTTCGGATTGCGCGGCGTATCGGAGGTGCTGCGCTTCGATCTGCGGCAGCACCGGATCGGTGTCAGCCTGGTCTGCCCCGGTGCGATGGCGACGCCGATGGTGGACAGCGTCGATATCGCGGGCGTCGACCGGCAGGGCGCGGCGGTGCAGCGGGCGGTCTCGCTGTTCATGCGGCATGCGGTCACGCCGGAGCAGGCCGCCCGATCCATCGTGCGCGGGGTCGAGCGCAACAAGTACATGGTCTTCACCTCCCCAGATATCCGGGTCGGCTATCTGGCGCAGCGCCACTTCCCGCCGTCCTACAACCTCGCGATGCGCGGGCTGAACTGGGCGATGAGCCGCTATATCGATAAAGCATCCGTGCCGACGAAGGTGTAACCGAACAGGACCGACCATCACTCAGCAGCGGCCGGGTCGCGCGGCTACGTCGACTGATGTGGCATCGGAAGTTCTACGCGGCCACGGGGTTCTCCTCCTGAGCCTCCGCTCGAGTTTGGACAGATGCCCACCATGCACTGGTGTTGATGGTCTCTCGACCGATGCAGCGCAATGCATGGTGATCACCTGACCAAATATGTTGGGGCGCAGGTCTATTCGAACCCTCGCACCGCCGCTCGAGGTGACTTCGGATTGACCTCCGATTCCGCTGCCCTCGCCGCGATGGGCAGCAAACCCGAATTCCCTCCCGTACTATCGCGATCGGGAACACCGGCCGGGTAGATGAAGGGGGACGGTGTTGGAGATTCGCCTACCGGCGACCATGCGCAACGGGGGTGCGTGGTTACAGCGCTTCGTCGGGACTACTCCAGGTGCCATCGGCGCGGTCGCCGTCGTCACCGTGGTGTTGTGTCTGCTCGCCGGGTCGACCTCGGCCGATCAATTGAGCGGCAAGATCGCTCGGCGCGATACCGTGCTGGAACACACCGAACCACTGGCCTACGCCGCCCAGACCCTCTATGTCGCGCTGTCGGCCGCAGACGCGTCGGCGGCGACGGCCTTCCTGTCCGGCGGCATCGAATCACCGCAAGTGCGTGGGCAATATCAACAGGCACTCGCCGATGCCGCGGCGGCACTCGCCGAGGCGACCGCCGGGGCCGCCGATCAGCAGACCAGGAATATCGTCGCCAAGATCGCCGCCGACCTGCCCGCCTATACCGGCCTGGTCGAAACGGCGCGGTCGAACAACCGGCAGGGCTTTCCGGTCGGTTCGTCCTATCTGCGCGAGGCCTCGCTGTTGATGCAGAATTCGTTGCTGCCCAACGCCGAAACGCTCAGCAAGGACCGCATGGCCGCGCTGCGTCAGGATCAGCACGATATCGGCGCGCTGCCGTGGACGACCATCGTGTTGCTGACGCTGGTGCTGATCAGTTGTGGCGGTGGCACTTTGGTCCTGCTGCGCCGCACCAATCGCCGGATGAACCTCGGTCTGGCGGTCGCCGCCGGCGCGACGGCCATCGCGCTGTTGTGGGTGGTCGCCGCGACGGTCATCGCCGCGGCCGCACTCGATACCGGCAAATCCGGGGCGACCAGTCGCTTCGAAACCCTGACCCGGGCCCGGATCCTGGCCCAGCAAGCGCGCACCGACGAAACCCTGGAGTTGATCACCCGCGGCGATATCACGACCAGCGAAACCGATTTCCGCAAGCACACCAGGGAACTGGCGGATCGATTGACGACGGTAGCGGGACCGGACTCCGCTGCCTCGCGCAGCGTGCTCGGCTGGACCGCCGGACATGCCAAACAGCGCGAGGCCTACGAGGCGGCGAACTATCCCGCGGCCGTGGCGCAGGCCATCGGCACCGGTCCGGATTCCTCGGCGACATTGTTCGCCCAGCTCGATCAGCTGTTGCGCGACAACCTCATCCAGGAACGCGGCGAGTTGCGCGACGGAGTCGACTCGGCGGGTGCGACGTTGACACTCAGCCCCGCGGGAACACTGGTGCTCCTGTTCGGTGCCGCGGCATCGACGGTCACCGGTTTGTGGCCACGGCTGAAGGAGTTCCTGTGAGACGGCGAATCGTCCTGCGGCGGTCCGGTTTCGGATGGATGGCGCTGGTCGCGGTGAGCGCGCTGGTGACCGCATGCGGTTCTGGCATCCAGCCCCCGGCGTCCACGAATGTGGCCGCGGTCAACCCCAAGCCCGATCTCGTCGAGATCACGACGCCACCGCAGAGCGAATCCAGCGGCAATTGCGATCCGGAGGCCACCCTGCGCCCCGGTCCGTTGCCGAGTCCCGGTGCGATGCCGTCGGGTTCGGCGATGGCGGCCATCGTCGCCAATGGCAAGCTGCGGGTCGGGGTGGATCAGAACACCTACCTGTTCGGTTTCCGCAATCCCAGCACCGGACAACTCGAGGGCTTCGATATCGATATCGCCCGCGAAATCGCGCGATCCCTCTTCGGTGATCCGGACCGGATCGAATTGCGTTCGGTCACCGCGGCCGAGCGGATACCCGCCCTGCAGAACAAGCAGGTCGACCTGATTGTGCGCACCTTCTCGGCGACCTGTGAGCGGCGTCGCGATGTCGACTTCTCGGGTGTCTATTACCGTGCGACGCAACGCCTTCTGGCCGTCCGCAACTCCGGCATCCGGACCGGTGCGGATCTGGGTGGTAAGCGGGTGTGCGTCACTCGAGGCACCACCTCACCCGGACCACTGTTCAGCCTGCCCAAGCGGCCCGTCGTCCTGGGCGCGTCCAACTGGACCGACTGTCTGGCCGCGCTGCAACAGGGCCATGTGGACGCGATCAGCGGCGACGATCCGATCCTGGTCGGTCTGGTCGCGCAGGACCGGAATCTGCAGATCGTCGGCGAGGTAATCGGCACCGGCGCGTACGCGGTCGGCATCGCGCAGGGACATCCGGATCTGGTCCGCTTCGTCAATGGTGTGCTGGAACGCATCCGCGGCGATGGCACCTGGCAGCAGCTCTACAACGCCAGACTCAGCGCCCTCGGCCCGTCACCCGGTCCGCCGGACCTGCGCTACAAAGAGTGAGACCATGCAGATACTCACTCTCGCCGAAATCGACGCTGAATTAGCCACCCGCACAAACGAATTCGATGCCATCACCGCCACCCTACTGGAATTGGACAAACATCCCGGCCACACACTGCTACAGCGTTATCCGCCGACCGGTGTTACCGAACAGCGTTGGCTGCCGGTCCGTGCCGCGCTCGCGCTGATGTGGGAGGACTACAGCCGCCTGCAGATCATCCTGGATTCGGCGCACAAGGTGCGCGGCGCTCGCACGCGCCTCGACGACGGTGAGCGCGCCGAACTCACCCGGCTGCTGCGCGGGCGCCCCTATGAAGCCGCGCGCACGCCTATACCGATGGCGCAACGTTCGCTCACCGGACCCGCCGAAGAGGTTCTGTTCGTCGGACTCGTCGATACCGTTGATCGAATGCGGGCCACCTTCCCGGAAATCGCCGAATTCTTCGACGCGGTCGATGCGGTGAACAGTCGGGTGATGTCGGGCCTCGCGCCGCTGCAGGACACCCTGGACAAGGCGGGCGCGGGCGGGGGCGAGACCGCGCAGCTGCGCGTGATCGGTAACGGCATCGCCGAATTGCTGAGCCTTTCGGCGACCGATCCGCTCGCACTGACGGTGCCGGAGATCGATGCGCGCCTCGCGGAGTTGTCGGGGCAGTTCCGACACGTGGCCACCATCCTCGCCGAACTCGATGCGGTGGGTGCGGATTGGGCCGCGGCGGTCTCCGAGACGCGTAGGCGCTTGGCGGCGCTGCGGGCGACTCGAGCCAGCGCGGCGGAGGCGAGGGCGCAAGTCGAGGCGAAGATCCTGGCGGGTCCGCTGCCGGTGTACGAGGACGACACCGCCGCGCTCGAAGCGGAACTCGATGCGTTATCGGCGAAAACGGGTGCGGCAGCGGATTTGGTGCGGTTGCGGACGCGAGTCGCCGACGCGATCGCCGGGGCGGCCACCGTGGAGGAGTTGGCTCAGGGCCTGCTCGATCGGCGTAGCGAGCTGCGTGGACGGCTGGCCGCCTATCAGGCGAAGGCAGCTCGACTCGGCGTCAGCGAGGACCGAGATGTCCTGGCCTCCAATCAGATCGCGGCGGGTCTGCTCGCGCGGCGACCGTGCGATCTGGCGGCCGTCACCCGGGCGGTCGCCGACTTCCAGCAGATCATCGGGGAGAAATCGGGGCGGGGCAGATGACCTGTAATGAGCCGGATTGCGGCGGCACCATCGAAGACGGATATTGCGTGGTATGCGGCACCGCACCCGCCGAGGCGATCACGGTCTCGGCGGAAATACCCATCCCGCAGAGGGTTTCCAGCGATGGGCGCGCCTGCGCCGAACCGGGCTGCACTGGAGCGATTGTCGGCGGGTATTGCGATGCCTGCGGTACGGCGCCGGCTGAATCACAGCTGGCTACCTGCGCCGAACCAGGCTGTCGCGGAACCATTGTCGACGGCTACTGCGATGCCTGCGGCACCGCTCCGGCCGGGACTTCCGCACTATCGGTGCGCTCCGGAAGCACCCGCGCCTCTGGGCGCTCGGTGCGCACCGGCCGGACCTCATCGAAATCCACCGCCCGCGGTCGACTCGGCGCTGGCATGGTGGAGGTGCCGCGAATGCCGCGCATCGACCCCGCCACCGCGGTCCTAACCGATCCGCAGGTCGCCGAGGGAAAACGGTTCTGCGGCAAATGCGAACGACCGGTCGGACGCGGCCATGACGGTGCGCCCGGCCGCAGCGAGGGCTTCTGCCCCAGCTGCGGCACCCGGTTCTCCTTCACGCCGAAGCTGAGCAAAGGCGATCTGGTCGGCGGACAGTACGACGTCGTCGGCTGTCTGGCGCACGGCGGGCTCGGCTGGATCTATCTGGCCACCGACCGCAATGTCGCCAACCGCTGGGTGGTGCTGAAAGGCCTACTCAATTCAGGGGACCTGGACGCGATGGCCGCGGCGGTCGCCGAGAAGCGGTTCCTGGCCGAGGTCGAGCATCCGAGCATCGTCAAGATCTACAACTTCGTCGAGCACCGCGGCGCCGACGGTGTCGCGGTCGGCTATATCGTCATGGAGTACGTCGGCGGGACGTCGCTCAAACAGATCCTGCGCGCCCGCCGCGATACCGACGGCAGCTATCTGCCACCGCCGCAGGCCATCGCCTACATCCTGGAGATGTTGCCCGCGCTCGGCTATCTGCATTCCCTCGGCCTGGCCTACTGCGATTTCAAGCCGGACAATGTGATGCAGACCGATGAGCAGCTCAAGCTCATCGATATGGGCGCGGTGATCGCAATGGACGATCAGGACAGCCCCATCTACGGCACCATCGGCTATCAGGCGCCGGAGATCTCCGAAACCGGGCCGACCGTCGCCACCGAGGTCTACACCGTCGGGCGCACTCTCGCGGTATTGCTGATGAATGTGCCGCAGCAGGGCGGACATTTCGGCGCACTGCCCGGCCCGCAGGTCGAACCGCTGCTGGCGAAATACGATTCGCTGCACCGATTCATCCTGCGCGCCACCGACGCCGATCCGGACGCGCGCTTCTCCTCGATGGAGGAGATGACCGATCAGCTGACCGGCGTGCTGCGTGAGGTGCTGAGCATCGATGACGGTGTGCCGCGTCCCGGTATGTCGGCCTACTTCGGACCGCCACGCGGCGTATTCGGCATTCAGGAAGCACCGACGCCGACGAGTATTGTTGCGGCACTGCCGGTTCCGCTGGTCGACCCGAATGACAGCGGTGCTGCGCTCCTGGCGACAACCGGCGGCACCTCACCCGCCGAACTGGAACCAGCTTTCGAGGCGGGACTGCGCTCGGTGCTCACGAACCACGTTGCTTCCGTGGAGATTCCGCTGCGGATTGTGCGCGCCGCTCTAGAAGTCGGCGACCCGACCGATGCGCTGCGCCGACTCGACGAACTCGCCGACACTCTGCCGGGTGACTGGCGACTGGCCTGGTACCGCGGTCAAGCCGAACTGCTCGCGGGCAATATCGATGCTGCCCATGCCGAATTCGATGCCGTGTATGCCGCGTTGCCCGGCGAGGCCGCACCCAAGGTGGCCCAGGCGGCCGTCGCCGAACTCACCGGCGCACAGCCGGATCGGCGACAGGCCGCGCGCTACTACGACACGATCTGGCGCACCGACCACGGCTTCGTCAGCGCCGCCTTCGGACTGGCCCGGCTGCGCAACGCGGACGGCGATCGCGACGGCGCGGTTGCCGTACTCGATCAGGTGGATTCGGCCTCGGCGCTCTACACCGAGGCACGCCTGACGGCCGTGGAGATCATGCTGGCCGACCGCACCCCCGACGAGTTGTCCGAATCGCTGTTACGCGATGCGGGCGGGCGGGTCGAGGCATTGCGGATCGAATCGAAAAGCCGTAGTGCACAAGTGCGGATGCGTGTGCTGGATGCCGCATGGAACTGGCTGCGCGCGGGTAAAGCACCGACGACACATGGGGCGCTGCTCGGCGCCAACCTCGATCAGGACGGAGTACGAACCGGTTTGGAGCGCTGCTATCGCGACCTCGCCCGCGAAACCGAAGATATGTGGACCCGATTCGAGCTCGTGGATCGTGCCAATGCGATCCGGCCGAGGACGACGCTATGACCGCGCCCGAGACCGACCTACAGCCGCGCTGCCCGGAATGCGCGGCGCGGGTCGGGGTGGCCGACCGGTTCTGCGAGGCCTGCGGCCGCCAACTCGGTGCGCGCCGAATCGCGCTGCCTCGGTGGGATCCGAATGCGGCACCGACGTGTGAGGGCTGTGGCGGCACCCGCTACGACGCTGACGGCTATTGCGGCGGCTGCGGTCAATTGCGGCCCCAACCGGATCGGTTCGAGGCCGATCTCGGCGCGGTGTATGTGATGACCGATCGCGGTATCGCGCACGCGCGCAACGAGGATGCGGTCGCCGCCGCGGTACTGGAAGACGGGGCCGAGCGCCCGGTCGTCACGGTGATCGTGGTCAGCGACGGCGTCTCCACCTCCGACAATCCGCAGGCGGCCTCGGGCGCGGCGGTGCGGGCTGGCGTCGATGCCTGCCTCACCGCACTGGCCGAAGCACGCTCCGGCACGGCCGTGGTCATGGCCGGGCTCACGGCCGCATCGCAGGCCGTCCGCGATATCGCGACACACGAAGGCCACGCTCCGTCGTGCACCTACGTTTCGGCCATCGTGCGCGGATACGGCGGCGACGGCCTGGAGATCACCGTAGCGAATGTCGGTGACAGCCGGGCATATTGGTTGCAGGGCACCGGCATCGAGCCGATCGCGGGCGGAAATTTGCCATCGACGCGGCTGACCGTCGACGACTCGTGGGCGCAGGCACTCGTCGATGCCGGTGCAATGGACGAGCAGTCCGCGATGCAGGATCCGCGGGCACACACCTTGCTGCGCTGGCTCGGCGCCGACAGCGAGGACAAACCGTGGTCGGACCGATGTGTGAAAACCTTTCACACCACGGGCCCCGGGGTGCTCTTGCTCTGCACTGACGGACTCTGGAACTACATATCCGATCCGGTGGCGCTCGCGCGAATGATCAGCGGGTTACCGCGCGAGGAGGCGGCGCGGACGCTTGTCGAATTTGCACTACGGTCCGGGGGGAGCGACAACATCACCGTCGCGCTGGTGCCGATCGGGCCATCGGTCGATGCAGGAGTTGCACAGTGAGTCCCATTGCGAATACGGGTATTTCGGTAGCGATAGACCAGAACGAATATCTGGCCGAGGGCGCGGGCACGGTCGATGCGGTGGTGACCGTGGAGACGGGTGCGGATTTCGTGGCGGCCGGACCGGAGCCGGAGCGGCTGGAGGTACTGATCATCGACTGCTCCGGATCAATGGCCACCGGTAAGAAGTTCGAAGGTGCACGCCGAGCGACCCTGGCCGCACTCGATGTGCTTAAGGACGGCACCCGGTTCGCGATCATCGAGGGCACATCAGTGGCGCGGCTGACCTATCCGAGCGATAAACCATCGGTGCCCGTCAACCGTGACACCAGGGCAGCGGCGCGCCGCGCACTGGACAAGTTGCGCCCCAACGGCGGCACCGCCATGGGCACCTGGCTCGGGCTCACCCGACAGTTGGCCAAGAAGCATCCGGATGCGATGGTGCACGCCATTCTGCTCACCGACGGCAAGAACGAACACGAGGAACCCGCGACGCTGGCCGCTGAGATCGAACAGTCCGAGGGAATCTTCACCTGCGACTGCCGCGGCGTCGGAACGGACTGGCAGGTGGACGAATTGCGCACCATCGCCTCGGCGCTGCACGGCACGGTCGATATCGTCGCGGACCCGGCTAATCTGGCCGCGGACTTCGCCGCGATGACGCAGACGTCGATGGCCAAGGCGATTCCGGAACTCACCCTGCGGGTGTGGACACCGGCCGGAGCCACCGTCCAGTTCGTCAAGCAGGTCGCGCCGACCATCGAGGATCTGACCGCACGCCGCACCGATGCCGGACCGCAGCTGGGGGAGTACCCGCTCGGAGCCTGGGGGGCGGAGGACCGCGACTATCACGTGCAGGTGCGAGTCGAGCCCGCCGCGCCTGGACGGGAGAAGCTCGCGGCCCGCATCAGTGTGGTCTCCGGCGACGAAGTGGTCGGGCAGGGATTGGTGCGCGCGGTGTGGACCACCGAGACCGAGCTGTCGGCCCGGATCAGCAGGCGCGTCGCGCATTACACCGGACAGGCCGAACTCGCCCAGGTCGTGCAGGAAGGGTTGAGCGCGCGTAAGAACGGTGATGTGGAGACGGCGACGGCGAAGCTGCGGCGCGCGGTCGAGCTCGCTGCCGAATCCGGCAACGAGGGCACCGCGAAGCTGTTGCGCGGTGTGGTCGAGGTCGACGAGCGCAATGGCACCGTGCGATTGCGTGCCAGGGTCGAGGCCGCGGACGAAATGGCCTTGGACGCACGCTCGACCAAGACGGCGCGGGTACGCAAGGAGGGGTAATGGCGATCGCCACCTGTCCGGACGGGCATCAGTCCGTCGCGATGGACTACTGCGATGTCTGTGGTTCGCCGATCGGTGCACCCGCGCCGACGACCGCGGCCGCGCTGTGCCCGTCGTGTGGGTCGCCGAGCACCGGTCGCTTCTGTGAAGTCTGCGGCGCTGATTCCGCGCTGCCGACGCCCGTGCCGCGTGCGGCCGCGCCCACCGAAATCGCCACCGCGGTTTCCGCCGCCGGTGTGCTGACGTGGGTCGCCACGATCACCGCCGATCGCGAGTTCTACGACCGCGTGCAAGCCCGCAAGGGCCCCGACGCCGATCAGGTCGAGTTCCCGGCATTCTATCCCGAACGCCGAATCACCTTGCGCGGCACCGATATCCTGATCGGCAAACACAGCGTCTCACAGGGGCTGCAACCCGCGATCGATCTGGGCATCGCCCCCATCGATGCCGGTGTCTCCCGCGCCCACGCAATTCTGCGCATCGCCGAAAGCGGCATAACCATCACCGATCTCGGCTCGACCAACGGCACCAGCCTCAATGGCAGCGAAGACCTGATCCCCGCCGAGGTGCCGGTCCCACTCCGAAGCGGTGACCGCATCCACCTCGGCGGCTGGACCACAATCATCGTGACCGCCGAAAGCCCCTGAGCGAATACGGCGCGTCCCCATCGGCACACCCGTCATCACCAGCTCACGCCCGGCATAGAGGCTGTTGCCGATCAGGCTCGACAGGCGTCCAGCAGGCGATGGTGATGTCACAGCGGGGACCAAAGCGAGCATGATTGTGCGGCATCAGTCCATCCAGATAGGTGCCTGTGTCACGGCCGAAATCCGCGTTGATTCGGCTGCAGGCTCTATACAACGTTTGCGGTTGCACCGGCAGCGCAACGCGGCGCGACTCAGCGCCCGAGGTTCGGTTCGAGCTCCTGCAGTACCTCGTCGATGCGTCGCATGACATGGGAGCGCCAACCGGCGTCCATGATCGTGCGGGCCCTCTGCTGGAGCGGGTGGTCCGGATCGAATCCGGCGTGTGCCAAGAACAGTCGGGTGCCCTTGCCCTCGGGCTCCAGCGTCCAGGTGATCGTCCAGTTGGCAGCATGCTCGGCATTCGGCTCGGCATCGCGCCAGCCGACGCGCAGCATCCGCTCCGATTCGAAGGCCAGCACCTCGGCCGCGATCACGCCGGAAAAGCCGGTCGCCGGAACAGCTTTCGCGTCGATGGTGTAGCGGTGCCCGACCTCGAGCCGGAAGTCGGATGGCATGAACCACCGTGCGAGCAACTCCGGTTCGGTCAGCGCGCGCCACACCTTCGCCGGTGGGTGCGCAAGGAATTCGTCCACGTGAATAGTGGTCGGATCGTCGGTCATTCTCTCTCCTGTTCCATGGTGTCCAGCAGTTCACGCAGCCCGGTCAACTTCTCGCGCCAGAACCGCTCGAACGGGTGCAACCACTCTTGGATCTCGTACAGCGGGGCCGCCTCGAGCCGGTACAGCCGTTGCCGCCCGACCTTGTTCTCGCTGACCAATTCGGCCTCCCGCAGCACCCGCAGATGTTCGGAGAAGCTCGGCCGCGCCATGTCGAAATGCGCGGCCAGATCGGTCACCGGTTGCGGTCCGCCCTCGCGTAGCAGCCGCAGCACCTCGCGCCGAACCGGACTGGCCAACGCCGCGAAGACCCGCCCCTCGGGCGCCTCGACGGTCACCGGCCCGCGGCGGCCAGAACGAAGCGGTTGCCATCGGGATCGGTCAGCGTGGCCTGACGTCCCCAGGGCAGGTCGGTCGGTCCCTCGACCGCCACACCTGCCTCGGCCAGCGCCGCACAGTCCGCATCGAGGTCGGCGGTTTCGAGGATGACGCCGGTAGAACTGCCGGGCGTGAATCCCTGCTCCGTACTGGCCAGCGTGAACGCGGTCTGGGCGCCCTTTGGTGCGACCTGTAGCCAGCGCACCGGCCCCATCTGCTGATCCACCAGCACCTCGAATCCGAGGGTGTCGACATAGAAGTCCTTGGCCCGTTCCTGATCGGCGACGGGCACGGTAACGACCTTGGCATGGGTGATGTTCACGATCCCGACTATAGGTAGGAAAAATCCTACGCGTCAAATGGTGGCGACTAGGACCGATCGGTCGGTTACTATGCGCGTAGTATGTGGCCATGGGGTTCGAGTGGCCGGACTGGGCGTTCGCGCATTTGATCGGCATCGGACCCCGGGAGGTACGCCAAGTCCTCGAAAGCGCACGGCGCTGGCCGCGGAACGCCGATGACGGGCACGTGATGGTGTTGTCGGTCTGGGGTCGCACGGGCACCGGGCGGCCGCTGATCGTGGCGACGCGCCAACAGGACCAGTGGACCTGGCTGATCATCGGCGCCCGGGAAATGCGCGCCGACGAACTGAAAATGTTCGAGGAGTGGGAACAGGAGAACCGGTGATGAGCGATAAGGATTTCCCGTCCACCCCGGACGAAGTCGCGGCGTTCATGGATCGGCTGACCTTCAGCGACGACCCGGTCCCGCCGGAGAAGGCGCCGCCGCCACTCGCCCCCGGAGACGACATTGTGGTGACCAGCTCCATTCGCATGCCGCTGGAGCTGCACACCCGAGTCAAGCAGCTCGCCGACAGCCGTGGCATCGGCATGTCGACACTGATCCGGGAGTGGATGGAGGCGGCCATCGCCGAACTCGATGGCGACCAGCTCATCTCGCGCGCCGACGCCGTGCGCGCACTATCGCGACTGCATCCGATCCACCGCGCGAGCTGAGTCGGCGCTACGGCGGCCGAAAATAAGTGGCGCTCGGCTGCGATCATGGCGGATATGGAATCCGCCGTCTATCTGATAACCGGCATCCAGGCCGCCGGCAAGTCCACGGTCGCCCAGGCATTGGCGCAGCGGCTGCCGCGCTCGGCGCATGTGCGCGGGGATGCGTTCCGGCGCTTCATCATCGGCGGCCGAGCGGATATGAGTCCGGAGCCGTCGACGGAAGCACTGGACCAACTGCGGCTGCGGCACGCACTGGCCGCGCACACCGCCGATGCGTATGCCGCGGCCGGATTCACCGCCATCATCCAGGATGTCGTGCTCGGGGAGTTCCTGCCCTACACCCTCGACCGCATCCGGACCAGGCCGCGATATGTGGTGGTGCTCGCGCCGAAACCGGCCGTGGTCGCTGCGCGCGAGGCGGGCCGGGCCAAGGTCGCCTACGACGGCTTCACCGTCGACAGCCTGGACGAGGCGCTGCGGGCGCAGACTCCGCGCATCGGATTATGGTTGGACACTTCCGATCTCACCGTGGAGCAGACCGTCGACGAGATTCTCGAGCGGGCCCGGCCATTGGAGAGCGAAGTCCCTGCTCGGTGATTGTGTCCAACACCTTGGCGCCTCGTATTCCGACAGCTCGGTGCGCAGCCGCGAACACGCTGTAGCCGAATAGCGATGTCCAGGACATCGACTGGTTGGGGTGCTGTCGAGGAAGGCTGAGACCGCATTCGGACCAGGCCACGATAAAGTATGCACAACAACACGTTTGGACTGGTTCTGGCTTCAACTATCCGGTTCCGGTTGTATGCTTCCCCATCAAGCGAATGGCCTAAACGGGGGGCGGGGGCACAGGGGAACACTGACTTAGCGCCGAATCATCTTGCGAGCAGACCGATCTCGTGACGCGTGCCGCATCTTGCCTTTGAATTCCTCCACACATGCCGTCCTGCGGCGTGCGGACGGGATCCCTTGTCGTGCAACACAAGTGGAACGAAAATGGTGCGACACGCGCGTCGAATCGGCATGCGATGCTGCGCTGAGGAAGTCCCTGCCTGTCCAACCGGCGATACCCAGCCGTCAAAGAGGACAGGACAATCATGACGCGGTTGATCGATTTCTCCGCAGCTCTCATCGAGCCCGGCAACATCCAGACCGCAGGGTTTGCCGGGGTCGTCGGATACTTCTCCGAGTCGAGACCCGGAACGAATTTCGCCGCCAAACCACTGCGGCGCGACTACTGCGACCGGTTGCGCGCGGCGGGCCTCGAGATCGTCACCAACTACCAGTACGGCAAAGCGGACACGGCCGACTGGCGTGGCGGCTACGACGGCGGCGCCCGGCATGCCGAGACGGCGTTGCGCCTGCACTTCGAGGCGGGCGGCCCCGGCGACCGTCCGCTCTACGCTCCCGTCGACGACAACCCGGGCCTCGACGACTGGAACAATCTCATCGCTCCGTTCCTGCGTGGCTGGGCCTCGGTGGTCGGCGCCGAGTGGACCGGCGTCTACTGCAATGCCCGCTGCATCGACTGGGCTTTGGAAGACGGTGTCGCCCAATGGTTCTGGCAGCACAACTGGTCCGGCGATCCCGCCATCAACGGTGATCACCCCAAGGCGCACCTGCACCAGATCGAGATCGACCACCGCGAGATCGCCGGCGTCGGGATCGACGTCAGCGATGTCCTTAAACCCGACTACGGACAGTGGTCGGCCGCCACCAACACCCGATAACCCGAGGGGGTACATCATGGCGACATCACCTATCACCAAGCAAGACGACCAGACCGGCGTCAGTCCCAACTGCGACTCCCGCGACGGCGAGCAGGTTATCTGGTTCCTGCTGCACACCCAGGAAGGCGACGGCGATGCCCAGTCGCTGGCGCACTACCTGCAGAATGCCAATTCGGGCGTGTCCTACCACTACACCGTGGACAACTCCGGGACAGTGATCGACGTGGTTGATACCGACAATTCCGCGTGGGCCGTGATCAGCGGTAATCCTCGCTCGATCAATCTGTGCTTCGCGGGCTCGCGCGTGGCCTGGACGCGGGATGAGTGGTTCTCGAACATGCGGGCCGGAATCGACTGTGCCGCATGGATCGCCGTGCAGGACGCTCGCAAGTACGGTATTCCGATTCGCACGATCACACCCGAACAACTCGGCAACGACGAGGCCGGGATCGCCGACCACAACGCCTATACCATCGGCAAGCGCGAAGGCACACACACCGATGTCGGCCCCAATTTCCCGTGGGACTACCTGAACTCGAAGCTGGCCGAGTACAGCGAGGCCTGACCGAGACCTTGCCCGGCCCGGCGCCATTGCTCACGGCCGCCCGAGCCAGGCCTGGTCTGCTCGACATGGTTGACCTCGGAGCTGACCGTGCCGTCGGACAACCCGCAGATGCCCGCGCCAGCACGATCCCGCCAGCACATCGGTTTGTGTCCGATATCGATGACCAATGCGCAATTGGCGATCCTCGAGCCGGTGCTGCCACTGCCGCACAGCTGGCACGGAAACGTGGTCAGCCTGAATTACTCTGCCGCCGTGCGGTGGTGGACTCCGCGGGAACAGGCTGATTTGCCCATTTGCGGACCGCTTCCGCGAACCGCTCGACCACATCGGCTGGGGCGCCGCTGTAGATGGCCGATGGCCCGATGAACGGATCACGTTGCGGCAGTGGTGGATTGCAATCTGTGGCCGGCGATTGGCGGCGGTTCGGCTTTCTGGCGGTCATCGGCCCGCCTGACCGGTGTTCTCCGCGCCCGGATCGGCGTGCAGTTTCCGCACCGGCCACACCCTGTAAGGGAGGGGAGTGAGCGGGATCATCAGAGCGGGGATCTGAGCGAGCATTGGGCAGCACCTCTTGGTTGTTCCGTATTGGCAATCTGTTGTCAGGCAGACGATCTGGTGCAGGTGGGGCAGTCGGCGGACGAATCGGTGGGGTGCGGATGTCCCGTCTCGATCAGGCGTGTCCAACAGCCGCGCAACATCTCACACGTCCGCACCGTGCAGTCGGCGTGTAAGGCGCGGGATATCTCCCGATGCATCTGGGCCGGTGACATCGCATGGCTCGGATACTGGTGCCGGACGGCATCGGCAGCCATATCAGAATCCCAGATGCGGAACATCGGCCGGGACGAACCGGCCGGCCTCGATGAGCCGCTTCTTCGCCTGCGCCTTGACCGGGCATATCGACGCCTGGCAGTCCAAGTGGCTCTGCATGATTACATGCGCGTATTCGATTGTCATCACGGGCAATTCGCTGTGGTTCGCTACCGGCAGGCCGTGCATGCGGATACTCCGAATGTGAGTGTGGGTATTTGGAATGCCCGGTAGCCGAGGCCGAAACTGCCTGTGCTACAAAGTGGTTCGCTTAGGCAGTGGGTTCATCCCGGCTACCGGGGTGATGCAAGTAGACACCCGGCCTTCGGAAAACGGCATCCCCAATCGCCCGCTTCCGTCGTATTATCGCCAAACTTTCTCCGCGGATACCGCCACGTGAGCGCCACCTGCTGACGGCTTCCAAAAGTCCGGTCACTACATAGTGAGGCTAACGATATGAGCGTTACCGGCAGTACCCTCGCGCGCCGTGCCCTCGGTCGTGAACTGCGCCGATTGCGGACAGTCAAGGGCATGTATCAAGCCGAGGCGGCCAGGCTGGCCGAAACCTCCCCCCAATCGATCGGCCGTATAGAGGAGGGGCGATCGACCCGGATCACCAGCTTTCAGATCAACGCCCTGTGCGATGCCTATGGAGCCACCGACGACGAACGGCGAATCCTGTTGGGGCTGGTGCAGGAGGTGCGGGCCGCGCGGGAGCGGGGCGGCGGCTGGTGGCGTTCGTATGCCGATCAGATCACTGGGGACTTCGACCATTACCTGGCTTTGGAGGAGGCTGCGAGTCGATTGACGGCGTGGAAGGTAGCCATTGTTCCGGGGTTGCTCCAGACTCCGGACTATCGCCGTGCGATAGCTTGGGCTGAATCCCCCGAGCTGCCAACTGAGCAGATCGAGAGGCGAATCGAGTGGTTAATACGGAGGCAGAGACGTCTCGAAGACCCAAGTCTGACTGTGGAGGTCTTGTTGTCGGAGGCCGTCCTCCGCGAAGAGGTCGGAGGCCCAGCAGTTTTGGCGGAACAACTGCATCGACTTGCCGAAGTTGGCGCCTTGCCGAATGTTTCGATACGAGTCGTCCCATTCAACGCCCGCAACCATCTCGGCGTGTTGGTCGGATCGTGCTTCCTAATGGAATTTCCGCCCTTGCCGCAGTCCAAGTTGGTCGAACCGCCGATCGTCTACGTCGAGGGGTACGCCGGTGACTTGTACTTAGAGCGTGAGGAAGAAGTGGGACATTATCGAACTGCGCTCGCCGAGATCGGGCGTGTAGCGTTGGACGAGAGCGAGTCCAGGCGAAAAATCCTGGCGATAGCGAAGGAGTACAGGACGTGAGCGTCGATCTGTCCGGGGCGAACTGGTACAAGAGCAGCCGCAGCAGCTCGACGAAGGAATGCGTGGAGGTCGCACACCTCGATGGGGGCATGGTCGGGGTGCGGGACTCGAAGAACCCCACGGGCCCGGCTCTGGTGTTCAGGCCCGCCGAGTGGGATGCGTTCACGGAGGGTGTGCAGGGCGGGGAGTTCAAGCCGTCCTGAGTAGCGTGTGCATGTGAAATCGTAGGAACCCCAGATGCTTTCGGCATCTGGGGTTCTTCCGATTCAGCGTTCCTCCGCGATCGAAACCGCGATGATCGCTTTGCATGGTGGTGACCTGGCCGGTACCGTCTAGACGAGCTTGCGGGGGCGGGGAAGCCGGTCCGACCCCGGGTCTGGGATGGCACCGGTGCGAGAGGACGAGATGGCTAGCTGCAGCGGTGTGGTCCGGGGTGTGGTTCTCGGTGCGGGGGTGGTTGTACTGGTCTCGGCGTGCAACTCCGGTGGGGACTCGAAGGGCAGCGTGAACAGTGCGTCGTCGACGGCAACCATCGCGGCGGATGTGCCAGCGGGGTTCGATGCGTGTAAAGACATCCCGCAGTCGGTGATTCAGCAGGAACAGCTGATCAAGCCGACGCCGGACATCACAGATAGGCCCGGCGGCTACAAGTGGCGCGGCTGCGACTGGGTTCAGCGTGGTGGCGATGGATACGCTGTCACGATCGACACCACCAATATCACCTTGGCGATGGTGCGTGCGAACAGTCAGTTCACTGTCACCGAAGAGTCCAATGTGGCTGGGCGGGCGGCACTTACCTATCGCCCAAGCGATGATAAGACGGATCAACATGAGAACTGCATACTGATTGTCGATATGAGGGGCGGCAGCCTGGAGGTCAGTATCACCAACCCGCCTTCGGCCAAACTGACTGCCTCCCAGCACTCCTGCGACATCGCCAAGCGTCTCGGGAAAGGGATCGTTCCAGCGATACCTGCCACTCTCTAGACTTGAACGAACTCCGGTCGATCACTGTCGGAAACCCTGGGGGAGGACCACGAACTATGAGCGACTCCACGACATCATCATCGTCGGGCCCGCTGGCCAGCGCGATCAAGGACGCTCAGGACGGCAAACTGACTGTCAGTTTCAGCGACAAAGTGCGTGTCAACGCCGACGAGTTCGTCTACATCGAGCGCGACTGCGAGGCTTTCAAAGAAGAGATCCGCCGACTTCAGCGGATCGCTGAAAGGATCTCGAACCGAAAGAACTGGGGTCTCGGTGAGTCGACGGACGGTATGATCTCGGCCGCCACGCTGGTGGCTCGCTTCCGTGGTAAGGCCAAGATTGTCAATCCAGCCACGGACTCGAACAACAACGTCTACGACATGCTGGAGCAGCACTACCAGATCGCTGACGACATCCAAACCCTGCATCGCACAATCGCCCAGAAATACGTCGAGCAGGACCAAGAATTCGCCGCTGAGTACAACGCGTTGATGGCGAATAAGGAAGCCAGCCAGATCGGTACCCTAAACCAACCAGGCGTGATCTCAGCCCCGGCTGTCGGAGCCTCGAAATGACCGATTCGAACGAGCCCTCGAAGATTGCTGGTGGCGGTGAGCATGTCGATAGTTGGAACCATTGGGAGATTTACAACGCGTTCACTCCGCTGAACACGACCGAGGCTCACGATGGCTCCGGCGAGTATGCGCAGATCGCCACGTCGTGGGCCTCGGCGGCAGAACTTTTCGCCAACCGGATCAATCATTCGAGCTCGGCCGCCTGGGACGGCAATGCCGCGAACAGTTCGCGGGAAGCGATCAGCAAATACGCCAAGGCTGCATTGGACCTGACAACACCGCTGCAGAACCTCGCAGACCGAGTGTCAGCAGCGGCCAAGGGCGTCAACGATACTCAGAATGCCGTGGACAAGCCGCCGGACGGGGGATCGTGGTACAACCCGAAGAGCTGGAACCTGGGCATTTACCATGGCCCGAATTCCGCTGCGGTGCGCAACGATTGCGAGAGTTCCGCACGGGAAGCCATGCGCAGTCACTACGTAAACACATTCGTTTCGGCGGATAAGCAGATTCCAGTGCTCCCGGTACCGAACAGCCCAACCGATCCGTTGTACAAGCCACCGGAAACCAAGAACGATGGCTACACCCCGGGGACCAGTGGAAACGGTGGCGGTAACCCGACGTCCGGGACCGGTAACCAGGGCAAGGGCGACCAGAACGAAAATTCGCAGCCCGCAACCGATCCGACGACGAACAGTTCGCAGGATCCGTCGTCGACCACTCCCACGAGTACCGATTCGTCGCAGACCCCGTCGAGCACCTCCGGTACCCAACCGAGTTCGGTGACTCCCACGACGAGTACTTCGACGACGCCGAGCAGCTACCCGGGCGGAACGGGCAGCAACGGCAGCGGGCTGGGCGGCACCTCCGGCACCACCTCGGGCAAGCCCGGCAGCAGCGTTCCCGGTACACCGACCGCCACCGGCACGGCAGCCAACGCGGCACGTGCGGCGACCACCAGCACCGGCACCTCAGGAATGTCGGGCATGGGCGGGATGGGCGGTGGTCGTGGCCAATCCAAGGGCGACGACGAGTCCCATCAGCTCCCCGAGTGGCTTCGGAATATGGAGAACACCGAAGAGTTGCTCGGTCCTGCCCCGAAATCTGTTCCCGGCGGCGTGATCGGCGGTGACCACGCCGAACCCGGATCGACACCGAGCTGATCTCCGGCCGCCGGTCGAAGCATCGGTGGCCGGGGCGTTTCCTGCCTGAATTTCGTTGGCTCGCCGCCTGTCCCGAGGTACTTACGCAGTACCCGGGCGGCGCCGAGTCCGCCGCATGATGTTGATTGGATGACCACGATGGCCGAATGGAGTTGGGAACCGGACGATTTCGCGGCGCTCTGGTACAGCGACGCGAACGACCGGTTCCCGGACCCGCTGCGCTATGTCAGCCGTTTGGCCACCAACGATGAGGTCGCCGCGCATCGGGTCGCCGTGCGCGCCCGCTACGGTGTCGAGGAAACCGAGCAGATCAACCTCGCCCTGCACACTCTCACCACCTCCGAGCTGCGTATCGAAATCGGCGGTGAATCAACGGTTCTCGGCAAGGGCGAACCCCGTGAATACCGCGTCCTCGGGGCCCGGACCCCATATCACGCGGTGATGCTGACCCAGACCGCCACGGGCGGTGTCGACAGCCCTATCCGCTGTCGGCTGTTCCGCACCGAACAGCTGGCGGCGCGCTTGGCCGGCATTCTGCCCTCGGTTCCTCCGGGCAGCGCTAAACCGGACACCTTCCATGTCGAGGACCTGCGTTCCAGTAACAACGGTCATGGCCGCAATAGTCCGCTGGAACGTTTCGATCGTCTCACTCAGCACCGCTCCGGCGCGGGCGTCGCCGGCCTGCTCGCGGGATACCTGCACAGCCGCCCGGCCCCCTGGTATGCCCTCGGATGGTTCGATGCCGAGGGCGATGGCCGATACGTTCAGCAGCAAACCCGCGAGCACATCACCATCCGCCCCGCCACCACCGGCGATCTCACCAATTACTTCGAAACCTGGATCGACCTGGCCCTGAAACGACTCCACGGCGACGACCCCGACAGCTGGTGATGCGATCGTCGCCGGATTCGGGGTCGCCGTAGTATCGGCCGAAAATCGGGCGGATATGCCCGGGCGCAGATACCGAGGCCCGGTTCCCGCACGCCGGCCCGCTGATGACCCGCCGCGCCATCCTCGGCCTGATCGCCGAGCGCTGAGACGACCTGCTGCGGCTTTCCGGGTCGCTGAAGTGCGGGCACGCCACCGCCTCGCTGCTGGTCGGCAAGCTGTCGGCCTCGGACCGGCAGAACACCCTCGCGGCCGCGCTCGAGGAGCACAGGCGCTGCGCCGCACGAATCGCCTGAACCACAGAGTATTACGGGCTCGCCGTTGAACAGACGCGCCGGGCAGGCCGACACGTCGACGACGAAGTCTTGGCGCACATCAGCCCTGCGCACAGCGAGAATCAACTTCTTCGGCGCCATCGACGCCGAGCTGACCGAGCTCGGCCCCACCGGCTACCGGCTGCTGGAAACCGCTGTCAGCTACGGCAACGAGGAAGCCGTCGGTCGCGCGATCGCGCCCTCTGGGATCGCGCGTGAAGACCTGTTCGTCACCACGAAACTGTGGATCCAGGACTCGCGCAACGGCTCGGCTCGGCCGAGGAAGCCACGAAACGCTCCTTCGACGCCTCTCTGCAGCGCTTCGGCCTGGACTACCTCGATCTGTATCTGATCCACCAGCCCCTCGGCGACTACTACGGCGAATGGCGGGCCATGCTGCACCGCCAAGGCCCCTCACCGACTAGGAAATGAACCGCATCGCCGCCCTCGACACCGGCCCATCCCTGTTCTTCGACCACCATGACACCGACACGGTGCGCTGGCTCACCAGCCGCGAATACAACTGACGAGCCGATACCGTGCGCGCTATCGCGACTGCATCCGATCCAATGCGCGAGCTGATTCCAGCGCCGTCGCTGTCTGCGACACATCGCCGGACGCCGTGGCAATTGCGTGCCGAGTTGCGGCCAGCCGTGCGAGTGCGGCCTCGGTGAAGACCGACAATCCGAGGTCGGGGTTGTATCCGTGAATTTCCTTGACATCGAGTTCGGCCAGGAAATACAGGATCTCCGTCGAGATCACCTGCCCCGGAACCAGCACCGGGAAGCCGGGCGGATAGGGGACCACGAATGTGGTGGACACCAGAGTCTTCCCCTTGGCGATCCGTCGCCCGGCGTCACCGAGCAGGATGTGTTCGCGGTCGGAATCCTCATACCCGGCATAGAAGGCCGATCGCATGTCGCCGAACGAGCGGGCGCCGTCGGGACGAAATACGCTATCGAACTCGCTGAAGTCGGGTAGCGCGGGCAGATCCTTGGTGATCTCGTCGACCCGGCGCTGCTGCAGGGCGCGATCGGCCTTTCCGGCCGCACCCTGGCTGCGCTCGAAGTCGGTGGCCACTCGGCGCAGCACGTCGAGCAGGTAGTGCACGCTCGACCAGGTGACGCCGATCGTGAAGATCAGCAGCACACTGTTGATCGAGGTCTTGTTGATCTGGATACCGAACCGGTCCATCAGAACTTTCTCGCGGAACTCGAACCCGTTCATGCCGGTCTTGCCGATGAACAGGGTGACCCGAGTCGGATCGAGCACGAACTGATCGGACCGCCACGCCTCGTTCCACTCCGCCAAGCCCCCCTGCCTGACCTGTCGGTAAGAGCTGACTTCGGAGGGCCGGAATTCGTCGGGCACCAGGTCGTCCTCGTCGAGGATGCGGAACCACTTGCCGATCAGCCGGTCTTTGCGGACGCGGTGGCGGAAGACCAGCGCCATGTCGTAGACGTGCCGGACCAGCTGAAAGCCCTCGATGTCGACCTGCCGACGCGCCAAGTCCAACGACGCCAGCAGTTGTTGGTTCGGCGACGTCGAGGTGTGGGTCAAAAACGCCTCACCGAACGCTTCTCGGGCGAGAGCTTTGAAATCCTGGTCGCGGACATGGATCATCGACGCCTGCCGAAGCGCCGACAGCGACTTGTGGGTGGAATGCGTCGCATACACGCGTACCCGCGCGCGCCCGGGGTCGGGAAGCAGACGACGGTTGCTCCACTGGGTGCGGTCGACTCCCTCCATCGACGCACGCCACGCGCGGTATTCCTCGGCGTACCCGGGCGAGGACAGTGTCGACTCGAGTTGTGCGGCGGCAACCATCGCGGTCCGCTGCCGGGCCCACGGCACCGCGGTTGCGAACGCGTACCACGCCTCATCCCACAGGAAGCAAATGTCCGGCTTGATAGCCAGGACCTCCTCCATCACGCGCCGGGGGTTGTAGACGATGCCGTCGAAAGTGCAGTTGGTGAGCAGCAGCATGCGCACTCGGTCCAGCTGTCCGGCCGCCTCGAGGTCCAACAGCGCCTTCTTGATGGTCTGCAGGGATACGGCTCCATAGATCGCGAACGGCTCGAGCGGGTAGGCCTCCAGGTACATCGGGTATGCCCCGGCGAGCACCAGGCCATAGTGGTGCGACTTGTGGCAATTGCGGTCGATCAGAACAATGTCGCCCGGCCGGGTCAGGGCCTGCACAACGATCTTGTTCGCGGTGGACGTTCCGTTGGTGACGAAGTACGTCTGATCGGCACACCATGTCCTCGCGGCTTTGTCCATCGCCGCCCTGATCGTGCCGTGTGGGTCCAGCAGCGAGTCGAGCCCGCCGGAGGTGGACGACGTCTCGGCCATGAAAATGTTGCGACCGTAGAATTCGCCCATATCCTGCAGCGTTTTGGAGTTGAAGATGCTGGCGCCACGCGCGACGGGAAGGGCGTGGAATTGGCCGACCGGCGCGGCCGCATAGGCACGCAGGGCGTCGAAAAACGGTGTGGCGTACCGGCTCCGGAAGCCGGCGAGCACCGTGCTGTACAGGTCGGTGACATCGTTGAGCCGATAGAACGTGCGGTCGTAGACGTTCGGCTCGTCCTGGGTCTCCGCGGCGATCGACTTGTCGGTGAGCAGGTACAGATCGATATGAGGCCGCAACTGCCTGATCCACTCGCCACATTCGACCCAGTTCTGGGTGCGGTCGGTCACGACCACGTCGTCGTTGACGCCGAGCAATGTGGTCATCAACGGCACTCTGTCGCGTGAACGAAGTGGCAGGTCATGCCGGATGATCGCCGCCTGAATCTCGCCGTTCAAGGCGACGGCGGTGATGGCGTCCTCGATGCTCGACACGACAAGCAACTCGAACTGCACATCGTCGGATGCGTCGCGAAGCGCCCGCAGGCTCTGCGCCAGGCTCTCGGGAACCTCGGGCGGGGAATCGTCGCCGAGCAGGACAGTGAAGAACTGCTGGTGTTTGGCCCGCGCCACGAGTTCCTGATCGGCCAAGGGCGCGGACGTGTCGAACACGGCTGTACCGTCGCCGTACTCGGAGAGCAGGCGCACAGCCAGCGACACCTCCTCGGTGAGCCGCACCGTCGCAAGATCGGCGAGATATCCGCGAAACGCCGCCAGTCTCGCCGCGCCTGGGTACAGCCAATACCGCTCGAAGGCGCCGAGACGCTCGAGCAGGCGCCGCACCTGGGCGGCTTCGTGGGTGGTGTCCAGCCCGGCACGGTTGACGTCGGCGAGCCGACGGCACGCGTCGTCGAGCAGATTCCATGTGTCGATTCGCGAGTACGACGGGTTCGCTACCGCCGCCAACGCGGAAACACTGAGCCCTTTCGGGCGCTCGCCGTTTCGGTGCATGTCGTCAGTTTTCGCCGCTCAATCGGTGGGCGAAGCGATTTGTCGAACACGAACGATCAGCCTGGAACATTCCTCGCTGCGAATATTGTCCTCCGCCGTCGATCAAATTCCTAGCTTGCGCTCAGGGTGCCGTGGTGTCGGCGCTGTGTGAGACCCGGTCAGTCCTGAGTCACGGGGCCGGGGAACGGGCCGGAAATCGGCGTCAGCGAGTCGGTGGCCGGCCCCTCGAGCAGGGTGCCGTCGGCGGCGAATCGGGATCCGTGCAGCGGGCAGTCCCAGGATTGCTCGGCATCGTTCCAGCGCACGATGCCACCCAGATGTGGGCAGACCGCGGAGACCTCGGTGGTGGCGCCGTCGACAGTGCATACGGCGGTCGGGCGCAGCCCGTGGCGTTCGACGCGGCCGCTGCCCTCGGCAGGCGCTGCACCGAGGCCGGTGCCGAGCATGCGCAGCCAGCCGAAGGAAAGTTGTTGGGCCACAGAGCTATTGGCGAATACAGCGGCGGGTATCGACTTCAGCTCGCTCGGGCGCCAGCTGGCGAAGGTATCGGCCCACTGCGGTGGTTTGCCGTTGATCCGGCCGGCGAGCGCCAAGGCCGCGGCAATACCGTTCGTCAAACCCCACTTGGCGTAACCGGTGGCGAGCAGGATGTGATTCTGCCCGGGCAGCAGCGGTCCGACGTACGGCAGTTCGTCGACCGGGTGATAGTCCTGAGCGGACCAGCTCTGCAGCGGTTCGGCGGTGGGGAAGCAGCGCCGTGTCCAGGCGATCAACTCCTCGACCCGGCGGCTCGCCGCATCCGTGCGCCCCACTACGTGGCCGTTGCCGCCGACCAGCAGCAGATCCGCGCCATCGGGACCCGGAGTATACCGCAGCGACCGGGTCGGCTCGCCCGCGCTGATGAACATTTCGTGCGGAATCGGCTCGGCTACCCGGAAGGCGCTCAGATAGGAGCGCTCGGCAGTGAGCCGGGCGAAGAAACCGCCGCGGTCGAGTATCGGGGTGCCGGTGGCCAGGATGATCGTGCGCGCAACCAGATCGCCGTGCTCGGTTTCGACGACCAACTGGTCGTGTTCGCCGCTGTGCACGCCCTTGGCCCGGGTGGATTCGAAGATCGGCGCGCCGCGCGATTCGATATCGGCGGCCAAACTGGCCAGCAGCGCCATCGGATCGAGCTGGGCCTGGTTGTCTAGCCGGACCGCACCGTGCGCCGGGAAAGGCACCTCCAGTTCCTCGACGAGTGTTGTGGCCAGGCCGGCGGCCCGTGTCGCCTCGTATTCCCTTCGCACAGCGGCCATTTCAGACTCGGACTGAGCGTAGGTAAGCGCCGGGACGCGCTGGATGGGCACGGAATGCTCGGCGCAATACCGCAATAACCATTGCTGCCCTTCGCGATTGGCCTCGACATAGTCGGTCACCGCCCGATCGCCGTGTCGAGCGCGGATCCGCTGCGCTCGAATCCCTTGCAGCAGACTGATCTTCGCCGTGCTGGCACCGGTCGTGCCCGCACCGACGCGCTTACTCTCCAGTACCGCCACGTCGACCCCGCTCTCGGCCAACAGTAGGGCGGTCACCAAGCCGGTCAGCCCGGCGCCGATCACGACGGTGTCGAACCGCAGCCCCGGCGTGAGCCGCAGGCGCGCCGGCACTTCGGCATCGTTCAACCACAGGGACCTCATGCTCCGGCGATAACCGTTGCCGCGCCGCCGAAACATCCGGATACGCGGGCGAGAATTTCCGGAATCAACAAAGAAAATGCGCAGTTCCGATTCAACCGAGAGATCCCGGGTATGCGGCGAATGTCCACCTGAAAACCGATATTTCGGAGGTAGATATCGTGTCCGAGCACAAGAGTGGTCCCCGTGAAGGTGTCGAAGGCGTCGTCGAAGACGCCAAGGGCAAGGTCAAGGAGGCCGCCGGCGCAGTCTTCGGAAAGGACGACCTGCGGGACGAAGGCAAGGCCCAGCAGGATAAGGCGGAATCACAGCGTGAAGCAGCCAGCAAGGAAGCGGCCGCCGAGAAGCAGCGCGCCGAAGCCAAGCTCGACGAACAGCGCCAGCGCGCTTACCAGCAGGGGCAGTGATTATCGATAATCGCTGCACATGAAAGTAATGGGTTGTCGGACAATATGTCCGGCAACCCATTACTTCGTCACCAGAATTACTTCGGCACCAGGATGCCGGTCAAGTCGGCTTTGCGGATAGGGGTGTCCGGATTGGCCTGCGCCCGGCACATCAGTTCGATGGCCGCGATCGAGGCGTCGACGGACTGATCATTGGTCGCCGGCGCATTACCGTTGCGTTCCTGCTCGAGGAATTTGGTCACCGTGACGCGCTGTTTGTCCTTGTCCTGCGCGACGAATTCGTTACAGGGCGTGTCACCGCCCTTGTTCACGGCCTTCTCGGCCTCCTCGCAGCCGCTCGCCAAGACCGCCAGCGCGGCCGCGGCGGCCACCGCGGCGATGCGACCTCGGCCGTTTCCGGTGATTCTCATGATGGATCGCTCCTCCTCGAAACGATGCCGCCGATCGCATCGGCGTCATCCTTCGCGTACCCGCCCGTCGAACACCGAATCAGCGGTGCTGGCGATCACCGATCGCGGGGTGTACGCCGGCCCGGCGCGGGTACGCCGCCAACACGGAGCGCGAACCCAGGAGCAGCCATGGCGACGACATCGAAAGGCGATGACACTGCCGTGACCATCGATGATCAGGAATGGGATCGCAAAGCCAGGCACGAGACCGAAGCCCAACGGCTGGACCGCAATTGGTCCAATCTGGTGCAGGAACTGCGCGTCGTGCAGACCGGTGTGCAGTTCTTGATCAGCGCCCTGCTGATCCTTCCGTTCCAGGCCGGATTCACCACCTTGTCAGAGCCGATGCGACTGCTATATCTGGGCACCGTCTCCGCGGCGATGGGGGCGACGGTATTCCTGGTCGCGCCGGTATCGTGGCATCGGATCCTGTTCCGGCGACATCGGCTGGGCAATGTGGTGGCCGCGGCCCATCGCTGTGCGATGGCCGGGATCGCGCTGCTCGGCGTCGCGTTGACCGGTGCGACGATTCTGGTGATGGCCACCGTCGCGGGCGCCATCGCCGGTGCGGTGGCGGGTGTGGTGGTCGCGATGCTGTTCGCGTTGGCTTGGGTGATGCTGCCCTGGCGCTGGCGCGACCGCCGCGCTGGCTCGGATGGTTGATTATGGTTGATCCGGGGCACGCCGGCGTGCCAGACTTGTACCGGTTGAGAATTACAGCCGAACCCGGGTTCGAAGCGGTACACCACGCGGGACTCGGCCAGCGGGAGCGCTCAGCGACACGCGACAGTGTGGCGACTACCGACGCAGCGTAGTGATACTCCTCCAACCGTCGCCCTCCTGCCGATCCGATCCTGCCGCCCAGGACCGGTATCTCCGTTGGGAGGTTTGACATGTCAGCCGCTCTTCAGCACCGATCAAACGGTCGGCATCCGGCCGGTGAACGACCACGCAACCGGTTCTGGGCACAGCGGGTCGACCGCCGTAAACAGTGTGTGGTGGTGCGGGCCGAGGGTGAACTCGACGCGGCCGCACTCCCAGAATTCCGCGCGATGCTCGAACGTGCCGTCGCGACCCGGTGCCATGCGGTCGTCCTGGATTTGCGCGCTACCAAATTCCTGAGCATCCGGGTCGCGGCCGCTATCGGCGCGATCAAACAGCACGCTGCGCACGGCGGCCCCGATGTGCGGATCGTCGCGGGTCGCCGGGAGATCGAGCGGGTGCTCGCCATTACCGGAGTACGCGCCGTGTGCTGTGATTTCCCCACCATGCGTGCCGCACTCGACACATAATGAGGTCTTAAGTCCCTGGTCGGGCCGATATCCCGGCACCGAGCATGATCACGCTCCATACTTGCGCTGTGATGGAGAGTGGATCGGTTTCGCCCGAGCAGGCGAAAGCCTTGGGCCGGGTCATCGGCATGGGTAAGGTGCAGAACGTCGGCACCTTTTACTTCTGGTTTGCCGACCAACGGTGGGAGTGGTCCGACGAGGTCGCGCTGTTGCACGGATACGAGCCGGGGACGGTGACACCGACCACCGAACTGCTGTTGTCGCATAAGCATCCCGAGGACCGGGCGCAGGTCGCGGACACTCTGGCCAACTCCATCGAGAATGCGCAGCCGTTCTCCAGTCGGCACCGGATCATCGATACGACCGGTCGCGTGCACCATGTGATTGTGGTGGCCGATCAGATGCTCGACGAGGCGGAAACGGTGATCGGGACGTCGGGGTACTACATCGATGTTACCGAGGCACTCGAGGAGCGGCAGCAGGAAACCCTCGACGGCACGCTGCCCGAGCTGTATGCGGCGCGGGCGGTGATCGAGCAAGCCAAGGGCGCGTTGATGCTGGTCTACGGCGTCAGTGCCGAACAGGCGTTCCGGGTGCTGAGCTGGCGCTCCCAGGAGACCAATATCAAACTGCGGGCACTGGCCGCACGGTTGGTCGCCGATCTCGGCTCGCTGGCCGATTCGATGGCCGATATGCGCACGCGGTTCGACCATCTGCTGTTGACTGCGCATGAACGGATCGAGGCCGACTGAGTCGAATCCACACCGGTTGTGATGTTTCGATCGTGACCGGCCGGGTAAGTCGCGAATGGCCCCCGACCCGAAGGCAGGTTCCGGTCGGCTCGGAGGAAAAGAGGTGGTGATGGGCATGGGGGATTGGAGTTCCCAGTCCGCGGCGGAGAAGACGACGACGATCGGGGTACGCATCCCTGCCGAGTTGGAGCAGCTGACCATGCTGCGCGCGCTCGCCGAAACCGTTGCGCTCATCGCGGATTTCGCGATCGATGAAGTGGTCGATATCCGGCTCGCGCTCGATGAGGTGGCCACTTCGTTGATCCTGGAGGCAACACCAGGCTCGACCTTGCACTGCGATTTCACCTACAACGATCACGAAATGTTCGTGCGCGTCGCCGCGGTCGCGGTGTCGGAGAAGGTGGTCGGTCAGGCCGGATTCGGCTGGCACATCGTCCGCACGCTGACACAGTCGATCTCGGCGGCGCAGGAGCCGTTCGACAGCGCGGTCTCCGGATTCCCGACCGTCGTCGACTTCAGCTGGGCACGGAGTGGTGATGGCGGCTGATTCGAGAGCGCACCGCGACAGTTACGACAATATAGAGCCGCTCTTCGAAAAGATCGCCGCCATCGACCCGGCCGATCACCGTCGAGAACTGTTGCGCGAGGAGTTGATCGGCCGGTGCCTGCCGCTGGCCGAACACATCGCGCGCAAATTCTCCGGGCGCGGGGAGAACTTCGACGATCTGCTGCAGGTGGCCCGATTGGGTCTGGTGCAGGCCGTGGACCGCTTCGATGTGTCGCGTGGTTCCTCGTTCCTGTCGTTCGCGGTGCCGACGATCATGGGCGAGGTGCGCAGGCATTTCCGGGACAACACCTGGGCGGTTCGGGTGCCACGGCGCACCAAGGAGATCCAGCTGAGCATCGGTCCGACCATCGAGGCGTTATCGCAGCGGCTCGGTCGGCTGCCCAAGGCCCGCGAGATCGCCGCGGAACTGAGTGTGGATCTGGTCGAGGTCACCCAGGCGCTCATCGCGGGCAATGCCTATCAGTCGAGTTCGATCGACGCGGTGGCCGGTGACGACATCGAGAACGCGCCGCAACCGCTGCTGGACAGCCTGGGTGAGGAAGAGCCCAGCTACCAGTATGTGGAGGACTATCTGGCGGTTCGGCCGCTGATCGAGGAACTGCCCGACCGCGAACGCGAGGTGCTGGTCATGCGGTTCTTCGAGTCCAAGACCCAGTCCCAGATCGCTGAACAGCTCGGCGTTTCGCAGATGCACGTCTCGCGCATACTGTCCAGAACGCTCGGTAAGTTGCGCGACGACGCACTGCGCGACTGATAGCGACGGTAATACATTGTCGCGCAACGTCTTTCGTAGTGATCGGAGCCACGGTTTGCCCGGCGTCGCACGCGGGTACGCGAAGAGGAACCGGACTATTGATGCCGACGCGCAAGGAGGTCGTCATGAACGATCAGCGACGACCGGCCACCCGAGATCCGTACAGCGGACCGGGGGCTTCGAGGTCGCTGAAGAAACCGCCGGAATCAGTCGTTCGTGGCGAGGGCCCGCAGCAGCCCGGGCGCTTCCTCGTCACCCGCAATCATGAAGTGATCCGGCGGTGGGCCGAGCAGCGCGGTGCGCGCCCGGCCACCATGCCAGGCAGCGAATACGGTGGTCGCCTCGGCGTCCTGCGCTTCGATTTCCCCGGGTATGGCGGCGCGGTGCTGCGCGCGGTGGGTTGGGACGAATGGTTCGCCACCTTCGATGCGCGTCGGCTGATGTTCCGCTATCAGGAGCGCAGGGCCGATGGCGGGCCGAGCAACTTCAACCGGCTGGAACAATCCCATCGCGACGAGTGGTGACACTGGCCGAAATGTGTCGCATGTCACGTTCAATTTGCACAAATCGGGTCCTCATGCGCAGGGTGGAGGTAGCCGGACGCTAACCGACTTCCCGTGACCTGCCGTTTACCAATTGGTCGGCCGGGGTATTCAAGCAGTTGGCAAAGGTGCTCGAAGGCGGACTTTCGCGTCGGTTCTGGGTACGCGAGTCTCCGCGTCGCGTCGCGTCCGCGTGGTTGCAAGGGATGAGGGCTTGACCGCAAACCTGATGATCGTTGACGACGACGAAGTGGTACGTGGCGCACTGCGCACGGCCATGGAAGATGAGGGTTACGACGTTGCCGAGGCACAGGAGGCCGAGGACGCGCTGACGTATCTGCGCAACAATGGTGCTCCCGATGTGATGATCGTCGAACTGATGCTCGGGGACATGGACGGCTTCGATTGCATCAGGGAGATCCGCCGCGAGCACGACGTGCCGATCATTGTGGTCAGCTCGCGTGATGACACCCATGATGTGGTGGCCGCACTGGAGGCCGGTGCCGACGACTACGTCACCAAGCCGTTCGAGATCAAGGAGATCTCCGCGCGCATGCGGGCGCTGCGCCGGCGCGCGCGCCTGACTATGGAGCGCGAAGCGCCGCGCGAGGCGGTACTCGACGCACACCCCGACGGGCCGCTGGTGCTGGATCGCGACGGTGGTGCGGTGCGCCGCGGTGAGGATGAAATCCGGCTCACCATCACCGAATTCAAATTGCTCTGCGAGCTCGCCGAATCGCCCGGGCGGGTGCTCAGCCGCACCGTTCTGCTCGAAAGAGTATGGGACGACGGCTTTTTCGGCGATGAACGGATCGTCGATGTTCATATGCGCCGCCTGCGCACCAAAATCGAGCTCGACGCCTCCGATCCGCGCGTCGTAGTCACCGTGCGCGGTCTCGGCTACCGACTCGATCTGCAGCGGTGAGCAGTGTGACCGACGCCGCAATGGCACCGAAGTATGACGCTGCCTGCGGTTGTTTTCTTTTCGTAATACAACCGCAAAGAGATCGACAGGTTCACCTCAAAGTTGCTTCGTAAGCCTGGATAAGTAATGCAGACCGGACCAGGGAGACGTATGTCACTGCACACCTTGTCCACCACGACAATCGAACCATCGGTCACCGAATATCCTTCGGCCGTACCGATTGCCGGAGCGCACACCCAGCCGGTGCTGCGCCCGCCGAGAGTCGGTGACGCGGCCGAGATCTGGCGGATCGCCAAGGATTCGCAGGTCCTCGACACCAATTCCAGCTACGCCTACCTGCTGTGGTGTCGTGATTTCGCGAGCACCTCGGTGGTTGCCGAAGTCGGTGGCCGGGTCGTCGGATTCGTGATCGGCTACCTGCGTCCGCAGGCCCCGCAGACGGTGTTCGTCTGGCAGGTCGCGGTGGAGCACGAACAGCGGGGACGCGGCCTCGGCGTCGCGCTGCTGGAAACGCTGCTCGACACCGTGGCCGGCGCCGGTGTTTCGGCACTGGAGACCACGATCGCACCGGACAATCCGGCCTCGATCGCGATGTTCGCCTCGGTGGCGCGTCGCCGATCGGCCGAGCTGACCAAGCAGCCCTTATTCGATTCCGAACTCTTCCCGGACAGCCACGCTGCCGAAGACCTCTATTTGATCGCCCCCACCGCCCGAAAGCAGGAGGATCGACGTTGATTACCGCCGAGACGACCATTTTCGAGGAGCTCGAATCCAATGTTCGTGGCTATTGCCGCGCCTGGCCGACGGTGTTCACCACCGCGTCCGGGAGTTGGTTGCGCGCCGAGGACGGGAAGGAGTACCTCGACTTCTTCGCCGGAGCGGGAGCGTTGAACTACGGCCACAACAATCCGGTGCTCAAGCAGCCGCTGCTGGACTACATCGCCGGTGACGGGATCACCCACGGCCTGGATATGTCGACCGTGGCCAAGCGCGGGCTGCTGGAAACCCTGCGCGATACCGTGTTCGCGCCGCGCGGCCTGGAATACAAGGTCCAGTTCCCCGGCCCGACCGGCGCGAACGCCGTCGAAGCCGCGCTGAAGTTGGCCCGTAAGGTCACCGGACGCGAGACGATCATCAGCTTCACCAACGCCTTCCACGGCATGTCGCTGGGTGCGCTGTCGGTGACCGGCAATGCCGCCAAGCGGGCCGGCGCCGGTGTGCCGCTGGTGCATGCCGCGCATATGCCCTATGACGGCTACTTCGACAACACCACCGCCGACTTCCAGTGGATGGAGCGGGTGCTCGACGACACCTCCTCCGGTTTCGATCGGCCCGCCGCGGTGATCGTGGAAACGGTGCAGGGTGAGGGCGGAGTGAATATCGCACGCCCGGAATGGCTGCGGCATCTGTCCGAATTGTGCACTGCGCGCGGAATTTTGCTGATCGTCGACGATGTGCAGATGGGCTGCGGCCGGACCGGGCCGTTCTTCTCCTTCGAGGTCGCCGGCATCACCCCCGATATCGTGACGCTCTCGAAGTCCATCGGCGGCTACGGTTTGCCGCTGGCGCTGGTGCTGTTCAAGCCGGAGCTCGACGTCTGGGCGCCGGGTGAGCACAACGGCACTTTCCGCGGTAACAACCCGGCCTTCATCACCGCACAGGCCGCGTTGGAGCACTTCTGGTCCGACGGCACTCTGCAGGCCTCGACCGAGGCGAAGGGGCAGCGTATCGGTGCGGCCCTGACCCAGGCGGCCGAGTACTTCCCGGGCATTTCGACGCGGGGTCGCGGACTGGTGCACGGTGTGGTTTTCGACGATCCATCCCAGGCGGGCAAGGTCTGCCAGGTGGCCTTCGAGCGTGGGCTGCTGGTGGAGACGTCCGGTTCGCTGGACGAAGTGGTGAAGTTGTTGCCGCCGTTGACGGTCACCGACGAGGAGGTCGAGCATGGTCTACGGGTGCTGACCGGCGCGATCGGCACCGTCTGTGGACAGGAGCGTTGAGATGATCGTGCGCAGCACCGCGGAGATCACCGGCACCGAACGCGATGTCGCGGGTCAGGGCTGGCGCAGTAAGCGCATTGTCCTCGGCGGCGACGGCGTCGGATTCTCCTTCCACGAGACCAGCATCGAGGCCGGGACCGTGCACGAGTTCCACTACCGCTACCACGTGGAGGCGGTGTGGCTCATCGAAGGTGAAGGGACGCTGACGGATCTGGATAACGGCGTCAGCTACGAATTGGCGCCGGGCTCGATGTACCTGCTCGACGGAAACGAGCGCCACCGCCTCGAGGTGCGTACCGCAATGCGGATGATGTGCGTGTTCAACCCGCCGGTCACCGGGCAGGAGATCCATGACAGCGATGGCGTCTACCCGCTGGTCGCGGCCCAGGTAAGCGGATAGGAGGAGCAATGACGTTGGTGCAGACCGACGATCGCTACCCGACTCGGCTCGTCACGGCGGGCGGGCACCGAGACCGGACCGATCCCACGGTCTGGGGCGCGGTCGATTCCGAGGAGTTGGCCACCTTCGATGCCAATGGTTTCGGAATCGTCGAAGAGCTGTTGACACCCGCCGAGGTCGCCGAGTTCAGTGCCGAAATCGACCGTCTCGCCGGTGATCCGGCGTTACAGGGTGATGACCGGGTGATCGTGGAGAAGGCCTCGAACCGGGTGCGTTCGGTCTTCGAGGTGCACCGGCTCAGCAGCGCGATCGCCGATCTGGTGCGCGAATCCCGGGTGGCGGGATTGGCCAGGCAGGTGCTCGGCTCGGATGTCTACATCCATCAGAGCCGGGTGAACTACATGCCCGGCTTCCGCGGCACCGGTTTCTACTGGCATTCGGATTTCGAGACCTGGCATGCCGAGGACGGTATGCCCGCACCGCGTGCGGTCAGCCTGTCCATCGCACTGACCAACAACTACCCGATCAACGGCAGCCTCATGGTGATGCCCGGCTCGCACCGCACCTTTGTACCGTGCACCGGCAGCACTCCGGCCGAGCATTATCGGGAGTCGTTGCAGGAGCAGGAGATCGGCGTACCGACGCACGCGGATATCGGTGCGCTGGCGAACCGGTACGGCATCACCCAGTTCACCGGCAGCGCCGGATCGGCCCTGCTGTTCGATTCGAACATCATGCACGGTTCGTCGAACAACATCACGCCGTTCCCGCGGTCGAATATCTTCCTGGTGTTCAACAGCGTGGAGAACGCGCTGGTGCAGCCGTTCGCCGCGCCGGCGCCGCGACCGACGTATATCGCGAGTCGGGACTTCACGCCGGTCTAGTTCCGCCTGCGACGCAACCGGTCTCGGGCCGCCTCACCCGAGACCGTTTGCGCGCGTATGTCTTTGGATGCACGTACTGCTGGTGTCAGCCATAGATGTCCAGCGTGACGGTCAGCGTCGCCAAGCGGGTCGCGAGTCCTAGATCGCGGGCACGTCCCTGGATGTCCGTGCGATCCTCGGCGGGCAGCTCGGCCCACAGCTCGCCGAGACGGGCCTGGGTGTCGGCATCGGCCTCGGACAAGATCCGCAGCAGTGTCGACCACAATCGGCCCTTGGTCGCGATGCCGGGTATCGCGGTCAGGGTTGATTCGGGCAATTCCAGTAGCTGTGTACCGACTCGACGTTGGATCTCGGTATCGGTGCGCTCGACCAGGTCGAGCAGGCCGCGCCACAGAATCGGATCGCTGCATCCCGCGAGCGCGGCGACCAGCGCCGCCATCGCCGCTGGGTCCGCGGTGATCGGGTTGGCCGCCAGCGTATCCAGGGCCGATGGGCTCAGGTAGGCGGTGAAGCGGAGCATGTCATTGATCGCGCCGTGCTCGATAAAGGTCGCGGCGAGTTCGGTAATGGCTGCGGGCGGGCCGATATCGAGCAGGATGTCGCCGAGTGCTTCGATCACATCCTCGTCGCAGCGGGCGAAAACCGATACCGCCGCCAAACGCAGCTCGGTGGAACCGGCGAGGACGGCACGGAGGATATGCGGTACCCGATTCAGCGGCCCGGACAGCAGTTGGCGCACGATCGCGCTGATATTCGCGCCCGAGTACGCATAGGCCGCCGAGAGGATCAGGCCCTCGTCATCGGATACGCCCGCCTCGATCGCACGGACGAGTTCTGTCGTCGCGAAGCCGAGGAACGGACCGGCCGTGACATAGTCCTTGCGGCGCAACAGTTCGTTGGCGACCTGCACGACCGGTTCCGGCGGCGCGACCTGGGCGAGCCGGCCGATGGTGCGCGGGTCGATATACGGCGCGCAATCGGCGGCATATTTCGGGTCCAGCATGCGGAGGGCTTCCGCGGCCTTCTTGGGATGTTCGATTCCCACCGCACCAGCGGCGCGTCCGCCAATCATCGGCGGAACGACCCGCTGCACCAGCGGTATCGAAACGCTCAGCGGGATGATCGGTACCAGCTTGCTGAGCCGCCCGAAGGTCGCGGAATGGTCGTCGAAGAGGACGCGCGCGATGCGTTGTTGCAGTTCGTGCAGTTGTCCCGCGCCGAGTTTCTCCAAATGCGACAGGCGTTCGGCGGGGACGTGCAGTGTACGGGCCAGCAGCACCAGCTGCGCCCTGGTCACCAGGTCCGTCATCAGCCGAGCCGATTCCCGAACATGACCTTTTTGGCCGCGGTGCTCAGCGGCCAGGGCAGTGCACCGACCAGTCCGTCGACGGCCTCGGCGAGTCCGGCCGTCTCGGCCCTGCGCGTGTCGCGGAACATGGTCAGCAATTCCGCCGATTCCGCCTCGGAGAGTTGATCGAGGGCCGCGACGGGGCCGCCCAGTTCGTGTTCGAGATCTGCTCTGGCGGTCATATTCGCTCCCGGTTCCCCAGGCCTCGCGCAATGACAGTGCACGAAGCACCTCTAGATCACATTCTGCAGTGCCACCTGGCCCACCGGACCCGCTTCGCTGGTATCGCCCGCCTGGCAGTCTTCCGGCAAGCGCACCGCCGGTCCGGCTGGTCGACGGTCGGAGCCGTGGCGCGATCGGATACGACAATGCCGCGGTGGTCGAGTGGATCTATGCCAGATTGGACCGGTGACCGAGGCATGGACCGGTGACCGAGGCTATTCGGGGCACCGACCTTGGTCATCGTCAATGGCGAGGATTCGCCGACGGTCATCACGTCGTGCACGCTCACGCTCTTCGACGGCTACACCGACGCCACGCCGCCGATCGAATCGGCGGGCATGCTCATCCAGCCGGGCTGATCACCGAGCGACAATGTGCTCCAAAGCGGCGAGGTCCTGTTCGAGCATCCGGAACAACCAATAGATGGCGATGAAGGCCAGCGCGCTGCCCACACACAGCACACGCAGCGGCACAATGACCGCCGGAATATCCCCGGCGGGAATGAAAGTCGCGCCCGCGACGCCGAGCAGCGGGACCGCGGCAGCGATGGCGAGGAAGTAGGTACTGGTGCGGTCGAGTTGGCGCAGCTGGGTGTCATCGGCGGCACCGAGTCTGCCGTGCGGCAAGAACATCGGGTAGACGCTGCGCACCGCATAGAAACTCACCAGGAAATACGGGTAGGCCATGGCGATCGCGCCGCACACGATCTGGGTGATGAAGAAATGCACATACGCTTCGGCGGTGAGGTGATTGCCGGAGACCTGCACCGAGACCGGGACGACGACACCGGACAATACCCATAATGCGAAGCAGATCAACACATTTCGGCGACCGAGTTGCAGAGTATCGCAGCGGGCGCGCGCCAGCGTAGGCGCATCGTAGGACTTGCCCTTGCGTAGCCCGCGCGAGATGGACCACAGATCGGCCAGCAGCACATTGGTGAGGATGATCCCGACCAGGAAGCAGATGCCGTAGGTGGTGACGGCGAACTGGTCGAATCGGTGCTGCGCCTGCGCGTCCAGTTTGGCGATGATGAGCGTGCGATTGTGGTTGTAGCTGTACAGGATTGCCAGCGCGTTCGGACCGGCGATGGCCAGCGCCATGATCGGGTGCATGAGCACTCGGGCGCGCAGTCGCCAACTGTGCGGCGGCGGGTCGACCAGGTCACGGGCGCGCGCGTGCAGGCAGACATCGAATTGCTGGGCCATATCCGCACCGCGCGCCCACCGCTTATCCGGATCCGGGTCGAGCGCACGCACCAGTGCGCGGCACAGCGCTGCGGGGCAATCGGCCGGAAGGTCCTGATACGGCAGCGATTTCGGACTGCCCGAGCGGCGGTTCAACATGCCGTCGAGTGCGGTGCGATCGCCGCCGGTCACCGTATCGTCGTCGAAAGGTTTACGGCCGGTAAGCAATTCCCACAGCATGACGGCCAGGGCGTAGAGGTCGCTGCGGGTATCGAGGTCGGCGGCAGTCGTCGATTTGTCCGGATGCACGGCGGCCAACTGCTCCGGTGACATATAGGCCAGCGAGCCGCCGAAATACGCGACCGGGCTGTCACCGGAGACATTGCCGCTGAAGCTGATATTGAAATCGGCGAGTTTCGGGATGCCCTCGGCGGTCAGCAGCACATTGGCCGGTTTGATATCGCGGTGCAGCACCCCGCAGCGTCCGGCGTAGTCCAGCGCCTGGGCCAGCCTGCGGCCGAGCCAGGCAATGGTCTCCGGCCAGGACAATTCGGCCAGTTCGGCACGCACGGGCGATTCGCTGGGGCGGATCTCACCCTTGTCGGCGAGTACGGAGTCGATGACATCGAGCAGCAGTGCGCCCGACCGCTCGGCCGCCGGGGTATTGCGCACCCGCTCGAGCACGGTGAATAACGTGCCGCCCGGCACGTACTGCATATACAGCAGGCGCAGGCGGCGACTCTCCAGGACGCGCTGGTCGAAGACCCGCACGATGTAGTCGTGGTCGAGCTGGGCCAGGGTCTGTGGTTCGGCGCTCTTGTCCTGGGAGATCTTGACCGCGACGAGTCGCTGCATGGAGCGCTGTCTGGCCAGGAACACCCGCGCGAACGCGCCACGCCCCAGTCCGGTCATCAGGTCGAAGTCGTCTATTTTCTGGCCGACGTCGATCTCGTCGAGGTTCACCGGATCGGTGTAGACGGACATCAGAGTGCTGCGGTAATCGTCGGTGGCCAGCATCTGCGAGAGTTGCTCGGCCTGTTCGGGATAGGCCGCGGTGTATTCCTCGACATCCACCGAAGTACCCGCGCGCCTGCGGACGTGGAACTCTTCGTAGATGAGATCCGGCGGCAGTGGCCAGGTACGCAATTCCGGCAGATCTTCGACGTACTCGGCGAGACGCTTCGGCTCGGTGCCGCGCATCCAGCGGTTCGCCAGATCGACCTTGATCAGCTCGATCAGCGACACCCGGCGGATGGCGGGGGAGTCCGGTAGATACGCGGGCAGATCCGGCGGTGTATCGGCCGCCCGCCAGGCATCCGCGAATCGCTCGACGACCTCGGCGACTCCGGTGCCACGTGAACCACCCGGCGAGCGGTCCGCAGCGACCGTCGCCCCCGGAACCGGCGGAGCGGGGTGCGCCATCTGCGCATCGTAGCTCCGCCGATACCCCGATGGCGGCCGAGTTGGGCAACTGATTTGCTAGCTCAATGCCTGGTAGAGGGTGAGCCAGCGGTCAGGGGAGACGAGGCCGACCGGTTCGTCGAGCGCGATTCCGGCAATGGTGCAGGCCGCTCGGACCTGGCGGGTGGGATAGGCCAGGCGCAGTGTGGTCGCGAGGCAGCCACCGAGGCCGGAGAAGCCGAGTTCCACGAGTTGGCGGTAGCCGCGGAGTTCCCTTGGCGCGAGTAGTGGTTGCTCACGTCTGCGCAGCCGCAGGGCGGCGGCATCTACCCGGGGGATCGGACGGAAGCGGTCGCGGTGCACGCTGATGCCCATTTCCATTGTCACGGTGGGCCATTGGGTGACAGTCAGTTTGGTCCAGCGGCCGTAGTCCCCGGCGTATTTGCGGGTGAACTCGCGTTGGGTCAGTAGTGTCGCCGAGGTGAGCTCCGGTGCCGCGAGACACCAGCGCAGAATATCGGTGCTGGCGGCGAACGGGATATTGGCGACAACAATGAATCGAACGCGAGGCGGGGTGATTTGGCGAATATCGGCGTGGTGCACCTGAATTCGACGGTCGCGTGCATAGCGTGCACGGAGTTTCTCGGCGTAATGGCGGTCCTTTTCGTAAGCCAGGATGTGGTGTGCGTAGTGCAGGAGATGACCGGTGAGCATGCCGTCGCCGGGGCCGATCTCCACGACGAGATCATCGGCACGGATACCGGCGGCGCGTACCAGCCTTCGGGCGACGTGGGTGTCGGTGAGGAAGTTCTGCGACAGCTGTTTGCGGGTGCTGTCGGAGCGGATTCGGGCATGCGGCAGCGAACGATTGCGGGACATGGGTGTCCTCCGAACGGAGTGGTCGAATCAGGAATGTGTGATTCGCCCGGACCCGTGCCGGAACACTATGGGGCGCAGCCCATCTCAGCGCCGTGAGAAATCGATCAGATCGATCCGGCGAGGGGAGCAGCGCAGCGCGCGGGCAGAGGCCGGGCCGCCGCGCGGGGCCGCACGTAGTACGCGCAGACCACGCGCGCTCCGTTCAAGCCAGGACTGCCTCCCATACGGGCAAACATAGAGCACGCCGGGGTTGTCCGCGACTGATTTATCGCGCCCGTCGCTGCGATTCCGAGGCCATCAGCCACAGCGCGACGGCAGTGTCGGCCCCGGATACCCGAGCCGATGGAATTGGTCTGGTCGCCGAGCCGCGCGCTGAGAATCCCGTCGCCTGACGTGGACTCAACGCGCCGATGGCCGCCAGGGGACCAACTGGCGGCATCGAATCCCGCTGACACTCAGCCCGAAGTTACCGATTGATCGTGTTCGTCGGTCTTCTCCTCGGCTGCGCAGGCTCGCCACATTTCGGCTTCGGCGTGGTTGCCCTGACGTTGGAGGAGCTCGGCGAGTCCGGTCATGGCCCGTGATTCGCGGCGATCGGCCGCAGTGCGCCACCAGCGCTCGGCATCGCCGAGTTCGCCACGATTGAACAGGACGACGCCGAGGTCATAGGCCGCCCCGGCGTGCCCCGCCTCGGCGGCTTGCGCCCACAGACCGCACGCCTGTTCCTCCTCGCCGCGTCCGAACATGGCGACGCCGAGATCGTAGAGGGCGGCGCGATAGCCGCGGTCGCCGTCCTTGGTGCGCTGCCGCGAGTTCGGCTGCTCGGGCTTCGGCTGCTCGGGCTTCGGTGGTTCGGGCTTCGGTGGTTCCGAGAGCGGGGCGTGGTCGGAATCCGCTACCCGTTCCCGCACCACCGGAGCCTGCTCGGCAACCGATGGTTGCATCAACCCGGTACGCGCGGGATGCAACGGCGTGGTCTGCTCGGCTGCTGGGAGCTCGGGGCGGGCGAAAGCCGTTTGCGGTGATTCCGGGAACCGCACCGATTCGAGGTCGGGCGGTGTCGGCTGCGGCTCAGGGGGTCTCGTCTGCTCTTGGGTAGCGGATACGGCTCGCTGCGGCTGAATCGGTGCCGTCGGCTGCGCGGATCCGTCCTGTCGCTGTTGCGCGGGCTGCGACGGTTGGGACGCTGGCACGGGGGCAGCGGCCGCCGGGGTCGGGACGGAGGCAGCGGGCGAACTCGCGGTGTCCACCTCGAGCACCAGGTTGGCGAAATTGGGCGGTCCCTCGCCGACGCTGCACCATAGGACGATCCGCCCGGTCGGTGGTTGTTCGATGAGGATGCCGTAGTTGCCCGACCAGGATTTTTGTGCGCCGAATCCGTCGACCCAGACCGGAGTCAGCGAGAACAGCGCGCCCGGATCGGTCGGAACCACCTCGAAAGTGACGCCGGCGGCGAGGGCATCGCTCCACACGTCCACCCCGGCCAGGCGTCTGCCTTCGATGCCGATGTGCCCGTCGACCACTGACAGCCCGATGCCGTGTCCGCGCAGACCCGCGGGCGGTGCCGCGGACAGTAACTTCATGGTGACCAGGATCGGCGCAGCCCCGACCTGCTCGGTATACATCGGGTAGATCAGGCTGCCGTTCCAGGTGATCGGGTCGGCGGATTGATACCGGGCGGCCAGCGGTAGGTTTTCCGGCGAATTCTGGGCATACCAGTGCGAATACGGCTGATTCATATCGCGCCCCGACCTTTCACCGATGCTTCCTCGCCCCTGTCTACGCGGTCCGGCCGCTAACACCGTACCTGCCTCTGATCTGGTGGCTATCTCAGTCCCGATCCGATCGCATGCGATCGAGCGCGAACGTAGCGCCGAGAAGTTCCTCGCCCGTCCTGGTACCCATTTCGAGTCCGTCGAAAGCTTGCACGAGTCTGCGTTCCTCCCAGTGGAAGTGCGATTCCAGGATGGCGGCCAGCCCGTCGAATTCGCGCCGGAGGGTATCGGCATTGTCCGGCCTGATCGAGTCGAGCAGTTCGGTCAGTCTGCGCAGGATATCTGCGACCAGTTGGTGGTCGGTGCGCAGTTCGGCCAAAACCGGTGCCAATTCGGGGAACTGGTCGGCTAGTGCCGGAAAACCCGCAGTGTCCTCGCCGGTGTGATGCCTGGTCAGCGCGGCGCAGAATGCCGTGCAGTGCGCGCGAAGTCGCATCGGCCGCAGTTCCGAACCGGTTGCATAGGCGGTGACATCCGCGCGGATTCTGCTCAGTTCGGTTCGCAGCCAGTCGTGTATCGCCACCAGTTCCTGTCCGAGGGCACGCGCCCGGTTTGCGTCGAGGTCGGTTGATGCCATGAATCGTCTCTCGCTCGAGGAAGACGCACAGGCCGTGCGGCTCCGCGAAGGGGGTTGGAATGCGGCGGGGCCTCGATGGCCCGCTCGACCTCAGTGCGAGCGCGAAAGTGGATGCACGGCGGACTCCTCGATCACGGTGCCTCCATGCCGATCGCCGTCCACCCGGCGCCGCCACGCGACACATCCACTGATCTTGCACCCTGAAAGGCGCGACGATCAACTCGAGTGTTTTCGAAGACGTTGCGCGCCATGCGATATTCAGACCGTGCCGAGCTGGCAACGGCAGGCATTTATATGTAACTCACGGTTACATATAAATCGGGTTCTGCGGAATTCGAGTGCCAGAGCGGCGATGTGGTCATCATACCCGGTCCCGGCCCGCGATGCGCGGTGACCGCGCAACTCGACCCACCGATGGAATGCATCCGTGGGTCGATTCGAACAGGCGTCAGACGCCGACCGTCTCTTCCATTTCCTCCTCGGTCTCTACCGGTCGCTGCGCGCGGACCGCAGCGGCGGGCGCGGGGGAAATATGCCGTTCATATCGCGCGGCGACCACCAGTAACACCGCACCGACCGCCAGCCACACGAACAGGCTCGCGATGCGACCGCCGAAACCCGCACCACCGTCGAAATACAGCAGGCTGCGCGCACCCTCCACGAAACCCGCTCCGTTCCAGAAGGCGTGCAGCGAACCGAAGAAACCGTTCTGCAGTTCGGGACGGTAGATGCCGCCGGAGGTGGTGAAGTTGAGCATGACGAACAGCACCATCAGCGCGAGCGTGGTCCAACGCTTCAAGAAGGTGTGCAGTCCGATGCCGACGGTGATGATGCCCGCCGAGTACAGCCAACCCATCGCCCATATCGTCGCATAATCGTGATCGACGATATGGAAGACCGGTGCGGCCACCGCGATTCCGATAACGCTGACCATCAGCGAGGTCACCAAGCCGATTACCGCGCGCACCCACATGGACAGTCCCGCGCCCGCCGCACCGATCGCGGCGACGCTGCCGTAGGAGCCGATACTCAGGGCGACCAGCAGGAAGAACAGGCCCTGTCCGGTGGGGTCGCCACTGGCGGTCGGGGTGATATCGGTGACCGTCATCGGCAGTCCCTGTGTCCCGGTGACCTGCCGGAACACCAGCTCGACCGCCATGGCGGTGGTATCGGAATTCGCCTTGGCCACAAGTAGTTCGGGATGTTGCGCGTTGGGAATGTACGCGCCGGAGAGCGTGCGGTCGCGCAAATGCGCGGTCGCATCATCGCGGGTGGGCAGCGTGACGACCTCGAGTGCGTCACCGGCCTTGTCCTTCATGGTCTGCGCCAGCACCATGTCCTGCGCGGATGCGCCGACCACGGCCACCTTCAAATGGTTCGGCTCGGGCTGATGGAACGCACCCAGATAGGCAAGCCCCATGCCCAGACACATCAGCAGCGGGGTCAGCAGATGTCCGGCGACATGGCGTAGCTGGTGCGAGCGCATGAAGGTCAACTCCTAACAGTTGGTAAATACAACTATCACTGTTGTATCATACAACTGATGTATAGTGCAACCATGGCCAGTGAACCGCGCTCCGCGTCGATCCACATCATCCAGCGCGAGCTGACCGCCTTCGCCCGGCGCGCCCGCGGTCGCGCCTCGGAGCTGCATCCGGAGTTGTCGCTGGTCGCGTCGAGCATCCTGGATCTGGTTATCGAGCGCGACGGCTGTCAGGCGACCGATCTCGCGGACCATTTCGTGCTCGACAAGTCCACGGTCAGTCGGCAGGTGGGTGCGTTGGAACGCTTGGGCTATCTGACTCGGGAGGTCGATCCGGACAACCGGCGCAACCACATCCTGCGGCCGACACCGGAGGGTCGGCGGGTCGCGGGGGCAGCCGAACGGCGTCGCCATCAGGAGTTCGCCGAGCGCTTGACGGCATGGAACGACACCGACATCCAGCGTTTCGCCGACTACCTGATCCGCTACAACACCGCGAAATAGCCGCGCGAATTCCATAGTCCCCCTACGTAATTCCCATAACGCCAACTACCAAACCAAGCGCTTGCTACGCTCACTCGATGATCCCCACGATTGTCTGGGGCACCGGCAATGTCGGCCGCTCGGCCATCCGCGCCGTCGACGCACACCCGGCGCTGGAACTCACGGGCGTGCTCGTCCACAATCCGGATAAGGTCGGCCGCGATGCGGGCCGGCTCGCGGGGCTCGACTACGACCTCGGCGTCCCGGCGACCGCCGATATCGAGGCCGCCCTGGCCGCGGGACCTCGAGCTGTGGTGTACGCAGCTTCGGGTGATATCCGCCCCGATGCCGCGCTCGCCGATATCGTCCGCGCCGTCGAGTCCGGCGCCGTCGTCGTAACACCGGCGCTCTACGCCCTCTACGATCCGCGCAGCGCCCCACCCGAAATGCGCGATCCGGTGCTCGCGGCGGTCGCGCGGGGCCGTGGGTCCCTGTTCGTCTCCGGTGTCGATCCCGGCTGGGGCAATGATGTGCTGCCGCTGCTGATGAGCGGACTCGGCGGCACCGTGGAAGCGATCCGCTGCCAGGAGATATTCGACTACACCAGCTACGACCAGCCCGATTCGGTGCGCTATCTGGTCGGCATGGGCCAACCGATGGACTATCTGCCGCCGATGGTGGCGCCCGGCATCCCGACCATGGTGTGGGGCGGCCAGATTCGATTGATGGCGCGTGCGCTGGACGTCGAACTCGAGGAGATCCGCGAAACCCTGGACCGGCGCGCGCTCGATACCACGGTGAACACCGAGCGGATGGGGGAGTTCGCGGCGGACACGCAGGGCGCATTGCGATTCGAGGTGCAGGGGATCGTCGAGGGCGAGGCGCGCATCGTCATCGAGCACGTCACTCGGATCCACCCGTCCTGCGCGCCGGACTGGCCGAGGCCACCGGACGGCGAGGGCGCGCACCGTGTGCTCATCGAGGGCCATCCGCGCATCGAAATCACCATCGAGGCCGCCGACGAGGACGGAAACCGTGCCGCGGGCGGCAATGCCACCGCGGTCGGTCGATTAGTGAATGCCATCGACTGGCTCGTCGACGCCGAACCCGGACTCTATGACGCGCTCGATGTCCCACTGCGTCCCGCAGTCGGCAAGCTCGGAAGGAAACATTCATGATCATCGACATCCCCGAGGGCAAGGACCCGATCGGTTACGTCTGGGGCGAGATGGTGCCCGGCATCGGCCTGGCCGCCTCGAACTTCTCGCTGTCGGTGTATTCGCATTCGACCCTCGGACTGCGCGAATTCGAGGCGGCGCGACTGAAGATCGCCCAGGTCAACGGCTGCATCTTCTGCCTGGATTGGCGCACCGAACGCGACGGCCAGAAGGTGGAGCCGGAGTTCGCGGACGCGGTCACCAACTGGCGCACCACCGACCTGTTCGACGAACGCACCCGACTGGCCGCCGAATACGCCGAACGCTACGCCACCGATCACCACAATCTCGATGACGAGTTCTGGGAGCGAATGCGAGCGCAATACAGCCAGACCGAAATCGTCGAATTGAGTATGAGCATCGGATCGTGGCTGGCCTTCGGACGCCTCAATCATGTGCTCGGTCTGGACGCGGTGTGCGTATTGCCCGGCCATTCGGCGTAGGCGAATACCTTTGTCCCAGAGATGGATACGAACAGCGTCGGCACGAATTATCCAGTGGCGCTGATTATTTCATTACAACGGTACCCAATCTACGCCATCGAGGCGGCTCCAATCGTCGCAGGCCCAGTCCCAGATGAGTTGGGCGACGGTTGCGCCGTCGCTCAGCGTGGCGCCGAGGCGTTGGTTGCGGGCCGGGTGGTGTAGTTCGAGGGTGTAGTCGGTCGGGGAGTTGCGGCGGGTCTGGATGAAACTCTTTGCGTCGTTTCCCTTTTCGGCGATCAGGAAGGGGGTGGTGGCGAGCAGATGGAGTTGGCGGACCCAGTCGAAAATCTCGCGCTGGGTCAGTGAGGAATATTTGCGTTCACCGCCGATATCGATCGAGGCGTAGCGGCGAATTTCGGGGCTGGTCAAGGTGTTGGTTCGCGCATCGTAGATTTCGTATGCGAAACCCGCGATGAGGGCTTCGATGAGCTCGCGTACCCGCGGTGCGGCGTAGTCCATGGCGGAGCCGCGCGTCCTGCGGCGATCCACGCTGTCGGCGGCGGTCACCCGAACCGAATCTCCGGCCGCCTCGATCCGCAGCCTGGCATGTCGGGCCGCGGCCGGGATTCGGCTGTTCCAGCCGTGTAGTCCGGCGATGACGGTCTGGTAGAGGTGGTCATCGGCGGGTTGCCCGCGTCTGGATCGAAAATAAGGAAGTACGTCCCCCGGCGATGCCGCCGCTCCCGCGGGTAGCACCACGAACTCATAGCTCATCAACCCAATTTAACTCGGCCCCCGACACATTCGCCCGCCCTGTTTTCGACCCGAACCGCACTTGATAGGCAAGTATTTACTTGCCTATAGTGTGGGGGTGAGCGGTGATGTATTCAAGGCGCTGGCCGACCCCACGCGTCGGGCGATCCTCGACGAACTGGCCGATCGCGACGGACAGACATTGTTCGAGCTCTGCACGCGGCTCACCGTGGGGCACCAGCTCACTTCGAGCAGACAGGCGATATCGCAGCATCTGGATGTGCTGGCGGCCGCCGGTCTGGTGACCACGCGCCGGGACGGCCGGTACAAGTTCCACCATCTGAATCGAGAACCGCTGCGGCGGCTCACTCACCGTTGGCTCCAGGAGGACCCATGATCCGTATCAATATCACCAGTGTTCTGGTCGATGATCAGGACAAGGCATTGCGCTTCTACACCGAGGTGCTCGGCTTCGTGAAGAAGACCGAGGTGCCACTCGGCGAGGCGCGCTGGCTGACGGTCGTCTCGCAGCAGGAACCGGAAGGCGTTGAACTGCTGTTGGAGCCCGATGGGCATCCGGCGGTCCGGCCGTTCAAGGAAGCGCTGGTCGAGGACGGGATTCCGTTCACCTCGTTCGCGGTGGACGATCTGTACGCCGAGTACGAGCGGTTGCGCGGGCTCGGCGTGCGATTCACTCAACAACCGCTCGATCAGGGGCCGGTTGTGACCGCGGTGCTCGATGACACCTGCGGCAACCTGATTCAGATCGCCCAGCTGAAAAGCTGAGACTCAAGCCGTTCGGAGTATTGCGTCGGCGAGGAGATCCAGTTGGCGGCGTGCCTGCAATGAGCCGATGCGCAGCACCAGATGCTGTGCACCCGCATCGAGGTACCGTCCGAGCCAGTCGACGCATTCTTCGGCCGAACCGCCGAAATAGGCTTGGATCGTGGACATTTCGTCGAGCGAGCGGCGGTAGTACCGGCGGACGTAGCCGTCGAGTTCGGTGCGCGCAGCGGCGGAGTCCGGGTTGATATTGATGGTGGCGTAGAGGGCTGGGGTGATGTTGCGGGTGGTCTTCTCGCGCAGGGTATGCCATGCGCGGGCGTAGGCTTCCGGGTCCGGTAGGAACGGCAGCCAGCCGTCGTAGTGGCGGGCCACCCGTTCGAGCACCCGCGGTGTGTCACTGCCCGCCAACCACAGCGGGGGACCCTCTGGGCTGGCGGCGGGCAGGGTGCGCTTCAGGTCGTCGAGTTGCCAGTAGCGGCCGTCGAATTCTGTTCCACCGGACCAACTCCGACGCCAGATGGCCACCGTTTCGTCGAGCCGGCCGACACGTTGGTCGAAAGGTACCCCGACAGCGGCGAATTCGTCGCGGCTCTCGGGCAGCGGGAATCCTGCGCCGAGACCGAGGATCAACCGACCGTTGCTGAGCTGGTCTACGGTGGCGGCGGTGTGGGCGCCAAGCAGTGGATGACGCAACGTCGCGGTGAGTGCGGCGGTGCCGAATCGGACGCGCGTGGTAGTCGCGGCGACGGCGGCGAGTAGCGGCAGTGGATCGACTCGGGTTCGCGCCAGCGGCGAATCGCCGATCCACACCGAATCGAACCCGGCATCCTCGGCGGCGCGCGCGAATCCGACCAATCCGGCGGCATCATGTTCGCCGGTCATCGAAGTTTCGCGGCTGGGTAGCAGCAAGCCGATCTGTGTCATACCGGCGATCTTCACCCCCGTTGCCGAATCGGGGCAATTACCTCGAAGGTAAGCGACCTAGCGTGGTTCGAGCTCGGATTGAACGAGATCGTCGGGGAAGGCATACCGCCGAAACGCCCAGTACCGGAACGCCATGGCGAGCAGCACGCCCAGAATCTGGCCGGTAATGAAGTTCGACACGGCCTGGGTGACCGGACTGACGTGCGGCACCCGGATATCGAGCACATACAGCGCGACCGCCTGCGGCAACAGCGTGACACCGATACCGAGCGCACTGATGGCGAAGAACAGCGCCGCCTCGTGGTGCCGCTCGCGACCGCCCCTGGTCCGGAACGACCACTCGCGATTGAGAACATACGAAACGATGGTCGCGATCAAGACACCGAGCACGCGCGCGGTGAGCGGCTTCTCACCGAGCACGGTCAACTTCAGCGCATAGACGATTCCGGTGTCGATGAACCAGGTGATCCCGCCCACCACGGCGAACTTGAGCAGTTCACGTCGCTGGATCAGATACGACCGGTACGGCTCCGGGATCCGGTCGAGCGCAAGCTGGACGAAGGACACGCCCCGCACTATATCCAGCAAATCTGTCACCTCACGTTTTCGACCGGCGATGCCGCCCTAACCCAAGCATGCCCGCACCCGCCGCGCCAGGAAAGTCACCTCGACGGTTTCGGGCGCGCCGCGTTGGTCAGCGTGGCAGTGCTGGTCGTGGCACTGTGTCTTACCTGACCCCATAGTCGCAAGGAGGAGCGCTCATGGCCGATGCAGGCAATTGCGGTGTTGTGCTGACCGCGGGCAAGGCGCAGGTCAGCATCGACCCGGAGAATGGCGGGCGGCTGAGGAGTTTCCGGGTCGGCGATCTGGAGCTATTGCGGCAGGGCGCGCGGTACGGCGCGTTTCCGATGGCGCCCTGGTGTGGGCGGATGGGATCGGGGCAGTTCCGGAACGGCGCAACGTTGCATCAGCTGCCGATCAACGCCGATCCGCACGCAATCCACGGCACCGCCCGCGACAGGGCCTGGCATGTCCTCAGCACAACGGTATCCACCGCCGCGCTGGGCTGCGAACTCACCGACCCGTGGCCGTATCGCGGGCGTATCACCCAGGAGTTCCAGCTCACCGAGCACTCGATCACCCTGACCATGCGGGTCGAAACAGCGGGCGAGTCGTTTCCGGCTCAGGTCGGTTGGCACCCGTGGTTTCTGCGAAATCTGGGCTCCGGCAAGGACATCCAACTCGACTTCACCCCCGCCTGGCAGGAGGAGCGCGGCCCCGACTATCTCCCGACCGGACGCCGCATCGGCCCACAACCCGGCCCCTGGGACGACTGTTTCGGGATGCCCGATGGCACTGCCGTGACCCTGACCTGGCCGCACGCTCTCGAGCTGACCATTACCAGTCCCGCCGAGTGGGTCGTCGTCTTCGACCAACAACCCGAAGCCGCCTGTGTAGAGCCGCAATCCGGTCCGCCCAACGGCATCAACACCCATCCACGTCCGGTCACCGCGAGTGACCCGTTGGAACTGTCCACCACTTGGGCGTGGCGTCTGCTCGACTGAACCCTATGCGCCGTCGATCTCGGCGGCCACGCCGTTGAGGATCAGCTCCAGCGCGAATACGAAGTCCTGGTCGGCCGCATCGGTATCGCCGTCCGACGGCGATTCGAACAGCGGACTGGCGAACAGTGCGGCCGCCTCGGGGAAGCGGTCCGGATCGACGAGGACGGCGAGCGTGCGGCGGTAATTTCGATTTGCCTGCACCTCGTCGAGACCAGTGCCGCGCCGCGCCGCGGTGATCTGCTGGGTGAGCAGACTCGCTTGCCGCACATGCCCGCTCACCAGCGTCAGGATGCCGACCTTGGTCGCCCAGTCGAGTCCGGTGTCGGCGAGTGCGCGCAATGCGGCATCCATCCAGCCGATCGTGTTCGGACCGCGAGGCGGCCCGGAGATCGGTAACTGCGGCAACCACGGATGCTCGGCGTAGACCGCGCGCATCGCGTGTGCCCACTGCCGCATCCCGGCCCGCCAGTCGAGGGATCCGGTCCCGAGATCCGGTGTCGGACCGGTCGCGAAATCGGCCATCAGCTCAAAAAGTTCATCCTTGGAACCGACGTGGCGGTAAAGCGCCATTTTCGTGAAACCCAGTGTCTGCGCGACCTTCAGCAGCGTGACCTCGCCGAGCCCGGCGCGATCGGCGAGGTCCACCGCGGCGCGCACGACCCGGTCGACGTCCAGTTCCGCCGGTCGTCCGAGCCGCGCGGGTGCCGGGAGTCGCCAAAGCCTGCCCAGGTCGGCGGGCACCGCCTCGTCGGCCATGGCCTTACCTCCTCGGTATCGCCGATGCTTCTGCGGGATATTAGTCCGAGAGATAGTATATGGTAGATAGTATCCCTCAGATACTATCTATTTGCGGAGAATGTAATGACCGATCAGCTGGTCGCCTCCAGATCGCGAGTACACGACGTCGACGCCATGCGCGGTTTCGCCCTGTTGGGCATCTTCATCGTCAACATCACCTTCATGGCCTCGGGTTATCCCGGCAATCTGGTTACCGACCCCGCGTACACCTCCACCCTCGACGACGCCGTGCGTGCACTGTCCGAGGTCTTCGTCGAGATGAAGTTCTATCTGCTGTTCTCATTCCTGTTCGGCTACAGCTTCACCCTGCAGATGGAGTCGGCGGCCGCAGCGCGAGCCGCCTTCGAACCACGGATGCTGCGCCGCGTCGGGGGCCTGTTCGTCCTCGGTGTACTGCACATCGTGTTCCTGTACGCCGGCGACGTGCTCACCACCTATGCGGTGGCGTGCTTGGTGTTGTACTGGATGCGGCGGGTCAGCGACCGAACCGCATTGCGCGTTGCGGCGATTCTGTACGGCTTGGTCGTGGCGAGCCTGCTGCTCGGCGCGGTGTTTCTGGATGCGTCGGCACTGCTGCCCTCGACCGCCGAGGCGCAAGCCAATGCCGAGCACGCGACCCAGGCCATGCTCGGCGGCTGGAGCGAGGTGATAGGCGAACACCTCGACGGCCTCGGACTCCTTGTCCTGCAAGCCCTTACCCTGCAGGGACCGACCGCGTTGGCGATGTTCCTCCTCGGCATGGTCGCGGGCCGGCGCAAACTGCTCGCCGAGGTACACGGCGACGAACCGATCCTGCGTCGAATCCAACTCATCGGCTTCCCCATCGGCCTCACAGGCAGCATCCTCTTCACCATCGGCGGCGGCACCGGCCACACCCTCCCGGTCGCAATCAGCGTCGCCACCGCACCCCTGCTCACCGCCGCCTACGTCGCGACTCTGCTCCGCGCAATGCACAGCCCTCGCACGTCTTTCGTCCGCACAGCCTTGGCCCCCGCTGGCCGCATTGCCCTCACAAACTACCTCGCCCAATCGGCCATCGGCCTACTGATCTTCACAGGAATAGGCATCGCCGCCGCCGGCACCTTCTCCCCCCTCGCCACCATGACCACAGCTCTGTTCGTCTTCACCCTCCAACTAGCTCTGAGCGCACTCTGGCTCCATTGGTTCCGCTACGGCCCCGCCGAATGGACCCTGCGCTGGATCACCAACGCCCACCGTCCCACCTGGCGCAGAACCCCACCCGAAGCGCTGCTGAATCAACCATGAGGCCGGCAAGAATGTCGGGGTGACGCAACGAGCGGAGGATAAACTCCTAGTTCTGGTCAACGGGATACCCGGCTCAGGTAAGTCGACATTGGCGGCTCTGCTTGCCCGCATTTTGGATGCGCAGCTGCTCTCCAAGGACACCGTGAAAGAAGCCTTGGCGGAATGCATTTCCCGACCCGATGCCGTGCCGTCGCTCGGCGCGATCGCGATGGAAGCTGTCTGGGCGATGGCTACAGCGATACCGCAGACGGTGGTGGTCGACTCATGGTGGTTCCGGCCACGCGACCTCGAGTTCGCGCGAGCGGGCATTCACCGAGTCGGCGCCGATCGGGCGATCGAGATCTGGTGTGACGCTTCGGTGGAAACGGCGCGGGCCAGGTATACGCAGCGGCAGCGGGCTGCGGTGCATGACGATGGGCTTCGCCTTGTGCGCGATTGGGACACGTGGGCCGAGCACGGCCGACCGTTGGAACTGACCCCAGTGATCCATGTCGATACCACGAAGCCGACAGATACCGCTGGCCTCGCCCGCCAGATCGAGACGACCGCAGCTTCGGTTCATCCGACCCGAGCCGGCGCCCCCGCGCGGTCAGCGACGCACGGAGGAACTCCGGTGAGAGTGCTGCCGTCGCGGAATTGTGACTCCGATCAGCCGCGCTGAGGGATCGGACGATCAGGCGGGGATGGTTGCGGGGAGGCGGCTCAACGCTTCGAGGGCGGCGGTGGTTGTTTCGGGGGTGGCGGGGAGGAGAGGGAGGCGGACGGTAGGGGTCGGAATGCGGCACTGGGCGGCTAGCGCGGATTTGATGACTACCGGGTTGGGTTCGGCGAAGAGGGCTGCGGACAGGGGGGTGAGACGGTGGGTGAGGGCACGGGCTTCCTGGACGGGGCCGTCGCGCCACAGGTCGATCAGAGTGGCGAAGGCCGAGGTGGCCAGGTGCGCGGTGGCGAGGATTGCGCCCGGGGCGCCGAGGGCCAGCAGTGCGGCGGCGTGCAGGTCGTCACCGGCCAGGACGGTGACGTCGGGTGGGAGGGTTGCCATGAAAGTGGTTGTGGTGTCGTCGATGCCGCCGACGGCGTGTTTGAAGCCGATGATGTTCGGGATGCGGGCGAGGTCGAGGAGGGTGTCGGCGCCGAGGATGCGGCCGGTGCGGTGGGGGATGTTGTAGACGATGAGGGGGACCGGGCTGGTGGCGGCCAGGTGACGGAAGTGCGCGAGGACGCCGGCTTCGGAGGGGCGGGTGTAGTAGGGGACAACGGTGAGCGCGGCAGTGACAGTGGAGCCGAGGGTGGCTAGTGCTTCGGCCGAATCCGCGGTGGAGTTCGTTCCCGCTCCGGCGATCAAGGGGGCGTTGCGTTCTCGGCAGACGCCGCCGCAGATATCGAGGACGCGATGGCGCTCTTCGGGGGTCAGAGTGGCGGTTTCGGCGGTGGTGCCGAGGGCGACGATGCCGGTTGCACCCTCGTCGAGTACCTGATGAGCCAGGCCCGCCAGTGTGTCGGCGGCGAGTTCGCCGTTGGCGGTGAACGGTGTGATCAGGGGGATGAAGAGGCCGGTGAGCGTCATGGTCTCAAGCCTGGCCCGCCGCGATACGTCAGGTCCAGTTCGCGTTTCTTCCGTTGAGCATAAGCTGAACTGATGCTCGACGTTCGAAAGCTACGCCTGCTGCGCGAACTGGCCCATCGCAAGACGATCGCGGCGGTCGCGGAGGCTATGAGCTACACGCCATCGGCAGTCTCCCAACAGCTGACCGCGCTGGAGCGGGAAGCAGGAGTACCGCTGCTCGAACGGACCGGGCGACGCGCCACTCTCACCCCCGCCGCACTCACCCTGGTCGAACACGCGGAGACGATCCTCGCGGCCCTCGAACAGGCCACCGCCGATCTCGCCGCCTCCCGCGCAACACTCACCGGAACGCTGCGCATCGGCGCTTTCCCGACGGCCGTCGCCACGATCCTCGCCCCCGCCCTGGTCGCACTGAGCCACGACCATCCGCGACTGGAATTGCTTGTGACAGAACTGGATCCGATTACGGTCCCGGACGCACTCCGCACCGAAACCCTCGACGTCGCGCTGGTCCAGGAATACGACTACGTACCCGCCGAACCCGATCCCGCCCTGGACACCGAGCCGCTCCTCGAGGAGACCATCTACCTGGCCGCCCCGACCGCCACACCGCTCGAAGACCACCGCGACGCCTCCTGGATCGTCGGCACTCCCGGCACGCTCTGCCACACCATGACGATCCGGGCCTGTCAGGCGGCCGGATTCACCCCGCGGGTCCGCCATCACGTGGACGACTTCAGCACCGTCCTCGCCTTGGTCGCCGCCGGTCAGGGCGTTGCCCTGGTCCCCGAACTCGGCGCACTGACCCCACCGCCGAACATACTGCTCACAGCCCTATCCACCCGACGCAAAACCCTTCTGGCCTACCGGCGCGGTACCGGCCGACACCCGGCCGTCGCCGCCGCCCGAGCCGCCCTACGCACCTCTGCCACCACGATTTCCAGCACTCTCGGCAAATAGGGGTGCCCATGCGCCCGACCAGCCCACAACAATTCCACCCGATCTCGATCGGTGCGATCCAATCGCCGTGCTAGGCGACCGACTTCCGCAACGCCGCCAATTCGTCCCCACGCGGATCACTCACCACACCCGACTCCGGACTGTCGAAGATCTGCACCAGCCGCGAATCCTCCTCGAAGCGCGCCCACCCTGGATCACCCGACTCGGCGAAAGCCACCCACGCCGAATGGATTTCATCGGCGAGCGGTTGCGGCGGATTGGGACCGGTCAGGGTGCGCGCGCCCGCGAGTGCGTCGAAGACGAACGGCACCTCCAGAACGTGACAGGCACCGAGCCCCTCGATACCGGATGACCACGCGAACTCATAGGCGTAGCTCGGCGCGCCCGCGGCGGCGATCGACTGAGCGATCCGCAAGGTGTCCGAGCGGAAGGCCCGATCGGTAATGATCGCGGCGAACACATCCGCCGCCGAGGCGCCCGGACGATTCGCACCGTAGATATCCCCGAGCCCGGGATCGAGTCCGTAGCGGGTGAGCACGAAAGGCAGGGTCTCTGTGGTGATCCCGGCTGCGATACCCGTCGGCACCGTAAAGAACCGGAACTCCTCGGCGGTGCATCCGGCGATGAGCGGCACGGCCCGATCAGGTTGCGCGGCAAGCACTTTGACGGGTTGCCCGTCGAGCACCTCACCATCGATCACCGGAAGCAGACTCATGATCCCCATCCCGTTGGCAATGATCGAGGACCCCCACCGCGCCGGATCCGGATCGCTCATCAGCGCCAGCGCGAGTGTATCCTGCGCCGCGCGCAGCTCATCGGGACCCAACTCGCCGAAATCCGCCGCGGTGGGGCTGATACCGAGACTCGTAGCCAATTCTCCGGCGAGTTTGCGCGCATCCTCGACGGCCACCGCGGCGGATCCATTGCCGCTCTGCATGATCGCCTGCCGGAACAACCCACGCGAGAGCGGCGAAGCCATCAGCGTCGCCACACTCATTCCACCCGCCGACTCCCCGAATACGGTGACCCGGTTCGGATCTCCGCCGAAGGCCGTGATGTTTTCCTGCACCCACCGCAGCGCGAACAACTGATCGTGTAACCCCCGGTTCAGCGGTGCGTCCGGCACCGCAGCGAAGCCGGATATACCGAGCCGGTAGTTGATCGAGACCAGCACGACCCCGTCGCGCGCGAACGCCGCACCGTCGTAGATCGCCCTGGCGTTGGATCCTCGGGTGAATGCGCCGCCGTGAATCCACACCATGACCGGCAGTCCGGCACCGCCCGGATCCGGTGTCCACACATTGACATTCAGATATTCCTCGCCCGGTATCCCGTCACTGCCGATCAGCGCGTGGATCGGCGGGGGATAAGGGGTCTGCACGCAGGTCGCGCCGTGGGTGAGCGCATCACGAACTCCCTGCCAGTCCGGCACCCGCGTCGGCAGACGGAAACGCGCGGGACCGACCGGCGCCGCCGCGTACGGAACGCCGAGGAATGCGGTGATCCCCGCGGTCGTCCGACCGCGGATCTTGCCACCGGTGACGGAAACAATCGGTTCCATGAGACTCCTTCGCTCGACTCGATTCTCTACGCAGCCCCCCGCGTCGGACCACGGTTTCGAGCACCTCGCAGAACTTCCGGAATCTCTTCGGCATCGGACTCGGCCTCGCCGGCGCACGTTCGCTGGTCCGCCTACGGTGGAGGTGTGCTCATTCGCTCAGGCGATACCGTCATCGGCGCATGGGGCGTCCCCGGCGCCGCGTTGTCGCAGACCGACCACGAGATCGCCGTGGCCGCCATCGATCAGCTCGACTGAGGCGGGTTCCGGCGCGATGCAAGGCGCATGCAAGGCGATGTAAGCCAGCCGCAACCGCCCATCTGCAGAGTCGAGTTCATGAACGAGACATTCGATGTGGCCGTCGCCGGTGCCGGACCGGTCGGACTGATGCTGGCCTGCGAACTTCGCCTCGGTGGCGCCGAGGTGCTGGTGGTCGAGCGGCTGGCCGACCCCGATATGACCATCAAGGCCGCTGCGATCAATGTGCCCACTGCGCAGGCGTTCTACCGCCGGGGCATGCTGCCCGACCTGCTCGAACAGCAGAATGCGACGGTGCAGCGCATCCGCGCGGCGGGCATGTTCCCGAATGCCGCGACCCAGCGTCTGCCGATCGCTGGTCATTTCGCGGGCATCATGCTTCGCGCAGACGAAATCGACTTCGACGACCCGGTTTTCGCCGAACTCGGCCCGGGCGCCGAGGCGGTGCTGGTGGCCCAGCAGGCCATCGAGGCGATCCTGGCTCGGCGTGCCGACGAACTCGGGATCGAGATCCGGCGCGGTGCGGAGTTGACCGAATTCGACGATGACGGAACCGGTGTCACTGTCCGCCTCGCCGACGGCACCGTCCGCGCGAACTGGTTGGTCGGCTGCGACGGCGGCCGCAGCACGGTCCGCAAGCTGGCCGGATTCGATTTCCCGGGTCTGGACCCGGAGATCACCGGCCATCAGGCGGTCGTCGAAATGACCGGCGCGGAGGGCTTGCGTCCGGGCTGGAACACCACCCACACCGGGATCTACACCAGCGGTCCGACACCGGGCCGGATCCTGACCGTCGAACTCGACGGCCCGCCCGCCGACCGGACAACCCCGGTCACCGCGGCCGAATTGCAGGCCAGCCTACGCGCGGTGTCGGGTGTGCCGGTCGAGATCACCGCAGTGCATTCGGCAACGCGATTCACCGATAACACCCGCCAGGTCACCGACTATCGCAAGGGCCGGGTGTTGCTCGCCGGCGATGCGGCCCACGTGCATTCGCCGTTCGGTGGGCAGGGACTCAATCTCGGCATCGGCGATGCGGTCAACCTCGGCTGGAAATTGGCCGCGGTGGTGCGCGGCGATGCGAGCGAAACCCTGCTCGACACCTACACCGCCGAACGTCATCCCGTCGGCGCATGGGTGCTGGAGTGGACCCGCGCACAAGTGGCGCTCATGCGACTCGACCAGCGCAGCAAGGCATTACGCAAAGTGATGACCGATCTGTTGGCCACCCGCGATGGCAGCACCGCGATCTTCAAGAGGATCTCCGGTGTTCTGCACCGCTACGACCTCGGCGGTGGCCACGAGCTGATCGGCGCGGTCGCACCGGATATCGAGCTGTCCGATGGCAGTCGGGTCGGTGCGCACTTCGCCGATGGTCGGGCGATTCTGTTGGATCTGACCGATTCCGCGCAGCTGCGGACGATCGCCGCAGCGTGGTCGGATCGGGTACGCGTGGTGACCGCGAAACCCGTTGCACCACGCAAGCTTTCGGCAATGCTGATTCGACCGGACGGTTACGTTGCCTGGGCAGCGGATTCCGGCGATCGCGATGGACTTGCCGAAGCGCTGTGCCGCTGGTTCGGCGACAAATCCTGATCGGCTGGTGCCGGCCCGGCGATCAGGGACCGGGCTGGCACCCTCGGAGCATCAGGCCTCTTGGCGATACACCGCGACGACCGGAATCACCCGAGACGTCTTCGCTTGGTACTCTCCGAAACCCGGCATGATCTCGACCATCCGCGCATACAGCTCATCGCGTTCGGCACCGGTCACCACCTCGGCCTTCGCCGTATAGCTTTCGGTACCGAGTTCCACGGTGAATTCCGCATTCGCGCGCAGATTGTGGTACCAAGCCGGATGCTTATCGGCGCCGCCGTTCGAGGCGATCAGCACGATTCGCTCACCGTCAGGGAGATAGACCAGCGGGCTGGTGACCTGGCGACCGGATTTGGCGCCGATCGTCGTGATCAGCACCATCGCCGCACCCTCGAACATGCCGCCGACCTGGCCCGCATTGGCGCGGAACTCATTGATCACCTGCGCGTTGAAGTCGTTCACTGCACTCCCATCGGTTGTTTTCCGCACCAACCCGCGGATAGCGCCGGAAATTCCGCCCCGCTCCTTGCCGGACCAGTCGGGGCAGAATACAGTACGTCCGTACGGTTTGGTTGAATCGACTTGGAGCTGCCGATGTGGGATCCCAAGAAGTACCTCGCCTTCGATGACCACCGCTCGCGTCCATTCTTCGAACTACTCGGCCGGATCGGGGCCGAGAATCCGCGTCGCGTCGTCGACCTCGGATGCGGCCCAGGACATCTCACCACTTCGATTGCCGAGCGCTGGCCAGGCGCGGTCATCGAGGCATCGGATTCTTCGCCCGAAATGGTCGCCGCGGCAAGGGGTCTCGGCATCGACGCACAACTCGGGACGGTGCAGGACTGGCAACCGGCACCGGATACCGATGTCGTGATCAGCAATGCCGTATTGCACTGGGTCCCGACGCACACCACTCTGCTGCCCCAATGGGTGCGCGCGCTGCCTGCAGGCGCCTGGCTCGCGCTGCAGGTGCCCGGCAACTTCGACGCACCGTCACACCGCGCGATTCGCGAACTCGCGAGCCGCGAAGAATGGCGCGACCGGCTCACGCCCGCGGGCATACTGCAGCCGCGGGATGTTCTCGACCCCAGCGGATATGCCCAGGTGCTCACGCTCACCGGTTGCGCGGTCGACGCATGGGAAACGACTTACCTGCAACGGCTCTCGGGGGAGAATCCGGTCCTCGAATGGGTCACCGGAACCGCCCTGCGCCCGGTGCGCAACGCACTCGACGACACCGGCTGGCAGGAGTTCACCGCACAGCTGGCGCCACTGTTGCGCGCGGCCTACCCGCGCCAGCTCGACGGCACGACCTGGCTGCCGTTCCGGCGGGTCTTCGCCGTGGCACACAAGGACGGCTGAGCCCTGATTATACTTCCCGGCTATAGCTCAGGCGGCAATCCCTACTTCGGAAAGGTTTGCGATGGTTCCCAGCGTTCTCCCCTGTGCTTGCGGTCCGGACTGCCGGTGCGGTTGCCAGGATGGCGGCAAATGCTCATGCGGAGATATATGCCAACACGAATGACCGATCGATGCTCCCGAATTCGGGAGCATCGATTCGTGTTCAGGCGGTGCCCGGCGCGACGAACATGAAGCTCTTCTCCTCGACGCGTTGCTTGATCCGCCACCGGCCCTCGACGCGAGCGAAGGTGTCGTGATACCAGAGCCCGCACAGCATCAGACTCTGCCGACCTTCGCCAGTCGAGACCAGCATCGGGTTGTGACACATGGTGCGCGCGGTGGCGGTGTCGCCGTCGACGGTGATGGACGAATTGCTGATCAGATGTTGAAACGCAAGGAAATTCGGCATCACGCCGGCGAGGAACTTCTTGGTGGATTCGAGATCACCGACCGCGCCGCCCATGGCCGAATAGTCGATATGCGCATCCGCGGTGAAGATCTCGTCGAGCAGATTCCACTGATGGGTGTCTACCGCATGTGAGTACCGGACCATGAGGTCCTCGATCTCCATGCGGTCGGAAATCTCCTGTAGGGACAGCATGGTGCCTCCGAATTGCCGACACATCGTTCCGGCGGTGGCGCGGAACTGTGGGTCAGGGTAGCGGTTGGTTGCGCGGCGAATGGGATATCAGTGCGGTACGGCGTCGCGCACCCGCCCGTCCGCGTCGTGCAGTAGTGCGCGGGCCGCCGACACGTCGACTCCGGTCAGGCGCATGACGATAGCGGTTTTCACTTGGCCGTCGGCGGCATCCAATAGGGCCGCGGCGGTGGCGGAATCGGTTCCGGTCGCCTCAGCGACGATGCGGCGCGCACGGTCGACGAGTTTGGCATTGGTGGGCTGCACATCCACCATCAGGTTGCCGTAGACCTTGCCCGACCGCACCATGGCGGCGGTGGAGAGCATATTGCACACCATCTTCTGCGCCGTGCCTGCCTTCAACCGGGTGGAGCCGGTCAAAACCTCAGGTCCCGTATCGATTTCGATGCCGACGTCGGCGTAGGTGCTGGCTTCCGCGTTGCGGTTGCAGGAGATCGCGACGGTCGCGGCACCGATCGAGCGGCCGAATCGCAGCGCACCGATGGCGTAGGGGGTCCGGCCGCTGGCGGCCAGTGCGACAACCACATCGTCGCTGGTAAGTGCGATGGCGGACAGGTCGGCGGCGGCCAGCGCGGGATCGTCCTCGGCACCTTCGACGGCGCGCAGCAAGGCGACGGGTCCGCCCGCGATTATGCCGAGAACCTCGCCGGGATCGGTGCCGAAGGTCGGTGGGCATTCGGCCGCATCGAGTACGCCGAGGCGGCCGCTGGTGCCCGCGCCGAGGTAGATCAGTCGACCGCCGTGCCGCCGTGCCGCGACGATCAGCTCGACCGCTCGTGCGATCTGCGGAATCGCCTGCGCCACAGCCGAAGCCACACCGGCATCCTCGGCGTTCATGGTGTGCAGCAGCTCGTCGATCGGCATCGAATCCAGCATGCTGGTGCGTGGATTCGACGCTTCGGTTGTCAGCGAACCGATTTCGGTCACCGCGACACCGGGTAATTCATTCGGCCTCCTTGGTTCGACGATCGGCTACCGCCTCGTAGGTGCGCCGCAGCGCCCTTGCCGCCGACGGCGTGCGTTGCAGGACGCCGACATACAGCGCATCGACGATGAGGAGCTGACTCATACGACTCGCCATTGCCGCGGAACGGAATCCGTCCTCACGTCCGGCCACGAGCACCGTGTGCGCGGCGGTATTCGCGAGTCCGGATCGAGCCCCGGCCGTCACGGCGACAGTGCGCACGCCCGCGTCGGCGGCCCGGCGCACGGCTTCGACGATAGCGGCGGTCTCACCCGAATGCGAGAACGCGACGGTTACATCACCGGTCTGGAGCAGGCTGGCCTGCACCAGCGCGTCATCCTCGGATGTGCATGCGCCGCACCACATTCCGATGCGGGTCAGCTTCTGCGCCATATCCATCGCGACGAGTCCGGACGCCCCGATGCCGACCAGATGCACCCGTCGCGCGCCCACCAGTGCGTCGACGACGGCTTCCATGGTCGCGGGATCGGCGAGTTCGGCGGTCGCCATCATGCCCTCGGTTTCGAAGGCGGTCAGTTTGTGCAGTACCTTCGATAAAGGGTCGTCGGCATCGATATCGGTGGCGAATACCGGCGCGTTGTCGTCGCCGCCGACCGCGGCCATTGCCAGTCGCAGCTGCGGATAACCTTCGTAGCCGAGGGTTTTCGCCAGTCGGACCACCGCGGAGGTGCTGGTCGCGGATCGCTCGGCGAGCTGGCTCACTGTGAGCTGTGCGGCGGCAGCCGGATCGTGCCGGATCACCTGCGCGACGCGAAGTGCGGTCGGGGTGAGTCGTGGTAGCGCCGCCAGCAGGCGAGTGCGTACGTCGTCGGAATCGGGCATCGTTCACCCCGCCAGCGTGAGTCGTCGGGGCATGGTTACCGGCGCGCCGGGCAGTGTGAATCCAGCCGCACCCGGGGTGATGGAACCGAGCACCGCCGCGCGACTCGCTCCGGTACAGGCGGGATGGCTACCCGCCAGACCGTGTGCGGTGAGGAAGCCGAGCACGGCGAATGCGGTGGCCTCCTTCGCCGCCGACGGTAGGCCGAGTTCGTCCGATGTACGCAATTTCGTGGGGCCCAGAGATGCGCCGAGCATTGCCATCAGGGTGGGATTGCATGTCCCGCCGCCCGACGCGACGACCTCGGTCGGGCGCAGTGGTGCGAGGGCGTCGGCGATGGTGCGGGCGGTCAGCGCGGTCACAGTGGCGACAATATCGTCGGCGGAGGCCGCGGGGCCGTCCAACACGCGCTCCAGGTAGCTGCGGTTGAACAGCTCCTTGCCGGTGGACTTGGGGGCCGGTGCGCGGTAATAGGGTTCCGCGAGAAGGGTTTCCAGCAGATCGGTATCGATGTCGCCGCGGGCGGCACGTACTCCGTCACGGTCTAAATGCTCGACACCGCCCGTGCACAATTCGACGGCCGCATCGATCAGCGCGTTGCCAGGTCCGGTGTCGAAGGCGACCGGCTTGTCGCCGGTGACTGTGACATTCGCGATCCCGCCGATATTCAGCGCGGCCGCGCGTTCGGGACGTCCCGCCAGCCACAGCAGGTCGAACAGCCCCACCAGCGGTGCGCCCTGTCCGCCTGCGGCGATATCGCGCGAACGAAAGTCGCTGACGACCGGCAATCCGGTGCGTTCGGCGATCCATGCGGGCTGACCCAGCTGCAGCGTGCCCTTTACCGCACCGTCGCTCACCCAGTGGTAGACGGTCTGCCCATGGGAGGCAACGAGATCGGCTGTGCCGCCGAAGAACTCGTACATTGCCGCCAGAGCCGCATCGGCGAAGGCCTGGCCGATCGCGGTATCCAGACGGCACACGGTCGCCATGTCCATGGCATTGGGCGGCAAGGCGGCGATGAGTTCCGAGCGCAGTTCGTCGGGATACGATCGGCTGAGCTGTCCGACGAGTCGCACCTGAATCGTCGTGTCCCGCAATACGATGTCCGCCCCGACGGCGTCGATCGCATCGTGCGAGGTTCCCGACATCAACCCGATGACGCGCACTAGGCCACCACCGCAACAGGTTCCGGCTCATCCGGTGCGGACGCCGAGTGGAACAGGCTCGCGATGCCGCCGACGATCAATGTCACGAGTACACCGATCGGCACCAACCACTGTGCCGCGATCCCCTTTTCGACCACCTTCCCGGCGACGGTCACATCGATCTTGACCACCCGCACCACGAATGTCATCACGATCACCGTGGCAATGAAGGCGACGATCGCGTCGAACTGGTTGGCGCGCGCGACCAGTCGCCCGAGCAGGAACGCGCCGAGCAGCGCACCGTAGGTGTAGCCGGCGATGGTGAGCGCCGTCAGGTACACATTGCCCGTCGTCGCACTGAAACCCATGGCGAACAGCGCCATCAGCGCCGCCCACACCAGTGTCATCACGCGCGCCAGACGCAGCAGCGTGGCATCGGCGAGCGTACGTCGGGAGAAGCCGCGAATGATATCGGCGACCGTCGAATTGGCCATGGAATTCAACGCCGAGGACAGCGACCCCATTGCCGCGCCGAGGATTCCGGCGACCAATAGCCCGGAGACCACCACCGGCAACCCGTGCAGAATGAAGTTGGGATACAGACTGTCCGCGCTGGCCAATCCGAGTTCCTTGGCCGTCTTGCCGCTGTTGTATGACCACAGCAGCACACCGACCAAGGAGAACGCGGCGAATTGGATGGCCACGAAGATGCCCGAACCGATCATCGCCTTCTGACTGTCGCGCAGCGACCGCGTCGCCAGAATCCGCTGCACGATCAGTTGATCCGAGCCGTGCGAGGCCATCGCGAAGATCGCGCCGCCGATAACCGCGGTCGGCAGGGCGAATGTGCTGGTGAGGATGTGCGCGAGACCGAAATCGGTATCGAAGACGCGGAACTTGCCCGCATGCAACGCATCCGACCAGCCGGAGGCGCCGACATGGCCGGTGAGCACACAGATCGCGATAAGTGCACCGGTGAGGTAGAGGCCCATCTGCAGCGCGTCGGTCCAGATCACCGCCTTGATGCCGCCGAGGTAGGTGTAAACGACGGTCAACAACGTCAGCGCCACGATGATCGCGTCGTAGCCGAAGTCGAGTCCGAATTCGCTGAGCAGCAACTTGATCGGAATGGCTGAGGCGAACAGTCGCACACCCTCCGCGAGCAGCCGGGTGAACACGAAAGTCACCGCGGCCACGCCCTGCAGATAGCGACCGAAACGAAGCTCGAGGTACTGGTACGCGCTGACGAACCCGCCGCGCTTGTAGAGCGGGATCAGCACGATCGCCACCACCGTGCGTCCGATGATGTACCCGATGGCCAATTCGACATTTCCGAAGGCCTGATCGGTGTAGGCGCCACCCGGAATCGAAATGACGGTGAGCACACTCGTTTCGGTGGCCACCACCGACAAACACACTGTCCACCACGGCATACGGCCCTCACCGACGAAATAGTCGCTGCTGGACTTCTGTTTTCCGGACAGCCGCAGGCCGATCCACGCGACGGTGACGAGATAGACGACGATGACGGCAAGATTGAGTGCGTTCAACGCAGCTCCCCGGTGACGCGGCGGACTGAGTGCAATTAAGTGTCAGTGGTCACGCATGTCCTGTCAATAAGTGTCAGAGATTCGGGTGACCAGCGCTTCGAGCGCGGTGGTCGGGTCGAGGCCGAGCAATGCGGCACCGTCGATCGGATCGCCGATCGGATCGCGGCGGTCGATCGCGTGCGCGATCCGGTGGTCGAGCGGCTCCAGGAGTGGCGCGCCGAGCTTGGTGAGACCGCCCGTGATCGCATAGGGGACCGGTGGACGAATTCCGGATCGTTCGATCGCGGCGAGGACGGTGCGAGCGAGTGCACCTGCAGCGGCTGCCATGATCGCGGCCGCGATATCGTCGACAGCGGCGGCTACGAAGGGTGCGAACTCGGCGGCGATCAGGGCCGGATTATCCTGTTCGCCAAGATATTTCGGCAGTGCTTCCAGTTCGATGCCGTAGCGTTCGCGGGCCTTCTCGGTCAGGATCGTGCGTTGCCCGCGGCCATCATGGGCACGTAGTGCGGCGCGTAGACCTTCGAGGCCGATCCAGCCGCCGCTGCCCTCATCGCCGAGTTGCGGTCCCCACCCGTCGACTCGGGTAAACCCGCCGGCATCGTCGACGGCGGTCGCGACGGCCCCGGTTCCGATAGCCAGCACGACACCGGGGGATCCTCCCAGCGCCCCGGCGTGTGCGGTGACGGCGTCGGAAGTCACGGCGACCGCTGCCGCGCCGGGAACCTCCGCCAACCGCCGGGCAAGTGCCGCCGCCGCGTCCGGTGCCGATGCGGCACCCGCCGCGCCGACAGACAGCGTGAATGTTGTTGGTAGCGAATCGATCTGCCTTGTCACCGCGTAGATCGCACGCTCCGCCGCAATGACACCCGTCGCGTATGCCAGCCCCGGCGCACCCGGTGCTTCCGCATAGCCGACCTGACTTCCGTCGACGCGCAATGAACCGCGACAGCCCGTCTTGCCGAGATCGATCGCGAGAACATGGCTGGTCATGGGAACATCTTTACCCTGTGCTCGGCGAGATTGAGGCCATCGCTGAGTGTCGACGCCGCGACGAGCAGACGAGTTCGGCCTCCGAGTCCTTGACCGCTGCGTCAGCATCGAGGACCACGTCGATGCGATCGGGATCGACAACGATCACGCCTTCCTCCTCGGCGAGGATCAGGTCACCGGGGGATACCTCGACGCCACCAGAGGTCACCGGAGTCTGTAGCTCACCGAGTTGTGCGGTGGTGCCCGCCACAGGCGTGACGAAGCGGCTCGTTGATCTCGGCGGATTTCCAGCAAACTATTGGCACACCACCGTATGATGCGTCAAGAATTCGGTTTGCCCTGCTGCGATGACATCCAGGAGGTCATGCGCGTGGAAGACAACCGATACCTGGCCGAGGACGAAACGGCACGCGAAATGCGTCGCAGAATAGCGCTGGCGCTGCCCGCATTGGGGCTGATGGAGCCCGTTGTCTGGAACGGCTCGAACGGTAACGCAGCCGAGCCGTTGACCGTCGAATTCCCGACTGTCCAAGACCGGTCCCCGGGGCCGGGCACCACGATTCACGGCTTGGCCGACCTGAACTGGCAGCCTGTACCCGGCGCACCACCGCAAAGCTTCGAAACCGCCGACGTGCTCGGTTCCTATCGAACCCCCGGCTTCTACGCGAGCTATGCCCGCTGGCACCCCGGTTGGATGAGCGCCCCGCACGCCTACACCTTCGATCGCCACGCCGTAATGCTGTCGGGCGTATGGACGGTCGGCGCGGGCCCCACCATCGACCTCACCGCCACCCTGCCCATGTACCCTGGCGAATTCGCCACGCGCACAGCGGGTACACCGCACTACGACGGAACTTTGGGCGACAGCCCGGAGCCCGCGGTTTTCATCCTGTTCGGAATCGGGCCTGCCGTACCGATTCCCGTGGACCCCGCGCGGCCGCTGTTCGTCCGCATCTAGTCGCGAACCAGGCGAGAATGAGTGTGTGGCCGATCGTTGATGCGGAGGTTCGGTGCGACTGAATGCGAAACTGGCGCGGGAACGGTTCATGGCAGAACCGGTAGCCCGACTCGCCACCGTGTCCACCGACCTGCGTCCACATATCGTGCCGATCGTATTCGCGGTCATCGACCACATCATCTACAGCGCCGTAGATGCGAAGCCGAAGACGACAACAGCCTTGCGCCGCTTGGCGAATATCGCCGCGAACCCCACCGTAGCCGTGCTCGCCGACCACTACAGCCAGGACTGGACGCACCTGTGGTGGACCAGAGCCGACGGCACCGCGCGAATCGTTGACGCCCCCGAAGCCGAGCAAGCCCTGGAGCTTCTGACCGCACGGTATCCCGTCTACCGCACCCAGCCGCCCCCCGGACCGGTGCTGGCCGTCGACGTCACCCGCTGGTCGGGCTGGTCCGCGAGCTGACCTGTCGATCTACTCGCCTCGCGCAATGGACGTAGCCGTTCCTGCCGAGTCACACCACGGATCGTGAAAGCATGGGATCACCGGTCGAGAGGGGACACGCGTGGGGCAGCTGGAGGGCAAGGTAGCAGTGATCACCGGGGGCGCGCGCGGTCAAGGGCGTTCGCATGCGGTCACTTTGGCCGCTGAAGGCGCCGACATCGTGCTGTGCGATATCGCCGAGCCGATCAGCAGCGTGCCGTATCCGCTGAGCTCCGAAGACGATCTCGCCCAGACCGTCAAGCTCGTCGAGGAGACCGGGCGGCGCTGCCTCGCGGTACAGGCCGACGTGCGCAGCCGCGCGGCGATGGACGGGTTGGCCGAACGGGCCGTCGCCGAATTCGGCCGGATCGACATCCTGCTCGCCAACGCCGGTATCGCCTCGGGTGCGGCCATCGCCGAGATGGACGAGCAGATGTGGCAGGACATGATCGATGTCAACCTCACCGGCGTCTTCCACAGTTTCCGTGCCGTGGTGCCGCATATGATCGAACGCCGGTGGGGCAGAATCGTTGCCACCTCGTCCATCGTCGGCCGCATGGGAGCGGCGAACTCGGGCCACTACGCGGCAGCGAAATGGGGTGTCATCGGTTTGGTCAAATCGCTTGCCCATGAAGCAATTCCGCACGGCATCACCGTCAACGCGGTACTACCGGCCGGTGTGCGCACCGATATGATCATGAATCCGGCAATGTATTCGGCGATGGTGCCCGATATCGAGAATCCCACCCTCGAGGATGTGGAGGCGATGTTCGCCTCCGGTCCGCCGAATGGCGACCTCATTGTGCCGCAAGAGGTTTCCCAAGCAATCCTACTTCTGGTCGGCGAATCCGGGCGCCACTTCAACGGCGAAGCGATCACCATCTCCGGTGGCATGAGCGCGGGCACCATCTGACGCGCGCCGCAAATCAACCGAAGTCGCCCTTTACGTCGACTGAACACTCCCGCCGGCGCGACTAGTCACCCAACAGCTGCCCGTCTTTTTCGTCGGTGCGAGGTGTAGGCCGCCCTGTGGGACTGACCGCAAGTGGTGACACAGCGCCGTCCGACGCCGTACTCTCTGAGTACGGAACGCGTTGATCAGCGAATATTCGGACATCATGTCCGCGAAGTACGTGACCACCACACGTCGAATCGAATATCCGAACTCTCCGCCGCATCACCGGAGCTGGGCGCGCCTGTCCCGACACCACGGCCGCACCGATCGGCGTTCGCGTTTCAACCCGCATGAGGTCCGGAGCCTGGACAACAGGACGAATGGCAAACCAACAGCTCTCGTTATCGGAGGTGGATGATGGCCAGGAAGTTCGAGGGGAAGGTCGCGCTCGACATACGTGATTCGGTCCCCGATTGGGGGCCTTACGCAGAGCCGACGGCGCCGCGGGGCGCGCCGAATGTGTTGTATCTGGTGTGGGACGACATCGGGATCGGCACCTGGGACTGTTACGGCGGTCTGGTCGAGATGCCGAATATGAAGCGCATCGCCGATAGCGGTGTGCAGTTCACGCAGTTCCACACCACCGCCCTGTGTTCACCCACACGCGCCTCCTTGATGACCGGCCGGAATGCGACCTCGGTCGGTATGGCGACCATCGAGGAGTTCACCGACGGGTTCCCGAGTATGTGTGGGCGCATACCGGCCGAAACCGCGCTGTGCTCGGAGGTTCTCGCCGAGCGTGGGTGGAATACGTACGCGGTCGGCAAATGGCATATGACTCCACTGGAAGAGGAGAATCTGGCCGCATCCAAGCGGCATTGGCCGCTGGGGCGTGGGTTCGAGCGATTTTACGGTTTCCTGGGCGGCGAGGCCGACCAGTGGTATCCGAATCTGGTGTACGACAATCACCCGATTTCGCAGCCTTACCCTCCGGAAGACGGATATCACCTGTCGAAGGATCTGGCGGACAAGGCGATCGAGTTCATCCGCGATTCGAAGGTGGTTGCCCCCGACAAGCCGTGGTTCACCTACTTGTGCCCGGGAGCCGGGCATGCGCCGCACCACGTACCACGGGAATGGGCCGACAAGTACCGCGGCCGGTTCGACATGGGCTATGAGAAGTATCGCGAGATCGTCCTGGAGAACCAGAAGCGCATGGGTCTGGTGCCGGAGAACACCGAATTGTCGCCGATGAATCCGTATTCGAATGTCACCAGCGCGGACGGCAAGCCGTGGCCGGCGCTGGATACGGTGCGGGCGTGGGATTCGTTGTCGGAGGACGAGAAGCGGCTGTTCCGACGGCAGGCCGAGGTATTCGCCGGATTCCTGTCCTACACCGACGCGCAGATCGGCCGACTACTGGACTATCTCGAAGAAAGCGGCCAACTGGACAACACCATCATCGTCGCCTTCTCGGACAACGGTGCCAGCGGCGAGGGTGGGCCGAATGGCACCGCCAATGAGATGAAGTTCTTCAACGGCTACATCGACACGATCGAGGACAGTCTGGGCAAGCTCGACGAGCTGGGTTCGCCGACCACCTACAGCCACTACAGCATCGGCTGGGCGATGGCGTTCAACACCCCGTACAAGCTGTACAAGCGATATGCCTCGCACGAAGGCGGCATCGCTGACCCGTGCCTGATGTCATGGCCGGCCGGTGTGGCGGCCCGCGGCGAGGTGCGCCACCAGTACCTCAACGTCTGCGATGTCACCCCGACCGTCTACGACCTGCTCGGCATCACACCCCCGGATACGGTGAAGAACGTACGACAGCGTCCTTTGGAAGGCATCAGTTTCCGGGCGCTGTTCGATGACGCGAACGCGGACGTCGGTAAGCACACGCAGTTCTATTCGATGCTCGGCACGCGCGGGATCTGGCAAGACGGGTGGTTCGCCGACACCGTTCACGCGGCATGTCCGTCCGGCTGGGGGCATTTCGACCAGGACCGCTGGGAACTGTTCCATATCGAGCAGGACCGCAGCCAGATGCACGACCTGGCCGATGTTCATCCCGAGAAGCTGGAGGAGCTGAAGGCGCTGTGGTTCTCGGAGGCGGAGAAATACAACGGCTTCCCGCTCAACGATCTCGACGTCATCTCCATGATGACGCGTCACCGCCCGACGTACGGTGCGAATCGGGACAGCGCTGTCTACTATCCAGGCGTCGCGGATGTGGGCCCCGGGGCGGCGCTGGAGATTCAGGGACGGTCGTTCGCGCTGCTCGCAGAGGCGACGATCGACAATGCCGATGCCGAAGGGGTGCTCTTCGCTCATGGCGGCCGACTCGGTGGACACACCCTCTACGTCAAGGACGGCCACCTTTGTTACACCTATAACTTCCTCGGTGAGGAAGAGCAGACCATCGTCTCCGATCGAACGGTCCCGCTGGGCGACCACATCCTCGGCATCCGGTACGAGCGCCACGGTACCCGCCCCGATAACTTCACACCCACCGGTGAGGCCGTCTTGTACATCGATGAGAACCCGGTCGGCTCTCTCGATGACATGCGGACCCAGCCCATCGTTTTCTCCGGCGTCGGAGAAGGAATCCGCGTCGGCCGCGACAGCGGTCAGTCCGTATCCGCGAGCTACCGCTCACCGTTCCCGTTCACCGGGGGAACGATGCACCAGGTCATCGAGGACGTGAGCGGCAAGCCCTACCAGGACCTGGAAATGGCGGCGGCTGCGGCATTTTCGCGCGATTGAGGCGGCGATCCGTGGCTACCGCAACCCGTCACGATGTCCGGCGAGGCATGGTCCGGATATCCGGCGGCAGCTTCGCGATGGGATCGGAGGACTTCTTCCCCGAGGAGCGGCCGGTGCACCAGGTGCGGGTCGATTCGTTCTGGATCGATCCGCATCCGGTGACCAACGCCGCGTTCCGACGCTTCGTGAAACAGACCGGATACGTCACGGTCGCCGAACGTACTCCCGCGGCCGAGGACTACCCGGAGGCGGAGCCGGAGAACCTGATTCCGGGGGCACTGGTATTCCAACCCACCAAGGGACCGGTGCCATTGGACAACTGGCGCCGTTGGTGGCGGTATGTGCCCGGCGCATGCTGGCGCCACCCGCGCGGGCCCGGCAGCACACTCGACGGGCTCGACCGCCACCCGGTCACCCAGGTCGCCTACGAGGACGCCACTGCATACGCGGCCTGGGTCGGTAAAAAGCTGCCGACCGAGGCCGAATGGGAGTATGCCGCCCGCGGCGGACTGGACGGGGCCACCTACGCCTGGGGCGAGCAGTTCGAACCCACCGGCCGGCGCATGGCCAACATCTGGGTCGGCGCATTTCCGTGGCAATTCCACCCCGGTCGCGGGCAGACCGGGACGCCCGGCACCACAGCGGTCGGGACTTATTCACCGAACGGCTACGGTCTGCACGATCTGACCGGCAATGTCTGGGAGTGGACTGTGGACTACTTCCGCCCGCAGCACCCGACGCCGACCTGCTGTGCCCCACACAATCCGCGCGTGGACACCCCCGAACCAACAGCGCCGCAACGATTTCCACGCCGCATCATCAAGGGCGGATCGTATCTGTGTGCGGCCGACTACTGCCTTCGGTACCGGCCCGCGGCCCGACAAGGTCAGACCGAAGACACCGCTACCTGCCATCTAGGCTTCCGGTGCGTCGCGCACGACGCACCGGAAGCATGAAATTGCTTCCTCGACCGGCTAGCCGGTCCTCGACCGGCTAGCCCAGTTCGAGCGTGCCGAGAATCTCAGATGCACCAAACGACGCTACCGAGCGGGAAACACAACACGACCGAACCGGCCGGAGTGGCGGATGCCGACGGTGATTCGGCAGAAGCTGCGGGAGCTGCGAGGACTAGCAGAGGCAAGGCCATAACAGTGGCGGCAACGGTTTTGACTGTCTTATTGGACATTTTTCATCCTTCAACTAAAGGTTTGAATCGAGAATTATTCTCAACATCCCCGTAGTCGCCCTGTTGGGCCCATACGCACCTTTTGTCTGGTACGCCGAATTCGGTGATGTAGACCCCGACGAGCTCTATGAAGTCCGCGAACCAGGCGACGCTGCCAAGTTGCCGGAATCAAGCTCTGAATGCATCACGTGCCGATCGAATGCTGCTGGCACGCGGTTGGTTGCTTGGTGAAGTTCACATGATTTGCCCCGGATGGAGCACATCCTCCGGCGAGGCCGACAGTTGCTTCATCGGCCGGACCGAACAGGGACGCCATCTGGTAAACGGTAAGGCGTCAAGTAGAGCTTACCGCTGGCTACCACACGAATCGGTGGAAACTGGGGAACATTTCGAAGACAACTCTCCGATTTATGACGAGGCCCCGAGGCCGAGTCGCCCTCGGTCGCCGTGGTCGGAGCTCCGTTCGGCAGTTCGATCGCCACACCGACCCCCAGTGTTCGAGCTATATCAGGCTATTGTTCGGTCCACACCGCTAGGTTTGCGGGCATCCTTCGCAGCCGGTGATGTATCGATAGGGGCCAACGCGTGACACTGACCGAAACCGACCCGCGCGTCGAACGCGACCGATCAGGGGAGCGGGGCAGCGACTACGCCAGGTTGTCTCGCCGAGTGCGACAAGCGGGACTGCTCACCCGGCGGCTGCGCTACTACGGTGGGCTGATCGCGGTCACGGTGGTGGGGCTGGCCGCCGGATGGACGGCGTTCGCACTCATCGGTGACTCGTGGTGGCAGCTGGGCACCGCGGTGTTTCTGGCCGCGATCTTCGCTCAGTTCGCCTTCCTCGGCCACGACGCCGGGCATCAGCAGATCTTTCGCACCCGCCGAGCCAATCAGCTGTTCGGCATGATCTGCGGGAATCTCGGCATCGGGTTGAGCATCGGCTGGTGGGTCGGCAATCACAACCGGCACCACGCGAACCCCAATACCGAGGGCGCCGACCCCGACATCATGGGCGTGCTGGCACACTCCGATGTGCGGGCGCGGGCCAGCCGCGGCATCCGGCGGCTGATATTCCGATACCAGGCATGGCTGTTCTTCCCGATGCTGTTGCTCGAAGCGGGCAGCCTGCACACCGCCAGCGTTCGAGCCGTGGCACGACGGGCGACGCCGTACTGGGCTTGGGAGGCCGCGCTACTGTGCGCCCACGCGATCTTGTATCTGTCCGCGGTGTTCCTGGTGTTGTCCCCGGCTAAAGCGATTGCCTTCCTCGTCGTTCAGCAAGGCCTGTTCGGGTTCTACATGGGGTGCACTTTCGCACCCAACCACAAGGGGATGGCCGTACTGCCCACACCTGGTTCCACCGACTTCCTGCGCCGTCAAGTGCTCACATCTCGCAATGTCCACGGCGGGTGGTTGACCGATGCCGCCCTCGGCGGCCTGAACTACCAGATCGAGCACCACCTGTTCCCATCCATGCCCCGGGCCAACCTGCGCCGAGCCCAACCGCTGGTCGCCGCATTCTGCGCTGAAATCGGTGTTCCCTATCGCCAGACCAGCCTGTTCGGCTCATACGCCCAGGCGCTACGTCACCTGCACACCGTCGGTCGATCGGCCGGCGCGGCCTCCTCGTCGCGTTCGACGAGCTGATCGATTCCGGACAGCCCGGCAGTCAGCACATGAATGAACTTCGCCGCTGGTCCAGCCGCTCAACTAGCAGCCCGGCGAACCACACTGTTGGTCACTAGCCCTCCTCGCACTCGATTCCGGCCTGCATCGATGCCGACGACACGAACACCCTGCCAAGTAAACAACCTTGCGTAGTGTTTGCGCAGAATATCGAGTAGCCGATACTCGCGTGCGTCGGTTTGTTCGAGCGCAGGATTTTCGTATGACGCTTGCGATATTCGGCGTGGGCTTCCGCCGGGGTTGACACACGGTGGTGTAGCCCAATGTCCAGGGTCTTTCTCAGTCACTCCAGCCGGGACGATCGCGAAGCGATCGCCCTCAAGACGTGGCTGACCGCAGCCGATCCAGGCCTGACCGGTGAGATTTTTCTCGATCTGGACCGACAGACCGGAATTCCGGTGGGCGTGCGGTGGAAAGACGCGCTGCGCCGCGCGAGCGACCGGTGCGAAGCGGTTATCTGTCTCGTTTCCGATAATTGGGACGCATCGCGCGAATGCAAAGTCGAATACCGCCACGCCGAGGACCTGAACAAGCCGATCTTCGCGGTTCGGTTGCAGCCTTTGACCGGTCGCGATATCACTACCGAATGGCAGCGCTGCGACCTGTTCGGTGACGGTCCGAAAACGGAGATCGCGGTGGACGGTGAGTCACCCCCGGTGCGACTGCTCACCGATGGTCTACTGCGACTCCGGGACGGTTTGCGCGCGGCCGGGATAGGGGCAGATACCTTTGCTTGGCCGCCGCCGGACGAACCGGACCGGACACCGTATCGCGGCTGGCAGCCACTGGAACAGGTGGACGCCGCAGTGTATTTCGGGCGCGACACCCAGGTCGGTCGCGCTCTGAATGCGATACGGGGAATGCGCAATTGCGGCGAGGGTCAAATGTTCGTCATTCTCGGGCCGTCGGGCGTCGGCAAATCGTCGTTCCTGCGGGCGGGCTTGCTACCGCGCCTGCATCGCGATGACCGGCATTTCCTGCCGATGGGCATCGTCCGGCCGCAACGTAACGCGCTCACCGGCGGCAGCGGATTCGCACACTCGATTCACGACCTACGCGACAGCATGGGATTGCACACACCCAGCCTCGGTGCGATCAAGGAAGGAATTCGGGATGTCACCCGTCTGTGTGCATGGCTGACCGAGGCGCAGCAGGCCGCCAAGGATCGCATTATCGACGCGACCGACAACGTGCCACCCACGCTCGTATTGCCGATCGACCAGGCCGAGGAACTATTCGGCGTCGACGCGGGTGAGCAGGCAGGCGCCTTCCTCGGTGTGCTCGCAGAACTGCTCGGCGCGGACGACGCGCTGCCGATGATCGCGATCGCGACAATTCGCTCCGACCGGTACGAGCCACTGCAGACCGCGCCGCAGTCGGCCGCCCTGGAGGTCCGCCCGTTCGATGATCTGAAACCTATGCCGCAGGCTCAATTCAAAGAGGTGATCTGTGGACCTGCTCGACGCGCGCGGGAATCCGGGAGCCGACTCTCGTTTGCGCCCGACCTGGTCGACCGACTGCTCGACGACTGGTCGCGCGGCGCGGATACGCTGCCGCTGCTCTCCCTCACGCTGGCACGGCTCTACCAGGACTACGGCGACGCAGAGATCACACTCGCCGAGTACAACGCGATGGGAGGGCTGCGCCGCGTCGTGCAGTGCGAGATCGACGAGCTGCTCGCCGCGGATCTCTCAGCCAGGCAGCGGCAATTGAAGGTGCTGCGCACCGCGTTCGTACCGTGGCTGGCGACGATTAATCCGGACAACGACCAGCCGATGCGGCGCGCGGCGCGTTGGTTCGACCTGCCGTCGGAGAGCCACCCGCTGCTCGAGGCGTTCATCGCCAGGCGCCTGCTGGTCCGCGACGAGCGCGACGGCGAGGTTGTTGTCGAAGTCGCGTTGGAAAGCTTACTGCGCCAATGGGATACGCTCGCCACGTGGCTGCGCGAGCAGTCCACCGACTTGAAGAACGCCGACGAGTTGGAACGCGCGGCGCACGCCTGGAAAGCCAACGCGCGCAGCGACGAATGGCTGCTCGTCGGCAGCCGACTCGATGATGCCGAATCCCTCGCCGCCGAACCGGGTTTCCGGGAGCGGCTCAACCCGACGCGGGAATTCCTGCTCGCCTCCCGGCGGTGTGCAGACGAGCGCGTCGAGGCAGACCTGCGGGCGGCGCGGGAGCGTCAGGAATCCGCGGAGGCCTTGGCGGCTGCGGAAACTCAGGCCAAGGAAAAGGCGCAGGAGTACACCCGGGTGCTGCGACGGCGGTCGCAAATACTGCGGGTGGCGTTGGCGTTAGCGGTAGTCGCGGCGTTGGCCGCCGGATTCTTGTTCCTCAAAGCATCGAGAGCGGAGAAAGACGCGACCGCGCGCAGCCGGGATGCGACCGCGTTGGCACTGCTCGCGAATTCGCAACTGATGCTGTCCGGTTCGTATCCGGGCGTCAACGACGACGTGCTCGCCATGCAGAGTGTGCTTGCCGCGCGCAGTTTTCCGAACCGCAACAACGGCGAATACTCGTTGCTCAGCGCCGTGAATCAGCTACGCAACCTGCGCAAGATCATCCCCACCGGCGGCGGCGACCTTCGCAGCGTCGATTTCAGTCCCGACGGCACGCGCGTCGTGTCCAGTCATGGTGAGCACATCCAGCTGTGGGACGCCGAAACCTGGAAGCCCATCGGCGAGTTCATGACCGGGCACACGCGGGAGGTGATGCAGGTCGCGTTCAGCCCCGACGGCAAACGCATCGTGACCGCCAGTGTCGACAACACATTGCGGCTGTGGGATGCCGAGACCCGCCTGCCGATCGGCGAACCGCTTCGCGGACACGAAGCACAGGTCACCAGCGTCGCGTTCAGCCGGGACGGCCGCCGAATCGTGTCGGGCAGCTCGGACAAGACGCTACGAGTGTGGGATGTCGAATCCCGCCAGCAGTTCGGTGAGCCTATGCGCGGACACGAGAGAGAGGTGATGAGCGTCGCGGTCGGCGTCGATAACACGGTCGCGTCAACAGGTTTCGATGGCACGGTTCGGCTGTGGGATATCGAGTCCCGTCAGCAGATCGGGGAGCTGATACGCGTACCCGGAGAAGAGTTCAGCAGTGTCACGTTCAGCCAGGACGGCACCCGAATCGCAGCGAGTGGTTCCGAGACCACGATCCGGCTGTGGGATGCCCATACCCGCCAGCCGATCGGCGAACCGCTGCGCGGCCACACCGCCGCTATCGAGCGAGTGGTGTTCAGCCGCGACGGATCCCGGCTCGCCTCGGCAAGCGACGACAAGACGGTGCGGCTGTGGGATACCGCGACCGGCCAGCCGGTCGGAGAACCGTTGGTGGGACACGAATTCGCGGTCAGCGCGGTCGCCTTCTACCCTGACGGACAGCGTCTGGTTTCCAGTGGCTTCGACGAAACGCTGCGCGAATGGGACGCCGGTGGCGGACAGGTTCTCCGCGGGCACAACGGGGGAGTTCTCGCCGCGGAATTCAGCCCGGACGGCACTCGGATCGTGTCCGACGGTGTCGATGCGACGATACGGCAGTGGGATGCCCGTACCGGGGCACCTCTGGCTGCGGTGATCCCGATCGAGGGCGTGCCCGCATGGCACTTCAGCCCCGACGGCACGCAGATCGTCACGATCTCTACCACCATGCTGCGACACTGGGACCTGGCCAGCGGTGCTCCGGTCGGGAACTCGATCGCCATACCGCCGGACACCAAGCGTCTGGCATTCGGCGTCGCCGACCGAAAACTCGCGACGGACAACGGCACTGATATCCAGATACGCGACATCGACACGATGCAGCCGATCGGTGTTCCAATTCGACAGCCCGCGTTGAATGCCTTCGAATTCAGCCCCGACGGTCGACAATTCGCCACCGGCGGCCGGGACTGGAGTGTCCGCCTCTGGGATACGAACTCGGGCCAGCAGATCGGTAAGGTCCTGAAAGGCCAAGGCTGGGTCAAGGACATAGAGTTCAGTCGGGACGGCCACACGCTCGCCGTCGCATACCAGGACAAGACGGTACGGCTGTGGAACGCGCAGACCGGAGATCCCATCGGCGATCCCATGCGGACCGATGGCTGGGTAAGCGACCTCGCGTTCAGCCCCGACGGCCGAACCATCGTCACCGGAGGTGAGGACAGCACCGTTCGTTTGTGGGATGTCCAGAAGCACAGTCAGATCGGTTCTGCCCTCATGGGACACACCCAACCGGTAACGCATGTGGAGTTCAGCCCCGACGGCAAGGATGTCGTGTCGACGAGCTACGACGGAACCATCCGTGTTCGGCCGGTCCCGACCGCATCAACAGACATCTTGTGCGACAAGATGACCTCCAACATGAGCCGGGAACGCTGGAACTCCTGGGTCTCGCCGAAAATCCCTTACCACAAACTGTGCCCGAATCTGCCGATCAAGGGTGAGGAGGGCAAATGACAGTGGCTTCCGATGACGAGCTGGTGAATGCCCTCTGGGAGAGGCGGATTCGCTGGTCCCATGCGGCCACCCGGATGAAACTGCGGATCGACCGACTCCGGCTGACGGTGCTGTACCTGAGCAGTTGGGGAGCGATCGCGGCCGCACTGACGGCTACGGTGCTGCGGCAGTCCGGGCTGAGCTCGCGCATCGTCGCGGCCACCGGTGCGGCGGCACTGGCAGGTGCCACCTATGTCGGAGCACAGTTACTGACCTCGGAAGCGGTCCGGCGCTGGACCCGCGCGCGGGCGGTATCGGAGGGAATGCGACAGCAGATCTTCAGGTTTCGCGCGATTCCGGGCACAGTCGCGCAGCTTCGCGCCGAAGTCGAAGAGCTCGAACAGGCCGCCGAGGACCTCCTGTGCTTCCTCGAGGAGGCGCCGCCCGTGGGACCCGCACCTGGGCCGCTGACACCGGAGCAGTATGCGAGCAAACGCGTCGAAGGCCAGATCACCAATTACTATCGCCCGACCGCTCGACGGTATTGCGCGCGAGCACAATTCCTGCGTCGGGTCGCCATCGCACTGGGGCTGATCGCCACGATGGCGGCGTCGGTCAGCACCGCGGTCAGCGCCGACGCCGCCACCCGAATCGCACCATGGATAGCCGTTTTGACCACACTCAGCGGTGCGCTGGTCGCCTATCTCGCAAGTAAGCGATATGACTTCCTGGTCGTCAGCTATCTCGCGACCGCCAACCGGTTACAGCGACTGCTCGACCACTGGCGAACAGCGGGATCCCCGACCGATCCACCGCAGTGGTCGGAATTCGTCGACGACTGCGAGAACACCATCGCCGTCGAAAACGAAAGCTGGCTGGCAAAATGGGCCGACGCCCGCTGACCATTCGAGCGAGGTCGTATCAACTGTCGGGCTGTTCGATGAACTCCGGGTAGACCGTGAAATGGCGGACCGTGCCTGATAGGTCGGGGAGTTCGACAGGTGTCGTCCATGTTCGGAAGTTGTCGTAGCAGTCGCTGTACAAGTATCGGTGGTCGGTATAGGCGTCGAAATAGATTCGCCAGCCGCCGCCGGGGAGCGCGATGATGCACGGTCCTTCGACGGGCGCGCCCCAACCGGCCCAATCGTCGTTTGCCACAAAGGTGTACGGGCCGAGCAGATGATCGGCGACGGCGAGTTCGATGTATTTGGTGGATTCATTCTTGGTGAAGGCGTAGTAGCGCCCAGCTGCGCGGACCACGGTGGTGTCGATATAGCCGTAGGAGGTGTTGTCGGGCTGGGCCAGCCCGATCAGCGGCCTCGGTGCGCTCCATGAGCGCAGTTTCGGGTCAGCGGTGGTCAGGTGCGGTGTGAACCGGTAGCCGTCCGACAACGAGACGATGACACTGATGCTTCCGTCGGTGTCGATGAACCACTCCGGCGCCCAGGTCGATGTCACGCCCGGCAGCGGCACCATGATGTCGTAGAGATGACTCCAGTTCAGCCGGTCCGCGCTGTAGGCGAAACCGATGGTTCGCCCTTCCCAGCCGGTGGTGTAGGTGAGGTAGTAGTAGCCATCGATATTGCGAAAGACGCTGGGGTCGCGCAGCAGACCCGTCGGCGGCCGGTAGGCGGGCCCGCTCAGCTGCCGGAAGGTGATCGCATCGTCGGATTCGTAAACATACAGATCGGTTTCGCTGTCATCGGTGAACGCGGTCATGGTGTATCGCGGCACCGAAGGTGGCCGCTGCGCGGCCGCCGCGTGCCCGGCGGCAGGTAGCGCCGCAGCCAACGCCAGCAACGATCTTCGGCTGAGCACCATCCGCTGATTGTGCCGCGAAGTCGACTGAACATTTGCCGACACGCCGACGGGGTATGCGAGGCCTAACAGCCAAGGCCCGCGGCACCTTTCACGCGAGGCCGACACGGCACGCCCCGCTTACCCTGCTGGACGCTACTCGGCCCGCTCAATCGCCTCGATAAGAGATAAGGAGTAGTCGCCTACCCGTGTCCGCAGCTATGCGCAGTCCGACAATGAATACGCAGGTCGAAGCCGGTCCAGGCGGTAAGGCACAAGCCAATGATCTGTCCGCTCAACCGTGCGGAAACAAGTTGAATCGACAGCGCCACAAGCGTTTTCGACAGATAAGACGCCCGGGTAACGTCGAGCGGCCGAACGGTCCTGGCAAACCTCGACTCCGCGCTGGCCTTCGCCGCGCCCATACTGGCCCGCCCATCCAGAATCAGCCGCCGCACAGCACCCGAAACGGAGCAGAAAATGCGATACCCAACAGCGTGCATCCTCCCACCCGACCTACTGCAGTCGGTCGCGCGTGAACTTCCGCCGGAACAGCGAGCAGAACTGCTTGCCTCCATGGATCTGGACAACAGCATCCGAATGATGCGGGCCGAAGCCGTCGGCCGACAGGGACCACGACCGCAACAGGCCGTCGGCGCGGTATCGAACGGTATACCGCAGCGATCGATCTTCGACCAGCGGCATTCCACTGCGATGGTGCCGGGCACGCTTGTTCGAGCCGAAGGTCAGCCGCCGGTTGCCGACCCGTCGATCAACTCCGCCTACGACAACTTCGGCGCCACCTACGATTTCTATTGGAACGTATTCCAACGCGACTCCATCGACGACCAGGGCATGCCGATCGCCGCTATGGTGCATTTCAGCGCCAAATACGACAACGCGTTCTGGGATGGACAGGGACACATGTTCTTCGGTGACGGAAGCGGCCAGATATTCACCGACACCACCCGCAGCCTCGACGTGGTCGCGCACGAGTTGACCCACGGGGTCACCCAGTTCGAGGCGAATCTCACCTATTCCAACCAGTCCGGCGCACTCAACGAATCCTTGTCCGATGTTTTCGGATCGTTGGTGCAGCAGTACCACCTCGCCCAGACCGCGGATCAAGCCGACTGGTTGATCGGTGCGGACATCGTGGGACCGCTGCTGTCACCTGCATTGCGATCGCTGAAGGCCCCCGGCACAGCCAACCCTCATGACAACCAACCCGCCGACATGTCCAAATACGTGCAGACCACCAGGGACAACGGTGGCGTCCACATCAACTCGGGCATCCCGAACCACGCCTTCTACGTGCTCGCCACCACGCTGGGCGGGGAAGCGTGGAAGACGCCGGGAACAGTCTGGTACGACGCGCTCGTCGACCCCGGGCTCAAACCCAACGCCACCTTCGGCAACTTCGCCGCATTGACGTTGAAGCAGGCCCGCTACCGTTTCGGAAGGGTCAGCAATGAAGCGCACGCGGTGGAATCGGCATGGGATGCCGTGAAAGTCACGCTGCGCTGAACCCGACGGCCACGAATACCATCGTGTCTATGGCCACATCCGACGTACGTCTCGAATTCCGGCGAAGCGGCGGCCTCGCCGGAATAGAGATGACGACCTCGGTCGACGCGCGCGATCTGCCCGCCGAGCAGGCACCGGTCATCACCGACCTGCTCAACAACACATTGCCCGAGCGGAACACACCGACACACCGTCCACCGATGCCGGATCAGTTCGACTACGAACTCACCGTCACCGACGGCAATCGGAGCAGCACCTATCACTGGACCGACATACAGATCCCCGACGCGGCACAACCGCTGATCGCCGAACTCGCTGAACGTTCCGAACCGGAGCCGACTATCTGAAGCGGATCGCCTGACAAGAAGGCAGCCACCGTAGGCGGCTCGAGCTGTGGCCCATCAGTTCAGGAATCGGTATCGGCCGCGCGGAGTTTCGCCAGCAGGGGTTCGGCTGCCTCGGCGAGGAATCGGTCCTGTTGTTCGTCGCCGATTTCGACGACAGCGATGTCGGTGAAGCCAGCGTCCTGGTAGGGCCGCACCGCCGCCACGATGGCGTCGAGATCGGGACCGCACGGGATCGTCTCGGCGATATCTTGCGGGCGCACGAACTGCGTCGCGGCCGCGAAACTCGCCGGCGTCGGCAGGTTCGAGTTGACATCCCAGCCGCCCGCAGACCACCGGAACTGTTCGTGGGCGCGCTGGATTGCTTTGTCGCGGTCGGTATCCCAGCTGATCGGCAGTTGCCCGGTCACGCGGGACTTCGCCGCAGCGGAGTCGTTCGCGCGTACGCTATGCCATGACCGAACGAGTTCGGCATCGGGACTGGTGCTGACCATCTCGTCGGCCAATGGGGCGAATCGCTGCACCGATCGTGGTCCGGATACCGCGACCGCGATCGGTACCGGCTGGTCCGGCAAGTCCCAGACCTTAGCGGCGTCGACTCGATACCAGTCGCCGAGTCGGCTGACCGTCCCGCCCGCGTGCAGATCACGAATGATGCCGATGGCCTCCGCGAGTCGCTCCAGCCGTTCCTCGAGCCCGGGCCAGCCCGCACCGATCACGTGTTCGTTGAGGCTCTCGCCGCTTCCGAGCCCAAGGGTGAACCGCCCTTCGGCCAGGATCTGCAACGTCGCCGCCTGCTGCGCCACAATCGCGGGGTGGTAGCGCATGGTCGGGCACGTCACGTAGGTCATCAACGGGATTCGCCGGGTCGCCTGCGCGACGGCCCCGAGGGTGGTCCAGGCGTTCGGGGCGTGTCCCTGCTCCTCGAGCCACGGTGCGTAGTGGTCGCTGCTGACCAGGAAGTCGAATCCTGCCTGTTCAGCGGCGACCGCATAGCGGACGAGCTCGCGCGGGCCGCTCTGCTCGGTCATCAGTGTGTATCCGAATCGGGTCACTGTCGCTCCTTCTCGCTCGGCGGTGGATATCGGTGGGCTACCCGTCTACCGCGTAGTTATCGGTGACGCTTTCCACGCATACGAGCAAGGGCAAGTCGTGACCCGGCAATACCCGCCTCGGATCGACAGATGCTTGCTCGGCACCGCGGGCAACCGCCGCAGACGTCAGAGCGAGGCGTCGTCCATTGCCTCGCGCACCATGTCGAGGGCGACTTCGACCGTGCGCCTCAGCACATCTTCGGGTTCGCCATCGAAGAGCTCATGTCGTGCCCAAGTCCCACCCTCGCCGTGGACCGCCAGCCATACCGACCCCGCCGGTTCACCGTCCTGGGGATCAGGGCCGCCGACCCCCGTCACAGCCACAGCCACGTCCGCGCCCAGCAATTTCCGCACGCCGATCGCCATGGCTCGAGCCGCGGTCTCCGACACGACAGGTACGTCGGGAACGCCCAGGACCTGCCGTTTGACATCAGCACTGTAGGCAACCACCGCACCCCGCAACCACCGCGCAGAGTCCGGGGCAGCCCCCAATGCCGCCGACAACTGCCCGCAGGTCAACGATTCCGCAACCGCCACCATCCGTTTCGACCGCATGGCGACCGCGGCAACTCGGCTCGCAGACTCATCGATTCTGGACATCGAAACCACCCTATCGGTTCCGGCAGACCTTCCCCGGTCCTTCCAGCACTGGGCGGCCGGCGGTTACACGTTGGCCGTGGTCTTCGCCGGCGGGTGTATGACGCCGGTGAAATTTCCGCTGGAGAGGTTGTAGGTGTGCTGGCGTACGGCGTCGCCGGAGTTGCCTTCGATGGTGGTGATGCTGTTGCCGTTGCGGGCCACCACGACACCGATGTGGTGTTGGCCGCCGAAAACGACGAGGTCCCCGGGGCGGGCGCTGGACATGTCGCTATCGGCCCAGCCCTTACCTGTGGCGTCGGACCAGACGCTGGGCACGTAGTTCTTGTTGCTCCAGCCGACGTCGATGCCGGACTGCTTCCACACCCAGGTGGCGAAGGACGCGCACCATGCGTCATCGATGTTGTAGGGGCGGTTCACGTGGTTGGTTCCGATTTCGGTGACGCCGAGTTCGTTCTCGGCGAATCCCTTGATCTTGTCGATAGTGCTGGAGTCGGCGGGCGGCACATAACTGTGGCCGGACCACGGTGTCGTCAACGGCGCCGTGGTCCCACCGTAGCCGCTGCTGATCGGGTTGTCGGGGGCGGAGTTGTTGATGTGATCGGCATAGCGCTGGATGTCGGTCGCGGCGTCGCGCATCCGCTGCTCTACTGTCGCGGCGGTGGTGGCGCATGCGGTCCGCAGCGGGCCCTCCACCGATTCCGGCCAGTATTCTCTGCCTGTCGGGTCGACGCGGGGTCCGGGTGTGTTCTTTGCGTCGTCGATGGTGCGTTGGAGCCGGTTGACCGCTGTCTCGATGTCGTCATATGCGTCGCCCGCCACGGAGTAGGTTCCGTAGGTCGAGCTGTCGACACCTTCGTCGTTCGCGTCCATCGAGGCTTCGATGTCGCGCAGCGCGGAGACGGTTTCGTTGTGGTTGGTGGTGGCGATCGACTGATTCTTGTCGTCGATAATCTTGTTGTCGCGCAGTAGTTTCACGAATTTCGGGGCCCTGGACGGAGTGCCCGCGCCCAGGTTGTCGACATTGGCTTGGATCGCAGCGCGGGTGGCGCGGACGGCGCTTTTGAGCGTGTCCGATGCGTAACCGGGAACCGTCAGCTCGACGACTTTATAGTGGTCGACGGTCGGGCTCATCGCAGCGCCTCGTTGTCGCTCGGCTGTGGACCAACGAATAGCGACATCCGTAATCCTCTACTCCCAGGGACCGACGCGATTCGAGTATCGGTCATTCCCAGAATCGGGAAATGATGATCCAACATCCTTGCCCGGTCTTTCGGGTTGTTGACGCCGTCTTTCGCCTGGCGCCCAGGGGAGGGCGGCTCGACGCAGAGGATGCGTGGATCTAAATCCATTGGGCCAGAGACTTTCTGGGCAACCGACCGACGTTTTCGGCCTTCGGCTACCTGAATCGAGCTCGGCTCAGCCGTTGGCGAGCGCGTGGTCAGCGAGTGCGGCGATGACCGGTCCGAGTGTTCTGGCGTAACCGACGGTGAGGTGGTTGTCGTCGCGGTACACCAGGTTGTCACCGATGATGAGGGGGCAGCGGGCGGTCGTGCAGAACAGGGCGGTCAGATCGGCGTACTGGCCGCCGCCGGCGATGGCTGCCGCCTGCTCGGCCCCGATACCCGCATCATCGACCGCGACCGGCCGGGCCGGCGTGCATGCCGCCGGATCGTCGATATGTTCGGATAGGCATACCGGCACGGTGGCGTGCGGATCGGGGATCGGCCCGAGCACGAGGACCGCCGCTCCCGTCGCTCGCAGCTGGCCGACCAGGCGGTTCAAGCTGTCGACCCAGGCCTGGTCGTAAGAGACGAAGCCGAAGTCGGCGCCGTAGCGCCGGGACATGCTCAGCACGATCAGGCGGGGGCGTTCGGCCCGCAACCGGGACAGGATCTGGTCGCGCCACTGCTCGCATTCGGTGTACTCGCGGCCCAGATAGGGACTGGTGATGGGCAACCCGAGCAACGGACAGGTGACCTTGGCCATGGTTTCCAGCCGCCAGTGCCGCTGCGCGGCGATCGGCTCGAACGCCGGATGCCACATCGCGGCGTGTGAATCACCGACGAGGGCCACTGTAGTGGCCGAGTCCGGATCGCCGGAGGCGCACTCGGCCTGTCCCACCTCACGCCACGATCGCACGCAGCCGTCGACGAACACGCCCGCCTTGTCGCCGGGCGCGTCGGCCAGTGCGGGGCTCAGATTCGAAGGGACAGCTCGGATTTCGGCCGAAGCAGCGACTGCGGCCTGCGTCTGCGCGGTCAGCTGCCGGACCGCCGCATCGCGTGCGTCGGCGCTGGGAGCGGCCGGTACCGCCGGCGTGGCGAGTGTGAGAGCCGCGGCCGCCGCGCCACGGCCGACCGGGACAGGTACGAGCATCAGCAGCATCAGTCCCGCACAACCGGCGACCGCGGTGATCGCGCCGCCGCAGGCGAGGCTGCGTACGGCTGACCCTCGCAACGGGGCGGCGAAGCGAACCGGATTCTCGACCAGCCACAATGTGAGCATGGCGAGTCCGCCTGCCGTCATGACCGCGCCCATAGAGCCACCCAGTCCGAGTTGGTGACCAAGCACGCGCGGTGCCAGCAGTAATACCGGCCAGTGCCACAGATACCAGGAGTACGACAGGCGGCCGATGGCCCGCATTACCGGCAGCGCCAGTACGCGACCAACCCCGAATCGTGTTTCCCCACAACCCGATACGATCACCAGGGCAGTACCGAGAACGGGGAGCAGTGCCGCAGCGCCGGGATACGGTGTCGTCCCGTTCAGGTGGGTACATGCCGCGACGATCAGGACCAGCCCGATCCATCCAGCAGGGGCGGCGACCGCTTTCGGCAAACGCGACCACGCAGCGGTCGACAGCGCGACGATGCCGCCGGTGCCCAGTTCCCAGGCCCGCGTCGGCAGCGAGAAGAACGCCCACGGTGGCAGCGTGCTGGTCCAGATCAGCGAGATCGCGAAGGAGAGCGCGGCGGCTACCGCAACAACGATCAGGTACGGGAACACAGCTGCCGATCCGATTCGGCGGCGCCGCGCGAACCAGGCCGTGACCGCGATCAGTACGGGCCACAACAGATAGAACTGCTCCTCCACACCGAGCGACCAGAAGTGCTGAAACGGCGATGGAGACGTGCCGCCCGCCAGGTAGTCGGTGCCGCGTAGCGCGAGCCGATAGTTCCCGGTATACAAGGCGCTGGCGATCCCATCGCCGAGGACCTGGCGAGCCTGCAGCGGCGGCAGTAGCACCGCCGCGCCGATCGCGGTGGCAACCACCACGACGCCTGCCGCGGGCAGCAGACGGCGGGCCCGTGCGCCGTAGAACCGCACCAGCCCGACAGTGTCGGCGGAAGCTGCTTCCCGCCAAAGAATTCCGGTGACGAGGAAGCCGGAAATGACGAAAAAGACATCGACACCAACGAATCCGCCCCCGACGCCGGGCATGTTCACATGAAAAAGCACAACGGCCAGTACGGCGACTGCTCGCAACCCCTCGATGTCGGGCCGAAATGTCGCGCACGGTGTCGTATTGAGCGCCTGATCAGCCTGCCGATCTAGCAATCCGTCGCTCGCCGCCACCGTCATGCGCGGCATTGTTACCGATCCCGCCAGCTATGTCACGGCAACTCACCGCGCACCAGGCTGCCCGACCTCGATCTTTCGGCCCCACACGCGATGAAATTCGGTTGCGACCGTGCTCTGCCGCTGAACCAGAATGTTGGCTATAGTTATGCATAGTCAGCTAAGATGGGGTCGATCAGGAAGGCAGACATGACCAGAATCGAAGGCGCTATCGCACTGGTGACCGGCGGGCAGCGCGGCCTCGGCCGCGCGTTCACCGCCGAGCTCCTGGCGCGTGGCGCGGCCAAGGTCTACGCCACCGCCCGCAAGCCCGAGGCGGGCGATGACGCCCGCGTAGTGCCGCTCGAATTGGAGGTTACCGATCCGGATTCGGTTGCGGCCGTGGCAAATCGGGCCACTGACGTAAACATAGTCATCAACAATGCGGGTGTACTGCGCCCTGCGCCGCTACTGCATGCCGAAATGGCCGATGTGGCCGAAACATTCGAGACCAACGTCTTCGGTCCCCTGCGCATCGCCCAAGCCTTCGCTCCTATCCTCGCCGCCAATGGTGGTGGCGCACTGGTGGATATCCACTCCGTGCTGTCCTGGAGCTCCGGAGCCGCGGCCTACGGTGCGTCCAAGGCCGCCCTGTGGTCTGTGACCAACTCCCTGCGCATCGAATTGGCGGCGCAGGGCACCCAGGTCATCGGCGTCCACCTCGGCTTCGCCGAGACCGACATGGTGAAGGCCATAGATGCCGCCAAACTCAGCCCCGCCATGGTCGCCGCCGCAGTCGCCGATGGCCTGGAAGAGGGGGCGAACGAGGTCCTCGTCGATGAGTTCACCCGGCAGGTGAAGGCCTCCCTGTCCGGTCCCGTCGAGAACCTCGTTCTTCCCTTCCGTCGCTGACACATCGCTTGGCCCAAAGGAATTCACCATGCCGCTCTGGCACATTTACCACCCCGCGAACACCTATACCCCCGAGGACAAGCAAAACTTCGCCCGGGACATCACCACCTACTACGCCCGCTTCGGTCTGCCGGAGTTCTATGCCGTAGCTCTGTTCCACGAACTCGCTGCCGACTCCTTCTACGTGGGCGGCAAATCCACCGCCGCCTCGGTGCGCATCACCATCGACCACCTCGCCCGTCAACTGGACGACCCCGAAATGCGAAAACGCATGACCCGAGGCCTCGACACGCTCATGGCCCCTTACACCCACGATCGCGGCCTGTACCTCGAATTCAATATCAACGAGGTCGCCCGCGACACCTGGATGATCGCCGGCCTCTTCCCGCCACCGGTTGGGAGTGATATCGAGGAGACCTGGGCAAAGGAAAACAAGCCTATCCCGTACTGAAGTCGCCCGCAGGCCGTCTCGCCGCGATCAGCGCGGCGAGACCGGTACCGAATGCTGTGGGCGGGGTCGGCCGTTCCTCACTGGCTCACGACGCTCTTGGCGCCCACCATGCGCACCATGCTGAGGATCGGCAGTCCGATCACCAAATGTTCGATCGCGGTGGAGATACCGATCCAGAGGTGGCTCGACAATGCCAGTGGAATGATCACCGCCGCGGCGGTGAGGATTCCCACGATCCAGTTGAAGAACAATTCCGGTGAGGGAGTGCCCAGGCGCAGCAGATACCAGAGCACCCCGGCCAGCAGCGTGCAGATGAAGGCCACGGCCGCGAACCAGTACGCGTCCTGGGACATGGGGTTCCACACCCCGAACTTGCCGCTCTCGGTCACCCGGGTGGCAATGATCTCGATGATCCAGGCGCACAGCCAGCCCGCGAGCGCGGTCACCACCGCCGCCGCGAACACACCACCAACGAACATACCGATGTTGACGTCAGGACCCTGCTGTGGTCGAGACTGCCGGTCCGGATAATCAGACTGTTGATACCTGCTGTATCCGTTGTCTTGGCTGTATCCGTTTTCTTGGCCGTAGCCGTGATCTTGGCCGTAGCCGTGATCCTGGCTGTATCCGTGATCCTGGCTATACGCCGGGTCACGGTAGTTCCCCGGCTGAAAACCGGATTCGTAACGTGCGGTGTGCTGGTCGCGCGGATCCCTGGGGTTCAACCGCCGATCACCTCCGTCGAGAGCATGCGTGTGCGTCGAGTGTAGGGCCGCCGCGAACAGGCTGCTGCCCGCTTGTCTGTTCCGGCATTCCGTTCACTCGGGGTCGGCACAGCTTGACATACGTCATCGGCGGTAAGGGAAGGCGACACCGGGTGAATCGTGGATCTCGCACGATTCGCGTGATCGATCCAAATCGGAACACGAACGGGTGCTTGATGATTCATCATGTCGCGGGTGTCCTGATCCTGGGCCGATGGCGTCCGGTTCCCGCACTTGGAGGGTCTGCGGATCGAGAGCTTACAACGCGGGCAGCCAAGCGGCCGAAGGCAACTGCCGCGCTAATCGCGCCAGACGGGCGGGCGCTTCGCAAGGAAGGCCGCCATCCCTTCGCGGGCGCCGGGAAGTTGGGCGGCGGCGGCCATGACTTCCAGGGCGAGGGCGTAGGCATCTGCTTCGGGGCGGTCGAGTTGGCTGTAGAGGGTGTGTTTACCGAGGGCCTTGCTGGCCCGGCTGCCTCGGGTAGCGCGGGCGAGCAACTCGTCGATGGCGGTGTCCAACTCGCCGTCCGGCACCGCTCGGTTGATCAGGCCCCACTGCTCAGCGGTGCGGGCATCGATCGGGTCGCCGGTGAGGGCCAGTTCCATCAGGCGTTTACGGCCGACGGAACGCGCCACCGGCACTGCGGGAGTGTGGCAGAACCAACCTCCCTTGCCGCCGGGGAGCGCGAACCCGGCCGATTCGGCGGCGACGGCCAGATCACATGAGGCCACCAGCTGGCAGCCGGCGGCCGTGGCCAGACCGTGCACCCGGGCGATCACCACCTGCGGCACCGACTGCATGGTCGACATAAGCTCGGTGCACAGTGTGAGCAGTTCCCGCACACCGAGCAGATCGCGGGCGGCGACGTCGGCGAAATCATGTCCCGCGGAGAACACCGGGCCGTGCGCTCCCAGCACTATCCCGGTGGCGTCGGTCTCGCCGGCGGCCCGGAACGAGGCGAGCAGTTCGGCCAGATGCTCGCCCGACAGCGCATTGCGCCGCTCCGGCCGATTCATGGTGATGCGCACGGTGGCGCCGTCCCGCGCGACCAGCACATGCCGATTTTCCAAGGCGGTCATATCTCCACCGTAGATCTGCGGGCAACGAGACGACACCTCCGGAGTGATCCAGAACAGCCCGGACGAACGGACTGCGGACCGCTTCGTCGACGCCGCCTCAGCAGTGCCTATCTGCCCACGACAGTGGGACCAACCTCAGCGCTGAACCGGGCTAGGTATGCGGTAGACCCAGAAGCGCGGGGGCGGTGATCATTTCGTGCGAGGTTTGCTGATGGCGTCTTTGGCGCGGTCCATCATGGCCGCGAATGGTCCGACGAGCAGATTCGCGCCCGCGGACTCGACGCCGGCGTGCGGACGTGTCGGCGCCATGGCTTCGGCGAATTTCACCGCTTTGCGGAGACGCTCGAGCTCATCGGGTTCCAGCTGGGAACGCAACCGGTTGAACTCCTCGTGCTCCTCGTGTTCGGCATGTGCGAGCACCCCGTCGCGCAGGGCCGCAAGCTTGGCGTCGAACTCGGGAGAATCGATATCGACCGCCTCGATATCGGCGAGCTGGCGCTTGGCTTTGTTCTCTTCCTCGAGACGCGCCTGAATGATGTCGGCGCCGTCATGAACTTCTCGCCGGAAGCGTGGGTGGACGATTTCTTCCTCGGCGGTTTCGTGGACCGCCAGCAAGCGGCGCAGTTCGTAGAACTTCTGCTCCCGCTGTTCCGCCGTTGGGGCCCGCTCGACCTCGGCGAACAGTTCGCGAATGCGCATGTGCTGCTCGATCAGGAACGTGACGACATCATCGGTGGTATTGATCGACGTTGCTTCCACGATCGTCTCCTTGGACAGGTAGTACGGTCAGCGCGAATTGCGCTGCTGCCGCCTTACCCCTGGAAGGGGACGGCAAACACCTCGCAAGCTGGGTCACCTCGTTTGCGTCATGTGTGTGCACCGCCGCGAAGCCAGTCGGACCAGGGGATGCCCCAATCGCCGTTCTGCCAGATGTCGAGCGGGTCGCCGCCGGTGTTGCGGACCTCGACGACGTCGCCGGAGATGACGAAGTCGTAGAACCATGCGGCGTCGTCGGGGGAGATGTTGAGGCAGCCGTGTGAGACGTTGGTGTTGCCTTGGGCCCACATGCTTGCGGCCAGTTCGTGAACGTAGATTCCGTCGTGGCTGATACGGACCGCATGGTTGATACTGGTGCGGTAGCCGAGTCCGGAGTTGGTGGGCAGGCCGTAGCTGGCGGAGTCCATGATCACCGGGTCTTTTCGGTCCAGCACGGTGTATATGCCCGGTCGGGTCCAGAACGACATGGCTCTGCCGCCGATGGTTGCGGTGCCGCCCCTACCCATCGATGTGGGCATGGTGCGCACCAGGTTTCCGTTGTCGAAGACCTCGATCTGTTTGGTGTCGTCGTCGGCGATCGCGACGTGCGCGGGCCCGATGATCACCGACACTCGTTGGTCGCGCAGGCCGTAGCGGCCTTCGCCGAGCGCGAGGCCGAACAGTTCGGCCGCGACCGTGACCCTGGTTCCCGGTGCGTGATAGTGCTCGGGCCGCCAGTGTGCGTTCTGATCGTCGAGCCAGTACCAGGCACCGGCGACGGCCGGCTCGGTGGTGACCTCGAGATGAGGTTCTGCGGCTGCCCGATCGACGGGTGCGTCGAAATGGGCGACGAGCACGAAACCTACTCCGTAGGTGTCGTTTTCGGCCAGCTCGACGAGATTGGCGGAGCGCAGGGAGACGTCGACGAGTTGTTGGGGTCGCACCGTGGTGCAGGTTGTCGTCGCGGTGACGTCGCCGGTTTCGCCGTGAGCCACGGCTTTCGCGGTGTAGGTATGTCCGTAGCCGAGTGGTTCGGCACTGGTCCAGCTTCGGTTATCGGGTGTCGATGCGCCCGGCAGTGATCTGCCCGTTTCATCGATCCATTCGACCCACCGCAGCGTCCCGTCCGTCGCGGTGATAGTGCCCGTGCTGCGCGCTTGGACATCGTGGGTGCCAGGTGGGGGATCGAATCGGATTGTGGCGGATTTGGGTGGCGGCGCGGGTTCTCGCACCCACCCGCATCCGGCCAGGGCCAGGCCACCCGCACCGGCGAAGCCAATCAGCAGCCGACGACGTCCCAATGCCACCGTCTATCTCCCTTCTTCGGGGTGCTGGGCGGACCTCTGTCCGTCAGCATGCGGCAGCGACGCGCCGGCTGAGACACCGACGACCAGCATCTCCACCGATCCGTCGCACAACCGATACCTTTCGGCGATCGATACGACGGTCATCGGCGGTCTGTGAAACCCCAGATGGTCACACGGTCCCGCGACAAGTCTCCCCAGGAGCGTTGTTTGGCTATCCGAATGTGGGTTATCCGCCAGAAGACCGGCTGGAACCAGCAGGCCGGGCACCTTCGAACAAAGGGGCCGCAATCATGGGCACTGTAGACAAGGCAAGGAATAAGGCTGACGAACTCTCCGGTAAGGCCAAGGAGAAGTTCGGCGAGGCAACCGACGACAAGGACAAGAAGCGCGAGGGCAAGGCCGATCAGACCAAGTCCAACCTCAAGGATGCAGGCGAGAAGGTCAAGGATGCCTTTCGCGACTGACTTGTCCATGAGTGCACGTTCCATCTCGGCCGAACGCATACGCGGCGGCATTCGGGACGAGCCCGTAAAGGAGCCGATATGAGCACTGTGGCCGCGACCGTCGATGTCGAAGTACCGGTTCGCACCGCCTACAACCAATGGACGCAGTTCGAGACATTTCCGCAGTTCATGGTCGGTGTAGAGGCGGTAGACCAACTCGACGACAAGCACACCCATTGGCGTATCCACGTTGGACCGGCGACCCGGGAATTCGACGCCACCATCACCGAGCAGCATCCCGACGAACGTGTCGCGTGGAAGTCCGACAGTGGTCCCGACCACGCGGGTGTGATCACTTTTCATCGTCTGGACGACACCCACACGCGGATCACCGCGCAAATGGAGATCGATCCGGAGGGATTCGTGGAGAACGCCGCCGATAAGCTCGGCGTGCTGAAGCACCGCGTCAATGGCGACATGCAGCGCTTCAAGCAATTCATCGAAGGCCAGCAACATGAAACGGGCGCGTGGCGTGGGGATATTCCACGCCCTGACGCTCGATGAACTCGGATTGTCTGACCGCTCGCGCTCTACGCCCGCTCTTCGAAACGTTGAGATGCCGCACCCAGCGGCATTTCTTCCAGTAGTACGAGCGCGAGCGGGTCCGGGCTCGAATGGGTCTGTCGCCCTTGCCGGTCACGCGTTGGCCAGCAACACACGATCGAGCTGCAACTTCGATAAACGGGGGTGTACATCCTGGATCCTGAGGCGTCTACTGGAATATGTAGTACACGGGTTGATCATCGTGGCTGTGCGACTCCCGTGGCCGTGGCAGGGTGTGCGTAGTGACGCGTGCTGGCATTACGCGCATGACCGATACCAGCACCGAAGGGTTTCTGAGGCCCTTCGAGTACAGCAGCGAAACCAGGTAGCAGGCCATGATCGTTCTCGGAATCATTCTTCTTATCGTTGGATTCATATTCAGCATCCCGATCCTCTGGACCATCGGGATCGTGGTCCTCGTCATCGGCCTCGTGTTATTGCTGTTGGGGTCGACGGGCCGCGCCGTCGGCGGGCGACGCCATTACTACTGACCCTGGATCGCGTTCGCGCGCTGATCCGATCGCCACCATCGCCTGAGCACGCTCAGCGTCGGCGGCCACCGACCTCATGTCAGAGCCAGCTCCACGTGTCGTCCGCCCGCCCTGCAACGCCGTCGAACAGTGATGCACGCAGGGCGAGATGCAGCGCGGACAAGCTTATGCGGCGTTGCGATGTGGACGTTCGAGTGTGTTCCGCGCGCGTTCCAGTACCTGTCGTGGCTCGAAGTGGTCGGCCTGCCACGAGTCGGTGCCGATGCCCACCTTGCCGCGCCAGGCCCGCACGATCTTGACGTGCACCGGCCATCGCACGAATCGGCGCATGTCCTGCTCCGATTCCCACACCGTGATGGATCCGCCACGCCGCGCGGTGGGGTTCCCCCACAGCCACAGGCCCACCGCGCCCTGCATGACCGGCCAAGTGTTCCCCAGTTCGAGCCCGATCTCATAGATACTGCGGACTTCCTCCTCGGACCGGGCCAGGAAATCGGTCACGCTGACGAACACATGCCCGGAAACGTCCTGGCGCGGACCGGGTTTCCATGGCATGAGCACGATGCCGTCCGCGAATGGCTGTTCAGGAAGCTCAATAGTACGCACATGCGTATAGTACGCACACGCGTACCATTATGGGAAGAGTGTGGTTCGAACTCAGCTGATCCGCGCAGGGGAGTGGAACCACGGCAGCGGCCGATCCATATGCGGGAAGCCGGTTCGGACGGCCCCCGGGTCCATCTCCGGTCCTGGTCGAAAGCTCAGAGCCGGTCCAGCGGGTCGAGTTCACCGCGTCGGGCCGTGATCATTGCCGGACGTGGCGAAGTCGGGATTGCGCGAGGACACTGAAGGTGTAGTAGCGCCGAATTCGACTCCAGGAGCAATGTGATGGCACCCGACAGGCCTTTTGGAATCGATCCGGAAGAATTCGAACGCGCGTTGCGAGAGGCGGGGATCGAATTCCGCGACCTCCTCGCAAAAGCCGGCGAGTACATCGATCGCACAAGCGTGAGTACGCTGGCGTCACTGCTGGGTCAGTTCGGTCAGTCGGAGCGTACGCGGCCACCGAAACCGGAGGGCGAGACCACCGGCGAGACCGGCAGTGGAGTGTGGGTCATCTACAGCATCGATGACGCCGGCGAGGCCAGGGTCGAGCAGGTTTTTCCGAGTGAACTCGAGGCCTTGCGTGCGCATCGCGACAATACCGACGAACGCCGTCGCGTGCGGTTCCTGCCCTATGGTGTCCCCGCAACCGCGCTGGGCACCCAAGTGCGCAGCTCTGATTGATAGCGGCGCAATAGACGAGCAGTCCGTGTCAGCGACTCATGTAATTCGGCGTGCGGCCAGGCTCATAACGCCCGGTAAGAGAAGGCCGAATCGTCGGTATCGAGATTGCCGGTGACGGCGCGCAGTCAGTTAACGGCGGAAGCGAGGGGATCGTCGTGGCGCGCGGCATATTCGGCCTCTGTCTCAGGGATGAAGCGCGCGCACCTCGAGTACCTCGTCGAGTGGTCGTCGTGGTGTCGGGGCCGGTTCGCTTTCCTCGGGCGTAATGCCGATGCGGATCACGACCTGGGGCACGTCCGGGTTGGGAATCAGGTCGGCGAGTACCGAACGGCTGGCGACAAGTTCGGTGATATGGGTGAGCGCGCAGGTGGCCAGGCCGCGGGCGGTGCATTCGAGCAGCACCTCCGACAGTGCCTCGCCCGTACGCAGCCATTGTGCAGGCGATTCACCGAGGATGCTGAGCACTACCAATCGGGACTGGTCCTCGAGCTGGCCGCGGCGCAGCGAATAAGGCGCGGATGGAAAGCTGCGGCCGACATCTACCCTCGCCGCCTCGGCATCCGATGCCAGGGCCACCGCGGGGACACCCTCTTTGACATCTGAATGTCCACTCCACCAATGCAATTCGGTCTGATACGGCATATCGTAGCGGCGCAACGCGGTGGCATGATCGGTGGCGGCGGCGACCCGGAATCGCTCACTGTCGGCGACCTCGTCGACGGCCACATGATGTGGTCTCGCCAATTCGCGAATGGCGTCGAATGCCTCGATCCAGCCGGGCGGAGCCAGCATCGGTAACCGGTCGGTGCGGCGTCGGCGAATGGCGCGGATCCGGGCGGCGGTCGTATTCAGCGAGCCGGGCCACGGCCGGAAATCGAGCGTTGCCAAATGCGCCGGCAGATTCGAATCAGGGGTCCGGATTACATCGGCGAACCAGCCCATCGACAGGAATGCCAGACGGGCATGGTCGAGCACGGCACCGCAGCTGATCACCAATTGCCTGCCGAACGGATCGGCCGACCGCAACAGTCGATCGGAATCGCTGAACAGTTGCAATCGCTCACCATCGAACACCCAGCGCCACGGTTGGGTATTGTGCACCGACGGGGCCCGACAGGCGAGCATCAGCGCCATTCGCACAGTGCGCAGCTCGGGAGTGTCAGCACGATCGCTTGCGTTCATCCCTCGAGTCTCGCGCTCGCCCCCTTACCTCACCACGGCCACTGCGCACCCATTCGGGGGCCAATGGTCACCGCGCATGAGGTCCTCGGTCAACCGGTCCGGGCACCTCGGCGCGGGGCTCGCGCTATTGCGCACCTTTGCCGGTGGATGCCGGAAGATGTTGTGCGCATACGGCTTCCACGAATTCGCCGACGGTGGTGTCGGGCAGGCTTCGGGATAGGTCGGCCTCGGTGATGATGCCGACAAGCTTGCCCGCCTCGGTCACCGGAAGTCGTCGGATCCGATGCCGCTCCATCATTGCCAGCGCGGCTTCGATATCGGTGCCGATGTCGACGGTGCGTAGACCGTCGCCCTGGGCCATTTCGCCCGCAGTGGTCGTGCGGGGATTCGCGCCGGTGGCAATGCATTTGACGACGATGTCCCGATCGGTGACGATCCCGACCGGATGTCCCTCGCCATCGCAGATCGGCAATGCGCCGACATCGAGCTGACGCATCCGCTGCGCCGCGTTTTCCATGGTGTCGCGGACCGTAATGCACGCGACGTCGGGCTGCATGATGGCCTGTGCGGTTGTCATGGCTGGCTCCTTTCCGAATGGACCTTCGCGACCATCATGGACAGGTCGAAGTGGATTAACGAGGGCCGATAGTCACCACTGACGGGGGAATCGACACTGGTAGCGGCGAGTCCGCAGCGTCGGTGTGATAAAGCCGGAGTCCTCGATTCAGGGGACCTTCGACCCTGTTCAGCGCTGTTGCGCATGGAGAGACTGCTGAGGTCGTCTGCCGAAGAGGAGGTTGTCTGGTGAGTACGTCCGAGCTGTGGTCGACCAGGGTTGTGCGAGCGTGAGCGAGTTCGCTGCGACCGGCTATCCCGGGCACGCGGTTGTCGAGCTCGATCGCACGACGGCATTGGACCTGCTCGCGACCATCCCGATCGGTCGAGTGGTGTTCAGCCGCGATGCATTGCCGGCGATCCGTCCGGTAAATCATCTGGTCGAGGTGGACGGCCGCATCATCGTGCGGACCCGTCTTACGTCCATGCTCACCTCGGCAGTGCGTGGCAACTCCGATGTGGTGGTCGCCTACCAGGGCGACGAGATCCACCCACACCGGCGCACCGGCTGGTCGGTCGTGGTAACCGGGCTCGCCCGCCCGGTCACCGATCCCGAGCGCATTGCCCGCTACGAGCAACTGCTGCGTCCCTGGGTAGACCAGGTGACAGATTCCGTCATCGAGATCGAGCCCTCGATCGTGTCCGGCATCCGGCTCGTCGACAAGGCCGCGTAATGAAAATCGCGCTGATCATGAGACTGCTTCCGGTACCGATCAGCAGCGGGCGGGTACGACTCGGTCGTAGTCATGAGTCCTGTCCGACCGGCCGACTCATTCCGCGCCATTCCCGGTCCAGCGCCGCATAGCGGCGGATGCGCATTAGCGAGCCGGTGCCATAGCCCAAAAGGGCTGCACCACTCCAGATTACGGCGAGCACCGTCGTGCCGATGCCGATGCCACTGTTGGCGGCGTTGATGGGGCGCACCGGCGGCGTGGTCACTTTGCCATTGCCGTCCAACCACACTCGTACCGCATCGCCCGGCGCGGACTTGTCGGGTACCTCGCTGGTCGTCGTACCGGAGCGGTCGTTCTGATCCCAACGTACGGTCGCGTCGAATCGTTCGGTGGTCGACCCGTAGGCGTCGACGGTCACGATCCGTACCGGCTTCGTCGTAATAGTCGCTGGCACAGCGACTTTCGTCGCGTTCTCGACCCGGATCCGGCTTGCGGCCGCGGTGTAGCCCGCGGTACCTGCCGCCCCCGCGACCGGCACTGCGACAAGCATGACAATGACCGCGAACAGCCACACCAGTGCCTCGACTCGATCCGATACCCGCATCAGCGAACTGGTCTGCCACGGTCGTCGCCGCCATAAGCGGGTCGGCATGGACGGGTATTCCGACACGTCGATCACCTCGTACCCTGTGTCGGGGCGTCCGGCTCGGATATCGATTCCGCGGCCCGGTCCGGATGCGACAGCTCATCTTCGACGATCAGCCAGTCTCCTGGTTGTGCGTGCATGACCGGACCTGCGAGTAGTTCAGGCTGCCTGCGCAGGATGCGGACGAGGAAGTAGCCGGTGACGGCGGCCATTGTGGCGGCCATCAACAAGCCGCCGCCGATGCCGATCAGCACCACGAGCGCCGTGGACTGTCCGGGCTGCCACAGCGGGCTGGTGAACGCGATGAAAACGAACAGCCCGGCCAACCAGGCCAGGGCGGTCGCACCGATCCAGCGGCCCGCACCGACTACAAAGTGGCGCAACACAAACCACTGTGCGACGCCGAGTGACAAGAGCAAGACGATCCCGCCGACCGCTGCTGTGGGCACCAGCACCCATGGCGACCACGTATCGAGTCCGGCACCGGCCAGCACCGGGACCGCACCTATCGACCAGGCCACCAATGCCCCGAATGCGGTGGCGCGAATCCAGTCGCCGGAACGCATTCCGGGCACCGCCGACCGCAACACCGCGGCTTGGAACCAGCCGAGCACACTGCCCTCGACCACGCCGGCCATCAGCAGCGCGACGGCAGCGACGACCGGCGCGGCATCGCGCACCAGCGCGCCGGTCACCGCCGGTGCCGCGAAGCCGAGCAATTCACCCGACGTCACACTCGTGAACCAGCGCCGCCACAGTCCCCACCGTTGCTTCTGCACGGCCGCAGCGCCCATCATCGGCTCGCGCGCAGCAGACAACTCGATCACAACGAGAGGATCGGTCGTCGGCACCTCGGCGCGAGGAAACGCCATCTGATAGATCGCTGCCGCTTCCTCGCGCTGCAGCGAATCGGGTTGTGCCACATGCCCCATACCGCGATACCACCGCCCATCGAGCCACACCGAAAGCGGCCGGGGTGAACAGAAGTTGCGCCACCAGGTCTTTGTGTCGGCGCGAGCGACCCGGACGACCACGTTGTCGCCCGCGCGGGCGTAGGACACGGGTAAGGCGATATGACGACCCGAGCGCCGCGCCTGATATCGCAGTTCGCACAGGTTGTTCCGCAGTACGTGGGCAAACGGGGAGTGCAATGCCGACAACATCACGGATGCGCCGAATCCCGGTGCCTGATATCGAGTCGCGCTGGTCGTCATATGTCAATCGTCACGCCGTCGCGTGCTGCGGCGACAGGACCGAATGGCACCGACGCCGCAGCCGTTGGCCCTCGAGAGTCGTGGTCCCGGGCCATGAGCATGCTGTCCGAGGCCTGCGTGTGATAGCCCCAGGCCCCCGGCATATGCCACTACCTCGGCCCGCGGCAGCGTACATACTCGCCTCCGATGTTGCGGAGATCGACCGGGCCTGCTGGTCGACGATACCGCGCAGGTCGCCAGACAGCTCAGATAATGCTCGGCGACCGGAACCGCTGCCAGGTCTTCCGAATCGGCGGCCCATGACCGACAGGCATGACCGGCTCGTATCGTAGGCCGCCGTGGACCGGATCCCCGTCGGTCAGTCCTGGGGGCGGGCGATGATCACGGGGCAGTCGGCCGCATGCAGGACGGCCTGGCTGGTGGAACCCAAGGTCATGCCGGCGAAGCCGCCGTCGCCGTGACTGCCGACCACGATCAGTTGTGCGCGTTCGGCGGCGGCGAGGATGCGCTTGGCGGGACGGTCCTCGGTGACCACTCGTTGGACGCGGACCTCGGGGTACTTCTCGGTGTAACCCGCCAGACTTTCGGCGAGCAGTTCCTCGGCCTCGTTCGCCATATCGTTGCGGGGGACATAACGATTGAATTCGGACCAGGTGTGCACCGCTACCAGGGCCGCGCGGCGCCGCGACGCCTCATCGAAGCCGACGTCGAGGGCCCGGATGCCGTCCGGGGAGCCGTCGACACCGACCACGACCGGGCCGAGCGCCCGCTCGGGCGCCACGGCCTCCGGAATCACCGCGACCGGGCAGTGCGCATGCCGGGCCAGCGAGGTGCTGACCGAACCGAGCAATCCGCGCCGAAACGCGCCGAGGCCGCGGGTACCGACGACCAGCAGTCTGGCCTCCTTCGATCGGTCGCACAGCACGGGGATGGGCGGTGCCTCGACAACGAATGTCTCGATATCGATCGGGTGGATCGAATCCGATACGGCGACAGCGGTTTTGCGTGCGAGCGCGACCGCGGCGGCACCGGCTTCGCGATAAACGTCGTAGTCGATCTGATTGAAGGCGATACCCGGTCCGTAGTCGACTGGTGCGCCGATCGCGTAGATGATGTGCAGGGGCGCGCCGTGTCGGGCCGCGTCGATGGCAGCCCACCGCACGGCGTCGACGGAATCGGCGGATCCGTCGGCGCCGACGAGGACGGGCGGATTGACGGTATTGGTGGACATGGATTTCTCGACTTTCTGGAGCGGAATCAGCGCGGGCGTCCACGTCGGCACCGACAACCACTGCGGCCGAAGCGATTCGGTGCGCGCTGCTATGCGGGTGAGTCATGGGCTGCCTTCGGGTCCGACAATCGGATACCCGTAGGTTAGGAACTCCGGGAGGGCAAGCACGCCTGTCCAAGGTCACGAATCCGAGGGCCGAAAGGCTGCGCTGTTCGCCCTGCCGCTATCTGCCTGCCGCGAGATATTTCAGGGCAGCGGCGCCGACCAGCGCATCACCGTGCCACCTCCGGGGCGGTTCTCGATGCTGAACGTGCCGCCCGCGTCCTTCGCCCGTGCCGCCATATTGGCCAATCCGCTGCGCCGCGCGATGTCATCGGGGACGCCGATACCGTCGTCGGTCACCTCGATGCTGACATCGTCACGCACTTTCAACTCGACCGCTACGGTGCTCGCCGACGCATGCCGCACCACATTGCTCACGGCCTCGCGCAATACCGCCTCGACATCGTCGGACAGCGGCGGCGCGAGTACCGTCACCGGACCGGCCAACCGAACGGTGGTGCGCAGCCCGGAATCCGCCGTCATTTCGACGATGATCCCGTGCAGGTGCTTACGATATTTGGAGGAATCCGCGGTGGTATTGCTCTGCAGATCGAAGATCGAATGGCGAATGTCCTGCACGATCGCCTGCACGTCGTCGATCGTCTCCATCAGCCGAGACCGCACCTCAGGCGCCCGGGCCCGCTGTGCGGTGCCCTGTAGGGACAGACCGACGGCGAACAGACGCTGGATGACGTGATCGTGCAGACCCCTGGCGATCCGATCGCGGTCGGACAGCACATCGAGTTCACGCATACGCTCCTGGGTATCGGCCAGTTGCAACGCAAGCGCGGCTTGGTCGGCGATGGTGGCCATCATCGTCTGCGCCGCCGCGTCGAGCGGGGCCGCGGCGGCAGGGCGCAGGGTGGTGAGCACTCCGATGACAGTATGTCCGGCTCGCAGCGGAAGTATCAGCGTCGGACCGAATTCGACAGGGGCATCAGGGAACGGGTTGTGTGCCAGTTTCTGGACCGACAAACTCTGTCCTCGGCGAAAAACCTCACCGGAATTCGATGCCACTACCGGCAGGCGTTGGCCGGTGAGTGCGTCGGCGTCGATCCCGGCAGCCGCGACCACCACCAACTCGGTGACCTCATCGGCCGGTATATCGGGATCCTCGGGCCGGGCGATGAAGGTGCACGACGATTCGGTCAGCGTCAGGGCTCGCTGGACGACGAGTGCGAGGACCTCGCTCGATTCACCGGCAACCAGCAGTTCGGTAGCCACATCCCTGGTCGCTTCGAGCCACTGCTGGCGGTCGCGGGACTGCTCGTAGAGACGGGCGTTCTCGATGGCGATGCCCGCGGCCGCGGCCAACGCCTGCACCACTACCTCGTCGTCCTCGGTGAACTCCAGTCCGCCCGCTTTCTCGGTGAGGTAGAGGTTGCCGAACACTTCGCCACGGACCTGGACCGGAACGCCGAGGAAGGTGTGCATCGGCGGATGGTGTTCGGGAAAGCCGACCGAGGAGGGGTGATCCGAAAGATTGGTCAGCCGAATGGGTTTCGGTTGCTCGATGAGCAGACCCAGCACCCCGTGCCCGCGTGGCAGATCGCCGATCAGGACGCGGGTGCGGTCATCGATGCCCTCGTACACGAATTCGGCGAGCTGATTGCTCATCGGATCGGTCTCCCGAACACCCAGCGCGCCGAATTCCGCATCGACCAGTTCGATGGCGGTGTGCACGATCGTACGCAGCGTATTGTCGAGATCCAGACCGGCCGTGATGACCAGCATGGCCTCCATCAACCGATCCATCCGGTCGCGCGCATCGACGATCTGCGTGATGCGGTCTTGGACCTCGATAAGCAGTTCACGCAGCCGCAGCTGAGACAGGGTCTCAGTCACTGGTGGCCTACTGCTGTGGGCCGCCCCGGGCGACTGGCGTTCCATACCGAACATTCTTTCACGGTCGGCCCACCGAATTCGGTCGACGGCCACGAATCGACCGGTAGGTCGCCTACTGTTCCTGCTGGTTCAGTTTCGAGGCCAGTACAGCTGCCTGCGTGCGGCGTTCGACACCGAGTTTGGTCAATAACCGCGAGACGTAGTTCTTTACCGTCTTCTCCGCCAGGAACATCCGGCTCGCGATCTGCCGATTCGTCAAACCCTCACCGAGCAGGGACAAAAGTGCGCGTTCCTGTTCGGTAAGGCTCGCAAGCGGCCCGGTCTTCGCCTCCGCTTCCGCACGCAGTTTCGCCATCAGCGCCGCAGCGGCCCGGTTGTCGAGCAATGATTTGCCCGCGCCGACCTCACGGATCGCATCGATCAGCTCCAGGGTCGTGATGTCCTTGACGACGTAGCCGCTGGCTCCGGCCAGGATGGCGTTGAGCATGGCCTGCTCGTCGGTGAATGAGGTGAGGATCAGACAGCGCGGCGCCGAATCGGCGGACAGCAGTTCACGGCACAGTTCGATGCCGTTGCCATCCGGCAGGCGGACGTCGAGAACGGCGACATCGGGACGCAGCGCGGGAATTCGGGCGAGTGCCTGCGCGAACGTACCCGCTTCGCCGACCACCTCCAGGTCTGATTCCAGGGCGATGAGGTCGCCGATACCGCGGCGGACGATCTCGTGATCGTCAACCAAGAACACCCTGATCATGTCTTGCACCTCTCGCTGCAACCGAACTCACTCAGCGTACGGAGCCGCCCGCTTCGGTGTGTCGGCATTGGACCCCACCCTGGTGACCAAAGTCCCTTGATCCGTCCGATTCGGCTGCCGCGCGGCCGTCGGTCCCACTCTCGGCCGATGAGCCGCCCGAAGTCCCGTCAAGAGGGGCCGTCGTGCTCTTATCGGTGGCGCCGCGTCGGTGAGACCGTTGGTCGAAATCGATGAAGGAAGGCGACATGGACCACGGATTGCCCGATGACAGCACTGTCAACACAGCACTGGCACTCGCAGTGCGGGCGCCGTCGGTACACAATGTTCAGCCGTGGCGGTGGCGGGTCGGTGCACGTTCCATCCACCTGTACCTCGACCCTGCGCGTACACCGACCGGGACCGACCCGGATCAGCGCGATCTAGTGCTGAGTTGTGGTGCGGCACTACATCATCTGCGCATAGCGTTCGCGGCGCTCGGCTGGTCCGCGGTGGTGCATCGGCTGCCGAATCCGGCGGATCCGAACCATTTGGCCGCGATCGAGTTGGTGCGGCATCGGCCGACATCACTGGATGCCGCATTGAGCGCGACGATTTCGAGACGCCAGACCGACCGCAGGCATTATTCGTCGTGGCCGATCCCGCATGGATATCTGGGGCTGGTGACCGAACGCGCCGCAACACTGGGTGCCATCGTGACGCAGGCCGGCGACCGCCCACGCGAGGTGCTGGTAGAGACAATGCGCACCGCAGCCGCCCGGCACGCCGACGATCCGGAATATCGCTTCGAATTGGTGAATCGGTCCGGCAGGCACAGCTCGGACGACGGTGTGCCGACCAGGAACGCTTGTCGTGCGCGACCGCGTGATGAACTGTCGGCCCGCGAGTTCGCGGCACCCGCGTCAGCCGACGGTGCGCACGAACCCGATTACGCCGAACTGCTGGTGATCAGCACATCGGCCGACAATCGGCTTTCGCGGTTGCGCGCGGGCGAGGCGATCAGCGCGGTGCTGCTGACCGCCACCAATATCGGCCTGGCCACCTGCCTGCTCACCGAACCGCTCGAGCTTGCGGACCTGCGCCGCAGGGTGCGCCACGAGGTGCTCGACGACATCGCACAACCGCAGGCGATCCTGCGGGTCGGCTGGCTCCCGACCAGTGCACTGTCGTTGCCGATGACACCGCGACGGTCGGTGGCCGATGTGCTCGACCCGTTCGAGTCGGCTGCTGCCGGCTGATCCCCGACCACCGAACCCAGTCGCGCAGGCGCCGCTAAGCCGATGCGGTGCAACGCTTTACGATCGCATCCAAGGCCGCGGCCAAACCAGCGCGGGCCTCCCGCGCGATCGGCCGCAATGCGGGCTGTCGCGTATGGACGACGAGGATGTCCGGGTCGACGACTTCGACGACGGTGGCATCGTTGTGGGTGCGCACCACCACATTGCAGGGCAGCAGTAGACCGATCTCCCGGTGGATGTCCAGTGCCCGGTGCGCGAGCTGCGGGTTGCAGGCGCCGAGGATCAGGTAGTCCTCCATGTCGACGTCGAGTTTCACTCGTAGGGTGGCGCGCACGTCGATTTCGGTCAGAACGCCGAAACCCTGTTCGGCCAAGGCCGCACGCACGATGGCAACAGTGTCGGCGAACGGGGTGGGCACCCGCACGAGGAGTTCGGCGGGCGCGACCGGAATGCGGATCTCGGTGACCAGGTCGCGCGCATCGACGACCTCGTCGGGAGCAACCAGGTACACCTCGGTCGGCGGTCCCACGGGTTGGAACGACGAGGTGCGCAACCAGTTCTCCAACGCTCGGTACGCATCGCCGATGTGCTGATAGTCGCCGCGATGGGTGGTGCGGGCGAACAGGCCCGGCTCGGTCCGACGCACCATCGCCTGATCGCCGTTGTCGCCGATGGGCCCGATGGTGACCGGTAGATCGAAGTCGACCTCGGTCGAGGTGTCCGCGCGGAGGTCACCGAGGTAGGTGGTCGATGGCGAACCGACCGGAGCCAGGCCGGTGGTGGTCGCCAGTTCGTACAGCGCCCGCATCCCGGCATCAATATCGTCGCCCGCGTGGTCGGCGCGGATGGCGCGCCGCAGTTCGAGAACGGTCTGCGGGGATGCTTCATCGATCAGGATGCGGTAGGGCATCGGAGTATCCTTCGGTCTCAGACCCGATTCGTGAGGCGATCGAGTTCGGTATGCGCCAAGCGCTCACCCCAGGTTCGAGCGCGTTCCAATTCACCTTGGGCGAGGGGGCCCTGCATACCATCGACCAGAAAGTCCACCGGATCGTCGGCGAGCTCATATCCCAAGCGCCGCAATCGTTTTCCAGCTCCACGTGCGGCCGATCCCGGCAGCCACCACGGGTTGGCGGCTTTCGTGCCGAAGGCCGCGGCCCGGGAACCCCGGGGGACCGGCAGCGCCGCGTCGAGCCATTCGCGGATTCCGATATCGACCGCGATCGGCGCGTCGGTCTGCTCCGCGGCATCGCGGCGGGTTCGCGTGCGACTCAGTCCGAAGGCGTGGGTGGGTCCGCCGACCACCAGCAGATCGATTGCCGGCTCCGACATCTCCGCGGCGGCGGCGACGCAGAGCAGCTCCACTTCGGCGTATGTGCGCAATCCGTCGGCGATCGCCCGGGCGACGGCGGCGGTATTGCCGAACATCGATTCGTATACGACCCGTGCCCGCATCTCAATCTCCCAAGTTACCTATGACCTGCGGAAATAATTTCGACACTACGTCCGGACCGCAGTGGCGCACAGAGCCGAACCGACACTTCCCGAGTGACCTTCGACCGTCGACGGAAATCCGACGACGAGTGCAAGCATGAGACCGCGAGCAGGGGCCACTCGACCCATCCGGGAAATGACCTTCTTCTCTGCTCGTGCCACTGTCGAAGCGCCATGCTCGAGTACATGGCAGACGAAAGCGCTTTGCACTCGAAACAATCCGATGCGCCGATCCTCGCGGCCGTGGATGCCTCGGCGAATTCGTATCAGGCGGTCGCGTGGGCGGCGGCCGAGGCCGCGATGCGTCATCGCAGGCTGCACATTCTCACTTCGGTGGGAATCCAGATGGGTTACGGCCCCGGTGTGCTGCTGACGGAATCCGACACCGAGTGGCTGCGTCGCGACGGCGAGAGCATCCTGGCCGAGGCCACCCGCCTCGCACGGATAGCCGCACCCGACGACAATCTCGCCATCACCACCGAGGTGACCTTCGACCTGATCATTCCGACACTGATCGAACGCTCCACGCACGCCCACATGCTGGTAGTCGGCAGCTGCGGTCGCGGCGCGTTCCAGCGCGGATTACTCGGCTCGGTGACCACCGCCGCCACCCATCACGCCCACTGCCCGGTCGCGGTGATCCACGCGATCGCGGCGATCGATCCAGTATCGGCGACCCGACCGGTGCTGGTCGGGGTCGACGGCACACAGAACAGCACGCCCGCCATCGAACTCGCCTTCGAGGAGGCATCGCAACGCAACGTGGACCTGATCGCCCTGCACGCATGGAGCGACACCAGCGCGGTCGATCTGCCGCTGGTCAACTGGGAGACCGCACGCGTTTCGGCGGAGGCGGTGCTCGCCGAAAGCCTCGCGGGCTTTGCCGAACGCTATCCAGATGTGAAGGTGCATCGAATCGTGGTGGCCGACAGATCGGTTCGCTCGTTACTCGACGCATCGGCCGACGTCCAACTGGTCGTCGTCGGCTGCCGTGGCCGTGGCGGATTCGCCAGCATGGTCCTCGGTTCCACCAGCAACGGACTACTGCATTCGGTGGAGGTGCCGATAATCGTGGTGCGTTCGAACTGATCTCGAGGCGAGAGCACGGGACCAGCCTCTCCCCAGAAGGAAACCCCTGATCAACGGCCATCCATGGGTAGCTTGCCGGACACCTCTAGTGCCGATCGGCCCTCAATCCAGGGACCGGCGGCCCTGCCCGGATATGACTACCCGGCAATACGGTGGACGACAATGTGACCCACGAGCAAGGCAGCCGCAAATGACATTGGTGAGATCCGAGAACACCCTCGCCGACTTCGTCGAACCAATCGATGCGATCGTGCACCTCAGGCAAGACTTTCCCACCGTTTCGACCGAGGCACTGTCTGCCGCCGTCAACGGTGCAGAGCGAGAGCTGAACGACGTGCCGCCCGAATGGCTGCCCGAACTCGCCGAACGATTGGCGTGGTGGCGTATCAGAACAGCCACCACGGCCTCGCGTTCATGGACTCCGGGTTCGTATACCACTGGCTCGGCAGGTCAATAGTCGTAGCGACCGTGGAAGGTGCCTGCCGAGCGTTGTGGGCGGTCCCGGCGTGTGCGGCCGCGCCGCCGAGCGGCAGATCCGGTCGGCTCCGATTACGGGACGATGGTATTCGACTGTGCGGCGGGCAGACCGAGTGATTGCGCGATGGTCGCGGACCAGGCGCGGATGGCGCCCCAGTCACGCAGATCGCCGTACCGGCCACCGCCCATCAAGCGATACAGCATCCTGGCTTTCAGCGACACGCCGACGTGTTCGTAGTGTCCGGAGAACGCCTGGTATTCCCGCGGCGCTATCGAGTCGCGCAGCGCGGCGATCTTCTTCGGCACAATCCGGCCGATTCGGCTTCCGATGGGGCCGCCGAGCGCGGGGCCGAGGCCGACACTGAAGAGCCAGACATTCTTTTTCCGCAATACCTCCCGGTGCGTTCGCACGAAGGTGACGGCCGCGGGTAGGAAGTCCATATCGTGGATCGCACTACCGAGCACGACCGTGTCGAAGCGGGACAGCTCCGGTGCGTGCTCGGCGTCACTGAGCTCCACCTCGGCGCCCTGCTCGTCCAGCTCTGCGGCAATGAACTCAGCGATATCGCGGGTCGATCCCTTTTCGGTCGCGTATACGACCGCGATGCGAGGTGCGTTCGATTCCATACCCTCAGCGTCGCGCAAAAGCCCGACCGCTGGTCAGAGCCGTGATACCCGCCGGTCGAGGACCAACGGCCCCATTCAGTGCGTCGCGGCGGCGGGCCCAAGAGCGCGATGGTGCCGCGCGACATGTCGGGTCGCCTGCGGGACGATGTGGGCCGGTCCCTCGGCGTGCAGAATCCGGTGTGCCTCCTGGGCCGCGGTAGAGGTCCGGTTCACGTCCGACGTGTCGATAGGGGTTAGCGCGCCGTGCCGAGTGGAGTGGCAGACCCGCCGCGGGCACCTCGCCCGCACGCGAACCCGACTTCGCGGAACTACTCTCGTATCCAGGGAGCTGTCGGTGGGCCGGCGTCGACCACGGCGCTGCTGACGGTGCCACTGATTCCGCCGAAGGCGCGAGTTCCGTGGTCACCCGCTGCCGACTCGGCTGGTGCGTCGGACACGGTAACGGCTTCTTCGGCCAGGGTTCGCTCGGCGCGCTGTTTGATGCCGAGCAGCATCTTGCGCTCCATAACCCAACTGCCGGGCTCCATGATGAACCGGTTGAACACGCGGGTGGGTAGCGCCGAGTCGGGCAGTGTGATGCGATTTCGGCTGACCAGTCGAGTGCCTTCGGCGCTCGGATAGAGCCCGAACGCCCATACCCAGTGCCCGTCCGCCGAGGCGAACACCAGTGCCCGCCCTGGTTCGAGAACGCCCACTCGCATCCGCGGACCCTTCTCACCGAGCGCGAAAGTGTCACCGACGGTGAGGTTTTGCAACTCCGGAACAACTGTATCGGCGCTGTGCATATTCAGTCCGAGCAGGTTCTCGATCCAGTCGTAGGTGTAGGCACCGCCTCGTCCGGGACCCATCTGGACCAGCCAGGGCCAGATCCGTGTTGGGTCGGCGTCGATCGTAATCGACCTGGTGGCAACGACATCCGGGGCGGTGATCAGGTCGTCGCCGGGCATCGGGCGCTCGACCTCGTCCTTGGTGGAGCCCCAGGTGAGGCAGCGATCACGGAGGATCACTTGATAGCCCACCGCCAATCCGGCCAGGTATGTGCCGATTCCGATCGTGCAAGCAGTGACTGTTTTCATATCCGGTAGCGTCCACCGAAATCAGCGGCGGGCACAGGGTCGTTCGGCAACGGAGGAGACGACCTTGGTCGCTGTTATGTCGACGGCATTGCCTGGCCAGCGACCGATCGTCGCGCGTCGCGATTCGGTCGACGCGAATCGGTGTCGTCCCGATGTCCCGTGGAATGCAGGGGCACTTCCCATTCTTGGCCCGAACAGAGCGTCGTCTCGATGTCCTCGATACATACGCGGATGGGGGACGCTGTGCTCGGCAACAGGCGAACTGTCGCCTGGGTGCGAGTGAGTGTGATGGTGAGCGGTTGCCCGCGGTAGCTGAGGGTGAATTCGGTTCTGGACAGTTCAGCGGGCAGCACCGGGTGCAGCCGCAGCACGTCGTGGCGGGTCTCGACGCCGCCGTAGCAGCGGATCACCATATCCGCGGTGCCCGCCATCGCGCCGATATGGACACCCTCGCGGGTGGTACCGCCTTGGGTATCGGCGAGGTCGGCGTCGAGTGCTTCAGTGAACAGCGACCAGGAGCGGGCGCGGTCGGTGCGGGCGAGGACCCAGGCGTGGGCCAGGCGGCTCAACGTCGAACCGTGACTGGTGCGCGTGAGGTAGTAGTCGACGGTGCGAGGGATGAGTTCCGGGGGGAGTTCGTAGCCGAGACGGTCGAAGAGTGCGCGCAACTCCTCGGCCGAGAACAGGTAGAACAGCATGAGCACATCGGCCTGTTTGGAGAGCTTGAACCGATTGGTGGTGTCGCCCTCGGCCTGTAGGATCAGGTCCAGGCGGCCGATTTCGCCGTACTTGGATCGGTAAGCGTCCCAGTCGAATTCGGCTAGCTTCTCGTAGCCTTCGAACTGGCTGATGACGCCGTCGTGGAACGGGACACGCAGGCGTGCGCTGATCCGATCCCACTGTGCCGGTTCTTGCGGCGTGAGCCGCAGCCGATCCCACAGTGGATCGCAATCGGTACCGTTGAGCAGCGCGACCGCATCGTGGGCACGCATGAGGACCCAAGCGGTCAGCACGTTCGTATACGCGTTATTGCGCACGCCACGTCCTGGCGCGTCCGGATAGCCGTCGTGGTATTCGTCCGGACCCATTACACCGGTGATATCGAAGCGGTCCTCGACCGGATCGTGCACGGCCAGACTCGCGAACAGGCGAGCCACTTCGACCAGGATCTCCGCGCCGCAATCGGTGAGAAAACCCAGATCCGCAGTGGCCTGGAAGTACTGCCACACGCTGTAGGCGAGCGCGAGCCCAACGTGGCGCTGGCGGTGCGAATTGTCCGACATCCATTGACCGTCCCGAATATTGAACAAACGGTCCGGGGTCTCCTCGCGCCCGTCGCTGCCGCTCTGCCAGGGAAACAGGGCGCCGGCCAGTCCCTCGGCCCTGGCCGCGGCCTGTGCTCTCGGCAACCGCCGGTGCCGGTAGCGCAGGAAGGCGCGGGTCAGCTCGGGCCGACGCAGTGTCAGCACCGGGTAGACGAATAGCTCGTCCCAAAAGATATGTCCGCGATAGGCTTCGCCGTGCAGACCGCGCGCGGGCAGACCCACATCGGCGTCCGGGCCAACCCCTACGGTCGCCTGCAACATGTGAAAGATGTGCAGATTCAGCGCAAGTCGACGATCGCGACCGTCCTCGAGGCGAATGCCGAACCGGTCCCACAGCCGCGCCCACGCGTCGACGTGCGCGGCAAGCAGATCCGCGAACGCGGGTGCCCGCGCGATCCGGTACTCGACATCCGACGTGGCCGTGGATAGACCGCGGTCTCGCGAGGTCGCCACCACCGCGATCTTCTCGATCGTGACCGGGTTGCCCGGGCGCAGCGTCACGGTGAATTCGTGTCCGGGACAAGACTTGTCAGCGAGCGATTCGCGAGCTGACACCTCGGCATCGGTGTGCGTGCGGGCGGCCACGGCGACGATAATGCTCGATTGATCGGTGATCGCCTCGTACAGCACAGTGTCGGAATCCAATTCCCGATATCCGATCGGCGCCAGATGATCGTGTGCCAATGCGCGGTCGGCCGCGACATTGCGATTCGCCACGTGTCCGTTGATCGTCGAGGTGATGACGACGGCTCCGGTCCAATTCTCGGCTTCGATGGTGAACTGCAGTGCCGCGAGTCGCGGATCGGACAGCGACTGGAATTGCCGGGAGATGACCCGGGTGGTTCGTCCGGCGTCGTCGCGGTACCGATCGACCCGGGTGAGTACGCCCGCCCGCAGATTCAGATTCTGATGATGGCTGAGCATATCGGGCATGCCAGGGCGCAGCGGCGGACCGCCGACCGGACGGACGGTCAGGAAGGTCCAGTCCGGAGCATTGACCAGATGTTCGGATTCGACTGTGCCGCCATGTAGTTCGGAGCAGTGGCGATTGTAGATACCGGCGAGATAAGTGCCCGGATAGTGGACCGAGTCGGCTGTGCTGCCAGGCACCGCAGCCCGCGTACCCCAGTATCCATTTCCCAACGCGCACAAGGCTTCCCGAGTCCCCTCCCGGGCCGGATCGAATCCGTCGTAGACCAGATTCCAGCCGCCGGCGCCCACGATGGTCGCGCCGGCGCACCACCGCGCGTTCGGATATTCGATCGCGGTCACGCCGTCGCCCGGTATGAGGTGCAGGTCGGCGAGATCGGTGACGATGACGTCCGCGCCCGCATCGGTCAGTTGCGCGCCGGCGCCGGTGTGGTCGACGCCGACGACGAGCCCGAACCCGCCCGCGGCAGCGGCCCGAACCCCAGCAGTAGCGTCCTGCATGACGATGGCGTCGATGGGCTCGATATGCAAGCGGTGGGCGGCCGCGACGAGCATTGCCGGATCGGGCTTGCTGGGCAGTTTCATGCGGAGCGCGTCGGTGCCGTCGACGCGCACGGTGAACAGCTCCGCGATGCCCGCCGCCTCGAGTACCGCAGCACAGTTGCGGCTCGCGGTAACCAAAGCCGTCGGAACCCGTACCGCGCGCAGTTGTTCGAGCAGCTTCCTGGCATCGGGGAAAACCCGCACACCCACCTGTGCCAGCGCGGTCGTGAACAGCTGCTGCTTGCGGGCGGTCAAGCCTGCGACAGTCAATTGGTCGCCGTCGTCGGTGATTTCACCTTCGGAAACCGTGAGTCCGCGTGAGCCGAGGAACGAGCGCACGCCGTCCTCGTGGCTGCGGCCGTCGACCCACTTGCGGTAGTCGAGTTGGGCATCGAACGGCGGCTGCACAGTGCTGGTGAGCTTCGGCAGCACCGCATCGAACAGCGATTTCCACGCCGCCGCGTGGACGGCGGCGGTATCGGTGACCACTGCGTCCATATCGAAGATGACCGCACCGTAGTCATTGGCGGTGCGCCCCGGGGCCGAGGGAAGGTTATCCAGCCGCATCGCCGGATTTCACCCCCTGGTTGTCGAGAAAAATCGGGTGGGGGCCCACACCGAGTGCACTACACCGATGGTCCGCATCCGACGCAGGCTCGGCAGGTGCCGTTGGTCCCGGTGACATGGGATTGAACGGACAAAGATCATCGCGTACGACGCCCTTCGGTCAGTCGGGCACGGGTTTGTCCTGACTGCGGCGCGCGTCCAGTTCGACCACGCTGTCCCGGTGCGGCAGGCGGCGGGCGGTGGCGTGGGCCAGCAGTTCGGCGATGCCTTCGCGGATGCCGTCAGCGATGACCTCGATATCGGGTGTGGTGTCGTAGTCGCCGGTGATGCCGAAGGCCAGGTTGTCGCCGTAGCTGAGGATGGCGATCGCGGTGCGCAGCCGCATGGCGATCGGTATGCACGGCAGCAGTTCCAGCACCTGACTGCCCTGCATGGTCAGCGGTCGCCGTGGGCCGGGCACGTTGGTTGCCAGCGCCCCGACGCCGCGCTGGGGGAATCGCGCCGCGAGCCGGACGGTCCATGCGAGGGGGGCGAACGGGAGCCGCGCGGCCAGCGCCAACATCGAATTCTCGGCCTGTGCCCCGCCTTTGGACTTGTGCTCGGCCATCCGGTCATGGATTCTGCCGAGTCGTTCGACAGGGTCGGCCATGTCGATCGGCAGATGTGGCAGCAGGACCGAAACCCGGTTGTCGAGTACATATTTCGCGTCCGCCGGGCGCATCGACACCGGCACCATGATGCGGAGTTTATCGCTGGTCGGCGCCTCGCCGCGGCGGGTGAGCAGGGTCCGGTAGGCCGAGGCGACCGCGGCCAGCACGATGTCGTTGACCGTCACACCGAACGCCGCGCTGATATCGCGCACCTCGGCGAGCGAGGTACGCACGGCAACGTATCGACGCTGTTGTCCGATGGGCCCGTTCAGCGAGGATTCGGCAGCCGGGCTGATAGCGGCCATCGCGATCGGGGCAAGGCTGCGCAGCGTGCCGACAACGAAGCGGGGTGCATCGAGCGGTATCCGCAGGGTCTTGACCGTCCAGTCGAATAATCCGGCCGCAGTATCGCTCTGGTGATCCTGTCTCGGCGCGCGAGTGGGCGCCTTGTCGGCGGGCCGGTCGCAAAAGCCCTCGAACAGCGAGATGCCCGAGACCCCGTCGACGAGGCTGTGGTGTGCTCGCACGATCAGCGCCCAACGGTCATCGGCTAGATGTTCGACGACGGTGCACTGCCACAGCGGATGGTCGCGGTCGAGCCGCTCCGCGAGTTCGGTCGCGATCAGCTCGAACAGCGTCGCCTCATCGCTCGGTTCGGGCAACGCGGCCCATCGGATATGGCGCGCCACATCGAAGTTCGGATCGTCTTCCCACACCGGTGCGACGAGGTCCAAGGGGGCGCGCCGGACCCGCTGCCGCAGCCGGGTGTTGTCCGCGAGTCGCTCAGCCATCGCTTCGGTGAATTCGGCTCGCTTCGGTGCGGTGCCGGAAATGATGGCGACCGCACCGATACCAAGGCTGATATGCCGGTCGGAATCCTCGAGTTCCATGAACCCCGAATCCAGCGGATGTAGTTCGGTCATACCGACCACCTTCGGCGGCAGCCGCCAACCATCACTGTGGTCGCCTGAGAAACTGCCTCTGCTACACCTCGATTGTCGTGATATCCCGGCTGCTCGTAGCAGATGCGAAGGTAACTCACCGAGGTGACCGTCGTCATGAATTCTGGCCGACCCGGCCGTTCATCCCGCGCCATTCCCGGTCCAAGGTCGCGCGGTCGCACGCGTCGGCCGCAGCAGATCACATCGGTCGACCCGATTGTCTCTCCTGCGCTGAGCGGTCCATAGGTGGTGTCCGGCGGGGCAGGTCCTTGCACGGCAACGCACCATTGCGGGTGTGGAGACGCCGCGCGCTCATTTCTCCTTGTGTGGTGGGTTGAGCTTGGTGGCCAGTACAGCGGCTTGGGTGCGTCGTTCGACGCCGAGCTTGGTCAAGAGCCGGGAGACATAGTTCTTTACGGTCTTCTCGGCCAGGAACATATGGCTTGCGATCTGTCGGTTGGTCAGTCCCTCGCCGAGCAGTTCGAGCAGCGTTCGTTCCTGGTCGGTGAGCGTGGCCAGCGGCCCGGTCTTGGCCGTGGCTTCCTCGCGCAGTTTCGCCATGAGCGCGGCGGCGGCCCGATTGTCGAGCAGGGATTTGCCCGCGCCGACTTCACGAATCGCGTCGATCAGCTCGAGAGTGTCGATGTCCTTGACCACGTAGCCGCTGGCCCCGGCCAGGATGGCGTCGAGCATGGCCTGTTCGTCGGTGAACGAGGTGAGGATCAGGCAGCGGAACTCGGGATGCTGGTTCAGCAGTTCACGGCATAGTTCGATGCCGTTGCCATCGGGCAGGCGCACGTCGAGGACCACGACGTCGGGACGCAGGGCCGGGATGCGCGCCATCGCGTGGGATACGCTCCCGGCCTCGCCGACGACTTCGAGATCGGGCTCGGCACTGATCAGGTCGGCCACACCGCGACGCACGATATGGTGGTCGTCCACTAGAAACACCCTGGTCATTGCGCTGTGTCTCTATGCAGCATTCACTCAGCGTAGGGTGCTGCTCGTGATCGCGGGCGGAGTTCGTCCGCTGATCAGCGACCGAAGGTGTCGTCCCGCCCGGGGGCGCGCAATCGTACGCATTCGGGGCCGTCAGAGCTGGATGCCGACTCGCGCGATGCCGTTCTGGCGGTAGGCCGTCACGGTGAAGTCCGTGTCGGCGACCAACCGCATCATCCTGGTATTCGCCGGAATCAACTCTGCGACGAATCGTGCGATGCCGCGCTCACGCGCGAGGTGCACCAGGCGGTGCAGGAGTTCGGGGCCGAATGCGCCGGTCCGGTCGTCCTGATGGTGGTCGATGACAATCGCGACCTCGGCAGTCTCGGTCGTGCCGAGCACGACGAAGCTACCGAGGCCGACGATCCGATCGCCGGCGAAAGCGCCGAGCACACAATGCGCCCCATCGCGCAGGGCGAGGGCGCGAGCGACGTTGGGTAACTCCGTCGGACGTGGCACGAGATTTCGGAAGAGACCGTCCGCATCGGGCATCCCAGCGTGCAGATCCGCGACGGTCGCGGCATCGGCTGGGCCGAGCGGGCGGATGGTGATCGTTTCGGTCGAGGTGATCATGCCGTGGACTCCCAGCAGCCGAGATCGAAGTCTTTCTCGAGCAAAGCATCGCTGAAGAGGGCCGGATCGGGGATGGGCCGAAGGTCCCCAATCGAAGGACCGAACAGCACTTTGAGCTCTGGGCCCGGTCCATGCTCGATCCGTTGCCTGTCCATCGAATCGCTCCATGAGCGCCAGCACGTCGGCGACGGCGGTGTCGACATCGACCGACGATCCAGGGCTGTGCGACCAAAGCCGCCCGCGGTCAGGACCTAAGACCGCATCGCCGCCCGGCCGGCCACGTGCATCGTGGACCCAGGAGATAATTATTAAGGAGCGATATGAGCAACTACGGCACGACGGTCCGGGACGAGCTGCGTACGCCCACCCGCGAGCTGCGGCGCGCGCTCCCGCAGGTGTACGCCGGTTACAAGCAGTTGCATGATGCGGCGCTCGCCGCCGGTGAGTTGGATACCAAAACCAAAGAGCTGATCGCTCTTGCCATCGCGGTGAGCAAGGAATGCGACGGCTGCATCGCCGCGCACGCGCACGCCGCGGTTCTACGCGGCGCGACCCCTGCGGAGGCGGCCGAGGCCATCGGCGTCAGCTTCCTGATGAACGGCGGCCCCGCAACCGTCTATGGCGCCCGCGCCTACGCGGCGTTTACCGAGTTCTACAGCGAACGCACGGACTAGCGGCGCCGTACATCCACCGAGAATTTGTGTTCGAGGTCGACATCGACGCCGAACTCGCCCGGCTCGGCATGCCTGCGCGGGGGGCGGTGAGCGTGTGCTGTCGTCTTGTTGCGCCGACCACCGCGATATCGCTCGAGTCGACGGCAGCCCAGCGAGCGGCCTCCATGGCGGTTTCGGAGAAATTTGCCGACGACGCGGAGAGCTGACGGCATTGGCGGACATAGGATGTCGCTACCTTCCCGCACAAGCGGGCCCTACTGCGGGTGCACGACCGTGACCGGACACTGCGCGTGCTGAACCAGCGCATTGCTCGTGGAGCCGAGCAGCAGTCCGCGGAATCCGCCACGTCCTCGGCTGCCCACCACGAGCAGTTGAGCGGACTTCGACCAGTCGAGCAGCGGTCGGCGCGGCCCGGATAGGTACACCTTTCGGATGATCTGGATGTTCGGGTACTTCGCCTGCCACTGCACGAGCTGCCCGGCCAGGAGCGCGTGTCCTGCGATCTCGATGTCGCGGTCGGAGGGGATGTAGGGGAATGGGGTGAAGATGTCGAGATACCGTTCGCTGCTGGCATGAACCGCGACGAGTTGGGTTTCACGCGCGTCCGCCTCGGCGAACGCGACCGCCATCGCGGCTTCGCTGACCGGGCTCCCGTCCACGCCTAGGACGACGGGACCGACGTTGCGAGTCTGCTGATCGGTGCCGGTGTCGCGGACTACCACTATGGGGCCGTGACCGTGGCTGGTCACCGCAAGCAGGGTGCTGCCGAGGTGGGCGAGTGTTCCGGCGGTGCCCGCCGCACCGATCGCGACAAGATGCGCGGTTTCGGATCGATGGATCAGCAACTGGGCCGGGTTTGCCTCGGAAACTTCGGTTTCCACGGCGAGTGTTGAGTCGACCCGATGGGCCAGGCGCTGGGCCGTCAGCACGTAGTCTTGCCCGCGTTGGCGGATCTTCTCGAGCATATGGGGCACTATCACCTCGTAAGCTCGCAACGCCGCACCGATCGAGGAGAGATCGAGGCCGTGCACGATGCGTAGTCGGCGTTGCCGTTGCGAGGCCGTTTCTGCCGCCCAGCGGACGGCGAGGTCGGATGCCGCTGAACCGTCGACGCCGACGACTACTTCGGCCGAGGTCAGTCGGTGCGGATCATCGTTGTTCGGGGTCATGAGCGCGCTGTCCCTTCGGTTCCAAAGGCTCGATCGCGGTGGTGCTGTCGATGTGGATGAGGGCGTCGAATTGGTCGGCGGGTCTGGTGTGCAAGTAGTGGCTCCGGCGTTCGGCGGCGGGGCGGTAGACCACGCCGATGGCACGCTGTAGGCGCGGTTGCCGCAGCAGGTCGGTAGCCTCGCCCGGAATGTCCATGCGGAGCAGGAATTCCGGGTTGCCGGTGTCGTGTAGCAGCTCTTCCATGCTGGATGACAGTGCGGGGCGGATGGTTTCGCGGATGGCGGGCCCGCCCCACTCCGGCGCGGCGGTAACCGTGCCCGAGCAGGTGCTGAAGCCGATAATGCGGCAGGCGTCGCCGTGGCGCTCACGGATCAGCTGGCCGAGGCTGAGTTCACCTTCGCTGCCCAGTTCGGTGGCGCGGGCATCGCCGACGTGGGAGTTGTTCGCCCACACCACGATTCGGGCTGGTGTACCGTCGTCGCGACCCAGATGAGCGACGAGCGCGTCGAGGGTGTCGGCCATATGCCGCTCGCGCAGATTCCACAAGGACATCCGGTCACCGAACATGGCCCGGTAGTAGGCCTCGGCGTCGCGCACCGACCAGGCATTGCGCAATGCGTTGAACAGTTCGTCGGCGCCGAAAGCTTCCAGTTCGCCGCGGGCGATCTCGACGCGCTGTAGTTCGAGCAGTTGCCGGATCACTTGTGCCTCACAGGATTTGCCCGCGCCGAAGGCGGCGGCGAATCCGTAGGCCTGGCCGTCGTCGCCCGCGACGTAGTCGAAACAGCCGTAGCGAATCTTGGCGCGCTGCGCAGCCTGCGGATCGCCCCGGTCGAGGTAGTCCACGACCTTGTGCATGGAGCGATGCAGGCTGTAGAGGTCGAGTCCGTAGAAGCCGGCCTGCGGCTGGTCGTCGTGTTGTTGCTCGCCGTTGTGCACGCGCAGCCAGATGACGAAGTCGTGGACCTCGGTGTTGCGCCACATCCAGGTCGGGAATCGATCGAACCCGCGCAGTGCCTGTTCGGCGGTGCTGTCGCTGCCGCGCCCGTGCACGTACTGGTTCACCCGGTAGGCGTCGGGCCAGTCCGCCTCGGCGGCGACGGCGGTGAAGCCCTTCTCCTCGATCAGCCAGCGCGTGATCGCCGCGCGGGCCCGGTAGAACTCGTGTGTGCCGTGCGAACTTTCGCCGATCAGCACGAACCGGGCATCGCCGATGATTTCCTCGAGCACCTGAGTGGTTGGGAGGCCCTCGGGTGCGTCGATGGCGGCGGCGCGGATGGTCGCCGCTGTGTCGACGGGCGGGACCGCGACGCCGGTGGTCGAGATGCCGAGCAGAGTACGCACCTGCGCGTCGGTGACCTGGGTGAAGTCCCAGAACCATTCACCGACCGCGCGGAACGGCGATGGCATTGTCGCGCAAACCATTTCGTCGACCGAGGCACCGAGTTCCAGGCAGGTCGACTCCGGCGCGGCGGGGAGCGCGACAACAATCCGCTTCGGCTCGCCCGCCCGGATCACTTCGATGGCCGCGAACATGCTCGCGCCGGTGGCCAACCCGTCGTCCACCAGGATCACCGTCCGCCCGGCCACCTCGATCGGGCCTCGGTCGGCGCGATAGGCGGCCTCGCGCCGGATCATCTCCTGGGCCTCGTCGCGGGCGATGCCACGCACCTGATCGGCGGTCAGCCGCAGTGCGCGCACCATATCCTCATTGAGGACGATGCGGCCGCCGGTGGAGAGTGCGCCGATCGCGAACTCGGGGTGGCCCGGGGCGCCGAGTTTGCGCACGACCAGTGCGTCCATCGGTGCGCTCAGCGCGGCGGCGACCTCCCAGGCGACCGAAATACCGCCGCGCGGCAGTCCGAGCACCAGGACATCTGGATCGCCGCGATAATGTTCGAGTAGACCGGCGAGCACCCGGCCCGCTTCATGCCGATTCCGGAAGATCGGCCGCGGCGTTTTTCGCTCGACTTGCGTAGGGCTCATCGAAAGCCTCCTATCACCGCAAATGGGCCGAATTATCGTGTCAGAGTGCCGTATTCGGTGCCCGAAATCATTCCGGTCGGCGGGCGGGCAGGCCGAGCGCGCTGCGCTGGACGGCGAGGCTGAGATCCGTCGCGGTGACCACTCCGATGAGTCGGCCGTGCGGGTCGATCGCGGTAATGACGTCGAAGTCGGGTCGCAGGACCACCGTAGACCAGTGCGCGCCGACTCGGATGCCCGAGACCCGGCTCAGCGGGATCGTTGCACGCAGCATGTCAGCGCTCGGGCGTCTCGGCGCCGACCAGACCTTCGGCGAGCAGAATGCGGTGTGCTTGCTGGGCCGCCTGCGTCGATCGGTCGCGGTCGGGTTCCTCGACGGGCAGCCGTTCGATGCCGCGCGCCAGCATGGCAACGGCGTCGCCGAGGGCTTGGACGCGGTCTTGGAGACTGGCAAGCGGATCGACCGTCTGCGTCTCGGCGACCGCCTGCCATTCGATCAGCGATTCGTCGATGGTCATTCGCGCACCGCACAGCACGCCGTACAGCTGCATCGGCAGGACCGCGAACATCCGGTCCAACTGTCCGGGAGAGAACAGGTCCGACAATGCCGCCGTGACCGCGCCCGCGACCGGGCCGACTTCGTCCTCGTCGACGCCCGACTCCCTGGCGAACTGCCTGAGGAATTCGGTGCTGCCATGCCGGACGGGCACATGGCTGGGCACCCAGCCCTCGTAGTAGGCACCGCGCAGTATCTCGGGCAATTGCGCCGCCAGATGCGCCGAGCTGCTGACGCCGATGCGGTCGCGCACAGTGTGCAGCCAGGCGCGCAGCGCCCGGTAGGCGAAAGCTCGATCGTCGGTATCGAGACTGTCGGCGACAGTGCGGAGCCAGTCGTGGGCAGTCTGCACGGCGGGCGCGAGGGGATCGTCATGGTGCGACATGGTTGGCCTCCTGAATGCTGACCGGGTGCGGTGGTGGGTTCTTATCGCTCAGCCTGTGTCCCGCGCGGCCATCATCCAAGGGCCGAAGGTTGCCCCTGTGTGAGCCGATGGTCCCGGTTTCGGCTCCGCCGCGTGAACGAGTGGGCTGATCGGTCTGTGCTCGGCTGGCCGAAGTCTCCTAGGTGGATGTTCCGAGTCGAATGCGGCGACAGGTGTGGCCCGGGACTCGGCCGCGGCCCAGCCGGCGGGCCTCCCGCGCTGGGCACATCGATGTAGACGGTTCGACCGCCGAACTGCTCAAGGCCATCGCACCCTACGACGTGGTTGACATTGTCAGCCATGAACCGGATCTCGAAGAGGTCTTCCTCACCTACTACGGACAGGAGTGAAGACCACGCGGCGCAACGTCTATCTGAAAAGTCTGCGCGATCCGGCATGGGCTGATCGGCTGGAGCATCGGGATCGTCGCGCTCGTACTGCTGGAAAGCGCTTTGTGGCCGTCGATCCCGGATGCGCGGCGAGCCGGTGGCGGCCACTCCCAAAGGTGAATGCGAGTTCGGAACGAAGTTGCGAACTCGCAGATAGAGATATGTTTTCCGACCTGTTCTCCGACGAAGTCGCACCCCGACAATGTGCCCGGCGTCACAGTCCGAATCGGCTGTGACGTATTGACCATCGCCGCTCGGTCCAGCATGGTGGCGGGAGGTTAACAAGCGCTCAGTAACTTGCGTGAAAGGTTCACACTCATGCCCGAAGCCGTCATCGTCTCTGTCGCCCGGTCACCGATCGGTCGCGCTGGCAAGGGGGCGTTGCGAGACCTCCGGCCCGACGACTTGGCGACGCAGATCGTGCAGGCCGCGCTGGCGAAGGTGCCGGCCCTCGGCCCGAACGACATCGACGATCTGATGCTCGGTTGTGGCCAGCCCGCCGGTGAGTCGGGCTTCAATCTCGGGCGCGTGGTGGCGGTTCTGGCGGGCCTGGATCGAGTGCCGGGCACAACGGTCAACCGGTACTGCTCGTCGAGTTTGCAGACAACCCGGATGGCGATGCATGCGATTCGCGCCGGAGAAGGCGACGTCTTCATCTCCGCCGGTGTGGAGACCGTGAGCCGCTACATCAAGGGCAACGCCGACGGCCTGCCCGACACCGAGAACCCGATGTTCGCCGACGCGGTGGGCCGGACCGCGAAATTCGCTGCGGGAGGTGAGTTCTGGACCGATCCGCGCACGGAGGATCTGCTGCCCGACATCTATATCGCGATGGGACAGACCGCCGAGAACGTGGCACAGCTGTGCGGTGTGACCCGTGCCGAACAAGACGCTTTCGGCGTGCGCAGCCAGAACCTCGCCGAGGTCGCCATCGCCAACGGGTTCTGGGAGCGTGACATCACTGCGATCACGCTGCCCGACGGCAGCGTTGTCTCGAAGGACGATGGCCCGCGGTCCGGAGTCACCCTGGACAGGGTCGCCGAACTGAAGCCGGTATTCCGGCCCGATGGCACGGTGACGGCCGCCAACTGCTGCCCGCTCAACGACGGTGCCGCCGCGGTCGTGATCATGTCCGACACCAAGGCCGCCGAGCTGGGCCTGACGCCGCTGGCTCGGATCGTTGCGACCGGAGTCAGCGCGCTGTCCCCCGAAATCATGGGCTTGGGGCCGGTGGAGGCGTCCAAGCAGGCGCTGGCTCGTGCCGGGATGACCATCGACGATATCGACCTGGTCGAAATCAACGAAGCCTTCGCCGCACAGGTTATTCCCTCGGCGCGGGAGTTGGGTGTCGACTTCGACAAGCTCAATATCAACGGCGGCTCGATCGCGGTCGGTCACCCATTCGGCATGACCGGCGCCCGCATCACCAGCACGCTGATCAACTCCCTGCAGTTCCACGACAAGCAGATCGGTTTGGAAACCATGTGCGTCGGTGGCGGTCAAGGCATGGCGATGGTGCTCGAGCGCCTGTCATAACCGGCACACATTCTTCAAAGGACATATTTGTGAACAGATTCGAAGGCAAGACTGCGATCGTCACCGGTGCCAGTCGAGGCATCGGGCTCGGCATCGCGCAGCGCCTGGTCGACGAGGGGGCCAGGGTCGTGATCACCGCCCGCAAACAGGACGCGCTCGATGAAGCGGTGAAAGTACTGGGCGGCCCCGACCGGGCGCTGGCCGTCGCGGGTCGCGCTGATGACGTCGACCACCAGATCGAGACCGTCGAGCGGGCGATCGACACGTTCGGTAGCGCCGATCTCCTCGTCAACAACACCGGCATCAACCCGGCTTTCGGGCCGATGGTCGATCTGTCGCTGGAGGTAGCCCGCAAGATCGTCGAGGTCAACTGTCTGGCCGCGCTGTCATGGGTTCAGCAGACGTATCGGGCCTGGATGAAGGACTACGGTGGCGCGATCGTGAATGTGTCGTCGGTGGCCGGTATCAAGCCCGCGCCGGGTATCGGCTTCTACGGTTCCAGCAAGGCGATGCTCACGCACATCACCCAGGAACTCGCGGTCGAGCTCGGCCCGAACCTGCGGGTCAACGCCGTCGCCCCGGCAGTGGTGAAGACGAAGTTCGCCACCGCTCTCTACGAGGGCAGGGAGGACGAGGTCGCTGCGGCCTACCCGCTGAAGCGGCTCGGCGTGCCCGAGGACATCGGCAGTGTGGTGGCGTTTCTGCTCTCCGACGACGCGAGCTGGCTGACCGGGCAGTTGCTGGTCGTGGACGGCGGCATCACTCTCACAGGTGGGGTCTGACATGGCGCGCGTTCGACGAGCATTCATGACCAATCCGATACCGCGGACCGCGGTCGTGACCGGTGCCGCTCGCGGTATCGGCGCCGACGTCGCCGGGCGGCTGGCTGGTGACGGCATGGCTGGCCGAGACGGTCGCGGTGCCGGTGCCGCGCGTGATTGCCGATCAGGAGGATGACAGATGACCAATCCCGACGCGGTTCGTAACGATCTGCGCCGCCGGGTGGAAGCCGTACTCGCGGAGCACGATCCGGCCACCACCGATGCTGTGACCTTTCACCGAGCCAGGTTCGACGCGGGTTTGGCCTGGGTTCACTTTCCGATCGGGCTCGGTGGCCGGGCCGTCGACCGGGAAGCGCAACCGTTCGTCGATGCCCTGTTCGAGCAGGCCGGATCTCCGGATAACAATGCGGCGATCAACGGTATCGGCCTGGGTATGGCCGCGCCGACGATCCTCGCCCACGGCAGCACGGAACAACAGCAGCGCTTCCTGCGTCCGCTGTGGAGCGGGGAGGAGATCTGGTGCCAGCTGTTCAGTGAACCGGGCGCCGGCTCGGACCTGGCCGCGATCGCCACCCGGGCAGTGCGCGACGGCGACGACTGGGTCGTCAACGGGCAGAAGGTATGGACCTCGGTCGCGCACAAAGCGCGGCTGGCAATCCTGGTGGCGCGCACCGATCCCAGCCAACCCAAGCACGCAGGGCTGACCTACTTCATCTGCGATATGACCGCCCCCGGAGTCGAGGTCCGGCCGCTGCGGCAGATCACCGGCGAAGCGGAATTCAACGAAGTCTTCCTCACCGACGTGCGGATCCCCGATGCGCACCGCCTGGGCAAGGAAGGGGAAGGCTGGCGAGTCGCGACCACGACGCTGAACAACGAGCGCGTCTCGATCGGGGGGCGCGCACTGCCCCGCGAGAGCGGAGTACTCGGTGTCGCCGCCGACCTCTGGCGAGAACACCCGGAAAAGCGCACCCCCGAACTGCACCACCGGTTGTTGCGATTGTGGGTGGATGCCGAGGTCTCCCGGCTGGCGGCAACCCGACTGCGTCAGCAGGTGGCCGGCGGCCAGCCCGGACCCGAAACCTCCGCCGTCAAGCTGTCGTTCGCCCGCGTCAACCAGCAGGTCGCCGGACTGGAGGTCGAACTGCACGGTGAGCACGGCCTGCGATACGACGATTGGACAATGGTGCGCCCGGACCGAGTCGATTTCGCCGGTCGGGGCGCCGGCTACCGCTTCCTGCGGGCCAAAGGCAATTCGATCGAGGGCGGAACCTCGGAAATCCTGCGCAACATCATCGCCGAACGGGTCCTCGGCCTGCCGAGCGAACACCGCGCGGACAAGGACATCGCCTGGAAGGACCTGAGCCGATGAGCGACATCCTGCTCCTCGACACCGATGTCGAGACGTCCCTGCGGAGCGCGGTACGTGACCTGCTCACGAGCCGATGTGACCCGTCCGCGATTGTGGGGGCCTACGAAGGCGATCGGACACTGACCCGGATGTTGTGGAAATCGATTGCCGACGACCTCGGGATCGCTGGTCTGCTCATCCCCGAGGACCGCGGCGGGGCCGGCGGTACGGCCCGTGACGCCGCTGTCGTACTCGAGGAGTTCGGCCGGTTCGTCGCACCGGTACCGTTTCTGACCAGCAGCGTGATCGCCGCGACCGTCCTGCTCGCGGGCGAGTCCGCGCTGGTCGGTCAGCTCGGCGGCGGTGAATGCAGCGCAGCGCTGCTGACGCCGTTCTCCACTGCGTCGGTGACGCAGGTCCCGACGCTGACAGCTGATGCGCAGGGCCGGGTGTCCGGCCGCGTCACCAGTGTCGCCGGTGCGCTCGATGCCGATGTACTGCTGGCCGCCGTGCAGACGGCGAACGGTACACAGGTGCATGCGTTGGCGGCTACCGCGGTGGCGATCGAGCCGGTGGTCTCGCTGGATATGACCCGTCCGCTGGCCGACGTCACTGTCGACTCTGTGCCCGGCCGGGTCGTTGTCGCTGCCGAATCCGGTTGGGCAGCACTGCAATCCGGTTTGATGATCGGTGCCGCACTCCTGGCGTCCGAGCAAGCGGGGATCGCGGCCTGGTGCCTGGAGACAACTGTCGAGTATCTGAAGCTGCGCCGTCAGTTCGGTCGGGTGGTCGGTGGATTCCAGGCGCTCAAGCACCGCCTTGCCGACCTCTACGTCGAGGTCGAGTCGGCTTCGGCCGCCGCGCGGTATGCCGCGGGGACATTCACGGCGGGCGACCCCGACAGTGGGATCGCCACCGCCGTCGCCGCGTCCTATTGCAGTGATATCGCGGTGCGGGCCGCCGAGGAAGCCATCCAACTGCATGGTGGGATCGGCATGACCTGGGAGCACCCGGCGCATCTGTACCTCAAGCGCGCCAAGGCCGACCAGATCGGGCTGGGAAGTCCCGGCCACCATCGGGGGGTGCTGGCCGGCCTCGTCGGGCTGCCGTTGGAATAAGGCTGAATCTGCCCAATTCCGAGAACGACCAATACAAAGGAGTAACCAGTGGCCGATCCGTATGTGGTGGTGGCGACCATGATTGCAAAGCCGGGGGAGGAGGAACTCGTCGAGCAGACCTTGACGACCGCGGCTGCGGCAGTGCACGCCGAACCGGGCTGCCTGATGTATGCGTTGCACCGGAAGACCGGGACAACGGGCCATTTCGTCATGATCGAGAAATGGGCGTCGAAAGAGGCCTTGCGTGCGCACGGTCGAAGCACCGCAATGCGCGAGATCGGGCAAGCGTTGGGCAACGCGCTCACCGGCCCGGCCGAGATCTCGGTCTTCGACCCGCTTCCGGCCGGCGACCCGGAACTCGGCGCCGTCTGACCCGGTCTGTTCTGCGTTCTGCGAAGAAGAGGAGTTTACGTGACAACAACCCAGCAGGTGCGGCTCGCGAAACGGCCGTCGGGGCTACCCGACGCGGGCACATGGAACCTGACGACCGAGGAGCTACCCGCGCTCTCCCCGGGGCAGATCCTGGTCAAGGTGGATTTCATCTCCCTCGACCCGGCGATGCGCGGCTGGCTGAACGACGTGCGATCGTATGTGCCGCCGGTCGGTGTCGGGGAGGTCATGCGATCGCTGGATATCGCGACGGTTGTCGAGTCGACGCATCCGGACTTCGCCGTCGGCGATGCCGTCAGCGGAATTTTCGGCGTGACCGAATACGCGATCCATAATGGCCGGGGGGTGCAGAAGGTCGATATGAGTACGGCGGCCGGCCCGACCTGGTTGGGGACGCTCGGAATGCCTGGGATGACAGCCTATTTCGGTTTGCTCGAGGTCGGTGGGCTGCAGGCCGGAGATACGGTGGTGGTTTCCGCGGCCGCGGGTGCTGTCGGCAGCATCGCCGGTCAGATCGCGAAGATCAAGGGCGCGAACGTGATCGGGATCGCGGGCGGCCCAGAGAAATGTCGGATGCTGACCGAGGAACTCGGTTTCGACGCGGCCATCGACTATCGGAACGAGAACGTCCTACAGCGGTTGCGGGAGGTCGCTCCGCACGGAATCGACGTCTATTTCGACAATGTCGGCGGTGACATCCTCGATGCCGCGCTTGCCAATCTTCGGCGCGGCGCCCGCGTCGTCATCTGTGGTGCGATCTCGGCATACAACGCGGAGAAACTACCTCCGGGACCTTCACGGTATATGTCGCTGTTGGTTCACCGGGCGTCCATGACGGGCTTCGTCGTTTTCGACTATGCGGACCGTTACGGTGAGGCGGTCGCGGAGATCTCCGGTTGGCTGGCCGAAGGCAGGATCAAGAGCAGGGAGCATGTCGTGGGCGGCGGGGTCGCCTGCTTCGGTGAAACCTTGAACATGCTGTTCACCGGTGCCAACACCGGCAAACTCGTGCTCACTGTGTAGAGCCATACTGTCCAGGTGACCGATACAGAGGACCTCTCGCGTGCGGACCAGACCCGCGCGCGGCTGCTCGACGCGGCGGTGGTTGCCTTCGCTGAACGCGGCTTCCACGGCTCGACGACCCGCGATATCACATCGATTGCCGGGGTGAGCACGGGTGCAATCTACGTGTACCACCGCTCCAAGGAAGAGTTGCTCTACCAGATCTCGCGCACCGGTCACCTGGACACCCTGGAGCGAATCCGCGCTGCCATCGCTTCGGCACAAGACCCCGCCGACCAACTGATCGCGTTGATGCGGGAGTTCACGATCCATCACGCACGCGCCCACACCGTGGCCCGGATCATCAACTATGAGCTCGCCGCTCTGAGCGCAGAACATCAACAGGAGATCAAGGAAATCCGGCGCTCGATCGAAGGAGAGGTCCGGAGCTTGATCCAGCGAGGTGTCGCCACCGGGGTTTTCGAGAACTCGAATTCCCACATGGCCGCCACTGCCCTGCTTTCGCTGGGAATAGATATCGCGCGCTGGTATCACGAGGGTGGCTCCTGGTCACCGGAGGACATCGGCGACTATTACGCGGAGCTTGCCCTACGGATTGTGGGCGGTCGGAAATCGAGCCCGCCCGGGCGCGCTCGATCGTGAATATCACAAGGTGATCACATGCAGACCGACGCCGCAGAATTGCTCGCGAGGATCGCGGGCGGACTGAGCCGGCATGCGCTGGGCTTGTCCGAACGTTTGACGGAGCAGATGCTCCAGATCGAGCCGGAGCTGCGCGGCGACAGCCGGGTGGAGTCACTACTGCGCGCCAGCGTCACCGGCAACGTCGTGATCGCGTTGCATATCTACGAACTGGGGCTGGACATCGACGAGATCGATGCGCCGGCGGAGGCGTTGGAGTACGCCCGTCGCATGGCCCAGCGCGATACCTCGATCACCGCGCTGCTGCGGGCCTACCGCATCGGGCAGCGGCTGTTCAACGACCACATGCTCGGCGAGGTCACCGCCGCGACGAACGACCTCGACCTGGTCACAGCGGCGGTGGCCGAAATGACCGACCGCTCGTTCGCCTATATCGATCGGGTCTCCCAACAAGTCGTGACCGCCTACCAGGACGAGCGGGAACGGTGGCTGCAGAACCAGATGGCTGTCCGCACCGCTCGGGTCCGCTCGATCCTGTCCGGACAGCGTTACGACCCGGGTGACAGCGAACGTGCGCTGGGATACCGGCTCGACCGAACCCACTTGGGCCTGGTTGTCTGGTCCGACGCGGGTGCCGATCAACTGCGTGCGGCCAAACAAGTGGCGACAGCCATCGCCGACCAGTTGGCCTGCCGAGGACAACCCCTGCTGATCCCGGCCGACGAATCGACCCTGTGGGCGTGGCTCCCGCAACCGGAACTGGGAATGGATTCCGCCGCGATGTGCACTCCGACGGCGACATGGGTGGCGGTGGGCAGACCTGCCAGCGGGCTGGAGGGCTTCCGACTGACTCATCGTCAGGCGACACAAGCGCAGGTGGTCGCGATGTCCGCGCCGCCACCGCAGCGTGCCTCGGTGTCGTGTTCGGCACAGGTCGGGCCGATCGCGCTGATGTGCTCGGATCTGGCCGCAACGCGAGCGTGGATCAGCGAAATCCTTGGGTCGCTGGCGCGTGACGACGATGCCACGGCACAGCTGCGCGAGACCGCGCGTGTCTTCCTGGAAACCAACGGCAGCTTCCAGACAACCGCCGAGCGGCTGGTACTGCACCGCAATACTGTCCAGTACCGGATCCGCAAGGCGGAGGCGGTACTGGGGCATTCACTGCGGGAGGGACGGCTGGACGTCGAGGTCGCCCTGCTGGCCTGCCGATGGTTGGGGTCGACAGTGCTGCAGCCCGTGAGTGACTGAGTCATCCGTCGTGCGGTGCGCACGATCACTCCGGCTATCTTCATGCGCTCGCGATATGGTCCACGTCACATCACCTTCCTAACGTTGCATTCACGCCAGCGAGCTGCTGCGTTAGCAAGGAGATCGACATGCACTTCGCCGCCCTCCCGGATGTACGCGCCGGGATCTTCCCCACCAAACCCTGTCTTACCGACGACGACCTGGGGCGGATCACCAACGCCGAGTTCCTCGACCTCGTGCAGAAGTACGCCGATCGGTTGTCGAAGGCGGGGATCGGTGTCGGCGATGTTGTCGCCGTAATGCTGCCCAACCGGCTCGAATTGATCGTGGCATTGTTCGCGACCTGGCGGCTGGGTGCCGCGGCGACGCCGATCGCCCCGTCACTGACCCCGGACGAGGTGGAATATCAGCTGACCGATTCCCGCGCTCGCGTACTGGTCTGCGCCGATAACGGTGAGTCCGGCAATGTCCGTGCACCGCAGCGGCTTTCGGTGCCAGAGCTGGATCGGCACGAAGGCCGCGTCGGTGGTGCGGAGGCGACCGAGTTCTCGAACGACGCGCTGGCGTTGATCATCTACACCAGCGGTACCACCGGACGCCCCAAGGGCGTCGAGCTGACGCACGCGAACATCATGGCGATGGCCGAGACGATGGTCGTGGGCATGCGGCTGACCGCTGACGACCATAGTCTGCTGATTCTGCCGCTGTTCCACGTCAACGGCATCGTGGTCAGCGTGCTGTCGCCGCTGCTCGCCGGCGGCCAGACCACTGTCGCGGGCAGGTTCTCGCCGCGGACCTTTTTCGACAGGGTCGAGGCGGCGCGGCCGACCTTTTTCTCCGCGGTGCCCGCCATCTACGCCATGCTGTCGGCGCTGCCGGTGGAGATCCGGCCCGACACCTCCTCGGTCCGGTTCGCCCTCTGCGGTGCGGCTCCGATGCCTGTCGAACTGCTCGCGCGGTTCGAGGAGCGCTACGGCGTCCCGATCTACGAAGGCTATGGCCTGTCGGAGGGGACGTGCGCGAGCACGGGCACTCCGCTCGACGGTGTCCGCAAACCCGGCACCGTCGGTATCGCCCTGCCAGGTCAGGAGATCGCCGTCGTAGACAGCGAGGGCAATTTCCTCGGTGACGGATCGGCGGGCGAGGTCGTGATCAAAGGCCCGACCGTAATGCGGGGATATTTGGGTCGGCCCGATGAGACGGCGAAGGTGATCGTCGATGGCTGGCTACACACGGGAGACGTCGGCCGCATCGACGCCGAGGGCTACCTCACCCTGGTCGACCGCATCAAGGACATGATCATCCGCGGCGGCGAGAACATCTACCCCAAGGAGATCGAGTCCGCGATCTACACCCACCCTCGGGTGCTAGAGGCCGCCGTGATCGGGCGACCGCACCCCATTTACGGCGAAGTACCCGTCGCCTTTGTGTCCTATCGCGATGGGGCCGGGATCGAGCCGGAACAGATGCTCGATCATCTTCGGAAGTCCTTGGCCGAGTACAAGATTCCCGAAGTGATCGTGGCCGTCGACGAGATCCCGAAGAACCCCGTCGGGAAGATCGACAAGCGGACTCTGCGCGCCCGCCCGGTCGAAGCGCACCTCTGACACCCCTCAGCTTCCACTCGAAAGAAATCTGCCATGGGATTCACAAAACCGGACCTTCCGGACATCGACTACGCCGAATGGAAGACCCGCCCGCGCGGCGAACGGCTCCGCACCGTCGCGGAACACTGGGTCGAGCACGGCTTCGGCACCCCTTATGCCGTCTACCTGCTCTACATCGTCAAGTGCGCCTTGTACGTCCTCGGCGCGGCAGCGGTAATCTCGCTGACCCCTGGTCTCGGAGTGCTCGCCGACATCACGTCGTGGTGGACCGAGCCGATCGTCTACCAGAAACTGGTCGTGTGGACCCTGCTGTTCGAAATCCTCGGGTTCGGGTGTGGGTTCGGGCCGCTCACCATGCGGTTCCTGCCGCCGATCGGCGGGCTGCTGCACTTCCTGCGCCCCGGCACGCTGCGCCTGCCGCCGTGGCCGGCGAAGGTGCCGTTCACCCGGGGTGACGAGCGCGGCACCATCGACGTCGTCCTGTATGCGGTCGTCCTCGGATCCGGAATCTGGGCGTTGCTCGCCCCCGGTCAGGGCACTGCACCGGTAGACGGCACTCACGTAGGCCTGCTCGATCCCACGATCGTCGTGGCTCTGGTCATCGCCCTCGGCGCGCTGGGGTTGCGGGACAAGACGGTGTTCCTGGCCGCCCGCCCCGAGCACTACCTGTTGATGCTGCTGATGTTCTTCGTCCCGTTCGCCGACATGATGATCGGATTCAAGCTGGTCATGCTGGCACTGTGGTGGGGTGCGGCCACGTCCAAGCTCAACCATCACTTCGGGCACGTGGTAGCGGTCATGATGAGCAACAGCCCGGTCATGCGGATCAAATGGCTGGAGCGCAAGATGTACCGCAACCCGCCGCAGGACCTGCGCCCGTCACGGGTCCCGGTCCTGCTGGCCCACGGCGGCACCGTCGTGGAATACCTGGTTCCCGCCTACTTGGTCTTCCTCGGCCATGGTGGCCCGCTGACCTGGGCGGCGATCATCTTCATGGCGGTCTTCCACCTGCACATCATCTCCACCGTGCCGATGGGCGTTCCGCTGGAATGGAACATCTTCTTCATCTTCAGCCTGTTCTACCTGTTCGGTCACTACGGTTACATCCATGTCTCGGGGCTTCGATCTCCGCTGGTGTTCATGCTGATCGGGTTCTCCACACTCGTTGTCATCCTCGGACATGTTCGGCCGCAATGGGTTTCGTTCCTGACGTCGATGCGCTACTACGCCGGCAACTGGGCCACCAGCACCTGGTGTTTCCGTGGGGACGCCGAGCTGAAGCTCGAGCAGCATGTGACCAAGAGCGCCGCGCTGCCGGTCATCCAGTTGACCAAGCTGTACGGCCCCGAGATCGCCGATATCCTGATCCAGACCGGGATGGGCTGGCGATCGATGCACACCCACGGCCGAGCGCTCAACGGTCTGATCCCACGGGCCGTCGACAACGAAGACGACTACGCCATCCGCGACGGAGAGATTGTCGCCGGCCCGCTGCTGGGCTGGAACTTCGGTGAAGGGCATCTGCACAACGAACAGTTGCTGGCAGCGCTGCAGCGTCGCTGCCAGTTCGAGGAAGGCGAACTGCGCATCGTCGTCCTCGAATCCCAGCCCATCCACCGGCAACGCCAGGCATATCGCATCGTCGACGCCAGGACCGGAGTCATCGAGGAGGGCTACGTGCGGGTCGAGGACATGCTGGCCCGCCAGCCGTGGCCGGAGCCGGGCGATCCGTTCCCGGTTCATCCTCTCCGCCGTGACAACCGGGTTCTGCCCTCGGCGCGTGTGCGATGACCACGGCGATCGTGGTCGGCTCCGGCCCGAACGGACTGGCCGCCGCCGTCACACTGGCCCGTCACGGCGTCGAGGTCACCGTGCTCGAGGGTGCCGCCACCATCGGCGGCGGCACCCGCTCCGGCGAGCTCACGCTGCCCGGGCTGCTGCACGACCACTGCGCGATGGCCCACCCCATGGCCGTCGGGTCGCCGTTCTTGACCGGAATCGATACGGCCCGATACGGATTGGAATGGGCGTGGCCGGAAATCGACTGCGTGCACCCACTCGACGACGGAACAGCGGGAGTGCTGTACAGGTCCCTCGAAGACACCGCCGTGGGCCTCGGCGCCGACGGCTCGATCTGGCACCGCCTGTTCGCCGGCCCCTCCGCTGGATACGATCTGTTGGCGGCCGATTTTATGCGACCGCTGCTGCGGATACCGTCACATCCGCTGCGGTTGGCACGATTCGGCATCCCGACCCTGATCCCCGCCGCCGCGCTCGGCCGGTTGTTCCGGACCGAGCGGGGACGGGCACTGTTCGCCGGGAACATGGCGCACGGCTGGCAACCACAGCACCGGATCCTCTCCGCGGCAATCGGTCTCGGCATCACCACCGCCGGCCATCGCTACGGGTGGCCGGTCGCGGTGGGCGGCTCGCGCGCAATCGCGGACGCCATGGCGGCCGCATTGACAGATCTGGGTGGAAAGATCGAGACCGGCCTGTGGGTCGAATCGCTCGATCAACTGCCGCCAGCCGACCTTGTGATGTTCGATCTCGCCCCGGCCGCGATCGCCGATGTCGCCGGTGACCGGCTGCCGTCGCGGATCTCCCGCGAGTACCGGCGATTTCAACACGGGCCCGCCGCCTACAAGGTCAGCCTGGCCGTCGAGGGCGGCATCCCGTGGACCAACCCGCACGCCCGCAAAGCGGGAAGCCTGCACGTCTGCGGCAGCGCCGCCGACGTGGTTCACGCCGAACGCGCAATCCATCGAGGCCGGCTTCCCGACCGGCCCTTCATCGTGGTCGGACAGCAGTACCTCGCAGACCCCACACGATCACGCGGAAATCTACACCCCATCGACCTGTATGCTCATGTGCCACAAGGCTATTCAGAGGACGCCACCGACGTACTGCTCGACGCGGTCGAGCGCTTCGCGCCCGGGTTCCGGGACCGCGTCGTCGCCACCACCGTGGTCGGCCCCACCGCCTTGGAGGCCTACAACCCCAACTATGTGGGCGGAGACATCCTCACCGGCGACAAGAACATTCGCCAACTACTCTTCGGCGGATCACGTATCACGCTGCGCCCCTACCATATAGCGGACCGGATGTTCATCTGCTCGGCCGCCGCCCCACCAGGGCCCGGAGCGCACGGGATGAGTGGATACAACGCAGCGGCCGCGGCGATGCGAACGTTCGCCGCCCCCAACCAAGCATCCGCGTAGCGCTCGATGTCGAGATCCATTATGACCATCGACAACAAATCGCCGCAGTGCCAGCCGGCCGGTCGGCACGACTACGGGGTGATGCCGTCGAATTGCATGACCCAGTAGGGGTTGTTCGTGGTGGTGTTCCATTGCGAGACATACAGAGTCACGTCGGTGGGTGAGGTGGAGCGGGGGTGGATGTAGCCGCCGTAGAGTTGTGGGAAGGAGCGGACCCAGAACTGCCACCACGGTACGGCGCCGTGGATCTGTTGTCTCGGATTGGTCCACACCTGGTCGATCGCCGCTGCGGTACGGGTGGAGATGCAGTAGCCGTCGACATCGAAGTAGGACATAACCCAAGTACCCGCAATGTTTTTCACACTCAGCTCCCCGATCGGGCCCATCCCCGCGAACAACGGGGTGGGGGTCGGGTTGCCCCACTGCCAGGCCGAGCCGTTGTAGCCCCAGTACTGGTAGCTGGCGCGGGTGGCGATCTGCTGCCACGGCACGCGCATCAGAATCGGCCCGTTTCGGTTGTGTGCGCGCCCCCATTCCTTGGACACGATGTAGAGGTAGCCGTCGCCGTTGTTGTTGCCGATGCCCGCGAAGGACTGCATCATGAACGGGCTCCAGCCGCCGTAGCCGTCGCTGCCGTCGTTGCGCCACACCGTCGCGTAGTCCGTCCAGGTGGTGCCGTCGTTATCGGAGTAGGCGAGCCCGCAGAACAGCGCCCCGTACCGATCGACGGAGGCGTTCCAGTCGTGGACGCTGGTGTAGGTCAACCAAGTGCGCCCGTTCGGGTCGACGAAGGCGTCGTTGGGGATGCGGGTGACCTCGATCCCGTAGCCATTGTCGGCGTTATGGGTGTAGGTGAGGACCTGTTTCGCCTGCGCCCCGCCGGCGGCGCCGGTGAAAATGGTGGTGGTGTCCGGGACGTTGGGGCTGAACAGCACGATCGGCGAGCCGAGCCAGGTGCCCGAACCTTCGCTGTCGCCGGTGAAGGCATCGCCGAACACGAATCCGGATCGCCCTGCTCCGAAATGGCTGCGGTCGTAGGGGATACCGAGATCGGCGCCACCTACCCCGAATTGCCGCGCGGTACTTCCGCTGTACCCGTTGATGGCCGTGCCCCAATGTGTCGACATCGCCGAGGTCCTCCCTGCTCATGCGTTCATTCGTTACTGGTGTGCCTAGGCGAGCGATCATCGTCACCGGGCTGACGGCCGACGTCCACCGCCAGCGCGTCGGACGGAACCGGTGCCGCAGAACCCACTGCGGCTGACCAGGTTTCGGCCGCTATGGATCCGGTCTATTTGGCTTCAGCGAGGACGAATCGGGAAAATGCCGCTGCCCGTCTGGAGTTGTCGTTGAAGACCTGCCCGGTGGTGAGATCGATGGCGTACACGCTGCGCTCGGGGACCCCGCCGTTGAAGGTGCCGAACCATGCGGTGGGCCCGGCTTGTGGTGTGTCGCAAGCTTGTACGTCCGTGAACGCTCCCTTCGGAAAGCTGAGCTCGGCGAGGTTGGTGGAGGTCAGGCCGGCCAGGGTGCCGCCGCCGGCGGCGGCTGTCGCGGCCGCCTGGACCTGTGGCACGCAGTCGGTGATCACGAAGAAGCGGCCGTTCGCGCTGGGGATTGTGGGCATGCGAGTACTCCGATCACGGCTATTGGGCGGGCGGCTGGAAGCCGGCGATGTCGAGTTTCTGCCCGATTGCCGCGACGGCGTCGACGAGGGACCGGCCGCCGAGTTGCGGCCAGCCGTTGCCTTGGTCACCGCGCATCTGGATCCACTCGTCGCGGATGCGGCCGTCGGTATCGCGAGGCAGCGGCACCTGGGTGGGCCCCGAGGGTGGCGCAAACCCGGGGAGACCGAGGGCTTGGCCGACAGTCGCAACGCCGTCGACGAGGGTGCGGCCGGCAAGTTGGGGCCAGCCGTTGCCACCGATGCCCATGAATTGAATCCACATGTCGGTGACCGGATCCGGCGCGACCACCCCGACGCCACACTGGTTGGCGAAGTCCTCCGGCGAGAATCCGTCGGCGGAGTTCATATCGCAGTTGCCGAAAGGCGAGGCGCCCTCGGGGAGGCCGCCGCCGTAGCCTTGGCCGTCGGTGTACTGGTGGGCGATCTGGCCGGGCAGGTTCGGGTTGCTGCCGTAGCCGGCGCCGATCATGTTGAGCCCGTCCGGGCGCACCGGCCACATGCTGTTGAAGTCGGACCGGTTGGCGTAGCCGATGATCCGGCGCGTCGAGCCGAGCCAGTCGGCCAGCCGCCAATAGGCGCGATTGATGCCGTCGGACTGGTCGCCGCCGGGATTGCCGCCCGATTCCACATCGATCATGGAGATCATCCTCGGGTGCGGACCGCCCGCCTGGCCGACCATGCTCCTGTGGGTGTCTGCGGTGTCGAGCCAGTTCGGTCGCCAGTAGAAGTAGACGATGAAGCAGGAAATTCGTCCGGCGTCGGCTGCGTCGGCGGCCCACGCATAGTTCGTGAAAAAGTTGTGGTCCCGGTACGTGCCATCGTTGGATCTGAACGAAAAGATTTGGTACGGGTAAGAGTCGTCGACCGGTACTTGGAACTCGGACACGTCGGCGAAAAGGGAATCAACCATGACTACCCTCCGAGAAGGTCGACCGGACCCGTGGGACCGGAATCGAGTGGTAGCTACCGATTTTCCGGCCCCGCGGCCGCGACGTCAGCAGTAGTGAACTACTGTGACCGCGTCGTAATCGGCGATGCCGCAACGAAGCCTGGTCGCCGCCTCCGGGTCAGCGGCCGCTGGTGCCCGCTACGACGGTGTGGATCCTCAGTTGGGTCGTGGTCGCCTGCGCGAGACTGCATGCTGTCCCGGCGCGTTCGAGGTAGAGCGATACGGTGTTGTCGGGCGGGTAGATTCGCAGCCCCGGCACCGACACCGGTTGACATTGCTCGGGCGGAACGTTGTGCACGTTGATTGCGAACACCAGCGCCGACGCCTGCCCACCGGGCGCCAACTGGACTGGGCCGGACGAGGCACCGTCACGCGTGGCGGGCGCGCCTACGGGTGCGCTGTCCGGGCCGATAACGTAGGAGACACCCGGGAATCCGTCGAGTACGCACGGACCGGACCCGTTGTTGGTGAACACGATCGGGAAGGCGACGGTTCCGGCGGCCGCGGTTTCCGGTCCGAGACCGGCCGCGAGATCCGACGTCCGACATTGCGTGGCAACGGCATCCGAAGTACGCGCGGCCGGTGGCGGCGCGGTCGACGGCGGCGAAACCGCATGCAGCGCCGAGTCCGCGCTGGGGCTGGTCGTCCCAGGCGGGGCCGACTGTTCGGAGCCACAACCGGTGATGGTCGCCGCCGTAGATGCGGTGAGCAGCCACCACGCCATCCGCCTTCTCCTCACAGCAGCTCACCGTACTCCGCGGGTGGACGAAAGCGCAGCGGAAACGCCATTGCCACAACCGAATACGGACCGGTCCCGGATGCTCAGGCCCAACGAGGGGCTCGTTTCGACATTTCGACAGCACCTGAACAACGGATCTAGCACCCTTTGCGCGATCAGTGATCGGTCGGGGCCGGTGCTGGCTTCCAGAAGACCAAGCCGTCACGGTGGTGGGCTTCGAGCCAGGGGGAAAGTTCCGTGCTGGAACGGATTCCGCCGTCGATGACGGCGCGGTAGATGTCGATGGAAGGGCGTTGTGGAATCGAACCGGCTTGGATCAGTGCTTTCAGTTCCAGGATCGTGCGCCTGGCCTCGGGTGTCAGTGCTGCTCGAATGGGGTCGATCAAGTCGGCGGAGCGGGGACCGGGATGATCACGGCGTAGCGACCACATGTCGATTTTCCATTCGGTGCCGTCGTCGGCGTGATAGCCGAGCCGCCAGTACAGGCCCTCGTCGGCGTCGGTGAGATGGTTGCCGAACCGCGCGTTGCGGACATCAGGGTGCAGCGCGCACTCGCGCAGCACGGCGAAGCCGTCTTCGATGCGCGGTTCGTCGCAGTAGATTTCGATATCGATATCGGGTGCCATGGCCAGTTCGTAGGCCAAGGCTCCTACCAGGACTGGTGTTCCGAATGCCCGCCAGTGCTCCAGGAGCCGGAGTCTCGCGAGAATTTCGTGTGCTTGCTGGGTTCGTTGCCGGCTCTGCTCGACAGCATCGGGCATACTTTTCTCCGCTTTCACGAGGGATTCGATGATTCTCTCGCGTTGGATCGTTCAGTCGCTCAGCAGGATTCGTTTTCGGAAGCGACCGCGCGCAACATCACGCTGATGAACCAATAGGCTTGCGCGGCAAGCAGATTCCAGTACGTGGAAGGTGGCGAAGAGGCCGACCGGTTCGCAGCCGTGCTGTTGCCCCGGCTCAACGGCGCCACCCGGAGCGTCAGGATATATCCCGCGTTCCGGCAAACCCGGCCTGCGCGTCCGGCTGGCCGGGGCCGACGCGGTCCACATCTGCACGCTGGGCGACGTGCCGATCGTCGAGGCCGGTTCGCCGCGCGACGGTTTCTATCTGTTGCGGCGACTTCTGCGTTCGGTCTCCGACGAGGGATAGCTCCGTATACGCCGATCTCGCAAATGTGCTGCCAGCCATCGGGGTTTTGGACCGTCGGTTTCGCACTGTATGCCTTCCCAGCTCAGCATCCCTTCCTTTGCTGTTTTCGGCATACGCTGGGGTTGGCGAAAGGTGAGCGCATGTTGCCTGGTTGCCGGAGAATGTCTCTTCGGATTGCCCCTACCGATGACCGATAATGATTCGCCGCGCACCCGTCGTGAGGTGATTACGCCGGTCACGGCGGAGCTGGCCGCTGCTGGCTTCGAGGATGCCGTGGAGATCGGACGCGGCGGTTTCGGGGTGGTGTATCGCTGCTGTCAGGTGTCGTTGCACCGGACAGTGGCGGTGAAGGTGTTGACAGTGCAGTTGGACACCGACAATCAAGCGCGATTCGTTCGCGAGCAGCGGGCGATCGGGCGGCTGACCGGGCACCCGAACATTGTCACCGTGCTGGAAACCAGCGCCACCGAAAGTGGACGCCGCTACCTGGTGATGCCGTATTACCCCCTGGATTCCCTGGATGCGCGGATCCGCCGGCATGGCCCACTTCCGGTGGAGCAGGTGTTGTCGATCGGGGTGAAGGTCGCCGGCGCCCTCGCCAGCGCGCATCGTCTCGATATCGTGCATCGGGACGTGAAGCCAGGAAACATCCTGCTCACCGAGTACGGCGAGCCGGTGCTGACTGATTTCGGTATCGCGCACATCGCCAGCGGGTTCCAGACCGCTGCGGGCACGTTGACCGGGTCGCCGACGTTCACCGCACCGGAGGTACTCGAAGGAGACACTCCGACGTCGGCCGTGGATGTGTACGGGCTAGGAGCCACGCTGTTCTGTGCGCTCACCGGGCATGCCGCTTTCGAACGTCGCAGCGGGGAGGACGTGGTGACGCAGTTTTTGCGGATTACCACCGAGCCGGTTCCGGACCTGCGGGACAGCGGCGTCGCGGACGAGGTGTCGGTAGTGGTGGAAGCCGCGATGAGCCGCGATCGCCATGAGCGGCCCTCGGCCGTGGCTCTGGGGGAGAGGCTTCGGCAGGTGCAGCGCCGCCTCGGATTCCCGGTGGGCGAGATGGCGTTGTGGGGCGAACCGATTCACGACGGCCCAGACCAGCAGCCACCAGCGCGGAAACCGCACTCGCCAGCGGTGAGCGGTGCTGATGGTGAAGGTAATCTGCCGCTCGAGCTGACCAGCTTTGTTGGTCGGCGCACCGAGATGTCCGAACTGAAGAATTCGCTGGTGGCGTCGCGGCTGGTGACGTTGACCGGGATCGGAGGTGTTGGGAAGACGCGGCTGGCGCTGCGGGCGGCATCGCAGGTGCGCCGCGATTTCCCCGACGGGGTGTGGTTGGTCGAGCTGGCCGATGTGTCCGACCCAGCCTTGCTGGTCGATGTGGTGGCGGCCACCCTCGGCATGCGGGACGCGGCGGCGAGTTCGTCGATTCTTGCCCGATTTCTGAGCTTGCGGGAAACACTGCTCGTGCTCGACAATTGCGAGCAAGTGGTGGCGGCCGTGGCAAAGCTGGTCGAGACGCTGCTGCGGACCTGCCCCGGGGTGCGGGTGCTGTGTACCAGTCGTGAACCGTTGGATATCGCAGGGGAAGCGGTGCTGCGCGTGTCGCCGCTGACGGTCCCGGATCCCGACCGGGAGCCGACGCTCGGTGGGCTGCCCGGTTTCGACGCGGTGACATTGTTTGCCGACCGCGCGGCAGCGGCGGTGCCGGGCTTCGAACTCGACGAGGACAACAAGGTCGCCGTGTCCCGGATTTGTGCCCGGCTGGATGGTTTGCCATTGGCGATCGAGTTGGCCGCGGCTCGGATGCGCGCGATGTCACCGGAGCAGATCCTGGCGCGGCTCACCGATCGGTACGCGCTGCTCACCCGTGGCAGTCGTACAGCCCCGACACGGCAACAGACGCTGCGGTGGTGTATCGACTGGAGCTACGGGTTGTGCACCCCGGTCGAACAGCGGTTGTGGGCCCGGCTGTCGGTGTTCGCAAGCAGCTTCGAACTCGACGCCGTCGAACAAATATGCGGCACCGACCTCGGCTCGGAACTCGACGCTGCCGGGCACAGTCCGCTCGATGTGCTGTCCGCCCTGGTCGACAAGTCGATCGTGGTTCGGAATGAATCGCATGCCGTCGTGCGTTTCTGGATGCTCGAGACGGTCCGCGACTACGGTCGGGAAAAGCTGCGTGCGTCCGGTGAAGACGCCGAGCTGCGCCGACGACACCGCGCCTGGTATCAACAATTGGCGCTGGACGCCGAGGCCGAATGGATCAGCCCCCGGCAGCTGGATTGGATCGTCCGGCTCGAACGTGAGCAACCCAATCTGCGTGAAGCGCTCGAGTCTTATCTATCCGAGAACACTCCGGCGGCGGCTGAAGCAGGGTTACGCATAGCCGCGGCGATGCACGAGTTCTGGAGCTTTCGCGGTCTGTACGGGGAAGGCCGATTATGGCTCGACCGGGTTCTCGCCCATCCCGGCGCGCAATCGACACCCGACCGTATCGCTGCGCTACGCGCCGCTTGTGAGGTTGCCGCGCCACAGGGAGATTTCCAGTCTGCCGCCGCCTTTCTGGCGGAGGGACGCGTGCTTGCCGCACAAACCTCAACCCCCACGATTCAGGGACAGCTCGCCTACGCCGCCGGCATTGTCGCACTCGCGAGCGGTAAAGCCGACGAAGCATCCACCTGTCTCGAACGCGCGGTCGAAATGCTCAGCTCGAACCAGGTGGGAGAGCTCTACGTCAGCGCGCTAGCCATCCTGGCTTGGTCATACGAACTGCGCGGCGACATGACCCGGGCGAGCGAGCTTTACAGCCGGGTATTTTCCATCACCGAAGCGCAAGGCGAACTGCTCTATCGTTCGACTGCGCTGCGCGGCTTGGGCGTTGCCGCCTGGCGACACGGCGAGCCCGACCGTGCCCGACAGTTGCTCGAGGAGGCTTTGCGCGTCAACCGACGGCCGAGCAGCCCGGTAATCGCCGCGTTCAGTCTCGAGGCGCTGGCTTGGACTGTCGCCGATCACGGCGACGTCGAGCGCGCGGCCGTTCTGATGGGAGCCGCGCAGGGCAACTGGCTGGTGGGCAGCAGCGTGCGGGCCGTCTTGCGGAGTATGTCGCGCTTTCACGAGGAATGTGTGCAATTGACGCGTCGTGCCCTCGGCGCTCGCGGATTCGATGCGGCCTTGCGGCAGGGCCGGGGGATGAGCTTGGGCGCTGCTGTCGCGTACGCGCTCGGGGAACAGTCCACCGACAAGGTGCCCGCGTCCGATGGGTCCGCGAGATTGACCAAGCGGGAGCGGCAGGTCGCCGAGCTTGTCGCCCAAGGACTCAGCAACAAGCAGATCGCCGCCAAACTGGTGATCTCGCAACGCACCGCACAAGGCCACGTCGAACACATCCTGGCCAAACTCGGATTCACCTCACGCACACAAATCGCGGCGTGGATCGTGAACGAAACCGAACAACAGAGTTCCCGACACCGATCTGAACGGTAGTGCTGCTGTATCGATCGCGAGAGCCTCAATGAATCACGTCGTGCCGCAACGTAATCCGAACCCGTCAGCGTGAGGTTCCTGAGGGATCGCCCGTTCGCGACGCTGCTTGGGGATTGCGGCAGCCCGCCCGCTAGCGGTGGCGTGGCAGCACCTGGGTACCGCGCTCCTGGTCGGCGATGCGCCGATGGACAACCGAGCCGAGTGGATGTACTCCGAGAAGATAGCGCGGATCCGTCCGCTGTGTCCGGAGGGGGTCGACCACTTCGCACAGTCTTCCAGAGGTGCGACCGGAATACGGCAGAAACCCGCCGTCAATACCGTAATGGCTGGTGAGAACCGGTGCCGATGCGGCGGACAGCACCGAGCCGGTCTGTGATGCGGTCGGTGGACCGGCGGGCGGTTCCCACCGGGAGGGGCTAGCCTCTGCGGGGTGAGCGACGGCTGTGAGCAGAACTGGTACCCGACTTCCGAGATCGGATAATTCACCGACATTGTGCGTGAAGGGATCTCGATCACGGTCGGCCAGATCGAACTGTTCGAGCCTGCGGTCGCGCAGCCGTACCGGTTGGACGACGCGACGGTGGACCACGCGATGCAGGTCTATTAGGTGACCGCCTATGAAACATCCCCGCCCTATCCTCGTCTTGGGTGAGGTAAGGATCGTGTCAGGAGCGGAAGTGCGCCACGAGATGGCAATCGGTGCACTGAGTTCGACCAACTGTCACGCCTGAAGCATTGTCACGGGAGTTGGCTCAGGATGGTTGGGTCGGTGATTTTTGTATCGTTGGCCAGAAGCAGGGCTTTGCTGAGGATCACCGACAGCATCCGGTCACCGTCGAACGGCAGGAACGAGTCCGGTTCGGTTGTTCGTGCCGAGGGGACGATGCACAGGTAGCGGTTGTTGGGGTCGATCAGGACGTTCCCTGAGCCCAGGTGGATCCGATACGAATGCTTGGTACCTCGCACGTGCAGGAATCTGTCTTCCACGGTGCATTGGTGGCCGATGGCCAGTCGGGGCAGCAGCCTGGTCAGCAGATCACGTCTGGTTTGTGCAGTCTGGTTCAGGTCGCCGAAACTGTAGTCGGTCCAGTAGTCGGCGAACCTGCCGTTCGGACCACCGTCGTACCATGTCGGATCGTTGCCGATACTGGCCACACCGACGAACAGGTCCACGTCGCGCAGTACTTCGCTCAGGACCAGTTCGGGCACGTCCGACAGTGGCAGTGGCTCGGCCGACCCATGGAAGCCGCCATGGAAAGCGCTGTTGGCAAGGTTCTGTGGTGCGTCGATCGGGTAGAACCGCACCTGGTCGGTGCGCAGGCGTAGGTAGCTGCCGGACTCCGTGATGTCGACGTCCCCAATGTCGTCGCGGTCGCCCTCCACCCAGTATTCCGCGCGCACACCCCACTGCGGCAGTTCACGGGTCGGTGGCGGCACGGAGGTGTCGGCATCCAGCAAGAGTTTGTTGCGCCATCCCCGGATAGCGGCCAACGCGTGGAACTGGTGTTGGCGCAGGATGTGCGCCGCGAAGCGGTTCGAGTAGGTGCCGGTGTGGCGTTCTGCGTCGGTGAGTAGGTAGACCTCGCGATGGGTTTGTTTGAACGGCTGCCGGATATTCTTGCATTCCAACCAGTCTCGCCATGCGAGGATCTCCTCCGTCGAGCGACCGAGCGGGTGCCACAGCTCCACGAGGTCACCACCCACCGGGTTGTCCGCCACGTCGCGCAGCGCGCCGTCTGCGTAGCCGCAGGCGACCCCGTCGACTGTCCACAACAAACGGCGGGCGATCGTGCCCACCAAGGGGTGGTCGATGTAATACTCCCGCCACGAGGGGTAATCCCAGGTGCGGCGCTCCAGGAACTGGCGATCCAGCCGTTCGACTTGCGCGGTCAGCATCTTGCCGATGTCCTTGGCCGTCGCCTCGAGTTCTTTCAATTCCTCGGCATGGTCGCGTTTCACCGAGGCCGGGACACTTTTCACCGGTTTGCTCGTGAACCAGCACAGCACCGCCTTGGTGCCGTCCACGGTCACCGTCGCCGACGCGGCGCCGAAGGCGAATTCCGCCGTGCCTACCGACGTCAGGCGGTAGTTGGGCACGGCCATCTCCTCGATCTGAGTGCGGGTCAGCCCGAGCGCGTGTGCCTTGGTCTCCAGCGCGGCGTTGATCAGCTTCAACGTGCCCTTGTAAGTCACCGTGGCGGCCAGGCGGGCCAGCTCACCCAGCGCCGCCTCGCCGCTCACCTGGCTCAGAGCGTAAACACCGGCGTTGGCCATCTTCGGGCTACGTGGTCCCAGACCCTTGATTTTGCGCAGCGACGTTTCCACCAGGCCGCCCAGGATGCGGGCGGTCGTCGACTGCGGAGGCCGATACGTCAGCAGCCACAGCAGACCGCGCACCGCGTTCGCGTTGAACGGATCGTACTCGTCGTTGAGGCCGGGATCTTCGGCGAGACGATGCCGCAGCGGCAATGTCCTGGGTCGGCCCACCAGTTCCAACAACGACAGCACCTTCTCGTCGAAGGAATCCACCGTCGCCAGCAGCGCTCGACCGGTCTTTTCCCACTGGGCGTTCGGTCTTCCCATCGTGGCGGTTGCGGCGAAGGCCAGCAGGTCGTGCCAACCCGGAGACAAGCACGCCAACTCCAGTGCATGGTCCGCCCATTGCTCACCCACATTGACCACTGGTTCGGGGCATTGCCGGGCGACCTCTGCAACACGAGAGTCCTGGTACCTCTCGCAGGCTCCGCGGCGGTACACCGCGACGACCTCAGGGCTCAAGATGCGTCCTGACGCCAGTTCCGCTAGGGCCAGAGACGAGTCGATCGCGAAAAGGCTCAACCTGCCGTGGTGGTTCGACAGGGTTTCCAGCACTGCTCGCCGTTCTTCGACCAGGATCGGCAAGGTGGGTGCGATGGTCGACGCCAAGAGCAGCAGAGAGTGCTGCTCGCGCTCCGAAGCGGTAGGGAACGCAACCGCGCAAGCGCGAGCAAGCCGTTCGACCGTCTCGGTCGGCAGTTCACGCACCTTGGCGAACAGGGCATGCCATAAGGCATAGTCGGACGCCATATGGGAGGACTCGGCGATCTGGTGTACCCGCACAATCTCGGCGCACAACCTGCCCATATCGTCCGCAGCGATGGCATCGAGGACCGCTGTCTTGTATTTGGAAGGGACGATGCTCCCCTGCAGATACTTGATCCCGTGTCGGATGTGCTCGGAAGCGGCCGGGGCCGCGGCGGCGCAGACGCGAGCCAACCGCTCGGAGGTCTCGTCCGGCAAGACGCGTGCCATGTCCGATACCGCACCCCACACGTACTTGTCGGTCTTCGTCTGATAAGCCTGCAGATACGCGCCGAAGAAGGCGTCCATATCGTCCGCGGCGACGGCGTCCCGCGCCGCGGTCTCGTACTCGGACCTCGACATTTCAGCCACCCACCAATGCGACGAGCTTCAGGAATGTGATTTCCACACCCAGTGGCAGCGCGACCACCTCGTCCAACTCCTCGATCTGTCGGTCGCCGACCAGGACCACGAAACCGTTGCGCCCGAAAGCCTGCAACGCCGCCTCGCACTGACGTTCCGGATCGACACGACCAGTCGTGCGGAACCCGCCGCGCACCACCTCGGCATCTGCCGGCCGTACCAGACCACGAAAGACACCACGAGACGCGCTGGCATTGTGCTCGGCGACCTCCTGGAATACCCGCCGCCGGATGATCTCCCGCAGTGGCAGCCGCTCCTCGGTCACCTCGAACATCCAGCCGTCGTCGCGACCCCCGGATGCCGTTTCGTCGACGACCTTCACACTCACCATGACGACAGGGTAGGCACGACCCCTGACAGAACTCGAGAACAGTTTCCCACCAGTGGCCTGCTCCAAGAATGCGTCGCTGCCACGGTGCCTGCCTCGGCCGAGGTCGAACGCGCGCCACGGCTGATGGCCGCTGGGACAGCACTTACACCCGGACAGAGGCCATCAAGACGCTTGTGAATAAGCCTCCCGCTCTCGATTCAGGTCCAGGCGGGTAGTCATGTCGAGCCGGAAGCTGGCCGGTGAGGTTTCCCGAAGAACGGCGCTCGCGGGCCATGTCAGACTGTGCCGGTGGGGAACAGGTCGCGGGGTTCGAGGTCCAGGCGCGTGACCGGCTCCCCCTCGGGTGGGGTGAGGTTGAGCACCCAGTCGCCGAAGCGGCGGATCGTGCGCGTGACGCCACAACGTCCGCTCCGACTCGTGGCCGGCCACAACTGAATCCGCGACACCGAGCATGCTGCGCACGTAGGAAACCACGGCATCGGTCTCGAAGGTGATTCGGTTGAGGTCGGGGACCCCGCGTACACCCTGTGTCCGGTGCGTCGGTGGCTCAGGGCTGCTTGCGGCGCGCGGCCGCCGCCGAGCGGGCGCGGTTCAGCTGATCCGATGACAATGCGGCGGGGCGCAGTGGCAACTCTGGGGCAGCGTCGGTTCGGAAGCCGTTGAGCTGCACGGCAAGATACCGCCGCCAGTTCTCCGGATCGACCGGTTCGGTGATTGCCGCGACGAAGTGGATCATGCCGATGATTGCGAGAACATCGACCGGTTCCATGCCTTGTACGACCACGCCGGCCTTTTTCGCGCGGTCGAGTAGCACCGCGATCGGGAGCATGAGCTCGCCGCGATGGATTTCGAAAAGGCCTGCGTCATTTTGCAACTCGGTCATCGCCGTGGCGAATCCGCGATTGCCCGCGATGATTTCGCAGGTGGCTTCCAGAAATCGCGTAAGCCCTCGCCAGGGGTCGGGGTCGCGAGTTGCCGCTTGGGCCGAGTCGATGATCTGCCGAAGGTATCCCTCGAACAACTCGTTGATCAGCTCCCGCTTGTTCGAGAACTGGCGGTAGACGGTGCCAACGCCGATACCTGCCGCGCCGGCAACGGCGTCGAGCGTAATTTCCATCCCGCGCTCGGCCAGCAACTGTTCCGCGGCGGTCAGGATGCGCTGACGGTTGCGAACCGCATCCGCCCGTTTGCGGCGAGGTTCGACGTCCCGATCGGCAGTCACGGTTTTGTGCCTACTTCGCGGTCACTGTCGGTTTCGCCGGGCGTGCCGCAAGCCCGCGGATGGCCTGGTCGACCATGAGTCGCATCCAAGATCGCTTGGCGACTCGATTCGGTTCGTACAGCCACATCAGGATGGTATCGCCAATTCTGTTCGGAACGAGCAATCAACAGGTGCCACGACGCTCCGATATGACACGAACCGTTTCGAACACACACTTCGCCGTTCGACGCTGCGGGGCTACGCGGTATCCACGCCTGCGTCGGCGCACGGTTGCCCGCGTAGAAGGTGAGACGACGATAGGTCGGCTGCTCGATGTGACATCGCTGTCGAGCAGAGGGCCCGCGGGTCGGACTCAGCTGCGGCGTTTCTCAGCGACGTCGGCCATGCCGTACATGAGTTTCTCGAGCAGGCCGATGAAGATCGTCTGTTCTGGTTTAGTGAGGGCGTTGGCCCACGCCTGCTCGCGCTCGTTGTGCTGACGGAAAGCGTCCGCGATGGCGTCATGACCCCCTTCCGTCAAGGCGATCCGCACCGCGCGGCGGTCGCGCTCGGCGCGTTCCCTCGTGACCAGGCCGTCGCGTTCCAGGGTGTTGACCAGGGCTGACACCGTGGCTCGGCTATTGCCGGACAGTTCGGCGATTCGCTTGGCCTCCAGCGGCCCGGCCAGCCACAGGACGAAGAGGATGCGGAAACCGGGCCAGCTCCAACCATGGGGGCGGTGGACCGACGCTTCGAGGTCGTAGACGAGTGCGCTGGTGACCCGGTGCAGGGTCAGCACCATCCGCATGGCCGTGGGATCGACTTGGGGGAGTTCGCGATTGGCCTTGTTCACCGCGTAGTCGACGAAGGTCAGGTAGTCGAGGTTGCGGGGTGACTCCGGAGCCGTGGTCATGAGCACAGCGTAATGACGTCCGCGCAGCCGGCGGGAGTGACGGGGAACGGGTCTTGCCAATGGTGTGGTTCAAGCTACACTCGGCTGAATTAATCAAACCATTTACTAATGGAGGGCTGATGACCACGAAGGCTTTCGCCTCTTCGGCGGATCTCGGAGAGAAGGTGCAGACGCTCGAGGTGCTCGCCGACGGCGTGTACGCGCTGACCGCCGAGGGGGATCCGAATATCGGCGCGATCGAGGGTGAGGATTTCGTCGTCTGCTTCGAGGCACTGGCCACGCCGGTCGCGGCGCGGCAGTGGCTGGCGAAGCTGCGCGAGCACACCGACAAGCCGGTCAAATACCTGATCCTGTCGCACTACCACGCGGTGCGCACACTCGGCGCCAGCGCCTACGACGCGGAAGTGGTCATCGCGCACGACAACACGCGCAAACTCATCGCCGAACGCGGACAACAGGATTGGGATTCCGAGTATGGGCGCATGCCGCGGCTTTTCAAAGAGCCCGACACCATTCCCGGACTGGCCTGGCCCACTCAGACCTTCTCCGACTCGGTCACCATCGACCTCGGTGGCAGCCGCGGCGACCTACAGCTGAAGTTCCTGGGCCGCGGACACACCGAGGGCGACATCGTGGCCTGGCTGCCCCAGCACAAGATCCTGTTCGCCGGGGACCTGGTCGAGGCCGAGGCCGCCCTGTACACCGGCGACGCCTTCCATCGAGAATGGGCCACCGGCACCCTCGACGCCGTCAAAGCACTGGGCGCCGAACAGCTCATCGGTGGCCGCGGCGCGGTGGCCCGGGGGCGCGATGCGTGCGAGGCCGCGATCGAGCAGACCCGGCACTTCCTGCGGGTCATGCTGACCGAGGTGGGCACGGTGCACCAGCGTGGCGGAACCCTGAAGGAGGCGTTCGAGGCCACGCATGTGGCGCTGTTCGACCGCTACGGGCGCTGGCCGATTTTCGAACACTGCCTGCCGTTCGATGTCTCCCGCGTGTGGGACGAATTGTCCGGTATCGAGCGGCCCGTCATCTGGACCGCCGATCGTGACCGTGAAGTCTGGAACCGGCTGCAGGACTGAGGAATTCGACATGACAACCGATAAGACGGTCGCCGTCGTCGGCAATGGGCCGGTCGGTCAGACCACCGCGCTGCTGCTGGCCCGCTGGGGTATCCCCGTGATCGTGCTGGACGCCCGGCCGCAGCGCGACGAGATCGGCTCCAAGGCCATCTGTCAGCAGCGTGACGTGCTCGATGTGTGGGAATCCATCGGTGCTGGACGCCGGATCGCGAAGGAAGGTGTCACCTGGACCACGGCCCGCACCTTCTACCGTAATCGCGAACTGTTCTCCTATGACCTGCCGGATTACGGCAAGTCGGCGTTCCCGGCGTTCGTCAATATTTCGCAGACCCGCACTGAGCAGATCCTCGACGAAGCCATCGCGGCGTCCGAACTGATCGACGTGCGCTGGGACCATACCGTCACCGGAATCGCGCAAGACGACACCGGTGTCCGCCTGCACTGCGCCACTCCGGCGGGGGAGGCGACCGTCACGGCTGCGTACGCTGTCGCGTGCGGCGGCCCGCGCAGCGATGACCTGCGCGGTGAGCTCGGCGTCGACTTCGGCGGTGAATCCTTCGATGATCGGTTCCTGATCTGCGATATCCGGGTCGATCTGCCGGACTGGGCCACCGAACGCCGCTTCTACTTCGACCCGGAGTGGAATCCCGGGCGGCAGGTGCTCATTCATCCCTGCCCGGACTCGACGTTCCGCATCGACTGGCAGGTGCCCGGCGACTACGACCTCGACGCGGAGCGAGCCAGCGGCGCGCTGGACGCGCGGATTCGCCGGATCATCGGCGACGCGGACTACGAGATCGTGTGGAACTCGGTGTACCGCTTCCACTCTCGCGTCGTCGACCGCATGCGCGTAGGCCGGGTACTGCTGGCCGGCGACTGCGCCCACCTGGTGTCGCCATTCGGCGCGCGTGGATTGAACTCCGGCGTCGCGGACGCCGAGAACGCCGCGTGGAAGCTGGCTTTCGTGCTCAACGGCTGGGCGCCGGCGGAACTGCTGGAGAGCTACCACGTCGAGAGGCACGCGGCCGCTCTGGAGAATATCGAGGTCACCACCGACACCATGAACTTCCTGGTGCCGCGCGATGACCAGCAGCGCCGGGTGCGCCGCGACACCCTCGAACGCGCGGCGGTGGATCCCGCTACCAGTGCGGCGGTCGACTCGGGTCGGCTGTCAGAGCCGTTCTGGTATGTCGATTCGCCGCTGACCACCCCGGATCCCGGCCGTCCCTTCCATGGTCGGCCGCCCCGTGGCACCGTTGCTCCCACTGCCCCGGGCATCATCGTGCCCGACGCGCCGGTCACCCTGCCCGATGGCGGGCACGGGCGGCTACGGGAGTTCGCTCGCGACGGCTTGCTGCTGCTGGCCGGACCGGGTGTGGATGTGCAGACCCTGGCGCGGTGCGCGACCACCGCCACGCTCGCGCCGATCCGGGTGCTGGAGATCGCGGCGATCGACCGCGACGGGACCCTTACTGCCGCACTGCGATCCGAACCCGGTGAAGTCTGGCTGGTGCGGCCCGACGCCTACATTGCCGCGGCACTGGTCGAACCGACTGTCGAGGAACTGACCGGTGCGATCCGGCGGGCCGGCGGTGCGCCGGCCGAGGTCGCCGTGGTGGCCTGACAGCGCGACCTTCGAGGGCTTCGTTTCAGCATGGCCGACCACCTAAACGGTCAATGCTTTGACTATAACCGAGGAGATTGACATGGCGTACTACCGCCAGGTGGGACAGATCCCACCCAAACGACACACCCAGTTCCGCACCGGCGGCGGTGCGCTGTACTACGAGGAATTGATAGGGGAGGAGGGCTTCTCCAGTGACTCGTCGCTGCTGTACCACCGGCATATCCCCTCGGCGATCCGGGAAGCGGCGACATGGGAGCCCGGAGACCTTTCGCTGACTCCCAACCATCCGCTCATCCCGCGGCATTTGCTGTTGCCCGCGCTGTTTGCAGGTGAGGAGTGGAAGTCGATCGACGTGGTGACGGGTCGTCGACTGGCACTCGGCAACGACGACGTCCGTATCTCCTATGTCGTCGCCGGTGCGGAATCACCGTTGTACCGCAACGCCATCGGCGACGAGTGTGTGTACGTCGAGTCGGGCGCGGGCCTCGTGGAGACCGTGTTCGGAGCGCTGCCGGTGCGGGAGGGCGACTACGTCGTCCTGCCCCGGGCGACCACGCACCGATGGCTGCCGGAATCAGGAAAACCGTTGCGCGCCTATGTTATCGAGGCGAACAGTCATATCGCGCCGCCCAAGCGCTACCTGTCGCGCTTCGGCCAGCTACTCGAACACGCCCCGTACTGTGAACGCGATCTGCACGGCCCCGCTGAGCCGCTGCTGTCGGAGAAGACCGACGTCGAAGTCCTCGTCAAACACCGGGGACCCAACGGGATCACCGGTACGCGCTATCTGGTTCCGCACCACCCATTCGACGTTGTCGGCTGGGACGGCTGCCTCTACCCGTATACCTTCAATATCTCCGACTTCGAGCCGATCACCGGCCGGGTGCACCAGCCGCCGCCGGTGCATCAGGTGTTCGAGGGGGACAAATTCGTCATCTGTAACTTTGTGCCGCGCAAGGTGGACTACCACCCGCTATCGGTGCCGGTGCCGTACTACCACTCGAATGTCGACTCCGACGAAGTGATGTTCTATTGCGGCGGCGACTACGAGGCGCGCAAGGGCACCGGAATCGGGCAGGGATCAATATCGCTACACCCGGGCGGGCACGCGCACGGCCCACAGCCCGGAGCGGTCGAGCGCAGCCTGGGTAAGGAATTCTTCGACGAACTCGCCGTCATGGTCGACACCTTCCGGCCGCTGCAGCTCGGCGAGGGCGCAATGGCCTGCGATGACGGCGTCTACGTCGGCAGCTGGTCGCGGGCGAACTCATGACCGGACTGCTGGACGGCCTGGTCGACGATGCCGGACTGTTCCCGCCGACCGCATTGAGCATGCCCGAAGCGGTCGCGCGGCACCGGGCCGACAGCCTTGCGACCAATCCGGTACTGACGCACCGATTCCTGTGCCCGGCGAGCCGTATCGGCGAACTTCGCGCCCAACTCGAAATCGACGACCGCATTCGCGTCGGCCTGATCGCGGACAAAGGCGTGTCCGGACTGGCCACCGTGCTGTCGGACATAGCAGCCGATCCGGCTCTCGATTTGGTGCTGATCGAGTTCCCACTCGCCGCGGCGAACGCGCCGGTGGCGGAGGCGGTCGCCCAGCTGCCGGACCGCGTGCCGATTTTCGTCGAGCCCGCGGCCTACTCCGACATCGCCGACCTCGCCCCCGAACTGGCACGGCTCGGCGTCGGCCTGAAGCTCCGTTGCGGCGGCATTCGGTCGGAATTGTTCCCCTCGGCGCCCGCACTGGCGCAGGCACTGGTCGCCGCTGCTGGAGCGGGCGTTCCCGTGAAAGCCACCGCTGGTTTGCATCACGCGGTTCGTTACACCGATGAGCGGACCGGATTCACCCACCACGGATTCCTGAATCTGGTGCTCGCCGCCGCGGCCGCTGCGGGGGGCACGGACGCGGAAGCGATCGAGGCCACCTTGCTGACCGACGACTCCCTGCGGTTGGTGCGCACCGCCACCACCCTGGATGGCGCGGCCATCATGGCCACACGCAGCCTGCTCACCAGCTACGGATCGTGCAGCACGACCATCCCGGTGGCCGAGGCCCAGGCCTTCGGACTTATTGACACGGAAAGGGTTTCACAATGACCACCACTTGGGCGCCGGTACCCGAGGGCTCCGGCTTCGGAATCGACAACCTGCCCTACGGAGTCTTCTCGCCATCGGGCGAAGTTGCCCGCGTCGGCGTCCGGATCGGCGATCACGTGCTCGATCTACGGGCCGCTCTGGGCGACCAGGTGTTCGAAAGTGCTTCGTTGAACGACTTCATGGCTTGTGGGCGGGAATTCTGGACAGCAACCCGCCGTCGGATCATCGACTTGCTCACCGACCCGATGCAACGAGCCCGCGCGGCCGAGATATTACATCCGGTGGACCAGGTCGGACTGCACCTACCGATAGAGGTAGCCGATTACGTCGACTTCTATGCCAGCGAGCACCATGCCACCAACCTGGGCACCATGTTTCGCCCGGATTCGGCTGCGCTGCTGCCGAATTGGAAGCATCTACCGGTCGGCTACCACGGCCGGGCGGGCACGGTCATCGCCTCCGGCGTTTCGGTGATTCGTCCCCGGGGGCAGCGCAAGGCTCCGTCGGATCCGGTGCCGATGTTCGGGCCGTCAGCGCGCCTCGATATCGAAGTCGAGGTGGGCTATGTGGTCGGCGCACCGAGCAAACTGGGAAAGCCGGTGTCCACCGAGGATTTCGCCGACCATGTTTTCGGGGTGTGCCTGGTCAACGACTGGTCGGCCCGCGATATCCAAGCCTGGGAATACGTACCGCTCGGGCCGTTCCTCGGCAAGTCGTTCGCCACCTCGATCTCGCCATGGATCGTTCCGTTGGAAGCACTGGCCGCCGCGCGGGTACCGACGCCGCCACAGGATCCGAAACCGTTGCCGTATCTCGCGGAGTCGGAGCCATGGGGACTGAATCTGCGGCTGGAATTCGCGCTGAACGGGCACACGGTGTCTCGGCCGCCGTACGCGCAGATGTATTGGTCTCCGGCGCAGATGCTCGCGCACATGACGATCAACGGTGCGAGCCTGCGTACGGGTGATCTGTTCGCTTCGGGCACGGTGTCCGGACCGGCTGTGGATCAGCGCGGTTCGCTGATCGAACTCACCTGGAACGGAACCGAGCCGGTGCACCTGCCCGATGGCGGCACCCGCACCTTCCTGGAAGATGGCGATATCGTGACGCTGAGCGGATCCGCCCCCGGTCCTTCCGGTGCGCTGATCAGCCTCGGCGAGGTCACCGCCCGCATTCAACCGCCGGAAGCGGCGGGTTCCTGACGCATTGTTCTGTGCGACGGCCAGTACCGCGAGTCAGTCCGGAGTACCCGCCGCTGATGCCGCGAGTCCACGGATAGCCTGGTCGACGAGCCGCTCCGCAAGCGAATCGTCTAGCGGGCCGGTACCGAAGAGCAAGTGAAAGTAGATCGGCGCGTAGATCATCTCGGCCGCATCGCCCGGTTCGATGTCGGAACGGAACACGCCCTCGTCGACCCCTCGGCGAATCAGCTTGTCCACCGCGGCGTATCGGTCGTTCCAGAACCGGGTCTTGAAATCGGCGAGGGTCGCCGGGTCGTACTGTCCCTCGGCAATGATCTGGGCGATCAGCCGCCCTTGCGGTCCGGCGTACCGCGCGACCAGTGACTTCACATGGGTTTCGAGGGCCTTGCGGACCGGAAGATCCTCCGGGATGCGGACCTGTGGCAGATGCCCCTCCATGAAGGCGTCTATGACCACGGCGGCCTTGTTGGGCCACCACCGATAGATGGTCGCCTTGCTGACCTTCGCCCGCTTGGCGATCATCTCGATGGTCAGCTTCTGGACGGTTGTCGCCCGTCTCCGATCCCGGACCAGTAGGTCCATGGTTGCGTCCAGGATCGCCTGTCGACTCGATTCGCTTCGTACAGCCACAAGTGGATGTTATCCCGAATCCATTGTCAAACACGGTATTGGCATGGTTCTATATCCATATACGATACGAAACGTTTCGGATGACATAAAGGGTGGTTAGCAATGAAGCTCAGCCGAATCTCCCGTTCGACGCCGGACGGCGACCAAACCAGGCTCGTAGCGGTCGAACCGGACCGAGACCGAGTGGTGGATCTGGCCCAGGCGTACCGCATCGGCCGTCAGCGCGGGTCGGCGTCCGACGCGGCCGCACGGCGGCTCGCGGCCGCGTACTTCCCGTCGAGCATGGCCGCCGCGATCGCGGCCGGTCCGGTATTCCTCGAGGCCGCGCATTGGGCGGTGGATCAGGCGGGTGACGATGCGTCGCTGCCGATCGGCGAGGTCGACTGGCAGCCCGCTGTCGATCCGCCGGTGATCCGCGACGGCCTGACCTTCCCGCTGCATATGAAGCAGTTCCACGAGAAGGTCGGCGGCGGTCTGCCGAACCCGCAGCTATTCAAGACTCCCGGCTACTTCAAGGGGTCCACGGGTGTGGTCTACGGGCACGACCAGGAGGTGCCCTACCCGGGCTACTCCGAATTCGTCGATTACGAACTCGAAATCGGATTGATCGTCGGAGGCTACGGCAGCAACCTCACGCCCGACGAGGCGCAGTCCAAGTTGTTCGGTCTCACCATCTTCAACGACTTCAGCGCCCGCGATGTGCAGGGCTCCGAAATGGGGATGGGTATGGGCCCGCAGAAGTGCAAGGACTTCGCCTACGGTATCGGCCCGTGGATCACGACCATGGACGAGTTCCAGGACTTCGACGCCATCACCGGCTCCGTCCATGTCAATGGCGAGGAGTGGACCAGCACCAAGGCCGACGGCATGATCTACACCCCCGCCGAACTGCTGGCCTACGTCTCCATCGGCGACAACCTGCAGCCGGGTGACCTCATCGGCTCGGGCACGCTACCCAACGGCTCCGGCCTCGAAATCGACAAGAAGCTGCGGCCGGGCGATGTCGTCGAACTCGAGATCAGTGGCGTCGGCGTGTTGCGCAACCGGCTGAGTGCCGAACCCGCGACCGCGCCGTGGTGGCCGGAGCCCCGTCCGTACCCCTTCGGCACGGCCACAGTCTGAGAGGAAACGCCCAATGACCGAAAACACCGTGATCGCGCCCGTTCGCCGGATCGTGACGGGCCACGACGAGAACGGCCGATCGATCATCGTCAGCGTCGGCGATTGCCCGAATATCTTTGTATCCGAGGATATTCCGGGATTCGGTGCGAGTGTCGCCTGGCTCACCGAACCCGGCGATATCTCCAATGCCGGCAACGAGGACACGGCCACCGCCGACACGCAGGTGCCCATGTACCCCAAGGTGGGCGGCAGCATCTTCCGGATAGCCACCTTCCCGCCGGATGCCGCATACAGCGACCGCGCGGCGAAGACGATGTTCAGCGAATTCGGTGGCGAGCACGCGCGCGCTGCGGCGCAGGAGGATTCCCGGCACTTCTGGTTCCACCGCACCGACTCCCTCGACTACGGCATCGTGCTCGACGGTGAGATCTGGCTGATGACCGACGAGGGTGAGTGCTTGATGAAACCCGGCGACGTCGTCGTCCAGCGTGGCACCAGCCATTCGTGGTCCAACCGCAGCGACAAGCCGTGCCGGATGGCGTTCATCCTGCTCGGTTCGCTGCCGCTGTTCGACGAGGCGCGGCCGTGACCAGTGATGTGGTGTGGCGGCCCAGCTCGGAGCGTGTGGCCGCCGCGGAGGTGACCCGCTTCCGGGCGGGTTTGCCCCCCGAACTCCGGGATGCCGAATACCTGGATCTGTGGCGCTGGTCGACCGAACATCCGGACCGGTTCTGGCTGGCCATCGCCGACTTCGAGGATGTCCGGCTGGGCGGCGCACCGACCGGTCCGGTCGCTCCGGACGAAATGATCGGTGGCGCTTGGTTTCCGGGCCGCACCGTCAACTACGCCGAGCACATGCTGCGCAAGGCCCCCGAGACTGCGCTGATCATTGTGGACGACGACAACCGGTCGCATGCCGTGTCGCGCGCCGAGCTGCACCGGCAGGTCGCGGCCCTGGCCGCGGCGCTGCGGTCGATGGGCGTGCTGCCCGGTGACCGGGTGGCCGCGGTACTGCCCAACCGATCCGAGGCCGTCGTCGCGCTGCTCGCGTGTGCGGCGGTCGGTGCCATCTGGTCGGTGTGTTCGCCGGAATTCGGCACCAGTGCAATCGTCTCCCGCTTCGCTCAACTGAGCCCGCGGGTACTCATCGCCGCGGACGGCTACCGGCACGGTGGGCGCGAGCACGAGCGAGCCGCCGAAATGACCGAGGTGGCAGCCGAATTGCCGGATCTCGAGCACGTGATCTGGGTGGATGATCTGCGTCCGGGGCAACGGCCCGCCTTCGATGTTCCGGTGCGAACCTGGGCTGCCGTCACCGACGCAGACATCGAACTTCAATGCACCGATCTGCCATTCGAGCATCCGCTGTGGGTGCTGTTCTCTTCCGGCACAACGGGAATCCCCAAGGGCATCGTGCACGGCCACGGCGGTGTGCTGTTGGAGCATCTGAAGATGCTGCGCATCCACAGCGATGTGCGGGCGGGCGATCACTATATGAATGTCGCCAGCACGGCCTGGGTGGTCTGGAACATGCTGATCTCCGGCCTTGGCGTCGGCGCGACGGTGGTGCTGCTCGACGGTAGCCCGGTCCGGCCCGAACTGGGCCGCGTCTGGCAGGTCGCGGCCGAACACGACGTCGACATCATGGGACTCAGCGCTGGCTATATCCACGCCTGCCTGAAGGCCGGCGTGCAGCCGCCCCGAAGCCGGTTGCGCACGCTCCAGGTGACCGGATCACCCCTGTCGGAAGCCGGATTCGATTGGGTCTACGAGCATTTCGACGATATGTGGCTGTCATCGATGAGCGGTGGCACCGACATCTGTTCCATCTTCGTCGGCGGCGTCCCGGAACTGCCGGTTCGCAAGCCGCGACTACAGGCACCGGCGCTCGGTGTCGCGGTCGCCGCATGGGACGCTGACGGTAATCCGGTGGCGGGGGAGCAGGGCGAACTGGTCATCACCAAGCCGATGCCGTCTATGCCGCTGCGATTCTGGAACGACCCGGACAACAGGCGTTACCTGGCCAGCTACTTCGAGATGTTCCCCGGCATCTGGCGCCACGGCGATTTCATCGAATTCGACGCTGACGGCAGTTCGGTGATCCATGGGCGTTCGGATTCCACATTGAACCGCCAGGGCATCCGGATCGGATCGGCGGAGATCTACCGTGTCGTCGAGGATTTCCCCGAAGTGCGGGAATCCCTGGTCGTGGGAGCCGAACTCGGCGCCGACGACTACGACATGGTGTTGTTCGTGGCGGCGATCGACGGTGTGGATCACGACGCGCTGCGGCCCCGGATCGCGGAAGCGCTGCGTACCTTGCTGTCGCCGCGGCATGTACCCGACGACATTGTGTTCATGCGCGCCATCCCGCATACGCGGACCGGGAAGAAGCTGGAGGTCCCCGTCAAGCGCATGCTCCAGGGCGCGGCCCTGACGGATGTGGTGGACCTGGGCGCGGTGGACGACAGCGGCCTGCTGCGGGAATACGAGGACTTCGCACACCGACGACACACTCTGGAGACAGTATGAGCAACGACGTCAGCTTTCACATCGGCACCTTCGCAGACGGAGACCAGCCGCCGTATCCGGGAATCGTCGTGGCCGGGCGCGTGTACGACACGCGCACAGTCCTGCCACATACGTCGACGGCGGCGATGCTTCGCGACTGGGAGCCCGTCCTACGGTCCTTGCAGGACTTCACGAATACGGTGACCGGCGACGGCCGCCCGGTGGAGGAATTGCGCGTGCTCGCGCCGGTGCAGCAGCCGGGGCAGATCTTCGCGGCGGGCGCCAACTACCGCGAGCACATCATCCAGATCACGGTCGCCCACCGCATCGGAACCCCCGGCGCGTCCGAGGCGGAACTGCGTGAGCAGGCAGCCCGGGAGACCGACGAGCGGGCCGCCCATGGCGACCCCTATGTCTGGGTCGGCGTGCCGACAGCCATCAGCGGTGCCTATGACGACGTGATCCTGCCGTCCGTGGGCGAAAACCACGACTGGGAACTGGAACTCGGCGTGATCATCGGACGCCGGACTCGCGATGTCGGCGTGGCCGAGGCCATCGACTCGGTCGCCGGATACACCATCTGCAACGACCTGACCACGCGGAGCCTGGTGCCCCGCAGCGATATTCCGATGATGGGCACCGATTGGATGCGGGCGAAGAACGCGCCCACCTTCTATCCGACCGGGCCGTATCTCACCCCGGCGAAATTCGTGTCGGACCCGCTCGATCTGGAGATCACCCTGCACCTCAACGGCGACCTGATGCAGAAGGGATCGACGAGCGACATGCTGTTCGGCCCCGCGCAGCTGATCTCCTATATCTCCCGCTACACCACGCTCGAGCCGGGCGACATGGTCATCACCGGTTCGCCTGCGGGCAACGGCTCACACCATGGGCGGTTCCTGCGCGCGGGGGACGTGATGGAGGCCGAGATCACCGGCCTCGGAAAGCAGCGCACCGTCTGTCGATCGGCCTCCACCCAGGGCTGATCGGGGGCGAGCGCACCGAGGGCCCGACCGCAGTACCACCGCGGTCGGGCCCTCGGTCGATGCCGCCGGGGCATCCAGTGCTCGGCCCCCGGCGGCACCGAATCTTCCAATGCGGCAACCGAAGAAGGTTTGGTCAGACGGTGCTGCCGCCGTCGCCGAGCAGCGTGCTGCCCGTCATGAAGGCCGACAGATCCGATGCGCAGCAGAGGACGACGCGGGCGATGTCGTCGGGAATACCGAGCGGCCACAGACCCCACATCCCGCGCGTCGAGTTCTTCATCGGCGCTAGCGCATCCGCACGCGCTTCAGCAGCAGTGCGCTACCCCCTCGATGGACAGCGCGTACCTATCGGCGGACGAGAAGGCTACCCGGGTGCTCGCGATGATGGACGGCCTGCGCATCCAATCCCTGCTCGATCCGTCTCGGGAAACCCTCGGGCTGCTCGAGGTGATCATGAAACTTGTCGTAACGCCCCGGGATCCGAAAAGGGCGGGGGCAGCGGGAAATTCGCTGCCTCCCGCCCGCTGACCGAGCCCGATATCTCACATAGGCGGTGCGACGAACTGGCCCTTGTCGGGGTCGTTGAACATCTGCTTGCTGATCCACTCGTCCGCGGTCTCCGCGATCCCCCACATATCGGAGGTTGCCGGATCGGAGACGTCGTAGATGCTGGGGTGCCAGGTGTCCTCGTCGATGGTGGCGAGCTCGGTGGTGTACTCCATAGTGTTGCCGTTGGGGTCGTGGAAGTACGTGAAGGTGTTGTCACCGGCGCGATGCCGGCCGGGGCCCCAGATCTTGGGGACTCCGGCGCGCATGAGACGCCCGCTGCCATAGAGGTATTCGTCCAGGCCGCGCAGTTCGAACGAGACATGGTTCAGCGCGGTATGCGGACCGCGGGAGACCGCGATGCTGTGGTGCTGGTCGCTGCAGCGCAGGAACCAGAACAGCCCGCCCATCCGGGGATGGGTATTCGTGTCGGACAGCCGGAAGTTCAGATGCTTCTCGTACCACGCCGTCATCTTCTCCGGCTCGGGCGAATTGAACACCACGTGCGACAGGCGCACCGGAATGTCTTCCTTCTCCTCGATCTTGCGATGCTTGCGGGTCTCCACATCCGACGACACCTCGATGGTGCGGCCCTCGAGGTCGAAGAACCGGAAACCGTAACCGCCACCGGGGGTTTGGAGGATATCCGGCTCATTGATCAGCTGCACGCCCTCCCTGCCGAGACGGGCGGCGAGTCCATCGACGGTCGCGCGGTCGGCCGCGCCGAGCGAGATCAGGTCGAGGCGTTTCTCCGCAGCCTTCCGGACCCGCACGATGTACTGCTCGGGTGAGCCTTCGGCGGCGAAGTAGCTCACGTCACGCTCGCCACCTGTGCTGGCCAAACCCCAGTGTTTCGCATAGAACTCGACTTGTTTGTCGTAGTCGGGCACGGCGATGTCGACGTGACGCAGATGGGTGATCGGACTGAACGACATTCATTTCTCCTTCGAAATTCGGTCCGCCGGCTACGAGGCCACAACGGGTGCGGCGGCCACCCGGGGCGCGGCGGTAAGGGCGGGGATTATGGTGAGCAGTTCCGCCAGTCGCGCTGCCGTATCGGCGGTGCCGAGCACGTAGCGGTCCGGCCGCACGACAATGGCCTTCGAGTCGACTGAGGCGAGGAGCTCTGCGACCTGTTCCGTGCCGGTCAGAACGACGATCTCGGGATTGGTCTCGACTTCGATCCGCGTATTCTCGGGGAGTCCGGCGAATATCTCGGCAGTGGTCGCGAGCAGAAAGCGCACGCCCACGATGTCGTCGAGGCGAGTCCCGTCGGCCAGCATGGGTTGCTGCGAGAGGTGTCCCGCATTCGGGTCGCCGGGACCGGTGTGCAGTCCCGGGCCGAGTGCCGGAAGCGGCGGATAGACGTCCTGGGGATGGCTGCGGATATGCGCATCGCGACCGGCCGCTGTCGCCGGATCGGTTGTCTGGACCAGATGCGCCATGGTGGCGGCCTTCTCCACCCAGTAGCGCGCATGGGGTAGCCGTTCGCTCTGGTAGGTGTCGAGTAGTTCCGGCGCAGCGGTGCCGCGTGCCACCGCCTTCAGCTTCCAGACCAGGTTGGTGACATCACGCATACCGGCACAGAGACCTTGGCCGAACAGTGGCGGCGCCTGGTGGGCGGCGTCGCCCGCGAGGAAGACGTTTCCGACGCGCCACTGTTCGGCGACTCGAGCGCGGAAGGTGTAGACGGCGATCCGGTCCGGCTCGAAATCGGCGACCGGCAGCACACCGCGGCTGATGCGCTCGATCGCCGGACGAGTCACGATCTCCTCGAGGTCGTCGTCCGGCATGACCTTGAATTCCATCCGGACGCGTTCGCCGGGCAGTCGAACCCACAGTCCCGGCCGGGAATGGTGTCCGAGGAAAGCCATCGTGCCGGGCAGGCCCGGGCTGTCGCGCAGCAGTCCGTCGACGACCAGCCACGGGTCGTCGGAACCCAGTTTCTCGGTCTCGATACCGAGCTGGCGCCGAACCTGGGAGTTGGCGCCGTCGCACGCGATCACCCAACGGACGCTGATGAACTCTGTTGTGCCATTGGCATTCTCGACTCGGCATCGCACGCCGTCGATGTCCTGTGTGAAGTCGAGGAGCGTGACACCCGAACACAGCCGCACGTTCGGGTATCGCTCGAGTTCGCCGCGCACAAGTGTTTCCATATCGGGCTGATGGAACATGAGATCGTCATGCCATGCCTGGGGGCCGAACTGACCGGTGGGCAGCTCGAACAGGAGCTCACCCGCCTCGTTCTCCATGCGGAATTCGGTCATCGGCTCGCAGAGCGCGCAGGCCAGCTCACCGATACCCAATGCCTGCAGTGTCCGCAGCGTTTCGCCGTCGAAATGCACGGCCCGGGCATGCGGCCAGGTTGTGGCTTCGCGCTCGATTCCGATCGCGGAGATGCCCGCACGTCCCAGCATGGCGAGAGCGATTGCCCCTACCGGTCCGCAACCGACGACAGCAACTTCGTAGTGGTACGACACCATCACTCCCTTGTGTACTAAACGTATCGTATCGAATCACAACTGTACGTCGGTGCGGCGCGGATCACAATCCCTTGGTGTCGATTCGAATTCGTGCAGGCCGCTGGGACTATTGCCCCGCACTCCGCTCACCGAGCAGGCTGCCGCGCGCCCGGAATTCGGCGATCACCTCGTCGCTACGTCGGATGGTTACGTCACAGACCAGCGTCCGCCCGGAGCGAGAGCGAACGGCCGCCTCGGCGGTCAGGACGTCACCGAGGTATGCCGGGCGCAGGTACTGGATGTCGGCGGCCGCCGTCACCGCGGGTCCGAAACTATTCGCCGCACACGCGAATACCGTGTCGGCCAGTGTGAATACCAGGCCGCCGTGCAGGATCCGGTGTCCATTGACCATGTCCGGGCGGACCGGCATGCGTGCCAGCGCGCTGCCCCGATCGGCGGACAGGATCTCGATGCCGAGCATTCTCGAGACCTGATCGGCATCCAGCAGTGCGCGCACCGTGTCGACCACGCGGCCGTTGTCGATGTCGTCGATGGCGGCGTTCACACGGACACCACGGCGGCCAGCGGAGCGGGCTCGAAAAGTTCGCCGGCTCCGGGTTCGCCGGGTGGCATCATCTCCAGCTCAGCGCGGATCGAGTAGAGGCGGCGCAGCCCGGAGGGTGCCGGGGTGAGCGACTCCGGGGTGGCGTGGAGGCTCGCGCGTGCCGAGGGTTCGGTGTATCCGCCCCGGACGAGAACATCGATCGCTTGCCCGGCCTCGGCCGTGGCGAGCCAGCGCCGGGCACGGTCCAGGCAGGACAGGTATTTGCTGATCGCTTCGGTGGATGCCAGCCCGGCGGTGCCGGCCACCAGACCCTGCCCCGGATAGTCGGGCACTTCGTCGCCAACCGCCAGCAGAACCGGCAAGCCCTCGGCTCGGGCCAGTTCGTCCAGGGGCGGGCCGAGCAGGGTTGCCGCGATGTCGCCGGCGAGCAGGGCGTCGTAACGTTCGCGCACCCCGCCCACCGGGATCAGGAGATAATCGTCGAAGTTGAGCCCGTGCGACCGCAGGACGTGCCGCAGTACGACGGCGAACCCGTTGTCGACGGCGTCCACGCCCAATTCAGCCCCCCGTAGCGAATCGATCGTGCCGAATCCCTTGCGCCCCACCAACTGCAGCGGTGTGGTCCGCTCCAACTGTGCGAGCAGCCGGACCTCGGCTCCGGTCGCATTCCAGACGATCAGATTGTCGATGGCGGTCACGGCCAGGTCGCAGTCGCCGCCGACGAGCTGGGCGCGCTGTTGGTCCGAGGATCGGGTGAGCGTGGTGTCGACCTCGACCCCGGCTTCCGTAAGGAAGCCGAGTTGGTCGGCCACGACATACAGCGGCGGGTGGACGAACACCGACTGGTGCAGTCGGACAGTCATAAGGATCTACCTTTCTGAGTCACCGGATGACGCATGGTCCTTATTCTGAACGATACGTCTAGTTCACTACCGGCTCGGCGGAGATCAGGTTCACGTTGGGCAATTTCTGCACACCGTCAGTGGGCCGCCGCCCGGAGGGAATCGTTGTTCCGGCGCCGCCACTGCGTGAATTCGCGGGGCATGCTCCAACCCAGCACCGCGGTGACGGCATCGTCACGGCGCTGGACCGCCACGAACCGGGCATCGTCGACAGCCCCCTCGACGATGTCGACCGGAAGATCCGCCTCGATTCGGCCGACCATTTGAATCCGATGGCCGAACTGGTCGGACCAGAAGTAGGGTGCGTCGAGATGCGGGGCACAAGGCGATCCGCCCGTGAGGTCAGCGAGCAATGTCCGCGCCGCGGTGGCCGCCATGCCCGAAGCTGTCGTCCAGTGCTCGATTCGGATCTGGCGGTCGCCGCGCTGGAAACGCGCCACGTCGCCAGCGGCCACGACGCCCGCGATATTGGTTCTGCCCCAGGGATCGGTCAGCACGCCGTTGTCGCAGAGCACACCGGAGCCCTCGAGCCACTCGGTATTGGGGATCGCACCGATTCCGACCAGGACCAGGTCGGCGGGCAGCCGTGTACCGTCGTCCAGTACGACTGCCGAGACCCGCTGTGCGCCATCGAATTCGGCGACGGTGTGACCGGTGATCATCTCGACGGTGTGATCGCTCATGGTCCGGCGAAGCAGATCGGAGGCCACTCGACCCAGATGGGCGTGGAAGGGCTGTTCCGCGGCTTCGACTACGGTCACCCGTTTACCCAGAGCGCCTGCTGTGGAGGCGACTTCGGCACCGATGAAGCCAGCGCCCACGATGACAACCTGCTGCGCGGACTCCATCGCCCCCCTGAGCGAGACGGCGTCGTCGAGGGTGCGCAGGACGTGAATTCCGGTCAGCTTGTCGCCCTTCGGAATTCGCCGGGCCCGCGCGCCGGTGGCGATGACGATACCGTCGACGGCCAGGGTTTCGCCGTCGCCGATGGTCACCTGCCCCGGCCGCAGGCTCGTCGCCGCCCAGCCGAGCACCCATCGTGCCGCAAGGGACTCGCGGGCAGCGCTGTCCGCCAACGCGATATCGACGGTCTCGATCTTGCCGAGAAGGAAGTCCTTGGACAGGGGCGGTCGATCGTAGGGTGGATGGGATTCGTCGCCGATGATCGTCATTTCGCCGTCGTACCCCTCCGCACGCAGGGTTTCGGCGGCGCGAAGGCCGGCCAGCGACGCGCCCACCACGGCGATATGAGTCACGATCGCTCCTCGAGGAGGAAGACTTCGCCATTCTCGACCACCACCGGGAAGGTGGCGATCGGCTCACGGGCCGGGGGGACATCGGGTGCCCCTGTCGCCAGATCGAAGCGCGATTCGTGCAGCGGGCACTCGACGCATCCGTCCTCGACCCAGCCGTCGGACAGTGCGGCCGTCTGATGGCTACAGGTGTCGGCGATACAGAAGATCTCGCCATCGGACTCGGCCACGGCCAGCGGGGTGTCGATGCCCGGCACATCGGTGACGCGGATGATGCCGTTCGCGGGGACGTCCGCGCGGTCGCACAGTTTGATTCGAATCATGGTGTCGCTCATTACTTCTCCGTCTGGTCGAACAGCACCGGCACGGATGCCGGACCCCGGAACTGCCAGCCGATGAACCGTGGTTCGGCGGCCGGCCGAATACCGGGCAGGTCGAGGATCAAGGGGACGGCGGCACGCATCATCGCGCGCACCAGGTGGCTGCCGAGGCAGAAGTGCGCGCCTACGGAGAAGCCGAGGTGATCCTCGAGTGCCGGGCGGTCGATGTCGAACTTCTCCGGATCGGCGAACTTCCGCTCGTCGTAGTCAGCGGACATGGCCAGCACCAGAACGGTGTCGCCGGCCTTCAAATCCGCTGCGGGGCCGGAGAAGTCCTGAATCAGAAGGCGCGGGTAACTGCCGACCGGTGTCAGCCACCGCACGGATTCGTCAATGGCGCGTTCGAATGCCGCACTGTCCTCGCGAACCCGCTGGCGGGTCTCGGGGTGGGTCATCAGCAGCCACGGCAGGGTAGCGATCGCGTCACGAGCGTCATTGAAACCGCCGGCGATCATGAGCTGGATATTGGCCGCGATCTCCTCGAGCGACAGCGGCTCGTCCGGGCTGGCGTGGACCATGGCCGAGACCACCGTAGCGTCGGGCTCGCGGCGAACACGTTCGATGGCCAGCCGGACCGCTTCGGTGTTCTCGGCGCGCGCGTTCTCGACGACCTTCCACACATCGGGGTCGTCGGTGTTGTTGATGAATCCGCCGATGTAGGCGTCGGACCAGCGGTGGATGTCCTCGGGTGTGGCGTCGAGGAGACCGAGCACCTCCCGCAGGCAGGCCCCGGTGAAGCCATTGGCGAAATCGGCCGCCAGCTCGGCCTGGTCGCGACCGCGAAGTGGCTCGAGGTACTGCCGGGCGAGGTCGTCGATGACCTCGGGCCAGGCGCGTTGGATCGAGCGGCGCTTGAGCGGCTCGTCACCGGAGCCACGGAGGCGTCGGTGGAGGTCTCCTTCACTGCGGATCATGGTCTGCCCGAGGGTGCGAGTGAGCAGCGCGCCCGGAATCTCGGTGGAGAAGATCTCCGGATGCGAGTCCACGAAGACGACGTCATCGAAACGGCTGACCAGCCACATTTTCATGGTTTCGGACCAGGTCCAGCGTTCGGCCTCGCGCAGGGTGGCGAAGGTGGGAAAGGGGTCGACCATCATGGCGTCGAGGTCGAGATCGATTTGCGGTGTCGGCACCGAATTCCTCCTCATCGAGGGTGTTGCACCCTCATGAGTGTGATCCGCGCCATCTCGTATGAAAAGCACATATATCGGGCATTTGACCTAAGTTATTCTTATGAAGTCGCTCGACGTCACCTTGCGCCAGCTCGAATTCTTCGTGGCAACCGTTGAACGCGGAACATTGAGCGCGGCGGCTGCGGAGTTCCACGTTTCGCAGACCGCGGTGTCATTGGCCATCAGTCAGCTCGAGAAAGCGCTCGGCGTTCAGGTGCTGGTCCGCCGACCTGCCAAAGCGCCTGCGCTCACGGCCGCGGGACGGCAGTTGCTCGTCGATGCCCGGCAGGTGCTGGGCCATGCGGGTGAGCTCGAAAGCGCCGTGCGCACCATCGGACAGGACATTTCGGGACAGCTTGCCATCGGCTGCTTCCCGACGATCACCCCGTTCGTCATGGGCAGGATTCTCGAGGAGGTGCCGATCCGCTATCCGGAACTGGAGATCGATCTCGTCGAGGACACCGTCGAGGGCCTGCAGGGGCGGCTCGCCGACGGACTGTGCGATCTGGCGATCATGTACGACATCGGCTTGGGCAGCGATGTCACGACGCTGCCGCTGTACTCCTGCCCGCCCTACGCGGTGCTGCCCGCCGGGCATCGATTCGCCACGCGACGCACTGTGGCGCTGTCCGAACTGATCGACGAGCCGATGGTGATGATCGATATGCCGCCCAGCTTGGAGTTCTTCACCGGCCGAATAACCGAGGCGGGCTATACCCCAGATATCCGCTTCCGGACCAGAAGCGTCGAGACGGTGCGCACGTTCGTAGGCCGCGGCATGGGATGGGCTGTGCTGCTGCACCGCCCGGGGACCGAGCGCAGTTACGACGGCAGCGAGGTCGCCTCGATCGATCTCGAGGGGATGGGAGCGCCGGTCGAGGTCCTGCTCGTCATGAACTCCACCGCGCGGATGACTCGACGGGCACGGGCTTTCGCGGACCTGGCTCGTGAACTGCTGCGCACCGGCCCTGCCCCGGCCCGCTGACCGGATGTCACAGCGCCACGACGCCCTTGTCGATGTCGATGCGCTGCGCATCGGTGTAGATGTTCATGGTCTCGCCGCGCAGGAAGCCCACAAGAGTGATCCCGGCGTCAGCGGCCAAGTCCACCGCCAGTGAGCTGGGGGCCGAGACCGCGCCCAGCACGGGAATGCCCGCCAGCACCGCCTTCTGCACCAGCTCGAACGAGGCCCTGCTGCTCACGATGAGGGCGAGATCCGCTGCGGGGATCCGGTTTTTGCGCACAGCCCAGCCGATCACCTTGTCGACCGCATTGTGCCGTCCGACATCCTCGCGGACCACGAGGGCGGTGCCGTCCCGCGTGAACAAACCCGCCGCGTGCAGTCCACCGGTGACGGCGAAGGCCGCCTGCTGTGACCGGAGCTCATCGGGCAGGGCGTACAGGACCGTCGAATCGATCGTGAAATCGCCGTAGCGCGGCCGGAATCGGGTGCGGGTTCGGACCTCGTCGAGCGAGGTCTTGCCGCAGAGGCCGCACGCGCTGTTGGTGATGAACCGTCGGCTCGGCAGCGGTGTGGGAGTGCGCAACCGGATATCGAGAACGTTGTACGTGTTGTGGCCGTCGGCGTCGGTTCCGGCGCAGTAACGGGCGGAGGCGATGTCATCGACCGAGTCGATGATGTTCTCGCTGAACAGGAATCCGTACGCCAGGTCGATATCGCTGCCCGGGGTGCGCATGGTGACGGTCAACGGTTCGCCGCCGATGCGCAGTTCGAGGGGTTCTTCGACGGCGAGGGTGTCGGGGCGGCGGACTTCCCCGGCGCGGGTTATCCGAATCACCTTGCGACGGGTCGTGATTCGACTCATGCTCGCACCTGACCGCTGGCTTCCAGCCGGATCGTGACGGCCTTGGAGACCGGTGTATTGGACCGTTCGGCGACGTGGTCCAGCGGGACCAGCGGATTGGTTTCGGGGTAGTAGGCGGCGGCATTGCCGCGCGGGGTGGAATAGGGGACCAGCCGAAAATCGGTGATCCGGCGTTCGATGCCGTCGGTCCACTCCGACACCAAGTCCACGAGGTCGTCCTCGGCGAAACCAAGGGCGGCGATATCGTCCGGATGCACCAGAACGACCTTGCGCCCGTTGTGGATTCCGCGATAGCGGTCGTCGAGTCCGTAGATGGTGGTGTTGTACTGGTCGTGGCTGCGCAAGGTCTGCAGGATGAGACGGCCCTCGGGGACTGGCAGCCAGTGCAGGTCGTTGACCGCGAAATTGGCCTTGCCGGTGGCGGTGTGGAACTCGCGGTTGTCGCGGGGTGGGTGCGGAAGCTGGAAGCCGTCGCGGTGACGCACTTTCTTATTGTAGTCGGCGCAGCCGGGCACCACGCGGGCGATGGCGTCGCGGATGGCGTCGTAGTCGTGCTGGAATTCCGCCCAGGGGACGGGGTGGTCGGAGCCGAGGAGTTCCTCGGCCAGTTCGCACACGATGGCGACCTCGCTGCGCATATGATCGCCGACCGGTCGCAGCCGTCCGGTGGACAGATGCACCATCGACATCGAATCCTCCACCGACACTTGCTGTTCGACTCCGGTGGCGGAGAGGTCGAGGTCGCTGCGGCCGAGAGTGGGCAGGATGAGCGCTGTGCTGCCGTGCACGACGTGGCTGCGGTTGAGTTTCGTCGAGACGTGGACGGTCAGCGCACAATTCCGCAGCGCGGACTCGGTGGCGTTCGTATCGGGAGCGGCGGACACGAAATTGCCGCCCATGCCGAAGAACACCGTGGCGCGCCCGTCCCGCATGGCGCGAATGGCGTCGACGGCGTCATAGCCGTGGCGGCGCGGGCTGGTGATGCCGAATTCGGAATCCAGTGCGGCGAGGAAGGTTTCGGGCATCTTCTCCCAGATGCCCATGGTGCGGTCGCCCTGCACGTTCGAATGCCCGCGGACCGGGCACACGCCCGCACCCGGTTTGCCGATCATGCCGCGTAGCAGCAGCAGGTTCGTGCCCTCCTCGATGGTGGCTACCCCGTGGCGCTGTTGGGTGAGGCCCATGGCCCAGCACAGAATGGTCGCCTTCGACCCGGCCAACAGTGCGGCAGCCTGTTCCAGCTGTTCGCGTGTCAAGCCGGTCGCTTCCTCGACGAGGGCGAGATCGACTGCGCGCATGTGCTTTTCGTATGAGGCGAAGCCGGCGGTCCGAGTGTCGACGAACTCCCGGTCGACCACGGTGCCAGGCGCGCGGTCCTCGGCCTCGAACATCAATCTGCCCAGCCCTTGGAACAGTGCCATATCGCCGCCGAGGCGGATTTGCAGGAATTCATCGGCGATGGTGACGCCGGTGGTGAGGCCCTTGACCGTCTGTGGATCACGGAAGCCGATCAGCCCGGTCTCGGGCAGCGGATTGATCGCGATGATCTTCGCCCCCGCCGCCTTGGCCTTCTGCAACGCCGACAGCATGCGCGGGTGGTTGGTGCCGGGATTCTGTCCAGCCACCACGATCAGATCGGCCTTCTCGAAGTCGTCGATCGACACCGAGCCCTTGCCGATACCGATGGAGCCGGTCAGCGCGGTGCCGGAGGATTCGTGGCACATGTTCGAGCAGTCCGGCAGGTTGTTGGTGCCGAAGCTACGCACGAGCAGTTGATAGAGGAACGCGGTCTCGTTGGCGGTGCGGCCGGAGGTGTAGAACAGAGCATCGTCAGGAGAAGTGAGGTCGCGCAACTTGGCCGCGATCAATCGGTAGGCGTCGGCCCAGTCGATGGGTGAGTAGTGAGTGTCGCCGGGCCGCAAGGCCATTGGATGGGTCAGGCGTCCCTGCTGGCCGAGCCAGTACCCGGTCTTCTCCGCAAGCTCCCGCACCGAATGCCGGGCGAAGAATTCCGGTCCGACGGTGCGCAGCGTCGCCTCTTCCGCGACGGCCTTCGCTCCGTTCTCGCAGAACTCGGCCCGGCGGCGGTGCCCGGCAGGCTCCGGCCATGCGCAGCCCGGGCAGTCGAAGCCGTGTCGCTGGTTGACGCGGGTCAGGGTGCGCGCCGTGCGGAGCACACCCATCTCCGCGACGGCACGGTCCAAGGCCACCGTCACCGCTGTCACGCCCGCCGCCTGGGTTTTCGGGGCGGTGACGGAGAGCTCGGACTCGTCGAAGTCCCGTGTCGGCGCGTTGCGGTTCATGGCGGGAATTCACTCTCTCTTTCGAAATGCGAAGGGGCGCTGGGCAGATCAGAACCCGCGGGCGATCCACTCCGCCAGGTGGGGTGCTTCGGCGCCGATGGTCGTGCCGTCACCGTGGCCGGTATAGACACGGGTGTGCTCCGGGAGCGTGAGCAGGCGATCGCGGATGGAACCGATAATGGTGGGGAAATCCGAGAAGGACCGGCCGGTGGCCCCCGGTCCGCCCGCGAACAAGGTGTCGCCCGAGAACAGGGTGTCGGCCTCGGGGATGTACAGGCAAACCGACCCCGGTGAGTGGCCGGGCGCGTGGATGACGTGCAGCTCCGTCCCCGCTATGGCAATGCGCTGTCCGTCGGTGAGCGGCCAGTATGACTCACCTGGGTGTGTCAGCTGCCAGAGCGAGTCGTCTCCGGGGTGCACCAGAACGGGCGCATAGACATCTTCGGCGAGTTGTGGGGCGAAGGTGACGTGGTCGTTGTGCCCGTGGGTGCATACGACGGCGACGACATCGCGGTCGCCGATGGCCTCCATGACTGGTTTGGCGTCATGGGCCGCGTCGATGACGATCACTTGGTCGTCATCGCCCACCACCCAGACATTGTTGTCGACATCCCAGGAACCGCCATCGAGTTCGAAGACTCCGGAAGTCACCACCCGCTCGATGCGGAGCCGGCCACTCACAGCACGACCACCGACCGCAGCACCTTGCCCTCGTGCATGGTGTGGAACGCCTGCTCCACCTCGCCGAGTGTGATGCGTTCGGTGACGAACTTGTCCAAGGGCAGGCGTCCCTGCCGATACAGGTCGATCAGCATCGGGAAGTCCCGGTCCGGCAGACAGTCGCCATACCAGGAGGATTTGAGCGCTCCTCCGCGGGAGAAGAAGTCGATCATCGGCATCTCCATCCGCATATCCGGGGTGGGGACGCCCACCAGCACCACGGTGCCGGCCAGATCGCGCGCATAGAACGCCTGCCGCCAGGTTTCGGGGCGGCCCACAGCATCGATGACCACGTCGGCACCGAACCCGCCGGTGAGCTCCTGGACGGCGGCTACCGTGTCGGTGGTGGCGGCATTGACGGTGTGGGTGGCACCGAGGTCGGTAGCCCACGCCAATTTCCGCTCGTCGCGATCCACGGCGATGATCGTGGACGCTCCAGCCAGCCGTGCACCGACGATGGCGGCATCCCCGACGCCGCCACAGCCGATCACCGCCACCGAATCCCCACGGCCGACATTCCCGGTATTGAGCGCGGCGCCGAGGCCGGCCATGACGCCGCAGCCGATCAAGCCGGCGACCGCCGGATCGGCGGCGGGGTCGACCTTGGTGCATTGGCCGGCATGGACGAGGGTCTTCTCGGCGAACGCGCCGATACCGAGCGCTGGGGTGAGTTCGGTTCCGTCGGTCAGCGTCATCTTCTGCGTGGCGTTGAAGGTGTCGAAACAGTACTGCGGACGGCCCCGCCGGCAGGCCCGGCAGCTGCCACACACGGCCCGCCAATTCAGAATCACGAAATCCCCGACCTCGACGGAATCGACTCCCGCGCCGACGCTTTCGACCGTGCCCGCCGCTTCGTGGCCGAGCAGGAAGGGAAATTCGTCGTTGATACCGCCCTCCCGATAGGTGAGGTCGGTATGGCACACGCCGCACGCGGCGACGGCGACGACGACCTCGCCCGGCCCGGGGTCGGGGATGATGATGTCGGTCAACTCGACCGGTGCCCCCGGTTTACGGGCGATGACTCCACGAACCTGCTGCGGCATAACTGGCTGTTCCTCCGATGAATGATCGAGCCATGCGTTCACGCGCATGCTTAGGCAGCGACGCTAGCTCCGGGCGATCCGATCGCGGACCTGGCCGGACGGATAGTGCGACCTATCCCTTTGGCGGGCTGACTCGTGCTCGACTCATTCTATACGGACCGTTTCGTTTTGCAATCGACGACGTGAGAACTCCGGTACCCTTGCCCCCTGTGGAGCGAGTGTGCGCCCTCGAAGGGCTGCGGAAAGTGGTCGATGGTCCACTCACCGACATCGCCCGCCGACTCTCGCGCTTCCTCGCCGAACAGTGGCCGCATCGCGCACTGGTGATCTTCACCCGGGAATGCACCGGCCGTCCACGCAAGCTCGCAGGTGCCGCCGACATCATCGATCGAATCACCATCGCTGAGCTCGAGGAGCTGAAATCGGCGGTCGCACCGGGCGGTTCCTATGCGGGGTCGGCCACCCTGAACGGCGAGGGCCGGTGGGTCTGGGCGATTCGGGACACCTCGAACACCTTGCTGGTGCTGGTCCCGCGCACGCCAGGGGAGCTACCCGACCAGGCGGAGTTGGCGGCGGCATTCGGGATCGTCGCGACATCGATTCGGCAACAGGTGATCCATGCGAGCCCGGAGTACCTTGCCGAATCGCGTGCGGCGTCGGATGCGAGGGCTCGCACCACCACGGAACTGACCGCCTCACATGAAGCAGCACTGGCGGGCATTCTCGTGGCCCTGCGATCGTCGGGCCTGGACGACCATCAGGCCCGGACAGTAGCGACGGGCGCCGCCTCGGATGCGCTGATCGCACTGCGGTCCCGGCAGGCCACTGATCGGGCATTCGCCGAGGAACCGCCGGTCGCGGCGTTCGAGCGGATGCAGCGCGAAATCGGATCCCTAGTGCGTCACCGGCGGGTAGAAACGGAATTCGTCGCGCCACCACTGGACGGACGACCGATTCCAGGTGAGGTCGCTGTCGGCGCCCGCGCGATGACGCAGGCCGCAGTGTTCGCCCTGGCCACTCAACCCGATCTCGACCGCCTGCGCATCGCCTGGGGATGTGAATCGGGTGCGCTCGTCGTCGATATCCGAGATCGCGCCGCGGGCCGCTGGAACTCGAACACGTTGCGACGCAACCTCGAAGGCCGGGTGCATACACTGCGCGCGGATCTGGAGATCGAGTCCGTGCCGGGCTGGGGGAGCCGGGTGCTGATCCGGCTTCCGCTCGACCCACCGCCGTCACAGCCCGACCAGCCGGAACTGGCGCGCTTGAACGCCCGCGAGCGAGAGGTGCTCGCGCTGGTCGCGGAAGGTAAGCGCAACAAGGCCATAGCGGTGCAGCTGGGTGTTGCCGAGAGCACGGTCAAATTTCATGTCACGGCGCTGCTCAGGAAGCTCGCGGTGTCCTCGCGTGGAGAGGCTGCGGCGATCGGCATGCGGGCCGGACTCGCTCCGTAGCCGCGCGACGTCACGCCGATACCGTTGGTTCCCAACCGGTTTCGAGCAGGGCGACTTCGAGTGCCGAACCCGGCGAAATCCGGTAGCCGTCCGGCATCACCCGCAGGTGGACCGCGAGCAGGTGATCACGGGTGGCCGCCATCGCCTCCTCGACTTCGCCTGCCGCACACGCGCCGAGTATGCGTTCGTGCTCGGCCACGGCATTGCCTCGCCGGAGGTCGAAGTGCATTCGGATGCGCTCGGCCTGCGAGGACAGGTCGCTCGTCATGCGCGACAGCGTCTTTGAGCCGCCCGCTTCGTACAGCGCCTGATGAAACGCGCAGTTGAACCGTCCGAAGGAGGTCTGCGCGGCAGTCGGGCCGGCCATGGCCCGGGTCAGTTCCGCATTGGCCTCCCGCATGCGGTCCAGGTTCTCCGGGCGCAGACGAGGCACCGCGATGCGGGTGGCGAACGTCTCCAGATGGATGCGCAGCGCGGCGATGTCCTCCGCCTCGGCCAGATCGATGCCGGTCACCACCACGCCCCGGTAGGGGAGTCGCTCGATCAGCCCTTGCGCCTCCAGTTGCAGGAGTGCCTCGCGCACCGGGGTGCGGCTGACGCCGAGGGATTCGGCGACTTCGGTCGGGTCGATGCGGTCTCCGGGAGCCAGTTCGCCACCGACGATCCGTTCACGCAGTCGATCGCAGACTTTGTCCGCGACCCGTCGATGGATCGAATCCATATTCACCACTCCCTGTGCTGTCGCCAGCTCGTGGCTGTCCAGCAGATCCAATATCCAATGTCCAACGCTATGGTGCATCATATCCGCATCCGATACGATCCGTTTAGTATCGCTACCGCTTGGAGAGGAAGGGGAGACGATTGACGCTCCTGCTGGATGACACCACGGTGCAGTCGGTCTTCGACTGGAAGACGGCGATCGCCGCGCTGAGTGAGGCGTACGGAGCGGCGTCCGAAGATTCGCGCTTCCCGGAGCGGACGATCGCACGCGGCGGCACCTCGATGCTGCGGACGATGAGCGGTGTGCCGGGCAGCGGTGGACTGATGGGCTCGAAGACCATCGCCGGTGCGATCGGCGTGCGTCAGTTCTCCTATCTCATCTCCCTGTTCGATCAGCAGTCCGCGGAACTGGTGGCGCTGCTCGACGGCAACTCGATCACCGGCTTCCGCACCGCGGCCACCTCCGCGCTCGCGGCCGACCTGCTGGCCGTACCCGGACCGGTGACCGTAGGCGTCATCGGTTCGGGCTTCGAGGCGAAAAAACACGTTCGCGCACTCGCCGCCGTACGCGAGCTCGATGCCGTGCGCGTGTTCAGCCCGCGCGCGCAGAGCCGCGCACACTTCGCCGAGGAATTGGCGGATCTGGACACCTCGATCGTTCTGGCAGAGTCGCCGCAGGCGGCCTTGGCGGGCGCGAATCTGGTGATCTGCGCGGCACGCTCCTATGACGAGTCGCCGATCCTGCTCGGTGAGTGGCTCCAACCGGGCACGACAGTCGTCTCGATCGGCTCCACCGTGCGGGAACAGCGCGAAGTCGATCCAGAGGTGATCGCGCGCGCTGATGTCGTCATTGCCGACGTACTCGAGGAAGTGCTGCACGACAGCGGCGACCTCATCGCCGCGGCCGCAGCGGGAATCGACGTGACCGACCGGATCGCCGCACTGTCGGACCTGGTGTCCGGGCGGCACCCCGGCCGCACGACCGCGGAGCAGATCGTTGTGTACAAGTCCGTGGGCTCCGCTGTCCAGGACCTGGCCGTCGCCGCCGTGTGCGCGGATGCCGCCCGCAAAGCAGGGCTCGGGTCTGAACTGCCGATCCGGATCCAGCCCGTTCGAAAGTAGGGACGCACCATGGGAATTCCTCTCACCGATAAGCCGACGCTCGCCGACGCCCCGCTCTCACGCAGCGCGGCCTATATCGACGGCGAGTGGGTCGAACACGGCGACTCCGGCAGCTTTACCGTCGAAAACCCTTCGACGGGAGAACAATTGGCCGAGCTTCCGTCCCTGAGCCGGGCCCAGGTGGCCGGTGCCATCGATGCCGCGCACCGGGCGCTGCCTGGGTGGCGGGCCAGGTCCGCGAAGGAGCGCGCCCAGATTCTGCGGAGGTGGTTCGACCTCGTGACCGAGCATGCCGAGGACCTGGCCCGGCTGATCGTCGTCGAAGAGGGCAAGCCGATGTCCGAGGCACAGGGCGAGGTCGCCTATGCCGCGTCGTTCATCGAGTGGTTCGCCGAAGAGGCCAAGCGGGTGCGCGGTGACATCTTCCCGGCGCCGGATCCCGCGAACCGAGTTCTGGTGCTCAAAGAACCCGTGGGTGTTTGTGTCGCGATCACGCCGTGGAACTTTCCCGCCGCCATGATCACCCGCAAGGCGGCGCCAGCGCTGGCCGCAGGGTGCACGATGGTGGTCAAGCCCGCGGAGCAGACGCCACTGACGGCGCTGGCGCTCGCGGAGCTGGCCCGGTGTGCCGGAGTGCCGGCCGGTGTGTTCAACGTGGTGCTGGGCAATGCGCGCGAGATCGGTCCGGAACTCACCGGCAATCCGCTGGTCCGGAAGGTGAGTTTCACGGGTTCGACGGAGGTCGGGCGGCTGCTGCTCGAGCAGTGCGCGGCGACTGTCAAGAAGGCGTCGATGGAGCTGGGCGGTAACGCGCCAGCGATCGTCTTCGACGACGCGGACCTCGAAGTCGCCGTCTCCGGTGTGCTCGCGGCGAAGTACCGCAACACCGGCCAAGCGTGCATCAGTGCGAACCGCGTGTATGTGCAGTCGGGCATCTACGAGCGCTTCACCGCGCGGCTGGCCGCGCGAGTCGCCGAGCTGACGGTCGGCGACGGCTTCGAACCCGGTGTCGCGCAAGGCCCCATGATCGATCGTGCGGCGATCGCCAAAGTCGAGGAGCACGTCGGCGACGCCGTCGAGCACGGTGCGCGGGTGGTGTGCGGCGGCGCGAGGCACGAGCGCGGCAACCTGTTCTATCAGCCGACCGTGCTTGCCGATGTCGCCGCGGGCATGAAGATCACCCGCGAGGAGACCTTCGGCCCGATCACTCCGCTGATTCCGTTCACCGACGAGGCCGATGTGATCCGGCAGGCGAACGACACCGAATTCGGTTTGGCCGCTTACCTTTTCAGTCGCGATGCGGAGCGGATCTGGCGCGTCGCGGCGGCCCTCGAAGCCGGCATGGTCGGCATCAACTCCGGCCTGATCTCCAACGAGACCGCGCCCTTCGGCGGCATCAAACAGTCCGGCCTCGGCCGGGAGGGATCGATCTACGGCATCGACGAATACCTGGAGATGAAGTACCTGGCATGGGCGGGCAGCGGAGCGCTCTGATCGCGGCCGCTCGAGAAGTCGCCCCCATCTATCGAAACAGCGGCAAGGAGGCCCACATGGCCGAGTACAACCTTTCTGAAGTCCGGGACTGGGCTCGGGAAAAGCTTGTCGGTGCGATCAACTGCACCATTCCGTCGTTCACCAACGACCTACGCGACATCAACGAGAAGGGCATCCGCCACGACATCCGGCTGGCGAAGGAGCACGGCTTCATCGGCAGCCTGGGGATTTCCGAAGTCAGCATCACGCTGCCGGAATACGTGAATTTCCTGCGGATCGCCAAGGATGAGGGCAGTAATGACTTCTACATCGTCCACCACGCGAGCTGGAACGACCTCGAGCAGAACATCGAGGCGGTGAAGCGAGCGGAGGAAGTCGGCGCCGACCTGGTGCTGCTGTCGTACCCACCGAACTTCTATCCCGAGTCCGAGCAGGAGATCTTCGACTACACCAAGGCGGTGGCCGATGCGACGAATCTCGCCATCATTCTGTTCCCGATGGTGTCCTGGGGCTTCAGCAGCCGGATCCACCCATCCGATATCCCCACCCGGCTCATCCGCCGCATGATCGACGAGATTCCCAATGTCGCGGTGATCAAAGCCGAGGGCGGATTCCCGAGCATCCAGAGCGTCATCGAATGCACGCGGCTGTTCGGCAAGGAAGTCGTTATCTCGAACCCGATCGAGGGTGAGCTCATCCCACTCTCGCAGGTCATGCCCATTCAGCTGTCGGCCACCAGCGATCACGAGTTCTTCGGCCCGATGATTCCCCGGGTCATGCAGTTGCTGCGGGACGGCAAGTACGACGAGGCCACCGAGATCTATTGGCAGCTGCACCCGGCCCGCAAAGTCAAGGCCGGCCTGTTCGGCGCAGTGCACGGCGGCTCCGTGCTGAACCGCCAGGCGTGGAAATTCCAGGGGTGGCTCCAGGGCTACAACGGCGGGCCGCTGCGCATGCCCACCATGCGCATCCATGACAACCAGATGGCCGCGCTGCGCAAGGGCCTGATCGATTCCGGCCTGGAGCCGAGCATGGACCCGTTCCGGGACTTCTTCATCGGCCGCAACCCCGCGTAGAAAACGTCCACTGATCAGTGGCGTCGGCCGACCGGAGGGTGGCATTTCCGGTCGGCCGCGCCCTTCAGGCACTAACGGACGAGACGACTCCGAACCGATCAACGGCATGCCGTCTACGTAGTTGCGGATCGCGCAGGACGGCCAGGATGACATGTTCCTCGCGGACCCTGGAGTGTCCGCTGGTACAGGCGAGATCGGTGGCACACGACAGGATGTGGTCGAGCCGCAGGGTTCGGGTCGGTTTCGGCGCTGCCATGGTGGTGCCCCATCTCAGTCGGGCAGTGTTACGCCGCGGGTTTCGGGCGCGGCGCGGACCAGGCCGATGCCCAGCACGAATACCAGCGCGGTTGCGCTCAAAGGGATGGTGAGAGATCCGGTTTCGTGGATGCCATAGCCGATGAGGAACGTGCCGGCGGCGGCGAACCAGCGAGAGAACGTAGTGGTGAAGGCGAATGCGGTGGCGCGCATCCGAGTGGGGTATTGCTCGGGCAGCCAGATGGTGAAGACCGCGAAGTTCGCTCCGCCCAGGCCGAGGATCGGCAGGAACACGAAGATCAGTGGGATCGAGTGGAGCGGGTACGCGACGGCATACGCACCGACAGCGCCGATGATCATCAGAACGTACAGCCCGGCCAGGGTGGCCCGGCGGCCGTACCGATTGGCGATGCCGGGGACGAGGAAGCAGCCGAGAATAGTGAACGCGGCAACAGTCATGGAGGACACGCCGGCAAGGCGGACGGTCGCCTCTTTGGTCCATCCGGCGTGCTGGGCGAGCTCGGTTACGGCGGTGGGTACGTAGGTGGATCCGGCCCACAGGCCGATGACACAGACCACCAGCAGAGACAGGTTGCCGAGGGTGCGTGCCCGATACGGGGGAGTGAGGACCTCGATGACCGGCTGCCAGAACGATCGGCGGGTGTTCTCGGTCGATTCCTGTTGCCAGCGTTCAGGTTCCGGGGTCGTTTTGCGGATAAGGAATACCGCCAGCGCAGGCAGTCCGCCGATGAGGAACATGCCGCGCCAGCCGAGCTCCGGCCCGGCCAGCAGGTACAGCGTCGATACCGCGAGCACGCCGACATAGGCGGCCGAATGCATGGCGCCGCCGAAGCGGGCACGCACGCGTTCGGGGAGCACCTCGGCCAGCAGAGTTCCGGCCATGGCCCATTCGCCGCCGACGCCGATGGCGGCCAGGAAGCGGAAGGCGTTCCATTCCCAGATGTTGGTGGCGAGGCCTGCCAGTGCGGTGAATACGCCGTATATCAGGATGGACAGTGTCATCGCGGGTTTGCGGCCGAAGCGGTCGGCGATCGGGCCCCAGATTGCCGAGCAACCCCAGCCGAGGAGGAACAGGGCGGCGCTGATCTGGCCGTACCAGCCGATGTTGGCGGCGGTGGGCTCGATGCCGGCGCGTGGCAGCAGGGCGGTCATGGTTGGGGCGAGGACGAGTCCGAAGACAGTCCAGTTGAATCCGTCCATGGCCCAGCCGCCGAAAGAGCCCCAGAAGGCGCGACGCTGGGTGGAGGTGAGCCGGACGGGGTCGTCGGCGGTGGTGGTCTGTATGGGATCGTCGTTGATCTGCACTGTATTCTCGATTCGCAGGTGGAACTGGAGATAGCCCTGGGGCGCAGGGACATTCGGTAAGCTGCCGGGTCAGCTCGCGGTGTCGATCCGGACCAGAAACTGGCGCATTGTCTTCTCCTGACCGAGAGGAGAGAGGAGTCGGGCGGCCAGTCCGACTGCCCTCGAATCACGTACCCACGCCGGCGAACAGGTCGGCGTAGCGCTTCCGCAGTTCGGCTTTCTGCACCTTCCCCATGACATTGCGGGGCAGCGACTCTACGACGCGGACCGCACGGGGCTGCTTGAATCGGGCGAGGTCGCCGGCGATGAATTCCAGCAACTCCCCGGCCTGGGGCGCCCGGCCCGGAGCTGGGACGACGACGGCGACCACGGTCTCCCCGAAGTCCGGGTGGGGGACTCCGATCACGGCGGATTCCAGCACGTCGGGGTGGGTGTCGAGCAGCTCCTCGATCTCCTTGGGGTATACGTTGTAGCCCCCGGAGATGACGAGGTCCTTGTCGCGGCCGACGATGCACAAATAGCCGTCCTCGTCGATACGGCCCAGATCGCCGGTGATGAAGAAACCGTCCGCACGAACCTCGGCTGCGGTCTTCTCGGGCATCTGCCAATAACCGGCGAAGACATTGGGGCCGCGGACCTCCACGACGCCGACCTCGCCGTCCGGCAGTGCCTGACCGCTCTCGCGGTCTACTACTCGAATCTCGGTGCCGGGGAACGGTTTTCCGACGGTGCCGGGTTTGCGCGGCCCGCCTTCGTAGGGGTTGGTGGTGTTCATGCCGGTCTCCGTCATGCCATAACGCTCCAGGATGGCGTGGCCGGTACGGGTTTCGAAGGCCTCGTGGTCGCTCGCGAGCAGCGGGGCGGAGCCGGAGACGAACAGCCGCATCGAGGCGCAGGTCTGCGGGGTGAGCCGGTCGTCTTTCAGCAGGCGGGTGTAGAAGGTGGGCACACCCATGAGCACAGTGGCCCGGGGCAGCAGATCGATGATCGCCTCGGAGTCGAACTTGGGTAGGTAGTACATGCTGGCACCCGCCGCCAGAGTCATGTTCGCCGCGACGAACAGCCCATGGACGTGGAAGATCGGCAGGGCATGGATCAGCCGGTCCTCGGCGGTGTACTGCCAGGTCTCCAGTAGCGCACGGCAATTGGAGGCGAGGTTGCCGTGGGTGAGCACCGCACCCTTGGAACGACCTGTAGTGCCGGAGGTATAGAGGATGGCCGCCGGGTCTTCGGCTGTGGCGTCGTAGACCTCTTCGTAGCGGTCGTCGCCCTCGAGGAGGGTGCCGTCGCCGGAGACGCCGAGGGTCTCGACAATGAGCCCTTCTCCGTCGCGGTGGGCGTGGTCGGTTCGGCGATCCGGGGAGCAGACGAGCACGCGCGGCTGTGCATCGCCGAGGAAATAATCCATCTCCGCCCCGGTGTAGGCGGTGTTCAGTGGCAGGAAGACGGCTCCGATCCGCAGGGTGGCGAGGTACAGCGCGATGGCCTCCGGAGATTTGTCCACCTGCATTGCGACCCGGTCGCCGGGGGTGACGCCGTCGGCGACGAGTCGGGCGGCAATCCGTCGCGCAGTCTCCGCGGTCTCGCGGTAGGTGATGCACCGGTTGTCGGGCAGTTCGAACAGTGTCTTGTCCGGCCGCCGCCGCGCCTGCTCGGCGAAGGATCGGTAGATGGTCGGGAAGGGCGACATCGGGGATGTTCCTCTCACGTCGTCTGTGGTGATGGTGGTATCTCGAAGCTGGGACGCTGCCGGAGAATCGGTGAACATGTCCCGCAGTGGCCCGTCGAGTGCCACGGTGCGGCGGCGAACGAAGTCCTCGTGCTGGCGCTCCAGCTTCGCCGGTTCATAGCGGTAGTTGATCATCGCGCCGTAGGACTGCCGCCAGGCCTCCGATGAGGTGTTTGCCGGCCAGTTCAGCCGCCAGGCCGTGGCTCCATTGCCCAAGTGGAATCGCGCCACCGGGTCGAGAGGTCGTCCGTCGTTATCCCGCTCGCCGGCGATGTAGTGGGCCAGCGCGTGGCAGAGCCGGGAATGGATCTGCTCGATGTCCGCCGCACCCAGATCCGCCGGCGCTGCCATGTCCGCCAACTCCCGGACGATCAGCCGCAGATCCTTATCCTGTTCGGCCTGCCTGTCGAGCCAGCGCCGGAATCCGGGGATGGGGGAGAGCGTGACGAATTGCGTCAGATGTGGCAATTGCTCCCCGATCTGCTCGATGACCTGCTTGATGAGGAAACTGCCGAAAGAGACTCCAGCCAATCCGTCCAGGGCATTGTTGATCGAGTACAGCGCCGCCGTATCCGCTGCCCAGGGGTTCAGCTCCGGGCCGGGCTCCAGCAATGGGGTGATGGTGTCCGGTATGCCGCGCACCAGGGCGACCTCGACGAATATCAGTGGCACGTCTGCGGTCGCTGGATGGAAGAAGGCGTAGACGCGGCGATCCTGGGGCTCGAGACGGCGGCGGAGTTCGGCCGCGCTCGCCATCGGGTGGACCTTCTCGTAGTGCAGGAGATGCTGGTGCAGCTCCTGCGGTGAATCCCAGGTGAGTTGCTCCATACGGAGGAAGCCGCGATTGAACCAGGAGGTGAGCAGATGGTGGAAGTCGTGGTCGAGGGGCCGCAACTCCGGGTGACGGTGCAACAGCCGCCGCAGGTCCGCGCGCATCTCGACCAGGGCCAGGGTGGCGTCGGGGGCGTGGTTCATCCGGCGGAGCAATTGCTGGCGGGCCGGTTCGACTACGTCGAAGAGCCGGACCAGCTCCTCCTCGCTCCGGGATCCGGCGTTGCGTGCGTCATCCCACCGCCGGAAGGCGGCCCGGACCTGATCGCCGTCGACGTCGTAGGTCGTGGTGATGTGGGTGAAGAAGCCGAGTTTGTCGTTATCGCCCAGCTCGGCGTAGGCGGCGAGGGCCCGAGTCGCGACCGCGCGCATCGAGGCCTCGCCCATATCGCTCATCAGCACCTCGCAGGCGGCGAGCAGCTGGTCCAGCGGGGATACCAGCGAATGTCTGTCCGCCGGATCGCTGTCGTGCTGTCGCCCGAGAGCTCGGAACAGGTCGGTCAGCAGCCAGCCGTCTTGTTGCCCCATCGCGATTTCCTTCCCACGGCCTCGGTATGCATTAGAGGCCGTGATGTATACAACAGGGACGATAGAGTATAAATGTGAGGCGCGCCACCCCTGGCGGTCGAGTAATCTGCTCTCGGAGGTGTACATGGCTCGAGTCCCGGAATCCCAGCGGGTACGCGACGCGCTCGAGGACGCCGTCGTCCACGGCCGTTACCGACCCGGCGAACGCCTGGATGCCCTACAGCTCGAGCAGCAGTTCGGATGCTCGCGCACGCCGATCCGAGAAGCCCTGCTGGCCCTGGAGCGCTCCGGACTGGTGCAGATCCGCCCCAAACAGGGCACCTACGTCACCGAGCTCAGCATCTCCGAGCTGGCCGAACGCTTCGAGGTCATGGCCGAACTCGAAGGGATGGCGGCACGGCTCTGCGCACGCCGCATCGAACGGGCGGAGCTGGATGAACTCGAACGCGCGCTGAAGGAGTGCGAAAACCACGCGACGACCGGCGATGCCGACGGCTACTACTACGCCAACGCCCGGTTCCACGGCGTCGTCTACGACTCCTGCGGCAACGAGTATCTGCGGCAGCAGGCCCTTACTCTCAAACGAGCCCTACAGCCGTACCGGCGGCTACAGCTGCGAGTACCGGACCGCATGCGTAGATCCTTGACCGAACACCGTGAGATCGCCGACGCCATCGCTTCCGGAGACTCCGAAGCCGCGGAGAACGCCGCCCGTGAACACGTGCTCGTGCAGGTCAAAGAGTTCAGCCAACTGGTGCGGACTTGGCGGCAGCTGACCGGGCGCTGACCGAGGCCGAATCAAGAAGTGCTTCAACAAGATTCGACTCGAAGGCGGGTTGGCTTCGGTCGCTGTCGTGGCAGCTAGGTGTCCCAGTAGTAATCATGCGGAAAACAACGACAATGGCTTGACCAGCGGTGATGGGGTGCCGGTAAGAACGTGTCACCTGGTACGTGGCGCGGTGGGGCCCGTTCTAGGCGCGAGGGGGGCTGTACCGCTGATGATGCGATGAATTGTGGAGCGGCCGACGCTGTATTCCTCGGCGAGGTCGGCCAGGCTCGCGTCGTCGTCAGGGTCGTGGTAGCGGCGGTGGATCGTTTTCCGCGCTGCCAAAGGCAGTTTCGGCTGTTTGCCTTTGAGTCGGCCCTTCGCGCGGGCCTTGGCCATGCCTTCGCGGGTGCGCAGATGGTTCAGGTTCGCTTCGAATTCGGCGACCATGGCAAGGGTTTGCAGGAACAACCTGAAAATCGTCACCGCCCTGCAAGCCCGCACCGAGGCCGCGACCCGGTACACGCTGATCGCCCGCCACGGCGAAGAGCAGACGTCGGCACTGTGGAACTACCAGAACTCGATCAGCCTGTTCTGCGCCTACCTGATCGATCCCGCCTATCAATGGGCTGGCGAGTGCGAGCAGCGCTTCGGCACACATCCGATTCAGGTTGTCCACGAATGGAATACCGCCGTGCACGTCCAGGAGGCCGAGGCCGATGCCGGGAAGCGAGCGTTCACCCGAGACGAGTTGCAGGCGTTCTTCGACCATGCCGACGCCCAGATCGACGAGGTCCGCGGCCGCGGCCGCAAGGGCTGGCTTCCGGCGTTCCGGGACGCGGTGCTGTTCAAGACCGCCTACGCATTCGGGTTGCGCCGCAACGAAACTCGCATGCTCGACGCGGTCGACTTTCGGGCGCAACCCCGAGGGCGCGGAGTTCGGCGACTACGGCGTCGTCTATGTCCGCCACGGCAAGGCCAAGAAGGGCTCCCCGCCGAAACGACGCAGCGTGTTGACGGTCTGGCCCTGGTCGGCCGAGATCCTTGAGCAGTGGAAGGAGGAGGTCTGGCCACTGCTGACCACTGCAGCCCAGGGCGCATGCTGGCCATCCGAACGCAGCGCCCGGATCGGGTTCACTCGGATGAACACCCGCTTAGCCGCCTATCGTGACGCGGTCGGGCTGGACCCGGCGCTCGATTTCCACTCGCTGCGTCGCTCCTATGTCACCCATCTGATCGAGGACAACTGGGACCCGCGGTTCGTCCAGGAACAGGTCGGCCACGAGCACGCGTCCACGACTTCGCTCTACACGGTCTCCGCCCTGCGGCAGCTCGTCCTGCAAGTACCCGCACCTGTCATCGCCGACGCCCTCGGCATCCACTACACGACCGCCCACCGCCACCGAGACCACGTCGGCGGCACCTGGAACCGCTACGCACCAGGCGACCACATTCGCTGATCGTTACCGACCCAATGGCTGTGCTAGTGAGATCGGACGTCGATCATCGGCCAACTGTGACGTCGCGCAGCACAGTCGGGATCCGTTGGTATCGACTAAAATTGACGTCGCCAGTTGGCATGTCCTGATCGTTCGGCGCGGCTGTCGAACGCACTCTTCTGCCGATGATCGTGCCCTCTCCGGGCGGTGTCGCTGCATCGATTTTTGATGGCACGTGCATATCAAATACGTGATGCGTTCGTACGCAGGGGTTGCGGATCTGTCGCAGGTGAAGCGGTACCGCCTGACACCGAGTAAGCCCTCCGCTCTTGAAGCTTCCTCACGGCGCTGGTACGGCGCCGATCTGTTGCATGACCCCGAGCAGATCGGGCAGGCCCCGCTCTTTGACGATCCGGCCGTTGGCGAGGTAGTAGAAGTTCATGGCCTGGACCGCGATCTTGTTGCCCGTGGCAGGGACCCCTAAGAACTCGCCTTCATGGGTTCCGCGCATGGTGAACCGCGCGGCCACTGTGCTTCCCTCGGTGACGCTCTCGTCCAGCGTCCACCGCACATCAGGAAACGCGCCGCGCATCATCGCGATGATCTCCAGATAGCCCGCAGGGCCGCGCAGGGGTTCGGCGTGACTGGGTGCATGAAACACCGCGTCGGGAGCGATGACCTCCCGGGCAAGATCCTCATCGGCTGTGTTGATGAACTCGACGAAGCGATGCATCACTGATTCAACAGATTTCGACGACATTTAGACTTCTCTCTCCCCGCCTGCGATGTGGTGTTCGAAACGAAGCCGGCAGGACCATCGCCACGATAACATCGATTCGATGTACACATCGAATCGATGTGCGACACTGGAGGAGTGTTGGAACTCTCCCTCCTCGGATTCCTGGCCGCCGGCCCCCTTCTGGGACACGAGCTGCGCCGTCGCATTACGCAGCTCACCGGATACAGTCGGCCGGTCAGCGACGGCACCCTCTACCCGGCGGTCAACCGCCTGGTCAAGGCGGGACTGATCGAGCGGCGACCCGCGCCGGAAGCAGGGGCCGGCCGGTATGTGCTGAATCTGACCGACGCGGGCCACGAGGACATGCTTCGGCGCCTGCGCGAGCCGGCCGCGCATGAGCTCACCGACTTCTCCCGCTGGTTCACGATCCTGGCGTTCCTGTCCCTGTTGCCCGATGTCGCCGACCAGCACGCGGTACTCCGACGTCGGCTGGCCTTCTTGGAGGAATCGGCGAGCTTCTTCTACGACGGTGACAGGCCGCTGCGCGCCGAGGATGTCAGTGACCCCTACCGGCGCGGCATGCTGCTCACCGCCCGCGCCACCAGCCAAGCTGAACGCATCTGGATCCGCGAGGTCCTCGGCGATGGCAATCCCCAGCCAGACCCTTAGGGCCAACCCACACGATCTCCTCGCCGCTGAGCGGATCGGCGAGCTGCAGACAACGAAAGGCACCACCATGCTTGCTTCCTGGTACGACGAACAGGGCCCCGCCGCTGAGGTACTGCAGGTCGGTGAGGTGCCCGACCCCGCTCCCGGCCCCGGGGAGGTCCGCGTCCGCGTCGCCGTCTCAGGTGTCAACCCCGGCGACACCAAGAAGCGCGCTGGCTGGACAGGGTCAGGTATGCCCTACCCGCGGGTGATCCCGCACAGTGACGCCGCCGGCGTTGTCGACGCGGTCGGCGACGGCGTCGAGGCGCGCCGTACCGGGCAGCGTGTGTGGATCTACGGCGCCCAGTCCTACCGGCCCTTCGGTACCGCCGCCCAGTACGCCGTCGTACCCGCGGACCTGGCTGTCCTGCTGCCCGACCATGTCTGCGACGATCTGGGCGCAAGCCTGGGCATCCCCGGCATCACCGCGCACCGCACCGTGTTCGCAGACGGCCCGGTCGACGGGAAGGTCGTTCTGGTCAACGGTGTCCTCGGTGGGGTCGGGTCGCTGGCCGCTCAACTCGCCGCCTGGGGCGGGGCCACCGTCATCGGCACCGTCCGCCGCGCCACCGAATTGGACCGGGTCGATCCGTCGGTCGTCCCCCACGCCGTCGCCCTCGACGCTGACGATCCCGCCGCCGAGATCCGCGCCCACGCCCCCGGGAGAGTGGACCGGATCATCGAGGTGTCCCTGTCTGACAACGCCGACCTGGACAACGCCGTCGCTGCGAACGGTGCAACCATCGCCGCGTACGCAACTCGCGCCGACCGCACTGAAATCCCCTTCTGGACCTTGCTGTTCAACAACGTCACCCTGCGCCTGATGGGCAGCGACGACTTCCCCACCGCCGCCAAGCGACTGGCCGCCCGCGACCTGACCTCTGCGGCCGCCGTCGGCGCTCTCACCGTCGATGTCGGCGACCGCTACCCGCTCACCGACATCGCCAAAGCCCACGACCGCGTAGATGCTGGCAGCCGCGGCCGCGTCCTCCTCACGATCCCACGCTGACAGGGGAGCACCCCGAACGGCGAAATTCCGGAGGAATGCACCGACACCAGTCTCTAACTAGCCGCATAGTGCGCGGTTCGAAACGGCCACCGACGACTGTCAAGTCCGATCGTGACGTTGCCCGCCGACACCGCCGTCGAGATTCTCCGATGAACGACGTCACGGTTCACCGATGTAGCCAGACCCAACGAGTCCGAATTCCGCCTACTTGAATACCGGGCCCCGCCAGTCCGGAACCCCGAGTACCTGGACTACGCGTTGGGCTTTGCGGCGCAGCCGTCGGAGTCGTTGCGCTCCGCAGCGTGGTGTCTTGCCGGCCGGGGTGGTGAGCTGCCCAGGGAACCGTGATCGCCAACGCGGTTGATCATCCGCCTCGTGATCAGGACGCGGCGGTCAATACATTCAGCCGAACCATCGGCAGCGTGGCGACCGGCCTGCCGGTTGCATGTTCGATGGTCTCGCGCAGCTTGTCCCAAGCGCCGGGATGGTGGTCGACGTAACGCTCGAGCGCGGTCGCTGACTCGTCGTCGGTCATCGGAGTCGCGATCGCGGCGATGTTGCGCCGCAGGCCGGTGGAGAGCCGGACTTGTGGATGAGCCTGAATATTGCGGTACCACTGGGCTTTCGTGCCGAACCCGGAGACGATGACGAACTCGTCCGGCGCGGGCCGGTCGACGACCTCGAGTACGACGAATCGGCGTTCGCCGGATGTGTTGCAGCATGAGCATCCGCGTGCCGAACAGGAACCCGAGCCCGGCTCGGTAGAGCCAGATGGGTGCGCGCGCCAGCCATCGGGTCTGCAGGGCGCGGGCGCCCACCTTGGCGACGAGGTTTGGTGAGGTCATTTCCGTTCCTCCCGTAGGTTGCAGCAGCCAGGCGCACCGGGCTCGTTCCCGTACCACGCGGGCGACGTCGATCCGTTCGACGAGCCGGCGGCGGGTCATTGGTGCTCGAACACGATGGATCGCCGCCCAGTGCGGTGCCCATGCCGATCAAGCCGTAAGCGCGGCATTGCCCCGAGTATCACCCCGCCTTGTGGAAGCCCTGAACGCATTCACCGCGGACGACGGGGTTCGGCGGGAACTTCCGCGACTCATAGCTGAAAGGCGATAGACCGAACTGACAAACCTGTCGTACATTCGGCCCCACACAGGACCGGACAAACCGGACACACTTCTGTCCTAGTGGAAGCTAGGGTGGTTCGGGTGAACGTTGAGGTGACTCCCTTGCCGGGTATCGGTATACGCAAAGATTTTCCGCTCAGAGGGGGGCGCCGCCGGATAGGAATCATCGACCACAAAGACGGCTCGATCGATCTGATCGTGAGCAAGGCCGACAACTCCGAAGCAACCGAACAGATTCCGCTTGCCGCCGAGGAAGCCGCGGCACTGGCGAACCTCCTGGGGGCCCCGCAGTTGGTGGCGCAGTTGCGGGAGGAGCATCGGGAATTCGATGGAGTGACTACCCGGCAGTTGCCGGTCCGCAAAGGTTCCCCCTACGACGGGCGTCGCCTCGGTGATACCGAGATGCGGACGCGCACAAAGGCATCCATCGTGGCGGTGATGCGGGCTGGGAACCCGTTACCTTCGCCCGGCCCCGATTTCGTTTTCACTGCGGCGGACCTGCTGGTTATTGTCGGTACCGCGGAGGGGCTAGACGCCGCCGCCAGAATTCTGACCGACGGCTGATCCGATGGTGGCACACGAAACCGCGCTCGCGTTGATTCAGCTGGGCGCGGTAATTTTCGGTTTGGGTCTGCTGGGCCGCGTCGCCGCACGGATCGGTTTGTCACCGATTCCCCTGTATCTGGTCGGGGGGCTGGTGTTCGGCTCCGGTGGGCTGGTCGAGCTGCGGCAAATCGATGAGTTCATCCACCTGGGTAGCGAGATCGGCGTAGTACTGCTGTTGCTGCTACTCGGCCTCGAATACAGTGCCGCCGAACTGGTCACCGGCATGCGAAGATCCTGGGCCGCCGGTGTTCTCGACATCGTGCTCAACGCCACCCCTGGTGTGATGGTCGCCCTGATGCTCGGATGGGGTATCACCGGCGCGATCGCCATGGCCGGTGTCACCTACATCTCCTCCTCCGGCATCGTCGCGAAAGTTCTCAACGATCTCGGTCGCCTCGGTAACCGGGAAACCCCGACGATCCTGTCGATCCTGGTGTTCGAAGACTTGGTGATGGCCGGATATCTGCCAGTGCTGACCGCGGTCCTGGCCGGACTCGGATTCCTCGCCGGACTCGAGACCCTGGGTATCGCACTGGCAGCGGTCATGATCGTACTCATCGTCGCATTGCGGTACGGCAGATACGTGTCGATGCTGGTCGACAGCGAGGACCGCGAGATCTTCCTGCTGCAACTCCTCGGCTCCGCGCTACTGGTGGCCGGTGTCGCCTCCGCGGTGCAGGTGTCCGCGGCGGTGGGTGCGTTCTTGCTCGGAATCGCGATCTCGGGCTCGACCGCCCACAACGCCACCAAACTCCTCGAACCACTGCGGGACCTATTCGCGGCGTTGTTCTTCGTGCTCTTCGGGTTGAGTACCGATCCTGCCAGTATCCCTCCGGTGCTGGGCTGGGCGTGTGTGCTGGCGGTGGTCACGGTGGCGACGAAGATCGCGACCGGATGGTGGGCGGCCAAGCAGGCCGGGGTAGCCAGGTACGGGCGGGCACGCGCGGGAACCGCGCTGGTCGCCCACGGTGAGTTCTCGATCGTGATCGCCGGTCTCGCTGTCACCGCTGGCGCGCTACCAGCCGAGTTCGCAGCGATGGCGACCACGTATGTGTTGTTGATGGCGGTGCTCGGTCCGATCGCAGCGCGAGTGGTGGAGCCGATCATGGTGTGGGCCGACCGGCGAAAGGTGCCGACAACCTGATCCTGTGCGGCTGGTGTGGTGGTGAGGGTTCGATGAGCCCGGCGCGGATGGCGTAGTGCCACAATCTGTCCACGTTCGGTGCCGCAGGCCCGAATCCACCGATGTGGCGTCACGTCGTTTGCGTCGAAGGTTGGATTCGGACTGTTGCGGTTGCGGGTTAGTGCACGGCTGCGGCCGCGGCGGTCGGTGTGGTCGCGATGATCGCGGTGCGGATGCCGGGCACCGTGCGGGTGAGGGCGACGGTGATTCGCCGTTCGGATTCGTCGGCGAACCGGCCGGAGATGGTGGCGTCGCCTTCATCGACGGTGACGTGCCAGCGCCGTGCGCCGGTGTATTGATCGAGGAGGTTTTGTGCACCGGCGGTGAGTGCGTCGTCGGGGGTGAGCATGATTCGCAACGCGTCGCCACGGCTGAACATGCCGATCACGCGGCCCTCGGCATCAACGACTGGCACACTGCGCAGTCCGTGCGTTACCAGCCTGCTCATGACCTCGGCCAGTGCCGCGTTATCGGGGACCGAGATCGCTGGTGTGGTCATCACCGCACTGACCGGGTCGTTGAGTTCGCCGGCCCGCAAGAGGTCACCGCTGGTGACTACCCCGATGAGGCGATCGTCCTGGTCGAGAACGGGCAACGCAGCGTAGCCCAGTTCGGCGAGCATCAGCGCCGCCTCGCGTGCCGTGTTGTTGTGCCGCACGGCGATGATCGGTCGTTGCATGACCTCGCGTACCCGCATGTTCTTCATTCCGTTCAACTCCGTTCAGCTAGTTACCGGTTGGGCACGACAGGGCAGATCCTTCGCTGGACTGTTCTCGTGTTTTCCGGGGGCTGGGTTCGTCAGTCCGTAGGGGACCGCGTGTAGCAGCGTCACCGCCATGATCGCGCCACTGGGTGTGTGGTAGATACGGCGTTCGCCTGGTCGCGCTCCGGTGATGGCGCTGCCCAGTGGCGATTGCGTGGAGTAGACCTCCATCTCGCTGTCTTCGGCTTCACGTTCCGCGAGCAGGGACGTCTCGACCTGTTCGGTGTCGTCGTAGCGGACAGTCAAGACCATGCCGGGCTCGGCGATTCCGTCGTCGGGTGGGTTCTGGCCGATGAGGGCGTTGCCGAGCAGGTGTTGGATCCTGCGGATGCGTGCCTGGCGTGCGGAATGCAGAGCCTGGTTGCGTGCGTAGTCGCCACTGTCCCCATCGGGTAATTCGATGTGGCGTTGCGCGAGCAGTTCCCGCAATTCGGTCTGCAGCTGATCATGGGCTCGAGATGTCATCCAGACACCTGCCGTGCTGGTCATGTGTTTGTGCTTCCTTCCTATGAGGCTGGGTTGGAGACTGTCGTCAGGGGCGGGCCAAGGCGGCGGCGCCGCCCCTGACAACGCGCAGGCCGTGATGTCGGGCCGGGTCTGAGTCGCTGGGACCCGCGTCGATCGCGGGTGCTCGTGCCGAATCGGATTGGATTCGTGCGGCGCGTCAGGTCTGTGGCTGGCTGTGTCTTCAGCGGCGCGGGCGGGCTATGGTCGGTTGTCGGGTCGATCGATGCTCACCATGTCGCTCCTGCTACCTGCGGCGTTCTTGTCAACTCCATGATGGCGTGGTTGTCGAGGCGATCAGTTGCGCTGATCCGACAATCGAGGGGTCGAGATTTGTGGCGATGGCACAGCACGGTCAGTCGTTGTCGGTGACGGCGAGTTCGATCATCATGGCGAGTCGTTTGCGGGGGTCGTCCAAGCCGAGGTTGGTCACCTCTGCCATCTTGCGCAGACGGTTACGGACAGTGTTCTCGTGCACGCCGAGCTGCGCGCCCGCCTGGGCGGGGTCGCCTTGGGCATGCAACCAGGCGCGCAGCGTTGCCACGTACTCGGTGGAGTTTGCGCGGTCGTGGCGGCGCAACTGCGACACCGGCCCCCGTGCGGGGATACGTTCAGAAAGCCCCGCGGCGCGCAACCGTTGCAGCAGGATCTCGTCCCACGACTCGTCATAGGCGGGGGGCACCGCATCCGCTGAGCGGGCCTCGTGCAGCGCCAGACATTCGTCGGCCTCTCGGCGTGCCAACGCCAATTCCGTGGCCCGGGCGACACCACTGATGCCGGCCAGAACCGTTATCTGCGCAGGCAGCGCCGCCTGTAGCTCGCTTATCCAGCGTCGTGCGGTCGCCGCCTGATCGGCGGGCAGCACGGTGTAGATGGTGTCACCGACCAAGGCGCTGCGGCTCGAACGGGACCAGCCGAATCCGGTTGTCGCTCGCTCGAAAACCTGGAGCAGCGCGGCGTGCTGCTCGTCGGCGATTCGTGCGCGCAGCGCGATCGCCCGTAAAGTCTCCGGCGCCAACCCCAGCCTGCTGGCCACCGTCGCCGCGTCCGCGGCGCCCTCCAGCAAACTGATCACCAGTTCGGATTCCACCTGACGTTCCAGGTCCGCGCTGGCCCGCGACCGCAACAGATGCAGGGCCACCGTGTGCGCGCCGTCGGCCAAGGCGATCCGTCGAGCCCCGTGCAACGGTGCCGGGCACGACACCCATACCGAGCCCAGCAATTGCCGGCCCACGCGCACGGCCACGACCATCCGCCCCGTCACACTATGTTCTTCCTGCGCGGGAACGAACAACGGTTCCTCCGAGGCCGCCAAATGTGCGAAGACACCACGCGCGTCGAACAAGTCCCGCAACCACTGCGGCATTTCCCGGCTCAGGATCGTCTCGACCCGTGCGGGGTCGAGGTGCTGCTGCGGCCTCGAATACGCCAGCACCCGAGACCGGCGGTCCTCGATCGTCACCGCACCCCCGACCGCGTCGGCCAGACTGTCGGCCAAGGCGAACAAATCGGTCGGGCCGCGACCGGCCGCGGTCTCGCGGCCTTCCAGCACCATTCCATAGACCACCGCAGCCACCTCGCTCCAGGTCACCGCAGGATCGACCACCATCACCGCCACCCCCTCGATCTCCGGCTCGTCCGCGGTCTGCTCACCCCCACGGACGAGCGCGACAACAGCCCGCGCCGACACCGCCCAGTCCACCACCTCCGACACTGAGCGTGCCCCGATCCCCAGCAGCACATCACCCACTTCCGTGGGGTCCTGATCGGCCCCGTGGATCACCACACTCCGCAATTGGGTGGACCGTGGAACCGAACACAACCGCAAACGGATCCCATAGCCACCCAGTACGTTCGCCAACCGGTCCAACGTCACCATGAGCCGCTCCTGTGTCGAACCAAAGGTGCAGTGCAATCAGGCGGCCGACAGAAGTTCGCGGACAACGAATTCGGATTTCGTCGAACGCTCCATCGGGATGAACACCAGCGTCGGCGACCCGCGTCGCATCGACGAGAGGAGATTCCCAGTGCCGCGCCCTATGCGACATAGTCTCTACCTGTAGACGTCGGCGATGCGTATGGCGTGGCTGCGTTTCCGCAGCCCAACCTGGGGCGCGTCGTAGCCTGTCACTTTCTGGGGGATCTGCCCGGTCGTGCGACGATATCGGCAAGTACGGCTGCTTCGCTGATGTCGGTGTTCTTGGTGCCGGTGAGCAAGGTGAGTTTGTTCTGGCCTGCCAGTTCGCGCAGGTGGGCGAGCGCTTCGACGCGCTCGGGTTCGGTCAGTTCGTCGCGGTAGCGGCGGGCGAATTCGTCGAAGAGTTTCGGGTCGTGGCCGTACCATCTGCGCAGTTCGGTGGATGGGGCGATCTGTTTGCACCATTCGTCGAGGTGGGCCCTGGTTTTGCTGACGCCGCGGGGCCAGAGCCGGTCTACCAGGACACGGGTGCCGTCATGCGGGGTCGGGTCGTCATAGATTCTGCGGATTTGCACATCGTGTCGAGTCGACATCATCGATCCCCGGGTTATCGCTGCTCGAGTTGGCGGGTTTTGGTGTGTAGTGCGGTCAGCACATCGGCGAAGGAGGCGTGGAAACTGGCGACTCCTTTGGTTTCGAGGGCGCGACCGACATCGTCCATGTCGACTCCGAGGGCGGCAAGCTCACGCATGACCCCGGCGGCTGCCTGAGGTGCGCCTTCGGTGTCAACGCTGCGGGTGAGCGTGCCGTGGTCCTGGAAGGCCGCGATGGTGGTTTCGGTCAGTGTGTTGATGGTGTCGGGGGCGATGAGACGGTCGACGTATTTCGTGTCGGGGTAGGCGGGATTCTTGGTGGACGTCGAGGCCCACAGCGGCTTCTGCGGATGCGCGCCGTGAGCGGCAAGGTAGTCCCATCGTGGGCCGCTGAAGCTGTCGCGGAAGATCTGGTAGGCGAGTTGGGCTTGCGCGATCGCCGCTCGCCCCCGCAGCGCGAGCGCGTCGGTGGTGCCGACGTGTTCGAGACGGTGGTCGACTTCGGTGTCGACGCGGCTGACGAAGAACGACGCGACGCTGTGGACGGTGGCAGGGTCACCGCCGTGTGCGGTGAACGTCTCCAGACCTTGCAGGAAGGCCTCGATCACCTGCTGGTAGCGGGCCAGGGAAAAGATCAGGGTGATGTTGATACCGACGCCTTCGGCGATCATCGCCGTTATCGCCGGTATTCCTGCGGCCGTGGCCGGGATTTTCACGAACACGTTCGGGCGGGCGACCCGCTGGTGCAGCATGCGCGCCGCAGCGATTGTTGCGTCGGTGTCATCAGCCAGTTCCGGTGCGACCTCGACAGAGACGTATCCGTCGGTACCGCTGGAGTCGTCGTAGGTCGGTCGCAGGACGGTCGCCGCATCGAGGACGTCATCGACGACCAACTCCCAATAGGCGTCTTCGACGGTGGAGCCCGCGGCGATGAGGGCGGCGAACTGGTCGTCGTATGCGTCGGAGGCTTCGATGGCGCGAGCGAAGATCGTCGGGTTGGCCGTCACGCCACGGATCCCATCGGCCACCATTGCCGCGAGAACACCGTCACGCAGGTAGGGACGGGTGAGGTTGTCCAGCCACGGGCTTTGACCGTGTTCGGTGTAGAGCCGAGCCAATCTGTTCATCGCTGCTGCTCCTGCCCGGAAGACACGTGGAGTCCGCAAGGGGGGCGAGCGGGGGGATCGCCGTACTGCAACCCGGGACGGCCGAGTTCCGCACGCAGCAACAACGCCATCAACCCGCTGCCGAAGAAAAACGAAAACGACGTGAATAGAGACATGATCCCCAACTGCTTGGGATCGGTCGTCGTGACGAACTCGACGATGTAGGAGCTCTCGAGGCCGACCCTGCGCGGATACGGCCTCGCGACCAGACCATTAGCCTCGACGGGCGTCATAAGCCCTCCAGCGGTTGTTCATCTCACCGATTGCGCCTGCGGAGTCTCAGCGGGGACAGCACCGCGGCCGGGCCGCGCGCCCGCTGCCGAGCACCGGTCACCGGTCACCGGTCACCGGTCACCGCGGCCGGGCCCTTGCCACATATCGAACGGTACGCGCCCGACCGACCAAACTTTTACGATTTGCGTTGGGCGAGCACATCATGGGTTCAGGCGGTATCGGCAGGCCCAGGATGGCAGCGGGCGCTCGATGTGAGGAAGGCGCCGACACCCTGGGTGGGATCCTGGCGATTCTGCGGGCTGCCGACCCCAGCAGATCCCCTTCAACCGGCGATAGGATTGAAGTCGCAGTCCGCGACTACTCGTTGGCGGGGCGGTGAGATGTGGGGTAAGCGCAAGGACATGATTGTGCGGGGACGGCTGCCGTTCAACGCCGAGCCGCCGCCATCGGTGCTGGCGAGCAGCGAAATCACCGCGGTGGACGCGTTCTATGCGCGCAATCACGGTCCATTCCCCGACATCCCCACCGAGCAGTGGCGGTTGGGCGTCGATGGCCGGGTGGACAATCCGCTCACCGTGACCTACGACCAACTGACGACCGGTTTTGAGCAACACAGCGTGGTAGCGACGCTGGCGTGTGCCGGCAACCGGCGCGCTGAACTGCTGGCGGTGCGCCCGATCCCCGGCAAGGAGCCATGGGAGCACGGCGCGATCTCGACCGCCGAGTGGGTCGGGCCCAGGCTGGCCGATGTGCTGCAGGCGGCCGGGGTGGACCACGATGACCGTCTGCACGTCGCATTCGCTGCGCCCGACGTGGCCCAAGAGGCCCGGCCGGTCCAGTCCTACGGCAGCTCCATCCCGCTGTCCAAGGCGCTCCGCGAGGAGGTGTTGTTGGCCTGGCAGATGAATTCTCAGCCACTTCCGCGCGCTCACGGTGGCCCGGTGCGTGTGGTGGTGCCTGGCTACATCGGGGCTCGCAGCGTCAAATGGGTCACCGCCCTCACCGTGCAATCCATGCCATCACAGAACTATTTTCAGGCCTTCGACTACCGTATTCTTCCGCCCGAGGCCGACCCAGAGGCGGTCGCACCGGGCGAGGGCATCTCGCTATCGTCGCTGGCGCTCAACTGCGACATCCTCGTGCCCACCGAGGGCGATCAGATTCCGCGTGGCTCCCGTACCGTTCGTGGATGGGCAATCGCCGGCGACGGCCACGGCATCGAACGGGTCGACGTCTCCGTCGACGACGGCCGCAGCTGGCGGCAGGCCGACCTGCACCCCGCACCCAGCCGGTGGGCGTGGCGGCCGTGGTCACTGACCGTCGACATGCGACCCGGGCCACTCAACATCACCGCTCGCGCCTGGGACGATGCCGGAGCCACACAACCCGAATGCCCAGCATCCATATGGAATCCCCGCGGATACGGCAACAACGCCTGGGCCCACATCAAACTGACGATCCTGTAAGTGAGCGTCTGACAACTGTGTTAGATGCGGGCGAAGCGGCGTGACATGACGGCGATCATGGCGATGCAGATCATGGCTTTGTGGTGGCCGGGGCGGGATTCGTAGTCGCGCTTGCGAACGATGCGGCTCCACCCACAAGGTCGAGGTCTACCACTCGAGAGCATTGAAGGACCTCAACCCGAAAAGCCGGAAATCACAACCGGATTGGGTCAAGCAGATGGCGGCTCGTCGCGGCAAGACCCGCCTCGTCTGCCGCGCCTGCCACGCCGCATGCCCAACTGGCAGGCCACGATGAGCACTGGAGAGCAAGCCGCCACGGAAATCGGGCACGGCTGGTTCGGAGGGGGCCGTCGGAAAAGGGCCAGAACCACTGGCACCCCCGCCGTGCGGCCGACCCATCGGCCTGGATCAGCAAACACCGCCGCTGCGTCCCTAGCGATTGCGATTCGGCACCGGCGACTATTTCGCCGCGCAGCGGGTCGCGACCTTCTAGCCGGAGGTCACCATCGCTGACGAACGGCACTGTCACGGACCGCTGCCGCTGTCACCGTTCTCGTATTCGCCGTACGGGGGGAGCTGAGCGTCACGGCTGCTGATTCCGGACCGTTCGCAGCCAGTCCCCGATCGCGACGAGATCTGCGTCATCGAGACCGCGGACGGCATCGACGAGGTGGAGCAGAGCATGCCCGGGATGGTTCGCGCTCACCCAGTGCCGGTCGGCATCGGTGATCTCGTCATCGATCCAGGCGAATGGGCGTCCGGCCGCCCAGTCCACCAGATTTCGTGTCTTCCAGTGCAAGCCGATCCGCCGGTCTTCTCGATATTGACGTTCGTCGGTGGACCGCGACCACGCGACCCGCGGCAGCGGCGGTAGTCCGATCCGCGTCGCGATCTCCGTATTCGCCTCCTCTTCCCACGCAGTCGCCCAGACGAGCACACACGGCAGCGCCGAAAGCGCAAGCCCGGCCGCGCGTTTCAGCCCCGCGAAGTGCCACTCCGGATCCGGAATCGGGGGTCGCGGGCGTGGATCCCCGCCGATCGGCAGCAGCGGTCCGTCGATATCCAGGAAAAGTAGGGGGAGGGCCGTGCGGTCGCTCACCCGCATCACCTGCCGTCGAGCGAGCCGATCAGTATCCAACCGGCGACGCCGATGCACAAGGCGCCTAACGCGATCTCTATGCCGAGACCGACCCCGGGCCGCAGGCCGTAGGCCAAGGCATCCGTCGTCATGCCTACCGGCACGAAGCCGATGAACATCCAGGCGAACGTACGGAAGGCGAGCATGAACAACCCGTCCCACCAGCCGAACAACAGTCCCCACAGCAGAACACCGAGGCCGAAAAAGGCCAGGAACAGCCAGTAGCCGAGCGTCTTACCGGACTTCGGCAGGAACCACTCGCTCCCGTCCGTCACCTCCACGCCGACGACCTCCCCGCGCCAGAGTCGCAGTGTGGCCGGTTGTCCCTCCCGTGCCTTACCGTAGAAGCTCGACGACACCTCGCAGGTCTGCCGGGACCCGTCGGTCCGCTGCCAGGTGACCTCGTAGTGGGTGGTCGTGGTCGTGCTCATGTGGCCGTTGGAGTCGGTCTCCGTCGTCGTCGTGGTGTAGGTGCGCCGCTCCGCAATGGAACCCCGCTCGCTGGCCAAACAGTCGCCCGCACTCGCCCCGCACCCCACGGCCGCCCGGAACTCCCGGGTCTGCCGGTATGGGCCAGCGGCGGAGGCGAGCGCTATGACAAGCACACCCAGACCGAGCGCGACGACGATCCACTGCGGAAGAGAACGCCCACACAAGGATCCTCCGTACGGCAGTCGACGGAGCCTCACAACCCACCCCCACACGATCCCGCGCAACGTCGCGACCATGTCCGCCCCTGCTCGGTTCGGCCACTGTTCATCGGCGCACCTCCAGTGAAAGTCATTGGCATCGACCTCCTTACAGGAAACAACCACCACGCATGCCGAAAGGTTGGGCCGCCCGTTGCGAGCCATCCGCCCCGCGCAGCCCAGCCGTCGAGCGGGTCGCGACCTTCTACCCTGAGGTCACCATTGCCTTCACCGTCGCCGACGAACGGCACTGTCACGTGCCGTTGCTGTTGTCGCCAGCGGAGCCCCTGTCCAAGCCCAATTCACGCCCACGAATACGGTGACGCGCAAGCCCATGCCCATTCCCATGCCGACACCCACGGTGACACTTCCAGGGACCGTCGTCACGATCGCCGCACCGCCCTGGCCGCCCACGAAGTCTCACGGCCAACCGGAAAAGCGGTCGACGTGTCAGAAATATTCATGCGGCGACGTTCACGTTCCGTCACCACAGTCACCGATGCCCGCAGGGAACACATGGATACAGCTGTCCTGGTTGCGCGCGGCGGTGACCCGTCGCGGGGGCCGTGGCCGGCGTCGACGGTGGAGCGGTTCGAGCCGATCGCGGCGAAGCGTGCCGAGGAGTGGCCGGTGTGGGGGCATCGCAAGATCGCGGCGTTGATGCGCGCCGACGGCTATGAAGTTGTCCACGTCGATAGTGGAGAGGGCGCTGCGGCGTCGCGGGCTGCTGCCGCCGCGGGGATATCGCGCCGACCGCAAGTCGTGGGCCATGTTGCGGCGCAAGGTGTTCCATGACCCGCCCACGGACCGGAACCGGGTGTGGCAGACCGACTTTGCCATGGGCGGATGTTCGGCCGTCAGGCACGCCCAGCTCGTCCGTCGCGATCGCTGATGGCCGACTGTCGCGATGGTGGCATCACGGTTGCACGATCTGGACCAACTGCTTGCCGAGGTTGCCGCCCTCGAAGACCGCGCGCAACGCGCTCGGTGCGGATTCCAGTCCGCTGCTTACGGTTTCGGCGATCGTAATGTTTCCCTGGTCGTGCCAGTCGCGCAAGGCTGTGAAGGCTTCTGGGAATCGGTCCACATAGTCGAGGAAGATGAAGCCTTCCATGCGTGCTCGATCGAGGGCCAGGCGCATGTAGTTCCGTGGGCCGTGTGAAGGGTCGGAGCCTTGATAGCCGGACGAGATGGCTCCGGCCAGCACGACACGAGCGTGGCGTGCGAGGTGCGCCAGACCACATTCGAGGATGTGACCACCGACACCGTCGAAGAAGACGTCGATGCCGTTCGGGGCCAAGCGGGTCAAACAGGCGTCGACGTCGTCGTGCTTGTAATCGATGGCGGCGTGCAAGCCCGCACAATCGGTGATCCACGAGCATTTGCGCGGGCCGCCCGCGATCCCGATAACCGTGCACCCTAACGCTTTCGCGATCTGGCCCGCGATGGATCCGGTCACGCCGGCTGCGGCCGATACCAGCACCGTCTGACCCGGCTCAGGGCGACCGACGTCCGTCAGGCCGAAGTACGCGGTCAGGCCAGGTGCTCCGAACAGGCTCAGCATGAGCGTGGGCGGCACACCGTCGGGAATCACGTTCAGCCCGAACAATCCGCTTTCGGACGCCCTAGCGTAGTCCTGCCACCCCACCATTCCCGCAACCCAGCTTCCGACCGGATAGCGCGGATCATTCGAGCGGACCACCTCGCCGACACCGCTACCACGCATCACCGCGCCGACCGGTACGGCGTCGATGTAATTGTCGGCCTCGTTGAGCCAGCCACGCTGGGTGGGATCAATACCCAGGGAGTGCACCCTGACCAGGGCTTCCCCCGGCCCCGGAACCGGCACAGGCCCCGTTCGCAGCTCGAAATCCTCGTCACGCAAAGCGCCCTCCGGCCGCCGCCGTACGACCCACTGCCGATTCACCACATCCGCCACCGGGCGATGCTAGTTCACTGTCCACATCGCCTTCGAACCATTTATCGCCCCGGTCAACTCATACGAAACTCGGCACTACCGGACATCCTGCGGCGCAGTCGATCTCACCGTGACGACCGCTCAACCAACGGCAATACAGGACGTTCCCTTCGAGGACAGGAGACCGCCGTCTCCCGTAGGGAACGGAGTGACAGTACGTTGGTGGCGCCGAACAGCCCAGGACGCAGGTCGCCCGCATCCAATTCGTTCATACTCGCACTGTCAGCAGCTCCGAATCGGTTGATGAATTGGCCGAAACCCTCCGTTCCGCTGCACGCGTGCGGATCTGGAATTGGCCACCGCACCCTCGAAGCCCGTTGTCGGATGTCTCGAGTCTGCCGACCCAGGTCGGTCAGCCTCCGGAATGCCGTGGTTTGCGCACGGACGGTCAGAACGATTCCATTCCGATGCCGGTCAGCAGTGTGGTGATCACCGACGCCGCCGAAACCGGGGACGTTTGGCGGGCACCGCCGGGAAGGAGCGCTGCCAGCACCTCGTCGTGGCAGATCCCGACCAGGATGGTGACGGTGGCGTCGAGATCCGCGTCGGGGGCCAGGCGCCCGAGATCGCGTTCGGCGTGCAGGTAGTCGGCCAGTACGTCGCGCCAATCGCGTTCGCGGCCTTGGGCCGCACCGAATTTCGCCAGAATCGCGGGCTGGGCGAGCAGGCCGACCATGACCGGGAGGATGGCGCGGTGCAGGGCCAGCCCCTGCTGCAGGTAGGCGGTCAGGTTGTCGGCCACCGAGGTGGTACCCGGCGCGGGCAGCGGCGGCAGTCCGCGATGCACGGCGTCGACGTGGGCGCGCAGCGCGGCCGCCAGCAGTTCCTCCTTGTCGGCGAAGTGGTTGTAGAGCACACCGTCGGCGACCCCGGCGGCCCGCGCGATCGCACGCACGGTCAGGCCCGCGCCGCCCTGCTCGGCGAGCAACCGCTCGGCCGTCGCGATCAGATGCTCGCGCAGGTCGGAATCGTCGCGATCGCGCAGGACCGCCGCCTTTCTCGGTGACATACGACCCTACGGTAGCGGCGTCACCGCGGTGACCAGCCAGGCGGTGGCATTCAGATGCACACCGGCGGGACGGGCGAATGGTTCCAGCGCACCGGCGATCGCGGTCCGTACCCGGTCGTCGGTAGCGAAGTCGTGCCTGCCTCGGTGATACCGTACCGGGCCCCAGTCCATGATGAACTCGGCGGCGTCGGCGATGTCGCGGCCCCAGATGCTGTCGGCGACGATGTGCTGCGCCCGGACCGCGGTGAAACCCGCGGCGGAGAGCAACTCCCGCACCGCGTCGGGATCGGCGAATCCGCTGAAGCCGTGCCCGATCTCGAAGCCCGGCAGGTGCACCGCTGCCGCCCCGAACACGACCCCGATGTCCGAGTCGGCCAGCGGCGGCATGGACACGAACGCGAGCCGACCACCGGGCCGCAACGCGCGGGCGATGTTGGCGAAGGCCGCTACCGGGTCGGCGAAGAACATGATGCCGAACCGGCTGAGCGCCACGTCGAATGCCGCGTCCGGGAACGGATGGACCTGCGCGTCGCCCTGCGCGAAGGACACGGTGCCGACCCCCTCGGCGAGAGCGCGTTCCCGCGCCCGGGCCAGCATCGGCCCCGACAGGTCGATCCCGGTCACCGCGGCCGCGCGCCCCGCCGCCAGCCGCGTCAATTGTCCGTTACCGCAGCCGATCTCGAGCACTCGGTCTCCCGCGCCCACCTCGGCCGCGGCCAGTAGCGGCTCGTTGAATCCGCTGTTGACCGCGTCGTATCGGTCGTAGTTCGCGGCCCAGTGATCACCCTCGTATCCGTTCCAGGCCTCGGACTGGGCGGTGTTGACGATATCGGTCATTGCATCGATCTCCTCACATACATCATGAACACACATTCATGAACTTATGTTCATAATGCTCCGGAGCGGCCACCGAGTCAACCGGCGCTGGCCTTGTTCACCAGTGCACCAATCGCGAAGTGCGGGCGATGATCTCGTCGGCCAGCCAGTCCACCTCCGCGAGTCGCGACAGGTCGGCCAGGATGATTTGTGGCGCGTGTCCGCTCACGGCTGCGACCTCGGCCGCGACTGCTGGGCGTTGATCGCGGCCGAGGTCACCTCCAACCGGGGCCCTCGCGTTCATTCGGCACGCGACTGGACCACTGCGGTTCGTCGATATTGGCACTTTTCCTTGCAAGTTCGGAAATATATGGTGCATCCGTACGAGGAAAGAAATAGCGGACCGGGTGGGCGAATTCTTGTCCACCGCGCCGGGAAACAACACCGTCCGCTCCGGTGCACGACCGTATTCCGAGCGCCTCGTCCATGATGGAAATCATAATTGTCAGGATATGAATATGGTCGGATCCGAACAGTGGTACGGCGGCAGTAATTGTGACAGGCTTCGCGCTATTACGGCCGAAGTGCTCGAGATGAACATCGATGGTGTGGACGTGCGGGCGCATTTCTACGAGGATCTGGGCGCTTCCTCGCTGGAAAAGGCCGAAATACTCGCCCGTATAGAACGCGAATTCTCGGTTACGCTTTCGGACGGTTCGATCGCGCGCCTGGATTCACTTGGCGACGCGTTGGCGGTCGTCGAGGGCTCGGGTGGGGTGCACCGGTGAACCTCGTCGAATTCTTCGTCGGAAGTCACCTCGATTCGCTCGGAAAAGACGCGCCCGCCTATATCGATTCCGATATCGGCGAGGTCGGTTACACCGAGCTGTTCCGGGCTGCGGGCGCATTCGCGAATCTGCTTTCCGACAATGGAGTCGTGCCGGGCAGCCGGGCCATGGTGTTGGCGGACGACTCGGTTGCCACGGTGGTGGCGGTGCTCGGGCTGTGGTGGCACGGCTGCGCAGCGGTCCCGGTGAATCCGGCGCTGTCGGACAAGGAGATCGGGTTCATCGCGGCCGACGCCGGGGTGAAGTTCGGATACGTCGACGTCCCCGGGACGCGTCGCAACAGACTTGCCGCGGTGCTGCCGGATATCGGGCAGCTCGACGGGGACCAGATCCGCGAGTCGGTATTGCGGCAACGGCGCTCCGGCGAGCGGGCCGCGCTGCCGCCGCAGCAGCAGTGGCTGCCCGATCAGGAAGCCCTGGTGCAGTACACCTCCGGCAGCACCGGCGTGCCGAAGGGGGTCGCGCATCGGGCGAGCGCGCTGCAGTGGGTGCCCTCCGGGTTCGGGCGGATAGCCGCGCTGGCTCCCAGCGACACCGTGCTGTCGACGGCCAAACTCTCATTCGCGTACGGGTTCGGCAATTCCCTGTTATTGCCGCTGCGCGCGGGTGCGACGACCGTGCTGCTCAACGGCGGCGTGGACGCCCAGGTCGTCGCGAGCGCGCTGCGCCGCCACCGTCCGACCGTGCTGTTCTCGGTGCCGCGCCTCTACGCCGCGCTGGCCGAATCGTTCGAGGACCCCGACAGTAGGCTGCGCCTGGCGGTCTCGGCGGGCGAAGCGTTGCCTGCGGACCTGAGCGAACGGGTCATGCGGCGACTCGGGGTTCCGCTGGTGAACAGTCTCGGGACGACCGAAGCGCTGTACATCATGCTGGCAACGACACCCATCGAACCGGGTCCCGGCACCATCGGTGTGCCCGTTCCCGGGGTGCGGGTCACGGTGCGCGACCAGGACGGCGAGATTCTCGAAGGTGACGAGGTGCAAGGCCGCCTGCACATCGCGGGCCCATCCATCGCGGCCGGGTATCTCGACCGGGCGGAGGCGACGCGGGAAACCTTCGCCGACGGCGGCGCGTACACCGGCGATATTGTCCGGCGTGCCCGCGGCGGTCCGATCCAGTATGTCGGTCGAGCCGACGACTTTCTGAATCTCGGCGGCTACAAGGTGGCGCCTGCCGAGATCGAGAGTGTCGTCCGCGCTGTCGCAGGCGTCCGCGATTGCGCCGTGGTCGGGGTGTCGGACGGCCATGGGCTGCAGGAGGCGCTGCTTTTTGTCGTCGCGGACAGTGACCGGGAGCCCGGTACCGTCCGTCGCGCTGTCATCGCATGTCTGCGTGCCGAACTCGCGTCGTTCAAGCGCCCCGGCCGCATCGAGCTGGTCGATGCCCTGCCGACGACATGGACCGGCAAGCTCGCGCGAAACCGGCTCCGGGCGATCGGAGCGAACTGATGGCCTGGGATGTCACCGGGATGGCGGCTGTCGCGTCCGTCGGGGAGACGCCCGACGCGATCTTCGAGTCGCTGTGCGCACGGCGGAGCGGGATCTCGAAGCTGCGCGCGTTCGACGCGGCGAAATACCGGACGTGCCACGCGTACGAGGTCGACGACCGCACGGCAGCAGGCGACCGGCCGTTCCGCGCTACCGAGTGGCTGCGCGCCGTGATCGAGGCGGCGCTGGCCGACGCGGACCTCGCGGCGGCTGCCGAGCGGTATCCGGTGGTGGTCGGAACCACCCTGCGCGAACAGCGGTCCGCCGAACTCTGGTGGCGCAAAACCGGCGGAAAGACCGGGGATGTGCTCGATCCCGATCGACTCGACTTCTCTGCCGCCTTGCGGGACCTTCCCCAGGTCGGACGTGTGCACACCGTTGCCTGTGCCTGTGCGGCGTCGCTGTATGCGCTGGGAATGGCGACCGACATGATCGAACTGGGCCTCGCCGAGACCGTGGTGGTCGCGGGCACCGACTCGATCACCGAGAGCGCGTTCGGCACCATCGACCGCGTTCAGACCAGGACGCCGCAGGCGCTGCGTCCGTTCGACGCCGCGCGCGCGGGCATGATCATGGGCGAAGGCGCGGTGGCAGTCGTCGTGCGCCGGGCGGGGACCGACACCGCACCACACGCACGCCTGCTCGGTATCGGCATGAACTGCGACGCCCGCCATGCCACGGCGCCGGACCGGGACAGCATCCGCGAGGTCATCGCCGACGCCCATAAACGGGCCCGCATCGACGCCGCCGATGTAGACCTGGTGATGTTGCACGGCAGCGGAACGCAACTCAACGATGCCGTCGAAGCGTCCGTGCTGACGGACGTGTTCGGCGGGCCCGCCGCGCCACCGGTGATGACCGCGATCAAGTCGATGACCGGGCACACGCTCGGCGGGTCCGGGCTGCTGAGTCTGATCGTCGCGGCCATCGCCATGCGGCGCGGGCTGGTGCCACCGATTCTGGGTCTCACCGATCCGATCGCCGAGGCGGCTGGGCTGCATTTGGCTCGCGACGTCGTGCGGGCGGACCCGGCCGTCGCGCAGATCGACTCGTTCGGCTTCGGTGGCATCAATGCGGTCGCCGTGATCGGGAAGGGGACGCGATGACGAGCCGGGCGGTCGTGGTCACCGGAGTCGGCCTCGCCGTCACGGGCTTGCAGACCGCTGCCGATCTGCTGTCGACCGATCCGGTCGTGCCGGGAGCCGGACCGGCACCCGACCTCACGGGACGGCACATGCGACACAAGGACCGTGCCTCGCGACTGGCGCTGCGCGCGGTTGAGCAGGCGCTCGCCGACGCGAGCCTGGCCATCGACTCGACCGACCGCGCGGACACGACGACAGCCACCGTGGTCAGCTCCAACTTCGGCAATCTCGACAGCGTCTGCGAGTTCGCCGACCGGATCGCCGAGCAGTCAACTGCCGCACTCAGTCCGCTGGGTCTGCCGCATGTGTCGTCCAATGCCATCGCCGGGTGGATCGCGATCCGGCACGGGCTGCGCGGACCGAATATCACCCTGTGCAGCGGGCGCGCCAGCGGGTTGGACGCACTGTTGTGGGCCGCAACGCTCATCGGTGCGGGTCGGGCCGACGCTGCGGTCGTCGTCGGGGTCGAACCGGACACCGGACCGGTGCGCAGCTTGTTCGGACCGGGTCGACGGGTCCTCGACGGAGCCGCAGCGGCGGTCCTCGAATCGGAAGCGCACGCGGCGAATCGGCAGGCAATCGTCCGGGCGTTGGTCGGCGGTGGTTACCACAGCGACGGTGTCGATCAGGTGGTCGCCGCCATCCGCACGGCGGCCCGCCCGCCGCGATTGTGGCTGACACCGGCGGATGTGTCGCCGGAATTAGGTTCGCCGATTCGGGTCCTGGATTTGACCCGACGGCTGGGGGAGTGCTCGGGGGCGCTCGGAGTGCTCCAGTGCGTGGTGGCGGTGGCGCAGTTCGACGGCGGCGACCGGAACCCGGTGTACGCCACCTGTGGCGATCAGCACGGCGGCGAGGTCATGACCCTACACCTGCGCGCGCCGCATGCGGCGGCATCCGTTCCGGTCGGACGCAGCGTCGGAAACCGCGAGTTCGACCTGGAGCAACGATGACAAGAAGCATCCCCGAGCGGGTGGACCCGGAGGACCTGCGGCAATTGGTGGCGCGCGTGTTGGAAGTGCCCGCCGCCGAAATCGGTGAGCACACAAACTTCGTCGACGAATGGAACGTCGATTCGCTGCTCGAACTCGAGCTCGCGACACGCATCGAGGAGCGCTACCGCATAGCGATTCCGGAGACCGAGCTCGCTTCGCTGACATCACTGGCGAATGTCCGCGAACTCGTCGACCGCATGCTCGGTGCGGACCCGAATTCCTGAAGATGGAGAACCAAGTGACCACCCCGGAATCCGTCCGAATAACAAGCGCGGTCGATCCCGTGACCGCGGTGTCGCGGCTGGCCGGCTCCGGCCGCTTCGGTGACCACGTCGTCTATGAGCGGCCCGGTCGATGGGTGTTCGCCGCCGACCCGCTCGGCCGGGTCGAGCTGGACACCGACGAGCTGCGGGTGAGCGCAGCCGGAGGGTCCACTCGCGAACGCTGGACCGGCAGACCCGTGGACGCGCTGGAGCGAGGGTTCGACTCGCTGCGGGTGGCCTGCGGCGCAGGAGCCTCCGGCACCGCCTACGGCTGGATCGCCTTCGAGTTCTGCGCCGATGCGTTCGGCGCGCAACGGCACCTCACCGAGCGAACCAGCTTGGCACATATGATCATTCCGCGAATCGAGGTGACGGTCACCGAATCGGAGGTCACCGTCGACGGCGCGACCGCCGCCGATGTCGAGGTGATCGAGCAACTGCTGCGCTCACCGGCCGAGCCGCTGCCGACACCGCATCCGGTCGACGTGCGCACCGACGTCAGCGGCTACCGTGCACGGGTCGCGACCGCTGTCGCGGAGATCGCCGCGGGCGACTACCAGAAGGTGATCCTATCTCGCCGGGTCGAGCTGCCCTTCCGGGTCGACCTGCCTGCCAGTTACCGCCTGGGCCGGGCACACAACACACCCGCCCGGTCTTTCCTGCTGCGGCTCGGTGGGCTGGCCGCGGCTGGATTCAGCCCGGAGTTGGTGGTGTCGGTCGACGACGAGGGTGTCGTCACCACCGAACCGCTGGCGGGTACCCGGGCGCTGGGGCAGGGCGTCGCGGCAGACCTGGCCGCCCGCAATGAGCTGGAGTCGGACCCGAAGGAGATCGTGGAACACGCAGTGTCGGTGCGAACGTCGTTCACTGAGGTCGCCTCCATCGCCGAACCGGGTTCCGCGGCGGTGACAGACTTCATGACGGTCCGCGAGCGCGGCAGCGTCCAGCATCTGGCCTCCACGGTGCGTGGCAGGCTCGCCCGGCACCGGACCCGGTGGGATGCGCTGGACGCGTTGTTCCCGGCGGTCACAGCGTCCGGCATTCCGAAGCGGGCGGGTGTCGACGCCGTGTTCCGCCACGACGCTGCCCGCGGACTGTATTCCGGTGCGGTGGTGACACTTTCGGAAATCGGCGCACTGGAAGCGACTCTGGTGTTGCGGGCGGTGTACCAGGACGAGGACGCGGCGTGGCTGCGAGCGGGCGCCGGTATCGTGTCCCAGTCGCAGCCGGACCGGGAATTCGAGGAAACCTGTGAGAAGTTGGGCAGCGTCGCTCCGTATCTGGTGCCCGTGGTCTCTCGTGGACCTGGGTCTACTCCGCGATCACCGATGGTGACGGGTGGCTCGCGCCACCCGCGGCGTTAGGGAATCGTCGAGTTTCGCATCCGGCGTTGTCGGTATAGCGGAGAAGTTGCGTCGCCCGTGCATGCCTGATTACTCTCAGGCATGCTCGGCTGGATTCACCTGTGATCGCGGCGCTTTCGGTTGCCCCGCGTGACGCCGGGCAGGCTTGGCGGGCTACCGGCCCTGCCCATCCTCCGTCGTCGGCCCAGCGCTGAGGCCGACTGTGGACTTGCATGTGAGCCTCACCGGCCGCGGGGACCTCGGCGGGCAGATATACCGGCAGATCAAGGACGCCGTGCTGGACGGGCGGCTGGCGCCGGGCCAGCCGTTGCCGCCTTCCCGGGAACTGGCGCGCAGGCTGGCGGTGTCGCGCAATACCGTGACCGGCGCCTACGACCGACTGGTCGCCGACGGTTTGGCCGAAAGCCGGGTCGGCGCAGGCATTTTCGTGCGCGCTATGGTCGCGCGACAGCGGCGTCGCCCGCCCGTGCCCACATCGGTCGCGGTGGTCCACCCGTCGCCGTCGTGGATGGATATCAAGGTGCCCACGCCCGGCTTCTTCACCGACGCGCCGCCGTACGACCTACGGCCCGGCATCCCGGACGTGCGGTTGTTTCCGTATGAGGCGTGGCGGCGGTTGACCTCGCAGGCGTTCCGGGCATCATCGATCGGCACCGGAATGCCCATCGATCCGGCGGGGCTGCCCGCGCTGCGGGCGGCCATCGCCCGGCACATCGGGGTCTCGCGTGCCGTGCAGGTGACCGCGGACAACATCATCATCACGCAGGGCATCCAGCAGGCGCTGGACCTGGTGGGGCGGGTGCTGCTGCGGCCGGGCGACTGCGTGGCGATCGAGAATCCGTGCTATCCGCTTGTGCGGGAGCTGTTTCGAAGCCTCGGAGCCGACGTCGTGGGGGTCGACGTGGACGCGGAGGGCATGCGGGTCGACCTGCTGCCCGATCACACGCGGATCGTATACGTCACCCCGTCGCATCAGTTTCCGCTCGGCATGCCGATGTCGGCCCAGCGCAGGCGGGCGCTGCTGGAGTGGGCGAGTAGCCGCGACGTGGTGGTGATCGAGGACGACTACGACACGGAGTTCCGATACGGTGGCCGTCCGCTCGAGCCGCTGCACAGCATCGACCCCGCAGGCCGGGTCATCTACGTGGGAACGTTCTCCAAGGTCATGCTTCCGGTGCTGCGGATCGGTTTCGTCGCCGCCCCCGCGCCGCTCTTCGCGGCATTGCGCGCCGCGAAGTACGTGACCGACTGGCATTCGCCGCAGCCCGCGCAGGCCGCGCTTCTCGGCTTCATCGAGGAAGGGATGCTGGCAAAGCACATCCGGCGGATGCGCCGGGAGTACCAGGCCCGCCACGACCGGATAGTCGAACTGTTGACCACGCGTTTCGCTGACTTGCTGACGGTCATTCCGTCGGCGGTGGGCCTGCACGTGTCGGCGTTGACCCAACCTGGTGTCGACGCGGCTTCCGTCGCGGCTCACGCGCGGACGGACGGCGTCGGCATCTTCCCGATCTCCCGGTATCGCATGGGCGACGGTCCCGACGGCCTTATCGTCGGATACGGGGCCATCGCCGCGACCGACGTCGACCACGCGCTCGACCTGCTGCACACCGCGCTGGAGCGGAACCGGGCGACCGCGCAGCGAAGCCGGGACTGCCCCGCCCAGCGGCGGTGCAGTTGATCGAGACCTCCAGCCTCGTAGGGCATTTCAGCGAGAAGCTGGGTCGGGCCTATCTGAACATCTGCTCGTGCCGACGATTCGACGCCGAACTTGCGCTGCGGTTCAGCGCGGACTGGTTCGGCTAGGTCCGCTCCATCGCCGCCGCGGTCCCCGGTCCTGATCGGTCGCGTCATCGACCGCATCGGTCCCCGCAAGATCATGACGGCGGGGTCCGTGCTCGCTGTCCCGCGTTGACCGCCGTCGCCACCGCGCCGAATCTCGTGGTGTTCTATGGCGGTTGGCTTGTCGCGGGCGTGGTACTTACCCGCCAGCCTTCGCGGCCCTGACCCGCTGGTACGGCACCAGCCATGTCAAAGCGCTGATGATCCTGCCCCTTGCCGCCGGACTAGCGAGCACCGTATCGCGCCACTGACCGCCGCTCTTGTGCAGCACACCGATTGGCGCGCAATCTATCTCCTGCTTGTCACCATTTTGGCGGTCGTCACGATCCCGGCCCATTGGATCGGGTTGCGCGGCCCATGGCCACAGGCACCGACACCCCCGAACCGCGCCTACGCCAACCACGACGCCATCTCGTGTAGCCCCGCATTCCTGGCGCTGGTGGTCGCGCTGAGCCTGGGCGCGTTCACCGCGTTCGCCCGCGTATTCAATCTGGTCCCGCTGCTGCTGGAACGTGGGTTCTCTCCATCGCTGGCCGCGCTGGTTGAGTTCCGCGGCATATCCGCTAATATAAGCAAACACTTATAGAGAAGACTGTCACGCTCTTCCTGACCGATCCGGGCAGCGAGCACCGCCTGGCGGTTGTCCCGGTGTAGGGACTTCGGTCGGTTACACAGTCCCGTCGAATCCTCCTCCGCGACGCTCGTGGCCGGTCGTCGACCCGGAACGAGCACCAAGCAAGCTGGCGGTCCGGAGGTAGAAGGGGAGGCCGAGGGTTGAGTTCCGCGATATATCCGCTAACGTAAGCATCCACGAATATAAGTACAAATTTATATAGGAGACTGTCATGCCGCTACTGACCGACCCTGCCGCCATCGCCGGGCTCGTGGCCCGCGAAATCCGCACCGGCTCCCGCGACGGCGCGCCGACGAAGATCGCCGTCGCCCGGCGTGCCTACCCCACCGACCAAGCCGATCTGTGGGATGCGCTGACCAATGTCGAGCGGATACCGCGCTGGTTCTTGCCGGTGAGCGGGGATCTGAGCGTCGGCGGTCACTACCAGATCGAGGGCAACGCAAGCGGTGTGGTCGAGCAATGTGAGCCACCGCAGCGGTTCGCCGTCACCTGGGAGATGGGGCCGCAAGTCTCGTGGCTGGATGTCAGCCTCGCCACCACCGATGGCGGCACCCTCCTCGAGCTGGTACACGAAGCGCATGTGGATCCCGAGCTGTGGACGCAGTTCGGACCAGGTGCCATCGGTGTCGGCTGGGATCTTGCCCTGATGGGGTTGGGTCTGCACATCTCGACCAGAGAGGAAGTCGACCAGGCTGTAGCGATGACGTTTCCGGCCACACCCGAGGGAGTCGAGTTCATCCGGGCCTCGGCGCTCAGCTGGGCGGGCGCGGCGATCGCCGACGGTGATGACTCGGCTGCCGCGCACAGGGCCGCCGAGCAGACGGTGGGCTTCTACACGGTTGCGCCCGAGGAAAGTCCCGAATCCTGATGAGCGCCACTGTGGCGAGGATCTTCGAGGCACTGGGCGATCCCGTTCGCCGCTACATCCTCGAACTGGTGGCCGCCGACGAGCAGTCGGCCGGCACGATCGTCGCCGCAGTGCAACAGCGCGCGGCGATCTCCCAGCCCGGCGTCTCCCAGCACCTCAAAGTGCTACGCGATGCCGGACTGGTGAGCGTCCGCGCCGAGGGCACTCGACGGCTCTACCTGCTCGACCGCAGCGGTCTGGACGCGGCCTGCTTGTGGCTGACCAGATTGGCCGACCCCATCGAGCAGTTCGCCCAACCACTCGACGCACTCGCTACGGAGATCGCCCGCGGTAAACGACCACGACGCGCAGCGAATTCTGGCCAATCCGTCGAGGAAGCAGCAGGCCCGGACGCACGACACGCCTGACGCATCCAGGGTTTCTGAGCCCTGGAGACCCGCCCGTCAGCTCGTGACCTCCGTTGGGCGTGGTGCCGACCGGAACCCGATGACGAAGCCATCACCGTCACCGCAACGCACCGAGTTCCCAGCGCTTCGGCGCCACCCGCAGACGCCGGCAACGCAACTTATCTGGTTTCGGTACAAATGCTCGTGACGTGACGTCTACAACAGTGAGTATGGGGAATCCGTTCGGTCACAGCGAATTTAATTCCCACAACCGCGAGCACGGCAATTTTGGAAGGTCTTCTGTCACGTTGTCATCGACCGTGACAACGACCTCCGGCGATCCGTGGGCCAGCTCATCGGCGACATTCTGGGCCTGTTCGGCCGACCCCTGGTAGTCCAACCTCAGCGCACCGGATTCGATCCGGATGTGTCGCGGCCTACGCATGTCCACCACTCCCGTTCCGTTTACGGCCGAAATTGCCTGGTAACGAGGGTGAATCCGCATCCGGGACCAATCCATATCGTGACCCGTTGGTCGGTATACGTTCGGTGTATATCGCACCGATGACGGGAGATCTAGGCTCGGTGCGTTCAGGGGCTCAATGCATCAAACAACCAGTTCAACCACTACGAGAGGAGACAACCAACCGATGACTGACACAACGACCGCACTCGCCCGAGAAGCAAAGCCGCAGCGGCACAAGGTGACTGGTGACGTTCACCTGCTGCTGCGCCGAGGGACTGAAGTGCTGTTCGGCCGGCGCCAGAACACCGGCTTCGAGGATGGAGCCTGGCACCTGCCGAGCGGTCATCTCGAAGCCGACGAATCGGTGGTCGACGCCCTGATCCGCGAAGCCAGGGAAGAAATCGGCGTGAGCATCGCGCCGGAGGATGTGCACTTCAGCCACATCATGCACAACTCGTCCTCAGGCGGGCGGATAGCGTTCTTCTTCACCGTGGACACATGGCAGGGGGAGCCAACCAACCTGGAACCTGAAAAGTGCAGTGCGCTCGAATGGTTCGCGGCAGATGCACTGCCCGATCACATGATCCCCTACTGCCGCACAGCAATAGAGCGCATCGCGGCTGGCGATTCCTTCTCGGTCTACGGCTGGTAGTTCACTGTGCCTCCGTCTGGCCCGGTGATATGCGTCAGCTACCTGGCGCAGGCGGAATTATGGACGGTGCCCGTATTTCCCCTCGCCAACCACGGAGCGGAAATCCGCACCATCGAATGGTCGGTAGCGGCTGACGGGCCAATGACAGCGGCGGTGCTCGCATCTCTGGGAGCACCGACCCTGCTGATTGCCAACGACATTGGCGACGATGAGCACGGCCGAGGGGTTGCCCGCTGGCTGGAACAACGCGAGGTCCAGCCTTCGCGATCGGGCCGGATGTCGTCACACCACGAATCGTCGTGAGAGGCGACGACCAGCACACCCGCACATGGTTCGCCCATTTGCCGGGCGTTGCCGCCAGTTTGGAGCGTGCCGACCTGTCGCCGCTGGCGGATGCGGCATTCGTTTACCTGGATTGCTACGAGCTGATCGAATCAGCCGCACTTCGCGTGATCGAGGTCGCCCGTGCCGCCGAGGTGCCCTTGTTGCTAAATCTCGGTGGCTCCGTGCTTTCGCCTGAGGTGGCAGCTGCTGTACGCGGGTACTCCGGCCTGCTGGTGCAAACGAATGTCGATGACACTGCCCACGCCGATGCGCCAGCTCTGGCCCGATCCATCTTGGACCAGACTCGTGCAGCCTGGGTGATCGTGACCGCTGGTGCCCATGGTGCCGTCGGGCTCAGTCGGTCGGAACTGGTCTCGGTGCCAGCGTTTCCGGTGGAGGTTCGACATACGCACTGCGCGGGTGCTGCCTTCACGGGTGGCCTGCTTTATGGCCTCTGGGCTGGCTGGTCCATGGGGCAAAGTATGTTGCTCGGATCGGCCAGTGGGGCACTCCGGTGTTCACGACACCAGGGTGCCCCACTGCCGACCTTGGCCGAACTGCGGGCATTAGTCGCCAGTCGCCAACAGTTCGCCGCCAGCTAGAACAACCCCCACTCATCCATCCAGCCAGTTACTTCCGCGAATCGCGTACGGCTCATCTGTTTCTTCTTGGCCTCCGCTTCGGACTCATCCTTGGCCCCGAGCTGCCACCACGCCTCGTTCGTCTGCCGATCCATAACCAAGAACCGGTCCTTGACGGCTGGCCCGCGTATCACGAGCGACACCGTGAACTGCTCCGCGACTACTGCATGCACCATCGAGTGGTGCAGCGCGTAGCTGGTGCCCACCGGCTCCTCTCGAACGTGCAGCACTGGCAGCTTGTTCGGCTCCACCTGTTCGTCCAGCTCGGCGTTGCCGAACAAGTAGTGCCGGTAGTGCCCGCGCAGAATCTTGCTGGCGTAGGACCAGCGGTGATTGTGCGGGCGGTCGAAGTAGCCCGGCAGGAATACATGCAGCCGTACCCGTACTCCCGGATCGTCCCCGCTGGCCAGCACGATTTTGTCCAGGATGTCGTAGTGCTCGCACAGGTCGAGCAGCTCGGGCCGGTTGGGTAGTTCCTCCAGCCGTGCACGCACAATTCGCGGTTCGGCCGCAAGTTCGTTCAATGCCTCACGACAGTTCAGCTCGACATCGTCGATGTCGCCCCAGTCGATCCAGCGCAGATTTTCGGCGATCCGATCCATATCGTCCATTGGGTTCACTCCTCGGGCTTGGCGCTGGATTTCCACAGGCGGCAGACGGGCACAATGTCCTCGTAGGCCGTGCACGAGGACTGGCCCATCACCACCTCTTCGGCCGGACACCCGCCCATGCAGGCACCGGCTTTGCATCCGCCGCATGAGCTTTCGGCGAGGACACTGGTGAACAGCTCGAACTCGTTGGCACTGTGGTTGAGCTGCACTTGCCCGTCGACCATCTGGGCGAAGTGCAGCTCGGTGTCGAACAGGTAGGAGCAGACGTAGCAGCGGCCGTCCGGGAAGATCGAAATCCGGTCCAGTGTTCGGCCGATGCACCCCTGATAGCCCTCGGCGGCGTAGCGCTCCATCTGATCGCGCCGGGCATACGTCGGCTGGTACCACACCCTTGTCTTGTACTGGGGCGCAACATCATTGAGCGTGTCGCAGAAACTCACCCATTCCGGCGGTGTCATGGCCATCTCCGCATTGCCGTGCCCGGTGCCGATGGTCGAGAAGACGTGAAACTTCACCAGGCTCACCCCCAGGACATCCGCAATGTCGAGGAGTTGGAACACATCTCGTTCGTTGGCCTTGTTGACCGTGCAGATGATGCGAGTGTCGAACCCGCGTTCGGCCAGCTCCCGCGTGGTTTCCATGGCTTCATCGAACGTGCCCGCACCACGCACGGCATCGTGGGTCTCGCGGCTGCCGCCGTCGAGACTCACCTGTACGTAGGCGAAGTCCTCCGGCCCGAGCTGCCGGAAGCGCCGAAGTGCCGGTTTCTGAGCGTTCGTCGTGGTGATGACGTGCTCGTAGCCGAGCTGTTTGCTCAGTCGGATCACCTCGCAGTAGTGGGGGTGGAGCGTGGGCTCGCCACCGAGGATGGTCAATTTGCTCCCGCCCAGCCGACGCCACGTGGTGAGCGTGTCCACGATCTTGGGCAGCGGCATCTTCAACGCCCGGTCTAGCCGTTCGCCCATGTAGCAGTGCTCGCAGCGAAGTTGGCACGCCTCGGTGATGTAGAGGTATACGTTGCGGAAGCGGCCGTAGGCCACGCGGTCGATCCGGTCCGGCTGAGGAACGGTGGCACCGCGCGGCATGCGGGCGTGGCCGTACCCATCACTGCTCGGTTTGAGGCTGGGCATGGGCAATGGAACAGTATTCATCGTGTGGAACTCCGTGAAATAAGGAGCGGGGCAAGCAGGTTCGCCGCCCCGTCGATGGTGTTGGTGGTGTCGAGCTGAGTGAGGGCAATACCGGAGTCGGTGAAGCCTGCTCGTATACCGGCAGCCGTCTGGTGGTAGCGCTGCAACCTGGCCTTGAACAGCCGGGGCGAGTCGCCGCGCCGTGGATGCAACAAGCCACCGCAGTGGGCGCACTGCCAGGGGTCATCCCGGCTGGGTATGGCTGAAAGTCGGGGATCGCGGATGGGATCACGCTCGCACTGGTGGCACACCTTTCGGTTCTTCGCCCGCTGCTTGAGCGTCCTTGCGTCGGTTACGATTTCGATCGCCTCGATATGACCGGGTGGCGTCAACGCCCAAAGGGTGGTGAGCAGTTGGTCGACCTGGCTCGCAGAACCGGGGAAGTTGTCCAGCAGCACGGTATGCGCGTCTGGATCGGCGTGCGCGGCATCGAAGTACGAGCGCAGCGCTTCCCCGACAGTGAACTCGTCGATCCAGCCCAGTCGTTCGCTGCTGGTCGCGGTGGCGGCCAGTACGTCTGTGGGGACGTGCTCGCGCAGTCGGAAGATACGCCGCCCTGGTGCCGATCCGAGGCGCAGTGTGAGAGCGGTTTTGCCTGCGGCCGGTGGACCGAAGATGGGTACAACAAGGGACAGGGCCACGGCCTACTCCTTTCGTTTGAGGGCCTGAATGTGTCTGGTCCCCAAGCGTCGGATTTCGGCCAAAAAACCACCACGACCACGGCGAATACGCGATATACATGGAACGCATACCGATCACGGAAGCCAGTGGTAGCTTTCTCTGACCAGGGCAAACGGGGGATAAGGCAACCGTCGTGGACGATCCGGAGCGGTTCACATGACCGAAACGCCGCACTACCAGCGCTATTGCGCGCGCTGTGGCAACCGCTTGAGCCGCTACAACGCCGAATCTGTTTGTGGTGCTTGCGAAGTCATGGCACGGGGACAGCGGCACCGCCCGCCGACGCTTCCGCCGGACTTTTGGCAGACCGACCAAATGCGCGATGCTCTCGCCACCTGGCACATGGGCCGGGTCTTCTTCGCGTACCGCAACCACCCGTATCACGGACAACAGCTGCCGCAGGAACTGATGGGCAGTTGGCTCGGTATGACACAGGTGCAGATCAGTCGAATCGAAAAGGGTTCAGCGCCAGAGCAACTGTCCAAATTGACGCGGTGGGCACAGATTCTCCGAATTCCGCCCGAGTTGCTGTGGTTCAAGCTGCCCGACGACCTGCGCTCGGCAGCTGTAGCCGTCGAACCTACAAGCACGACAGGTAATAACGCGCTGGCGCTTGCCCATTGGTTAGCTGGCGATGGCACCGGCATCCCGCCGATTAGCCACAGTGACGATCTGGAGCGAGTGAGCCGGGCATTGGAGGACGCCCACCGCTACTTCGATGGCTCAGTCCTGGAGTTCTTCCGTGCTCAGCTTGCGCGTTGCAAAGCCGATGACGGTTCCCTCGGTCCAGCCGAAGCGTTGCCAGTAACGCTCGCCGTGCTCGGCGCAATCCAACGGCACAGCAAGGATGTTCAGTCAGACGTGCGTCGGCAACTGCTGGCGGTTGGATCAGATGGCGCGGAATTCGCAGGGTGGCTGTACCGCGACCTCCATGACCCGGTAACGGCGACCTTCCTGTACGACCGCGCGATGGAGTGGGCGCAGGCCGCGGGCAGCCTGCCCATGCAGGGATACGTCCTGCTCAAGAAATCCCAGATGGCCTATGACTCGCGCGACCCGGGGACGCTGCTCGGATTGGCGCAAGCCGCCAAAGAGGGGCCGTGGCAGCTTCCGATCCGGGTGCAGGCGGAAGTTGTGCAGCAGGAAGCATTGGGACTCGCCATGATTGGCGAGCCAGCAGCCGCCGTCGAACAAAGCCTTGGCCAGGCTCAACACCTCCTCACCGAGGCCAGCGGTGCCGACGATCAAGAGTTGGTGAGCTACTTCAACGAGAGCACGCTTCTGGTTCGCTCAGCCTGCTGCTACACCGAGGCCGGCAAGCCGCAGCGGGCCACTGAACTGTTCGGTCAGGTGCTCGCCGACGGGGGACTGTCCCGGCGCGATGCTGGCTTCTTCAGCGCTCGACAGGCAAAAGCACTCGCACTCAGCGGCGAACCAGACGAGGCCGCCACGGTGGCAACCAAATCGGTCGCGGTGGCGCGCGAGACCCATTCGGAGCGCACGATGAATGTCGTTGTGGACGTAGTGCGGACGCTCGCCCCTTGGAACCACCGGCCGAATGTGCGGCAGCTCCGTGAAGCCTTGATGCCGTCGCGCTAAGCCGTGAGCCAGTCCGCCACGATGCGGATCACTTCGGCCTGGAACTCCTGGCTTTTCGGGTTGAGGTACTGCGGATCGTCATGGACGGCGAACCCGTGCTGTGATCCCTCGATTTCGACCAGCTCAACGGGTGCGGTGAATTGGGTAACGGCAGCACGGGAACCGTCGATTGGGACCAAGGTGTCTGCGTTGCCATGGACGATCAGAGCCGATGCTTTGATCTCGCCGAGGACTTCGTTCGGCTTCAGCCAGAACACCTCGTTGAGCAGCGGCCGACCATGCCGGAGTGTCGGCGTGAACTGAATCGCTCCGGTTTCGTTGAGTTCTTCGGCCTTCTCGTCGCTGATGACATCGTTCGTCCAGTAGTCGCGAGTGTCGATGGTGCGCTTCTTATAGTCGAACTGAGGATTCAGCAACACCAACCGAGACAGATCATCTGGGCGTTTGGCAGCGTAATAGCCACAAATGCCGCCCCCGAAGCTGGCACCGAGCAGCGCCAGGTCACTGGCATCCGTGGCATCCTGCACAGCGGCGAGGCTGACGCGGATGTCGTTGAGGATGGCGGAGAGGGTCAGTTCCTCTTGGCGGCCCTCGCTGTCGCCGTGGCCGCGAAGGTCAAACCGCAGCGACGCGATACCAGCATCGGCAAGGCCAGTCGCGAGACGGGTGAAGAAGCCGCCCTCCTCGCGGGTGACGCCACCACCATGCACCAGCACGACGGCGTGCGTGGTGGGTTGACCGGGAGTGACGAGGGTGGCTGCCAGGTGCAGGCCGTCGAGGGTACGTATGCGGGTGATGGTGCTCGTCGGAACCACGGAGCCAGTCAACCAGATTCAGGTCGACGCTTCGAGCGGTCGTCCCACGTCGTGGTCGGTGGCTTGTTCGACAGGTTGCCGAGAACACAAAACCGCTACGACCTTGGCGTAAAGCGGAGTATGTATAAGACGCATATGTGCGGGGACGCAACGACGGGCCGAGGTAGGTGCTGCACGAGTGCGTCGCTCAGACGGGGAAGGTCGGCATGGCGAGGAAGATCCCAATGATATGGCCCGGAATCGGACGCGCGGTCGCTCACGCTGACCTGGCTCTACATCTCTTCCGTGCGGCATCGCTTCATGGAAGGCGTGCACTCACATCCTCGTCGGACGACGAATTAGAGCTCTTGGATTGTGCAATGTCTATCGGAACGTCGGTTGAGCTACTTGCGAAATGCGCGTTAGCGACCATTTCCCCGACTCTGATAGCCGAACGAGATGTAAAGAGCGCCTTGCTGTTTTCCGGGTTCTCGTGCGTTGCGGTTCATAGGGGAAAGTCTCGCTCTGTCGCAGACTGCATGAATTTACTAAAAGAGGCGTACATGCTAAATTACGACCAGCAGCGACACGCACTGGTATTTGATGTGCGGAACGCTGCTGCACATATGGGGTTGGTCGACAGATCTGAGCTTGAAGAAGCATTGAACAAGATGGTCGAACTCAGTGAAGAACTATTGGCCGTAGTTGGCAGTGAGAATGCCGAACTGCATCGCGTTGCCTACTGGGGAATGTCCCTTATCGCGCAGGTGGATGAGCGCTTAAGGCGGCAAAAGCGTGAACGTCGGATTAGATTTGAGCAACTTAAAGGGCTGGCTTTCCGCGAGCTTGAGCGCTTGCGTAAGCGGTTGGATGACGATGCGCTGTTTGAGCTCGCAGAAAAGGAGCCTGACAGTTACTTCGATGACTCAGAAAACTCTGATGAAAGATTTCGCCGTAGGCTTTGTCCTGTGTGTGGCTTCGATGGATGGCTAGAATACGTCATCAGAAGAAGCGGAATCATCACAGACGGTGACTACGATGGAAATTTAGGAAAATATATTGATCTTACCGCAACACCCAAAGAATTCTTTTGCCGAGTCTGTTCGCTAAGACTGGATGAAGAGCTTCTTTTTGAGGCTGACATGGGTAACGAGTACCATCTGGAGCCTGTCCAGCCCACACAGGAAGAGTTAGACGCCGAGGAAGAATACGCTATCGAGTCCTATCTTGATGAGCGGCGGCGAATTGCGCGAGGATAGACGTCTAAAGTGAAATTTAAACTTTGATACAATAAGATAAATGGACAAGGTATCAGACAATGCAGCCAAGCGGCTTCTTCAAAACTGAGCGCGACTCCACTTGGGCTATGAATGGCGACCCGTGGGCGTTTAGGGAAGTGCTCGACAACGACTTGCTTGCCGCTATTGCCAAGGGCGCAATCGAGAAGGCCAGCGATCTTGACGTTGCACAGGCGCTTACTCAGTTGGTTCACGATGAACTTCGTAGCTTTGGCACCGATTCTACTCACAAGCTCAGCAATGATGAGATTCCGGTCGCGCTACGAGCTTTGCGAGCTGTGCTACGACGGCTCGGACTTGAATTTAAACTGCCCTTCCGGGATTTTACCGGGTTTCATGACTACTGGAGCCGTGAGGGAATGAGCGGTGGGGGTGGGTGGGCTGCTCGGCGTGGTTATCTGAGCGAACTCTTTGAGCCGATCTGGAATGGTTTATCTGATCTCGAAGAACTGAACGACGCTAGCACTTCCGCTCGTGGCGTCGATGGGCAGCTAAAGAACATTATCTTTGCGTCGTCTGGCCCTAAACCTGAAATTGTGCTGCGCGATGCTGTAAACAATGTCATTGAGATCGTGAAATTTGGCGAACACTGCTTGATATATGATAAGCCCTTGGCTGGGACCGGACTGAGTTGGGGGGCCCTCGTAACGTGGTGGAGTGGTCATGACAGCTCGGGCTCGGAGTCGGAGATTGAAAGCGCGCGCAGTCTCTATCGGCGGCTTGACTCCTCGCTTGGAAACAACTCGGTCGAACGAATCGTATTTCGTATATACTGCGAGAACTATCGAGGTGAGTCGGGTTGGAAAGCTCCTGCATTGTTGCCGCAGGTCTATCTTCATTTCGACCCGCTAACTGGTGCCGAACGCCGAACGCTGGGGAAGCCGAATCGTCTGAGGAGAGAGCGAATGGATTTCCTCCTCTTATTGCCTGATCATGTTCGAGTCGTCATCGAGGTAGATGGTAAGCAGCATTACGCTAATGGCGACAAGGCATCGCCTCAGGAATACGCCAAGATGGTTACCGAGGATCGTGCGCTACGGCTTCGCGGATACGAGGTGTTCCGATTCGGTGGATACGAGTTGATGCAACCAGAGGCTCCGGAGATGTTGCGTAGCTTCTTCGCTGACTTGTTCTCGGTACACGGTGTCCTTGAACGATGAATCACTGCGAAAGCTGTTGGCGCGTCCGGCGAGTTGCGCGCGGCTATCGTCGCCGACGGACGCCCGGTCCCGGAGATCGGGCCTGACCTGCTCTATCTGATCCAGCCCCACGGTTTCGCTTGAAATTGTGGCGAGACCGATCAGGGCGTCTGTGTCGGTGTATTCGGTGCTGGCCGTTGACGGCCTATTAGGAACGCGCCCGGCGGAAGACGCAAGATAACCGATACCAGGAGCACCTGGATGCGGAGGGGCTACCCAGGGGAGCGTGGACGCGGCGCAGTTGGCTGCCAGCATGCTGTCGCCGGAGGCAAGGTTTCTCTCGATCAGGAACAGGCCGGCTCACGGATCTCGGTATCGAGCACCGTGACCTCGATGTCGGAGCCCGGGAGGTCAACACGGAGTTGATGAGTTTGCGGGAGCGCCGCAGAAACCTTCCCAAACGGAGCCTGGACGTGCGGGGTTCACTAGGTCGATGAACCGGAGGATCTGCTGGCGCTTCACGTCTGCCAGATCGTGATGTTGAATTCGGCTGGATCCGAATACTGTCCGGCAGCAATCGTTTTCGTGAAAGTAATCGCTGCGACGATTCCTTTGTTCACGTAGCAGATCACGTCGCCAGCGGCGGGTGCGTCGATCACCCTGACGTAGCGGGTGTTTTTCTTGCAGCCTTCAAGGCTGGCTGACTCACCGTCCAGTTTTGCAAACGTCGCCTTGTTGTCGGTCACTTTCAGCGTGTAGCCCTGCCAGCCGATTCCGACAGTTGTATCGCTGGTTGGAAACGGGCATTCCGCCATCCTTCCGACAGGAAGATCGAAGTCTTGCGCGAGGACAATCGGGCAGTTCTCGACGAGAGCGGTCCCTGCCGCCTGTCCGGCCGTAGCTGTGGTCGTCTGGTGCGTGCCGGTAGCGCTGGTACGTGGTGATGCTTCGGCGGCAACGGTCACAACTGATGTGACTGTTTGGGCCGTTGCCTCCGAACTCGTTGGCGCTGTTTGCCGTCCGACGAGCACCCCCAACCCGGTCAGGGCGACAATGAGCCCCGAGATCGCGGTGATCCAAGTTGGCCCAAGATCACCGATCCTGGATCGATGTCGGGGTGCTGGTTCGGCTGGTGATGTTCCGTGTGTCGGTGAAGAAGGTCGTTGCTCAGAATGGTTCGCACGGGCTCCCCCCGTGGGCGGACGCTGCTCGCTCACCGGGCAGAGTCTAGGCGGATGAAATCGGCCGTGCCACAGGGGTGCCACGCCGTTACTAGCCGACGCTGTCGTCTCGGTGTCGAACGTAGGTGGATCGTTCGACTCGATGAGGACGCTCTCATCGGCCGCACGGTCATACGACGCAGTCGTGGTGGAAGGTGGGCCTGCGGAGCGTGGTCGATCCATCTCGAACAGGTCGCGGACCTGGGGGAAGCAGACGAACGTCCGCTCATACAGCATTCTGAGCGAACGCCCCGCGTTGAAGCTTGGATGTGCGCGGTGGTATCCAAGGCGGCAGCGAGGGACACCACCGCCCACAGATCGGTGAAATCAGCCGGTCAAGCTGTGGTTCGAACCTGCCGCTTGCCTCCTGGCATGATCCGAATCGCTGGCCCTTCGACCGACAGCGGGTTCGGGTTGTGGAGTGTTAGGCCCACTCAAAATAGCAGGTCAGGACCGGTATTGTGCCGGTCCTGACCTGTTTCTATTTGGCCCAGCCCCGCGGAAACCCCACGGTTTGCATTCTGGTTTGTATCGGATTCTTCGGATGGGCCGGCGGGTGTAGTGATCCAGGGCATCCGGTAGCGCATAGCCGACTTTCGGTGCACCCTATGTGCGGCATGGAAAGACGAGAAATCAGGGGAGGACGAAGCGTAACCAAGCGTCCGAGCCCTCCTGGATCCGGCGATCTCTCTGTGCGCGATGTTGCCGGAGCCCGAGGAGGGCTTCGATTACCCGTGGGATCAGGCCGATGGCACGGTGAGTGCGCCCCCGACCAACGAGGTGTCGATCAGATCGTGGCCGTGTCGATCACGAAGCGGTAGCGCACGTCCGAGTTGTCGACCCGTTCGTACGCTTCGTTGATCTGGCTCGCCTCGATCAGCTCGATCTCTGCGCCCAGGCCGTGCTCGGCGCAGAAGTCGAGCATCTCCTGGGTCTCGGCGATGCCGCCGATCATGGAGCCGGCGAGGATCTTGGCGCCCCCGATCAGCGAGAACAGGTTCAGCGAGATGGGTTCCTCGGGAGCGCCCACGTTCACCAGCGCGCCGGCCGTCTTCAGCAGGCTCAGGTAGGCGCCGAAGTTCAGCGGCGCGGACACCGTGGAGAGGATGATGTCGAAGGAACCGGCCAGCTCCTCGAACGTTTTCGGATCGCTGGTGGCGTAGTAGTGGTCGGCGCCCAGCTTCAGGCCGTCGTCCTTCTTGCGCAGCGACTGCGACAGGACGGTGACTTCCGCGCCGAGAGCGTGGGCGATCTTGACGCCCATATGTCCCAGGCCGCCCAGCCCGATCACAGCGACCTTCTTGCCGGGGCCGGCGCCCCAGTGCTTGAGCGGGGAGTACGTGGTGATGCCGGCGCACAGCAGCGGCGCCGCGACGTCGAGGGGGAGGCCCTCGGGGATGCGTACGGTGAATGCCTCGGCGACGACGACCTTCTGTGAGTAGCCGCCGTAGGTGGGTTCGCCGTCCTTGCCGATGCCGTTGTAGGTCTGCACATTTCCCTGCACACAGTGCTGCTCCTGGCCGTTGCGGCAGGGCTCGCATTCGCGGCAGGAGTCGACCATGCAGCCGACGCCGACGCGGTCGCCGACCTTGAACTTCGTCACACCGGAACCGACCGCCTCGACGACGCCGGCGATCTCGTGCCCCGGGACCATCGGGAAGATGGCCTCACCCCAGCCCGCACGGGCCTGGTGAATGTCGGAGTGGCAGATCCCGGCGAACTTGATGGCGATCAGTACGTCGTGCTCGCCGACCGTGCGGCGCTCGATGGTGGTGCGCTCCAGCGGAGCCTTGGCGCTGGGCGCGGCATATGCGGCAACAGTGGTGGTCATGGCTTCCAGCGTGCTGGACGAACCGGCACTCGCCTAGGCCGTGCTTTGCGTACGTCCAGTGGTCCTACCACTGACAGGATCAGGCTCGTAGTCGTACGACCGGGAATACTGGAGAGCATGAGCGACAATCCTGCCCCGGACGACGCTCAGGCCGCGCACTCCGACGGCCTGGACCAGCGCGCCGAGCTCAGCGAGTTCTTGCGTACGCGCCGGGCCCGGCTCGAGCCGGGTGACGTAGGGATTCCCTGGCAAGGGCGGCACCGGCGGGTGCCGGGCCTGCGTCGCGAGGAACTGGCTCAGCTGGCCGGGGTCTCGGTGGCTTACTACACACGGCTGGAGCAGGGCAACGGGCGCAATGTGTCGGCGGAGGTGCTCGACTCGATCGCGCGCGCCCTGCGGCTGACCGACGCCGAGCACGCGCACCTCACCCGCCTCGCCAAGCCCAAGCAACTGCGGCGCAAGTATCGGGCACCCAAGCAGCAGCAGGTGCGGGTCACGTTGCAGCAACTGCTGGAGTCGATGGACGGGATGCCCGCGTACGTGGCCGGGGCGCGGTCGGAGATCCTCGCCTGGAACCAGATGGCGGCGGCGCTCTTCGGCGACTGGGGGCAGCTGCCGCCCGCCGAACGCAATTGGGCGCGGCTGACCTTTCTTTCTCCCGACTACCGGCGGCTGTTCCTGGACTGGGATTCCAAGGCGTCCGACATGGTCAGCTATCTGCGGCTGTACGCGGGCCAGCATCCGGACGACCCGGAACTGTCGGCGCTGGTGGGGGAACTATCGGTCAAGAGCGAGGAGTTCCGGCGGCTGTGGGCCACGCATGACGTGAAGGAAAAGGGGCATGGTGTGAAGCGGATGCGGCACCCTCTGGTCGGTGAGCTGACCCTGGCGTACGAGACGTTGTACCTCCCGGACGACGCGGAGCAGTACCTGTGTGTCTACCACGCGGAACCGGGCTCGCCGTCGGCGGAGGCGCTGTGTCTCCTGGCCAGCTGGGGCACGGACGCCGCCCAAGCGCCCATCAACTCAGCCCGCCCCTGACGCCCGGCTGGGCTGGGTTCGCGTCCGGTCGCATCGCTCCCCCCGATCATGCTGGAGGTGCAGCACCAGGTCGGGTACGGCGTATGTCGAGTTCCTCATCGTCGACGAGGAGATCAACGGTGCGGTTGGGTACATCGAGGCGAATGCGATCGCCGTTGCACACGAGTGCGAGCGGGCCCCGCGATGTGGTGACGCCGCCGCTGCTTTGATGACCGCGCCCTCGGGTGCGAGTGATCCCCGCAGTGTGACCAGTGCACCTGTGCCCTTCGTCCGCGAGCTATCTGCTGCAGCACAGTGGGCAGGAGCGTGTGTTCGGAGGTGAGCGCACGTGCGCCAAGCGTGTCTACCGTGCCATCGGTTAGCGTCGGCACCTCGAGTTGGGCGATGATCTCGCCCCGCTGATCTTGCGGCCGCTGGTTCGGGTGCGCTCGACTTCGAGAACTTGCCGGGCACCTGGGAAGCCGATCCTGGCCAGGCGGGGGTTCGTTCGTCTGTGTTCGTCAAGCTGCTGGAGCGGGTTTGGTCGTAGCCTGTTCGGTGGCGGGTTCCGGAAGTGACCGATCCGAAGTGTTGGTGTGCGGGGTTGAGCCGGCCGCGCAGGATTTCGTAGTCGCCCTCGACTGTCCTGCGGAGCCCGCCCCGATCGTGTGGTGTTGTTCGTCGGCGATCATGATGCGCCAAACATGGTCGGCCAGACGGCGTTTGAGTCCCTTGAGTCAAGTCCTCATGCTGTGAGGCGTTGTTGACGGTTGGTACGGGATACGACTATCAGAAGCCGTCGACATGCCCGCTTGTCTGTATCCGTCGCCCCCGTTGGTGGCTGTCCGTCGTCCGGCGGGGCAGCCGTTGTCTCAGAAGCTGACCGTCCGGCCGAATCTCGCGCAGGCTGTGACCGGCGGAAAACCGCTCGGTAAGCGGCCGTTCAGCGCCTGCTTACGCCGCCGTGGTAATCGGTCAGGAGTCGCGCCGCCGCGTCTGCTATGAACGCGGACAAGGCACCCTCCACCGCGCGCTCCCGGGATTTGAGATCTGTCAAGTTCTCGGCCTTGATCAGATCGTTGACCTGGGCCGTCGCTGTGTCCAGCAGTGGCTCGGGACGCGCGGACACCAGCTCCAGACGCAGCTTCGCGGCACTCCACCACCTCACATGCACGTCGGTCGTGCGCCGCCTGGCTCACCTCGATGGCGGTCCGGCGCGAAGCGGATGTTTCGAGCGACAACGTTCTGGTCCGCCGCACTGGCGGTCACGCCCCACCCATGGGCATGTTCGCCGATACCGCCGCCTCACGCACCGCCGTTCGAAGGGCAGGCGTGTCAGCAAAAGCCGACCTCGGCGAAGGTGCACCCACCCCGTTCTGCGTGAGAGAGCGCATGTCGAGAAGCGAGTGTCGGGGTCTTTCGGAAGTATTGGTGGTAACCGGTTGCGCGGAACTTCAGATCGAACGCATGACCTTCGATGTGCCAGAGCGGAAGGTCCTCCCGTCGATCGTCGGGTACCAGTCGGTGCAGGTCATCGATCTCCAGGTCCGGGGTCGTGCCCTTGAAATCGAGGTCCCCCTCGAGGTCCCAAACGTCTTCGAAGACGAGCGTCGCCGGGGCCATCCAGAAGGAGAAATATGTCGCCGGTGGGACCGGATGGACCCAGCGGACGATGTAGTCGAGATCGAGGAGAAGCCGCGGCAGGACGCCGTCGGTCGGCTGTACACACAGGCCGTGGATGGTGGCGTCGTGCCAGCCCATCTCCGAGAAGTCGGCGTCGGTCCAGACGCTTTTGGAAAGACCCGATTCCAGGTGGCCGCCGTCCATCCCCGTATCCAACCATTTCAACCAAGTTCGGGCGCCGTGGCGGACGGTGGCGGCCAGCGGCTGGATCTCCAGAATGAGGACGAGCTCGACGGCGACTGAGCCGGCGGACTGCCTGTCGACGAGGATCTCCAGGTTCGGGCGGTAGGTGTGGGTGGTTTCGTGGGCGAGCAGCTCGACGATTTCCTCGGGGCCGCGCCGGGAGCGGAGCGGAGGTGATCGCAGCGGCGCCAGCCGGCGACCGCCGCGTCACCGAGATCGATGTCGAGCAGGCCGCCGACGGCCTCGGCGATTCTCGGCAGGGCGATACCGCGCACCAGGTCGCCGAGCGCCCGTGCGGCTGTGTGCAGTGTGTGGTCGGAGCCGACCTCGCGCAGGCGGGCGGTGAGCTCGGCGCAGCCCATTTCGCGGGATCCATTGTCGTAGACCACGGCTCGTGCGGTGAGGGTTTCGGGGAACATCAGCGTCGGACCTCTCGCACGGTCGTGATGGGTTCGGCCCACTCATCCCAGGTGGGCCCTTGCTTTCGAGCGCAAGATCAGGGTCATGGAGGCTGGGGGATGTCGCCGCGGGAGGCTGCGGCATCGAGCACGGACGGATATGACCGTGGACCGCATTGCAGGCCCGGTCGGTTTCGCCACCGGCAGTTCCCTGCGTCCGCACCTGCATGATTCGATCGGTGTCTCGCCGCTGGCCTATCGCTGGACATTTCGCGCGGAAGCGGATTCGCTGGGCTGAATCGCTGTTCGGCGTATGTCAGCTGGCCAGTGGCTGCCGTGCCGGTGGATCGGCGGCGGGCAGCAGTTCGTGGGTTCGCGTGGTACGCGCGACTATCCGGCCCGCTTTGATGACGTAGCAGCGGTCCGGGCGATCGAGTAGGGCATCGGCGACGCGATGGGTGGACAGGACGACGAGATCCGCGGCGGCGCCGGGGCGGATGCCGTAGCGATCGGCGATCCCGATGACGGCGGCGGCCTGGGTGGTGGCCATGGTCAGGATCCGGGTCAGCTCGGCGGGAGTGGATAGGTGGCTGGTCTGGGCCAGGAACAGGCCGATGTCGAGGAGGTCGGCGTTGCCGTAGGGGGTGAACGCATTGCGAATGTTGTTGGAGGAGTACGCGGTGGTGATGCCCGCGTCCCAGAGCTCACGGATCGGTGCGATGCCGCGGCGGATATTCGTGGTATCAGCGCGTCCGCCGAGATGTATGTCGGTGGCGGGCAGGGGGACGACCGCGATGCCTGCTGCGGCCAGACGGTTCAGGGTTTCGCGGCGCTGCCTCGGTGGCTGTCCAGCCAGGGAAGTCATGTGGCCCAACGCAACTCGGCCTCGCATGCCGGTGCGCTCGGTGACCTCGGCGATGTAGTCGGCGAGCGCGAAGCGGGGATCGGTCGCGTCGTCGGCGAAATCGGCGTGGATATCGATCGGGACGTCGAATTCGGTGGCCAGTTCGAAGATGAGATCGATATGGCGACGGCAGTCGGCGACGGTCGCTTCGTTGTAGGCGCAACCGCCGATGACATCTGCGCCGCGACGCAGGCTTTCGCGCAGCAGGTCGATGGTGCCCTGGGCACGCAGGATGCCTTCCTGCGGAAAGGCGACGATCTGCAGGTCGATTCTGCCGCGATATTCCTCGCGCAGGTCGAGTAGTGCCTCGACGCCGAGCAGCCCGATGATCGGGTCGACGTCGGGATGGGCGCGAATCGTGGTGGTGCCGTTCGTGATCGCCAGGTCGAGAACGCGCCGTGCCCGGTCGCGGATCGACGCGCGGGTGAAGGTGCGCTTGAGTTCGCCGGTGACCGCGATCGCCCCGGCCAGGGTGCCGTCGAGGTTCGGTCGTTCGCGGTCGAGCAGTGCCTTGTCCAGGTGCAGGTGTGATTCGATAAGTCCCGGGATGACGACGCGTCCGGCGCAGTCGATTTCGTGGTCGGCACGCCCGGGCGGTAGGTGGTCGAGCTGGATGATGACGCCTTGGTCGATGACGATGTCGACCAGGGCCGCGTCGTCGGCGATGCGGGCGTCGCGCAGCAGCAGATCCGCCATGGGCAACCTCCGGGAGAAGAACGGACAAAGGTTGTATACGACCCTCGTGTTTCGTTCCGCCGCGAGAAATGCGACGTCTGGGTTACCGATCCTGTTGCGCCGCTGGATCAGCGGCGCGGTCGCGGCGCCGGTATGCCGAGGTGGCGTGGGCGATATGTGCGGCGACCACCTGGGTGGCGCGCTCCGGATCGCCGGCGTCGAGTGCGGCGCAGATCTCCTCGTGCTCGTGCCAGGAATCCTCGGCGCGCCTGGGCAGTTCGACCGCGTATACCCAGGCGATCTTCCAGCTGAGCTGGGTGATCAGCTGGCTGAGCAGGGTGCTGCCCGAGGCCTCGGCGAGCACCTCGTGGAAGCGGCTGTTGAGTCGGGTGAGCTCGTCGAACCGTCCGTCGCGCACGGCGTCCTGGCCGAGTTCGGTGAGTTCCTTGAGCCTGCCGAGTTGCTCCGGGGTGCGGCGCACGGCGGCGCGGCCCGCGCACAGCGGTTCGAGCAAGGCGCGGATTTCGAGCAGATCGGCGGCGTCGGCCTCGGTCAGTTCGGCGACGAAGGTCCCGGCGTACGGGCGCGACCAGGCGAAACCCTCGGCCTCCAGGGTGCGTAGCGCCTCGCGCACCGGAACTCGGGATACTCCGTAGCGCTCGGCGAGGGTGTCCTCGGTGAGCCGTTGGCCGGGCGCGAAGACGCCGCGGATGATGTCGTCGCGAATGGCTCGGCACACTTGTTGCGGAGTCATTCGCCGGGTGGTGCTGCTCACATGGCTCCCACAGCGCGCTGGGTGGTGTTGTTCCGAGCGACCTGCAAGCAGTCGCTGGCCGATTCTTTCGAGCGCCTCTGCAAGCAGTCGCTAGCGGTGGCGGACGACCGAGAGCAGTGGTTGTATACGATCCACTCCTCAACCGTCGGATCGGATGCCATGAATTTACTACAGTCGCGTGCCGGTGCCCGCTCCACAGACATATACCTTCCCGCAGATCCCGACCGGATCTCCTGGGGACTACTGCCGAATTCCCTCGCCAATCCGGTGATCACGGTGGACTCCGGTACGGCTGTGTGTTTGGACACGATCAGCCACGAAGGCATACTCGAGGATCAGGGCCGGGATCCGGCGACCTTCTTCGCAGCGTGTGGGATCACAGAGATCCTGGCTGACACCGCGGAAGTGGCGCGCTCGGTCGTACACGACCCGAGCGTGCACGGGCCGCACGTGGTGACCGGCCCGATCGCGGTGCGCGGTGCGCGCCCCGGCGACGTGCTCGAGGTCGAGGTGCTCGAACTGCTGCGGCGCGCGCCCTACGGCGTCATCAGCAATCGGCATGGCAAAGGTGCACTGCCGGGCGAATTTCCGCAGCTCGGGGACCACGATCCGGATGGTCCGGTGCCGCCGGTGTGCACGATCGCCACCGTCGACGCGGCCGAGCGCGGGGTGATAGATGTCGGTGACGGTCGTGCGCTGCGCTTTCCGCTCGACCCCTTCCTCGGCATCATGGGCGTGGCCGCGGCCACCGAACAGGCTGTGCATTCGGTGCCGCCTGGCCGGCACGGCGGGAATATCGACGTGCGGATGCTGGGAGTCGGTGCGCGGCTTTACCTTCCGGTTCAGGTGCCGGGCGCGATGTTCTACGCGGGTGACCCGCATTTCGCGATGGGCGACGGTGAAGTCGCGCTCACCGCCTTCGAGGCCCCGCTGCGCGCCACCGTGCGACTGACACTGCACGCCGATCCCGGGGCGCGGAAAATGGCTGCCGCCCTGGCTCTTCCGTATGCGGAGACCGCGACCGACCACCTGCTGCTCGGCCTGGACACCGATCTGGACGAGGCGGTGAAACAGGCCACCCGCAATGCCATCACGTTCCTCGGTGCGCGCTATCGGATACCCCCGGCCGTCGCGCTCGCGTACCTCAGTGCCGCAGCGGATTTCCGCATCTCTCAGGTGGTGGATGTGGTGAAGGGCGTGCACTGCTGTGTCAGAAAGAGCCATTTGGAGGGGCTGTGAGCGAGTGCATCCGGTTCTCCGCGTCCGAGCGCGGCGCGGTGGCGCCGTGAACGGCTGATCGCCGGAGTCTCGCGCCGCGCCGCCCGCGGCCGTCTTCGTGGACCCGTTGGAAGGACTTCATGGATGGATCTCCCACATCTGGCCCTACTGCTCATCGCGGGTTTCGGCGCGGGGGTATGCAACGCCATTGCCGGGGGCGGCAGTCTGCTCTCATTTCCCGCACTGCTCGCCACGGGACTGCCGCCGGTCGCCGCCACGGTGACCAATTCGGTGTCGGTCTGGCCCGGCTATTTCGGTGGTGCGGCGGCGCTGCGACGGCGACTCGACGACTATCGCGCGCTCGTCCCGCGTCTGGTCGCGACCGGGGCGGCCGGTGCGGTGGGCGGCGTGATCGCCCTGCTCACCGCGCCGCCGCAGATCTTCGCCGCGCTGGTGCCCTATCTGATTCTGTCGGCGACGGCACTGTTCGCCGCCCAGCCGTTGGTATCGCGGAAGTTGACCGCGCGACAAGGTGATTCCAGGACAACCCTGTTCCTGGGCGTATTCCTCGGCGGTGCCTATGGCGCGTATTTCAACGGCGGCATGGGCATCGTCGTCCTCACCACACTCGCCCTCGGCATCGACGCCACGATCACCAGCCTGAACGGTCTGAAAAGCGTACTGACCCTCACGGTTTCGACGACCGCCGTGGTTGCCGTCGCATTGTTCGGCCCCGTGCACTGGCTCTCGGTCGCGGTCCTCGCACCGGCCTGCCTCATCGGCGGGGTCGTGGGCGCGAAGCTCGCCGACCGGCTGCACCCCAACGCTTTCCGCGCCGTGGTCATCATCTTCGGCGTGGGTGCGGGGGCAACGATGCTGCTCAGCTGACTACTCACCCTGAATACCGAGAGGACGCTCAATGAACAACCTGTTGCTGCGAGGCGGACGCCCCTGGATTCCTGGGCTGCCGACCGACACCGCGGATATCCTCATCGTCGACGGACGGATCGCGAAGATCGCGCCCACTCTGGAAGCGCCGGACGGCGAGATCATCGATCTGGCCGGCGCGCTGGTACTTCCTGGCCTGGTCGATACGCACTGCCATCTGGACAAGACGCTGTTCGGCGGCCCATGGGTACCCAACAGCGGTGGCCGAACCCTGCCAGGGCGCATCGCGAATGGTGAGGGCCGACGGGCCGAACTCGGCCTGCCCAGCGCGGACTACGCCGCAAACCTGTTGGACGCCATGATCAGCGGGGGCACCACACAGGTACGCAGCCACATCGATATCGATCCGGAGGTCGGTCTGGGCGGTGTGGAAGCGGTGCGGGAAGCCGCCGCGCGGCACGCGGATCGGGTGGATGTCGAGTTGGTCGCGTTCCCCCAAGGCGGGCTGCTGACCCGGCCGGGGACCGCCGAGTTGATGGCGTCGGCGCTCGCGGACGGTGTCGAGGTCGTCGGTGGTCTCGATCCGGCGGGCTATGACCGGGATCCGGTGGGGCAGCTCGATGTGATCTTCGGCCTCGCGGAACGCCACGGTGCGAAGATAGACATCCACCTGCACGACGGCGGCGCCCTCGGCGCTTGGGAATTCGACCTCATCATCGAGCGCACCCGCGCTACCGGCCTGGCGGGGCGGGTCACGATCAGCCACGCGTACGCGATGGGCGCCCTCGCACCCGATGAGCAGCGGCGAGTCGCCGAAAACCTCGCCGAGGCAGGTGTTTCCATGGTGACCTGCGCGGTTGGCGAGGCGCCCGTCGTGCCGGTGCGGGTCATGCACGACGCGGGCGCCACCCTGGCGCTGGGAAATGACGGTGTGCGGGACCTGTGGACCCCGTACGGCGATGGCGACATGCTGCGTCGGATCAACAGCGTCGCGTATCGGGACCGGCTGGTCGCCGATCCCGAGATCGAGTTGGCCTTGCTCGCCGGAACCTACGGTGGCGCAATGGTTCTCGGACTCGATGACTACGGGCTCATGGCCGGAGCATCGGCCGATCTGCTCGTCGTCGACGCACCGACACCGGCGGCCGCGGTGGTCGCGCTGCCGCCTCGCAAACTGGTGCTCAAACGTGGCCGGATCGTCGTCCGGGACGGTGTGGTCGTTACCGAGAAATAAATTGTATACGAAACAGGCGTGTAATCGCGCCGACCGCGTTCGGCAATCACCCGCCGATAGAACTAGTCCATGAGCACAACGGCTTCTCCAGCGTCGACGACGCAGGGCGCATCTGCGTATACGACCGCTGCCGACCGCAGTCCCGCGGATGCCGCACCGGCCCTCGCGTTCCGCGGCGTATCCCTGACCTTCGAGAACGGCACCCAGGCGCTCGCCGATATCGACATCGCTATTCGCGATGGTGAATTCGTGTCACTGGTCGGCCCGTCCGGCTGCGGTAAGTCCACGCTGCTGCGGCTGGCCGCCGGTTTCGAGCGGGCCACCGCGGGCACTGTCGACGTCGCGACCGCCCAACTCGGCTATGTATTCCAGGAGTCGACCCTGCTGTCGTGGCGCAGTGTGCTGCGCAATGTCGAACTGCCCGCCGAACTCGCGGGCGTGGACAAGGCGACCCGCCGGGCTGCCGCCCGCGACGCCATCGAGCGGGTCGGTCTCGCCGGGTTCGAGAAGCACAAGCCCGCACAGCTTTCCGGCGGTATGCGGATGCGCGCCTCCATCGCGCGCGCCCTCACCGTGCGGCCCGAACTGTTCCTGTTCGACGAGCCCTTCGGCGCGCTGGACGAGATCACCCGCCAGCGGCTCAACGAGGAGGTCGGGACGCTGTTCCGCCGTGATGGTTTCGCCGGGGTGTTCGTCACTCATTCGGTAGCCGAGGCGGTCTTCATGTCCACCCGGATCGTCGTGCTGGCCGGGCAGCCGGGCCGGGTTTGCGCCGATATTCCGGTACCACTGGGCTTTCCACGCGCACCGGAGCTACGGTATACGGCCGAGTTCGCCGATATCGCCGCCGATGTGTCCGCCGCGCTGCGCGGCTCCGGACAGGCGGTTGCCGCATGACCGCCGCCACTGCGGGTCCGGTCACGGCGGCGACCGCGAGTCAGATCGAATCGGCCACCGGAAAACGGTACCGGCGCACGCCGATCGCACCGATTCGCATCATCGCACCGGCCGTCGTTTTCGTCATGGTCATCGCGCTGTGGTCGATCGCGAGTCACTTTCTGCTGGCCGAAGAGTCGCGATTCCTGCTGCCCGCACCCGAGGCGGTCGTGTCGCACGGTCTGCTGGATTCGGTGGCGCGCACCGAGATTCTGACCGCGCTGTGGTCGACGGTGCAGGTGGCGCTGGTCGGGCTCGGCATCGCCATCGTGCTCGGCGTTGGGTTCGCGGTGCTCATGAGTCAGGCGCGGTGGGCCGAGTATTCGCTGTATCCGTATGCGGTGATCCTGCAGACCATTCCGATCCTCGCGGTGGTACCGCTGTTCGGTTTCTGGTTCGGCTACGAGTTCGGCAGCCGCGTGATCGTATGCGTGATGGTGGCGTTGTTCCCCATCATTACCAACACGCTGTTCGGCCTCAAATCGGTGGCTGCGGCCGAACATGATCTGCTCACCCTCCACGGCGCCAATCGCTGGCAGCGCTTGCTGAAACTGCAACTGCCCGCGGCGCTTCCGGCCATGATCTCCGGGTTCAAGATCTCCGGTGGGATGGCGGTGATCGGCTCGATCGTTGCCGACTTCTTCTTTCGCCAGGGCCAGCCGGGCATCGGTCGCATGATCGATGTCTACCGCCAGCGCCTGGCCACCGAGGAGTTGCTCACGGCGCTGCTGCTGTCCTCGCTGGTGGGTCTGATCCTCTTCTGGTGCTTCGACTTCCTCGCACGGCGCGTCGACCGCGCACATGGTGTCCGTCGCGGCAGGTAACGCCGACCCGCTTCGCTCTGCTCCGAACCCGCTCGACCCCAAGGAAATCCCGTGAAGAAACGCCTCCTCGCCGCTGCCGCGCTGTCCGGCACCGCACTGCTCACCGCCTGTAGCGGTGCCACTTCTACACCCGCACCGACCGGCAGGGGTGAACTCGCGGGCGTCTGCCCCTCGACCGTCGTGATCCAAACGGACTGGTACGCAACACCGGAACGCGCCGCCGCCTTCCAACTGGTCGGACCCGATGGCACCGTCGACGTCAAGAAGGGCGCCTACTCCGGCCCACTCGGCGATACCGGCGTCAATGTCGAAGTGCGCCTGGGCGGTCCCTTCCTCGGTGGGCAGCCGGTTCCGGCGCAGATGTATCAGGACGCCAGCATCACCCTCGGCATGATTCCGACCGATGAGGCGCTGCAGGCGCGCGGAAAATTCAATGTCACTGGCGTTTTCGCATCTCTCGATATCAATCCGCAGATCGTGATGTGGGATCCCGCGACCTATCATGTCGAGTCCTGGAACGACGTGGCCGCGACCGGGGCGACCGTCGTGTACAGCGAGGGCAAGATCTACATGGACTACCTGATCGCCAAGGGCTACATACGGCCCGAACAAGCCGACGCCTCCTTCGACGGGACGCCGAGCCGGTTCGTCGCCGAGCGCGGCAAGGTGATGCAGCAGGGTTATGTCTCCAATGAGCCCTACCGCTGGGAACACGATGTCAAGGGCTGGCTCGAGCCGACGAAGTATCTGCTCGTGCACAAGGCGGGCTACGAGATCTACCCGCATCAATGGTCGGTCCGCAGTGACAAACTCGCCGAACTGAGTCCATGCCTGACCAAGCTGGTCCCGAAACTGCAACAGGCCGAGATCGACTACGTGACCAACCCGGAGCCGACGAATCAGGCACTGCTGCGCATCGCACAGACCATTCCGGACGGTCCGCCGATCACCGCGGCGGGCAATGCGAACTCGGTTGAGGTTCAGCTCGCGGAGAAGATCGTCGGAAACGGAACCGATGACACCCTGGGCAATTTCGACACCGCCCGGGTCGACCGCGTCATCACCGCCGTGACCGATACGCTGCGCGGTCGTGGTCAGCAGGTTCCCGACGGCGTCGCCGCCGCCGACCTGGTTACCAACCAATTCATCGACCCCGCAGTCGGTTTGCGGGCCCAGTAGTCCGCTCAGGTCGCCTCGGGTACGGGGAGCCCGAGGCGGGCGACGAGCCAGGGGAATGACGAGGTCAGGTCCGCCCTGCCGCCGTGGGCAGCGACCAATGCCGGGCTAATGGTGGGTTTGTGACCGAAGGGCTGGGTGAAAGCCGTTGACCGCCGCTACTCGGACCATTCGTTGGTGCAGTTCGCGAGTGGCCTGATCGGCGAGCGGATGGGTCGAGCGGTTACCGGCCCATGCGCAGTGCCCGCCGACGTACACCGCGCGTAAGTTGCGTGTCGAGCAGGCCAAGACGTAGGTGGCGACCGGGTCCCAGACTGGTCCAGTGTCGGGGTCGAACGGATCGACGATGATGAAGTCCGCGTATTTTCCGACCTCCAGCGAGCCGATTCGGTCTGCTGCGCCGATGGCTGATGCCGCGCCGAGTGTGTGCAGTCGGAGCATCTGTGCCGGTGTCAGGATGGCTGCGTCGCTGTGCAGCGCGCGTTGGGTGTACAGGCCGGTGCGCATGTTTTCGAAGGGGTCGGACACGTCGGTGCACGATTGATCGTCCAGCCCGATCCCTACACGCATGCCGGTGGCCGAGATCCTTGGTATATCGGCGATCCCGGATCCGATGCGGCCGTTGGACATCGGCTGCCACACCATGGCGCATCCGGTCTCGGCCGCGCGGTCGATCATTCGGTCGGTGGGATGGACGAAGTGGCCGAACGCGAAATCCGGGCCAAGGACTCCGGCTTCGTCGTACCAGTCGAACTTGGCTTGCTGGATGTCGAGTTGTTCCGCGGTTTCGACGAAATGGGCTTGGTTGGTGACACCGTGACGGTCCATCATGGTGCGTTCACGCTCGGCGGTGGCAGGCGAGGTCGACCACTGTACGGATCCGTAGACCGATCCCCCCAGGTAAAGATTCGGCGGCACCGTCGTTTTCGCGTAATCCATCACCGCACCGAAGGTCCCGAGCGCTTCGTCTTCGGGCAGTTGCTCATCGTCGAGGCGGACGCTGGCGACGAATCGGATGCCCGCGTCGCTGGTGGCGTCGATCTGGCGGGTGAGAAACTCGAGCGGCCGAACAGCGGCGGCTTTCATGCTCGATGAGGCGTAGTCGAACAGCGCCAGCACCCGGCTCTGGGTGAAGTTGTAGGCCGAGGTGATGCCGTTGGCGAGAAAGTCGAATGACCCGGCCAGGGTGAGCCAATACAGGTCCTCGGCGCCTGCGGCGAGCAGCATCTCGGTGTTGCGGGTGACCCACGGGTAAAGCGTGCTGTTGGCGGCGACACCCCGCATTCCTCCGGTAAAGATATGGCTGTGCGCGGAGACGAACCCGGGCCCGACCATGGCGCCCGCCACGTCGCGGACCTCACCACCCTCCGCAGGCGGATCTCCTTCTCCGACACCGGATATCCGGCCGTCGGCATCGACGGTCATCCAGCCGTGCAACCACTCGCGATCTCCCCCAACGGGCAGCAGCGTCGCATTCTTGATTGTCAGTACGGTCATCCGACGCGTCCGGGATCGAAGGTGCTGACCTCCGGGATGGCCTGCACCAGGGAACCGACTGTGCTCTCGAATAGTTCGGCGCCGAACGTGGCATCCGCACCGGTCGGATCGCCGATCACGCCAGACGCGGCGAAATCGTCGGCGAGCCAACCGAATCGGACCCGTTTACCGAATCCGACGTGCTTGTGGCCCGCGATCGAGTGCGGTACAGCGGCTTTCGCCTTGGTCATATCGACGAGATCGGGGCGCACGTGCAGCATCATCGACGTCTCGGCCCATCCGGCGTGGATGCCGAAACCCTCCTCCGTCGGCCCCGGCCGGGCAGGCGATGCGTAGAGGAAGGTCTGCAGGTCGAATCGGCGGCGCAATTCACGTAGCGCCACCTCGAGCAGGGCCGAGTTGCCGCCGTGGCAATTGACGAACAGGACCCGCCGCGCCGGCGTCGCGGCGATGCTTCGCCCCAGATCGACTACGACGCGCATCATCGTCTCCGCCTGCAACCACATCGCGCCGGGCAGATTGGCATGCTCGTCGGACTTGGTATAGCCCAATGCGGGCAGCAACCATACGTCACTGCCCTCGGCGGCGGCGCGATCGACCGCGGCGCCGGAAACGGCCTCGGCCAGCACCAGATCGGTGCGCAGCGGCAGATGTGGGCCGTGCGGTTCGATCGCGCCGGTGGGCAGCACGAGCACGGAGTCGCGGCTCAGCGCCTCGGGGACTTCGGCCGTGGTCAGATCGGCGAAGTGCCGGGTGGATGTCGTCACCGCTGCCACCTTCCTGGATTGAGCAGACCGTTCGGATCAGTGCTGCGCGCCAGCGCCCGGACCCGATCGGCGTCGAGATCGACATAGGACTGGTGCGGCGAATGCACAGCGACGCCGAGCGCCTCCAGCGCGGGCACCCCCGCGAATACCTGTTCGGGATCGCGGTAGACGCCGTTGATCATCCCGAACATGGTCTGATGCCCGACTTCCAAGTGCAGCATCCCGCCGTCATAGACGTCCTCCACCTCCCGCAGCCGGGTGACGAGCGCGTCGCCTTGGCATTCCATGTGAAAGTAGGTGTCCGGCACGGCCTTCTGCAGCCACCAGGTCGGGTGGTTGTAAGAGAGGGTGCTCAACCGCATCGTCTGCGCCAGCCCCTCGCGCACCGCCTCGATCCGGCCGCCACCGGCCTCCAGCACCGCAACCGTCTCGTCGAGCGCCGCGGCGTCGACGATGCCGCGGACACTGGCCCTGCCGTGCACCAACGCGGGGTCCGACGGCAGTGCGTCGACGATCGTCGCACCATCGGCGGACAACAGCCGCGGTTTCGGTTCGATCGACGCGGCGCGCATGGCGGCCGGGAAGGCCTCGTAATGGGACCCGAAGCTGGCGTACACGCACCTCCAGTCTTGCAGCGGTTCCAACCGGACCGTGGCCGAAACGATGATCCCCGCCACTCCGTAGGTATGCACCATCGGCTGTGCCGCAGCACCTTCGAGGTGGAGAAGTTCGGCATCCTCGTGGCCGTAGACGACATCGACGGATTCCACGAAACCCATGTGGTTGCGGCCGTGCACGATGGTGCCCGTGCCGGCGGAGCCACCGGCCAGAAATCCGCCGAGGGTGGATTGCGCGGTCGACGGGTACATCCAGAGCTGCCGTCCGGCATCCCACGCGGCCTGCTCCAGGTTGATCATCCTGGCGCCCGCCTCCGCGGTGATGGTGGTGTCGGTGAGGTCCCGGATAACGGCCAGTGAGGTCATGTCCATGACAAGGCCGCCGAAGCGCGGCACCACCTGGCCGTAATTGCCGGTGCCCTTGCCGCGCGCGGTGATCGGTACGCCGCGACGCACCGCAGCCTGCACAATCGCCGGAACCTGTTGGGCCGTCTTCGGATAACACACCGCGTCCGGCCGCCCGAGGGGTTGCTGGGCCGAGAGGATCGGGCTCATCCCCGACCCGTCACGGGAGGCGCGGTCCAGAGCGCGGTCGAGGGTGCTCACGCCGCGCGGGCCGAGCAGCGCGAGCAGGTCATCGACCAGGCCGTCGAGTTGCTCGGGCCCGAAGTCGGGACGATCACCGGCCTCGATCATGGCGGCGGTCACGACGCGAATCCGATCTTGGGATCGATGAATCGGTCTGTCGCGATCTGTTCGGTCGTCAGTCCTTGTGGGACCGAGACTTTCTGCTCGGTGTAGATCGGCCGGGTGATGTCGATGACCCGCTGAACTCGCGCGGCGTCGAAATCGCCGACCGTGGCATTGCCGCCGTTGCCGACCACACCGGCCTCGCGCATCCGCTTCGTCGCAAAGGCCGCGTTGCCCGCGTCGTATACCCAGCCGGTGTCGTACTTGTCGACTGCCTGCACGATCAGATCGTTGGCCGTGGCCGGATCGGCGAAATAGTCGAGCTCGGCTTGCTGCATCACCGGAACAAGGCGTTGCAGGCACGCCGAATCGGCCTCCAGCTTGCCGGACCGGACCGCGAGCGCGGACTTGTACTCTGGGTATCCGGAGTCGTGCAGCAGCTGGTAGGCCACCGGCTTGTGCCATTGGGGGATCTTCTGTTCGTAGAGATACGGTTCGGCGCTGATGAACCCCTGTTGCGCCTTGGCGCCACCGGCAGCGACGAAGTTGGCCGGTGTGCCGTCGTAGCTGCCGTCCACCTGACTCTTGTCGAGAATGCCGGCACCGGTCAGATAGTCCATATAGGCGGCGCCCTGGAAGTACAACACGGTCGCCTTCGCGGCCTTCAGGTCGCTGATGGAGTGCACATTCGGATAGGTCGCCGGATCCCACATGATCATCTGCGGGTTGATCTCCAGCGGTGCGAAGACGCCGGTGGTCGGTTTGGTGGCCGCGGACTGGATGGACTGGTCGGTGTCGACGAAGCCGAGCATGATCGAGTCGTCCTGATACATCTGCGATGTCACGGTCTGGAATCCGATCGCGGGGCCACCGGCGCGGATCTCCAGGTCCACCCCGGTGTACTCACCGTGGGCGAAAAGCGGACCGGTGACCTTCTTGCCCGCGGCGTCGATCGCCGGGTTCGGACCGAGTAGTTGATAGAGGCCGCCGTGTTCGGCCTCCGGGTTCCAATCGCTCTGCACCACGATTTTTGTCGGGCAGACCTGCTTCAAGTCGATCGCGCCGATCGGGCCGCTGTAACCGGAAGTTGCTGTCGGGCTGTCGGTTTGGGCACAGCCGGTCAGTACGGCGAGGCCGATGACGGTCGCCGATACGGTCACGCGGGCCGAACGCGGCAGACTAAGTATTCTCATGTTTCTCCCAAAGGGGCGCAGCGGCAGGGTGGGATTTCAGTTGCGGGCGGAGTCGTACCAAGCGCCGACCAGCCGGCGAGACAGCCAGCTGAAGAACGCGAAAACTACGACGCCGAGGCCGGAGGCCAGCAGGATCGAGGCGAACAATTCGGGTGACTGCAGCCGGGATCGGTAGTTGTCGATCAGGATGCCGATGCCGGGATCGCCCTGCTTGAAGAAGAAGTCGCCGACGATCGCGCCGACCACCGCGAGCCCGGCCGAGATCCGGACACCGGCGAAAATGGCGGGCATCGCGGCCGGGAACTCGAGCTTGCGCAGCACCGTCATCCGGCCAGTGGCGCGCAGCGCGAACAGTTCCCGCAGGCCCTTGTCCACCGATTTCAGCCCGAACAGCGTGTTCGACACCACCGGGAACAGGGCGATCAGCACGCAGACGAACACCCGCGCGGTGAATCCGAAACCGAACCAGAAGCCGATCAGCGGAACCAATGCCAGGATCGGAATACACTGCAGCACAACCGCATATGGAAACAGAGCAATCTCCGCCCAACCAGCTTGCGCCATCAGTACCGCCCAGACGATCCCGAGGACCACGGCGATCACCAGACCGGTGCACGCCACGGTAGCGGTCCGCTGCAACGCCTCCCACATATCCGGCGCTCCCGGACCGAGCAGGCCTTCGGTCACCACTTCGTGTGGCGGCGGCATCAGAAACCGGCGCGACGGTGCCAGCACTGTGTAGGTCACGAGGTACCAGGCGCCGATCACCATGGCCAGGACCGCGAGCGGAGCAAAGACCGTACGCAGTTTGAACGTGCGCGCCGGGGCGGTGGTCACAACGGACTCGGATACTTTTGCGGCAGTGAGTATTTCGACGCTCATGTGTGACTTCCTCGCAGCGCCTGCGAGACTCGGCTCGCGAGTGCGGTGAACTCGGGGGTGAAGCGGATATCCGGTCGGCGCGGAAAGTCGAACGGAATGTCGATCTGCTCGACGATGCGGCCCGGCCTGCCCGACATCACCGCGACGCGGGTCGAGAGGTACACGGCCTCGGTCACCGAATGCGTGATGAACAGGCCCGCGAAGCGGCGGTCGTCGAACAGTTCGGTGATCTCGTCGCCGAGCCGCTGTCGCGTGATCTCATCGAGTGCGCCGAAAGGTTCGTCGAATAAGAACAACTCGGGATCAACGGTGAGCGAACGAGCCAGCGACACCCGCATCCGCATACCACCGGAGAGCATGCGCGGCAGGTGTTCGGCGAACCCAGCGAGACCGACCAACTCGATGGCATCGTCGGCACGGCGATAGCGTTCGGCCTTGGCCATGTGATCGAGTTCGGCCAGTAGCGCAACATTGTCGCGCACCGAGCGCCATGGCAGCAGGGTGGCGTCCTGGAACACATAGCCGATCCGATTCGCCCCGACTTGGGTGTAACCCCCGGTCGCGGACTCCAGGCCGGAGGCGATTCGAAGCAGCGTCGACTTCCCGCATCCAGAGGGCCCGACGACGCTGACGAATTCACCGGCCCGGACTGTCAGATCGACGCCCGAGAGCGCGACCGTGCCGTTGGGATAGGTGAGTTCGGTCGATTCGAATCCGAGCACCTGACTGCCGGGGCGGGGCGGGGCGGCGCTCATGGTTGGCATGCTGGACATCAGACCTCCAGTACTGCGAAATCGGCTGTGCGATGGTCGGTTCGGCTGATGGATACGATCGCGCCGTCGCGAATGACGATCCGGTCGGCAGGTGCGTTCGCGACAACATCGAGCAGACTGCTGCCGCGTACGGCGAGAAATTCCGCGCGGGCACCGGGTTTCGCGCCGGCCTCGGGCAAGCCGAGCACCGCGCGCGCTCCGTCGGTAACCAAGTGCACGGCCACTTCCGGCGCCAGATGACCGGCCGTGATCAGCAGTGCGGCCGTTTCGAGTGCGTCACTGCGGCCGATCGGGTTGAACGGATCGCGGACATTGTCGGCACCGGCCGCGACGGGGATGCCCGCATCGAGCAGCGCGGCGAGTGCGGTCAATCCGCGCGGCATAGCGACCGGGTCATCCCAGCCCTGCAGATACAAATTGGTGATGGGCAGGCTGACGATCCCCACGCCACTGCGCGCCACCGTGGCCAGCAGCGCGCCCAGTTCGTCCGCGGCCATGGTGCCGAGCCTGCAGCAGTGCCCAGCGGTGCGCGTCCGGGCGGCGGGCCACCCGGCGACCCGCTCGGCGAAGTGGGCGAGTGTGTGGTGGTCGCCGCACAAGAACTCGTCGACGTGTAGGTCGGCGCCGACTCCGCGGGCCTCGGCAATGTCGAGTAGCCGGGTGAGTTCGGCGATCGGGTCCGGCGCGATATGCGGTGCGCCACCGATCAAGTCGGCGCCCGCGTCCAGGGCCGCGTGGAGCAGTCCGGGATCGGCCGCCGGGGGTGTCAACGCCACGATCTCGATGTCGACGAGCCCGGACAATCGCCTGCGTACGCTATGCACCGCGCGGATACCGCGCAACGGGTCCGTGCCACCGAGGATATCGACGTGCGACCGAATGGTGGTCGTGCCGTTGCGCAACAGGGCCGATGCCGCCGCGGTCGCCCGACTGCGGAAAGACTCCTCGGTCAGTTCGGCACTGCCCTGGCGCCATGTGTCGATCGCCGCTCCGAGATTGCCGAAGGTCGGCGTGAGCGCATCCCAGCTCAGCGCCTTGTCCAGGTGTGCGTGTGGCTCGGCGGGTGCGGTCAACAGCACGAAACCGGTCAGATCTATTGATGCGTCGGAGGTTTCGTCGATCCGGCCCGGTGCACTCGGGCGAACTGCGGTCACCAGCGAGTGCCCGCCGTCGCGTCCGATGTCGAGATCGACCACCGAGCCGTCGGGCAAGGTTGCCCCGCACAGGCGCGAAACACGCTGCGGTAGCGGATGATCCATGGAGGTCCTTCGAGAGAGAAACAGGTCGTGGTGGCCCGCTCGTGGCTGGTCGGCGAGACGTTAAGGACAGAGCAAATGTTGATGTGATCAACATTTAGCACTATTCAGCCGCCTTGTTTCGGGTAGATGAACGAGCCAGCTACGGTCTTGTTAATTCGCCGACGCGGCAACGGGTGATCTAGCGTGCGGGTGCCCGTCCGTGACGCACTTCGACGATCGGTGGTGGGATATGAAGGTGGAGAACGTGACCAAAAAGGCGCCCGTCGACGCGCAAACCATGCTCGGGGCCGAGATCCGCCGCCGCAGGCGTGATCGCGGACTCACCCTGGTCCGACTGGCCGAGCAGGCGCAGATCTCACACCCGTTCCTCAGTCAGCTCGAACGTGGCCTGGCACGGCCGAGCATGCTGACGCTGGCTCGCATCGCCGAAGCGCTGGGAACCACCCAGGTCGAATTGATGCTGGCGGCGGACACCCGCGGCGGCAAGGACGCCGAAGCGACCGCCGAGGGGCAGGTGATCCGATCCCACGAGGGCGTCCAGCTGCCGCGGGGTATCGCCAGATCGGGGCAGGAAGAGGGCTCGACCCGGCTGCTGGTGCACGGGCGCGCATCGTTCTACCCGCAAGAATTCGTCGACGTGCATGCCGAGTTCGGGCCCTACTTCGAGCACGACGAGGACGAGTGGGTGTACGTCGTCGAGGGGGCGATCGTGGTCGACCTCGGTGACCATGGCCACGCGCGACTCGCCGGTGGTGACAGCCTCTACTACACTGGCGGCACACCACACCGGTGGCGTGTGGTGGACGGCCCGCATGCCAGGCTGATTGTCGTGAAAGCGGCTGGGCGCGAGGCGGATTCCCGTGGCTGGGACAAATAACTAGGCGGGGCCCGTATTTCCTGGAGGCCCTGATGAATGATTCCGACTCCATCACCGTCGTCGTACGCGACCGCCGCCGAGTGGCCGAGAACATCGACGAGTTCACCCTCGGCCACCCGCACGGTGACCGACTACCGCCGTGGCAGGCGGGGGCACACATCGACCTACTGCTCGGCGACGGGATCGTCCGGCAGTACTCGCTGGTTTCCGATCCCGACGACACCATTCTCTATCGGATCGCGGTATTGCGCGAGGCGCATGGGCGCGGTGGTTCGGTCCTGGCCCACCAACTCCTGTCGATCGGCGCAACGGCCTCGATCCGGCCGCCGCGCAACCACTTTCCGCTCGTGCGTGCGCTCGGCTACGTGCTGATCGCCGGAGGTATCGGGATCACGCCGATGCTCGCGCTCGCCGCCGCCGCGCAGCGCAGCGGGCGGCCGTGGCGGCTGATATATACCGGCCGCGACGAGTCGGCCATGGCTTACCTGCGTGAGCTGCGCGAACACTACAGCGATGCGGTGCTGCCGCATCACTCGGTGCGTGCGGGACGCCTGGATGTGGCGGCACTCCTCGCCGATTCGACGCCGGGAACCGCGGTACTGGCCTGCGGTCCAGCAGGGTTGATCGCCGCCGCGGAGGACGCTTGCGCGGGACTCGAGGCGGTCGATGTGTTCGCCGAGCGGTTCGTCGCGCGAGATATCGCGGAGTCTGCCGCGGCCCCGTTCGAGGTGTCCCTCGCGATGTCGGGGCTGACGCTCACGGTTCCGGCGACTCGATCAATACTCGAGGTGGCCGAGGAACGCGGCGTGGTCGCACTCTCGTCATGCAGGGAAGGGACCTGCGGTACCTGCGAGACGGGCGTGGTGAGCGGGGAGGTGGACCACCGCGACTCTGTGCTGTCGCCGGAGGAGCGCGCCGAGGGGGAGTCCATGATGATCTGCGTATCACGCTGCGCTGGAGCACGATTGGTGCTCGAACTGTGAAGCGCTGATTGTCCGGCATCGAATTCGGCGGAACGAACGGAGCGGCGGTACCGGGCCGCTGGGGCTGCCCTTATCCAGACGCTGGGACCGCCTTCGCCGCACCGGGGCGAAGGCGGTCAGCGCGCCGGCCGCGCGATGTCCTGATGCAGGGGGTCAGCTGGTCTTGATGGTCCCGCCGTCGATGACGAGGTCGGCTCCGATGATGTTGGTAGCCTTGCCCGAGACCAGGAACGCCACGAGGGCCGCGACCTCTTCCGGTTCGGAGATTCGGCGCGAGGCGATGCCGAACTGGTCCGGCAGCGCCGCCAGCAGCTGTTCGTGCGAGACGCCCTGTGCGGCGGCGAGCTTCGCGCCGACCCATTCGGAACCGCGCCAGATCCGGGTGCCGACCACGCCGGGCGAGACCGTGTTGACGCGGACTCCCTGCGGACCGAACTCTTCGCTCAGGCGCTTGCCGAAGGCGGTGAGCGCGGCCTTGGCCTCGCTGTAGCCGACCGGCCCGGCGGACGGGAGATGTGCGTTGATCGAGGAGACGTTCACGATCGCGCCGCGACGGTCGAGCAGGCTGGGCAGGGCGGCACGGGTCGCCCAGACGGCGCTGAACAGGTTGACATCCAGGAGGTGCCGCCACTGATCGTCGGTACTGTCGAGGAATCCGCCCAGCGTCAGTTGGTCGGGGTCGCCGCCACCAACGTTGTTGATCAGGATGTCGATGCCGCCGAGCTCTTTCAGCGCGGTGTCCACGAGCGCAGTGGCGCCGTCTTGCGAGCTCAGATCCACCGAAGCGGTGGCCACGGTGGCCTTTTCGAGTTCGGGTGTGATGGTGCGGGCGGCGCCGACCACGCGTGCGCCCGCGGCGGACAACGTCTCGGCGACGGCCAGGCCGATGCCGCGGCCGGCTCCGGTGACGACGGCGGTCTTGCCGGTCAATTCGAGATCCATGGAGACTTCCTTTCTTGAACTGCAGGTCAAAAATTGGGGTATGCGAGAGCCACCGCAATGTGGCGGATCGGTCAGAGGGCGGTCAGGGCGACGTCGATGGTGCGATACAGCGCTTCGGTGTCGCGGGTCTTGGCCATAATGCGCAGACCGACGCTCGTGTTGAACAGGAACTCGGCCGTGGCCCGCGCATCCACGTCGGGGCCGATGTCGCCGTCGCGTAGGCCCTGTTCGATCCGGGCGGCCAGCACGGCGGCGATACCATCCTCGATGCCACGCAGGGCCCGGGTGATCTCCTCGTCATGGCCACCGAGCTCGGCGGCCGTGTTCACGACCATACAGCCACGCCGAACCGGCTGTGCGACATCGGAATCCACGGTCTCACGCAGGTACGCGCCGATGCGTTCGCGGGTGCTTCCCGGTTGGAACAGCAGCTCCTCGGCGTGCTCCACGCCCATCCGTCCGTAGCGGGCCAATGCCTGGTCGAACAGTTGCCGTTTGCTGCCGAACGTGTGGTACAGGCTGCCCTTGCCGACGCCGGTGGCCTCGGCGAGTTGTGCGGGAGAAGTGCCGGAGTACCCGTGGGTCCAGAACTCTTCCATTGCGCGCTCGACCACGGTATCGGTTTCGAAGTTCCGTGGCCTGCCCATGCGATGACTCTAAATGTTATTGACCCGTAGGTCAAGAATGCTGATGGCTGCGGCCGTCGACCTTCCGCGTCGCTCAGCCGACAGGCCCGAATTGGTTCCGGCGCAGACCAACCCCCCCTCCCGCAACAGCAACTACCGCCGTCGAGAGTGTCACGGACTCCCGGCCCGTTGCCGGAACCCGGCGGCGTATCACCCAACCCGGCGGACGTTCGTGGTCAACGCACTAGACGCAGAGGTGAGTCCACGGACGAGGTCCGCAGCGGTCGCGGTGAACCCGAAACACTGTCGGACGTTGTACGTCGTTGCCTCCATGCAGTATTCGGGCGAGGTGGTGGCCACCGCATCGGTGAGCAGCACCACGTCGTAGCCGATGTTCGCGGCGTCCATCAATGTCGACAACACACATTGATCGGCGTTCACACCAGCGAACAGCAGGGTGTCGACCCGCAGGTTGCGGAGCACGGAATCCAGAACCGTATCGACGAATCCACTCATCCGGTACTTGTCGACGCGAATGTCTGCTGGCGCGATCTCGAGATCATCGACTACGTCCGCGCCCCAACTGCCCGCTTCGAGCACCGCGGTGCTCGAAGCGGTTGCCGCACTGCCGATTCCGACGCCAGTGCCAGCGGGATCGTAGACGTGCAGCACACCGGGCGGCAGGTTGGCCTGATCAGGCCTGTTGCCCCAATTCACCCACACGACCGGGATGTCGGCTCCGCGCACGGCCGGCAGCGCCGTCCGCAGAGTATCGACGGCCGCACGTGCGGGCGAGACATCGACTCCGATGCGCGCAAGCCACCCGTCGACATGACAGAAGTCGTTCTGCAGGTCGATGACGATCAACGCGGTGCGCGCAAGATCGATGCTCACCCGTTGCGGCAGAGCATCGAGCTCCAGCGAGTGCGGCGGATGGATGGGGCGACGCAGATCCGCATGGTCGCCGGACAGCGACCAGGAGTTTCGGGACATCAGATGTGGTCCTGTCGGTCGAAAGGTGGAATGGCGAAGGTGAGCAGGGTGGAGTCCTGTCCTGGTCCGGCCAGCAGACACAACCCGACCGGCAGGTTTCCCGCCCGGAGATGGGGCATCGACAACGCGGGCAGACCTGCCAGCGACGCGAGGCAGGTCAATCGCAATGTCTGCTGCCGCACCGCTTCCACCTCCGCCGACGAAGCATCTCGGCGTGGAGCCGCCGACGACGCGGCGGGCAGCGCGAGGACGACGCCGGGGGGAAGCATCCGCCGCAGCCGGGTGCTCATGTCGTCGAGCAGGCCGCGTGCTTCGGTCTCGGTTGCGGCGTCGATCTCGCGGCCGACGTGGAATCGAGCGGCGACATCGGGCGCCAACGCGGTCGGCTGAGCGGACACGAATGCGCCGTGCGAGCGCCAAGCCTCGGCGGCCTGAACCGTGCGGAATGCCATGAGAACCGTGTCGAGCCCGGCGCCGTCGGGGTAGTCGAGCGCGATCGTCTCCGGCGGTGGCAATACGTTTCCAGCGGCCGCATCGCGCAGCGTCAGTGCCTGCACCGCAGCCCAAAAAGATTCGCGTGCGGCAGGATCCAGCAGATCGACCAGTTCCGGTGCCACCACCACCCTGGTGACCGGATGTACTTCTTGATTCGGCAGCAGCGCCCCGCCCGCCCTGGCGAGCAACGTCGCATCGCGGGTGAGCAGGCCCACGGCATCGAAGCTCGGTGCCAAACCCACCAGACCCGTCCGCGCGACCACCCCGTGGGTCGTGCGTAGCCCGTAGAGCCCGCAATATGATGCCGGGACGCGAATCGAGCCCGCGGTGTCGGTGCCGAGGCCGATATCGGCGAACCCGGCGGCGACCGCGGCCGCCGGACCGCTGCTCGACCCGCCGCTGACTCGATGCGCCGCAACCGGATTCGGTGTCGCGCCGTAGTGAATATTGGCGCCCGCAAGTGAGAATGCCAGCTCGTCGGTGGTCGCGATCCCCGTGATATCGGCCCCTGCCGCCAGCAATGCGGATACCGCCGCGGCGTGACGAGACTCCACCGGCGCTCCCGCCAGCCAGGTCGGGTTCCCCGCTCCGATCGCGTGCCCGGCCACCGCGAACAGATCTTTGACGGCCACCCGCGCATCGCGGAGCGGTCCTCGGCCGCCGCGCACGAGCGGCGCCTCGTCCGGCGCGACACGCCAAATTGATGAGTCGGGGCTGACCGTACTGCCGTCGGTGGGCGCGGCACCGCCGGACACATGCGCCACGGTGATGGTCCATCGACCGCCGCTGTCGCGCTCCCAGACTTGGGTTTGGACACCCTGTGAACCGTCCGTTCGGCGGGTCTCCGCGACGATCGCCGAGGCATCGGAGCCGAGTCTGCGCACATATACCCGCACGAGGGAGCGGGTCGGTGCGCCGGCTCGCCCGGCCCGGAACTCGGCGATCGCGTCGTGGCCGACCAGCGCGGTTGCCGGATCACTGCGGATCGGCCGAGGACCGTCGGCGAATGCGGCGTCCAGTTCGGCGAGATCGTTGGCCATCAAGGCCCTTTCATACCGCGCGAATGCCGAACGTAGGTCGGCGTCGAGGTCATCGAGGGGAGAGATCACCGGTCAGACGGTAGCCATGAATGTTGATGTGATGAACATTGTTCACGTAAAGCTGTTGTGAACCTTTTTGCCGCGACGGGTTGATGGACTGCGACCTTCGCTCCGTTCGACGGTCGGTCCGCAACCTTTACTTCCCGGAAACGCGGCGCCTCTACATTGGCAAATGTAACTGTCATCAACATTTGAGGAGCTGCGGTGGCCTCACGAGCTCCCACCTTCTGTGCCGAAGCCGAATCCTGGTTCCATGTTCGAGACATCGGGGAGGGCATCCACCTGATCAACGAACCCGGGCATGTCGCCAGCTACCTCGTCATCGGCGAACACACCGCGCTGCTGTTCGATTCCGGGCTCGGCATCGCTCCGATATCCCAAGTGGTGCAGGCGTTGACGGCGCTGCCGGTGTTGGTGGTGTCATCGCATCACCACATCGATCACCGCGGCGGCAATGCCGACCTCGCCGCGCAGGTCGACGTTATCGACTTCGCCGCGCATCCCACGGCTGCGGACCCGAATTCCGGGTGCCTGCACACCGCCGCCGATCCAGCGTTCCTTCGTACGTATGCCGCCGCCATGTCACGGGTGGTCGCGGAGTACGACCGGTTCGCCCTGCTGGATGCCCAGTATTTCTTCACCCTGGCGCGGGTCGGTCGGTTACGCCCGCTGCCGGACCTGACGCAGTGGGCGATACCACCGACCCCGATCAGCCGGGCGCTGGCCGACGGCGAAATCATCGACCTGGGTGGCCGACGGTTCGAGGTACTGCACACGCCCGGCCATGCGCCGGACACCCTGTGCCTGTTCGACCACACCACCGGCACGCTGCTCTCGGGTGACACGGTGCTCGCCGCCGCCCACTGGCTGCACGGCGCCGGAGCCGACCCGGTCCGGTTCGCCGAATCGACGCACCGCCTGTCGAAGCTCCCGATCACCCGAATTCTGGCCGCCCACAACCTTATCTGCCAACTACCGGCCAGCGCGGCCACCGAGGTCGCCCATGCCGCGGCGGCGATGCTGGAGGGAACAACGATCGCCGTGCCGGCCCGCGACATGCTCGGCCAGCCGGTAACCCGCCACGACTGCGGCCCGGTCACCCTGCTCACACCACCCGTCGGCTGAACCGCGTTCCGCGGCGATACGACGTCTACCCGAAAGGATCCGATATGGCTGGGGCGCCTCCCGTCGTACGACACCTCGCCGACCTGTCGGCAGCTCTCATCTCACCCGCGGACACGGTACGGCTGTGCACACTCGCTGGACCCGAACACGGCTCCAGCGCAAGCGTATTCCTCGAAATCTGGGAGCCGGGCGGTGCGCAACCACTGAACTCCCATGAGGATTCGGCCGAAATCTTCATCGTGCTGGCCGGCACCGCCCGCGCGCACAGCGACACACACGCCGTCGACCTCGGCGCGGGCGACGTACTGATCCTGCAACCAGGATCCGAACACCGCATTCTGAACACCTCCGGCACCGAACGGCTGTACACGATCACCGTGATGGCGGATGACGCAGGATTCGCTGATCTCGTCGACCGCGGCACGCCCACGCCGCTGTCCGACGCGGATATCCGCACTCTGGCAACAGGATTCGAGTCCGTGCCGGGTCATTGAATTTGCCGCCGGTCCGACACTCAGCACTGCAACGCAAATCTCACTGCCGATAGCAATCGGGGTGCGTTCTCGTGTCGTATCTGTCAAGGCCGCGACACCCGATCCTGCGCCTCGGCGGCGCGAATATACCGAACAACCCGCGCGCCAAGACGTCGTCACCAAGGAATTCCTCGACCCGACGATCAACGTCGACAGCTGAGAACCCCACGCAGACAAGGACTGACAATGACCGAAAGCTACGACCAGCCCGAGGTATCCCGCGAGCAGCAGATGGGCGGCCTCGGCGTGGAGACCGACGCCCGCGATATCCGCGTCATCGACCTGACCGATTTCGCGGACCGCCGCGCCGAGATCACCGACCAGCTATGGGCCGCGGCCACCGAGATCGGCTTCTTCCAGCTCTGCGGGCACGGCATCCCGCAGCACCAGATCGACACTGTATTCGCCCGCACCGCAGCATTTTTCGCGCTCCCGGAGTCGACCAAGGCGCGATATCCACTGGTCAAGGCGAATAACGCCGGGTGGGAGAGCCTGAGTCAGGTACGCCCGTCCATCGGCGTGCCCGATCAGAAGGAGTCCTACCAGATCACCCGCCCGCATATGGCCGAGCTGTGGCCGAGCGAAGCGGAGTTGGTCGAATTCCGCGCCGACATGCTCGATTTCGAGTACCAGGTGTGGACAGTCGCGATGCGCGTCCTCTCCTGCTTCGCCGATCGCCTCGGCCTGGACCGCAATCACTTCACCAAGGCGCATGATCCGGAATCCCCGCAGTACCAGAGCACGCTTCGGCTGTTGCACTACTTCGCTGTTCCGACAGAACTCCAGGGCGTGCCGGGTCGCTGGCGTGCGGGTGCGCACACCGACTTCGACTGTCTGACGCTGCTTTTCCAGCGGGACGGGCAGGGTGGCCTGCAGGTCTGCCCCGGCAAGGAGATGCAGGAGCAGCAATGGACGTCGATAACCCCGTCGTCTGCACTGATCACCTGCAATATCGGTGACATGCTCACCCGCTGGAGCGATGACGAACTGCCATCGAACTTCCACCGTGTCCGCAGCCCAGGCGCGGGCGAGTACCAGGGTGACCGCTACAGCATCGCCTACTTCGCCCAGGCCGACCGCGACGCAGTCATCCAGGGGCCGCGCCACAAGTACCCGCCGGTGACCGCCGCCGACTTCCTCGCTCAGCGCGTGCAGGCCAACTACCGGGCGCAAGGGTAACTTCACCACCGAAAACGAAAGACCAACCGCAGGAACACGAGTCCGGCCGAGAACCCATCCTGCTCACTGATTAGGACCGACTGCGATGACCGACCACCTCCGCGCTGCTCGGCGCATCCGCGCACCGGCAGGTCAGGCAGTTGGGAGCTGGAGCCGGGCACGCCGCCCAGTGTTCCGGCCCTGGCCGCCCGGCTCGGCGTGAGCCGGAGCCCGGTGCGCGAGGCCGTCCAGCAGCTCATCTATGAGGGGCCGGCCGTCAATGTCCCGCCCGGGTCGCCGCATCGACGACGAGCAGGGTGCGCGACGCCCTCGCGGTCCGCGCGGTGCTGGACGGTCTGGCCGCCGCCACCACACTCACCGAATCCGATCCGGTAAAGCTCGCGACCATCCTGACCGCACAGGAGGAGAACCTGCGCTACGCAGCCGACCAGGCCCGCGACACCGAGCTCGACCTGGAATTCCACACATTATCGGAGCCAGCGAGATGCGCGGCCTGACACCGGCCAACCGAGACCGGATCACCGCGTCCCGCAACGAGATTCAATACCTCCTCGACGAGGACATGGATGCCGCGATCGCCGAGGAAACCTGCCCCCCGACCACGCCCGCGTCGCCGGCCGTGCCATCGCGACCATGTGCACCGCACTGCCGCAATGGTTTCGACTCCAGGCCCCGTCACACCCGAGCAGATCGCCACGGAATACGCGGCTTTCGGGCTCCGCCTCATCGGAATCCAGTAGGGCCGGTTCTCAGACCCGGATGAGATCGAGCTGACGTCGATCCCGCAGCTGAACGCCGTGAGGTCGTCGTCGAGTATGACCTCGCGGCTGGGTTGGAGTTCGCCGGGAAGGGCCAGCCTCCGTGCACACTGCTGGCCAGCCCGAACAGGAATAGGTGTGCGTTTGGTGCCCGCCTCGAGTGTTTCGCGGACGCGGGGATCGATTTCACCGAATGTCGGTGCCGTGGTGCCGACGGTCACGAGGTCGGCGGGGGAGATACCCAATTGGGTGAGCAGCAGCCGTGCCGCGGCGACGGTTTCCGCGTTGGCGGTCGGTGTGTTCATCGGCGCACCTCGCTTTGGTGATGCAGCCGTCGACAGCGATGTCGTCGAGGACCAGCCCGACGATGCGGTCGTAGGTGTCCAGCGCGATCGTCTTCAGCCGCGCGAACATACCCGCGGTAATCCATTCGTCGCGGCGGTTGCCGATCGTGCTCGCAGGCCGGAAGTCTTGCCGAAGCCGCAGTTGGTCGGCGATGACCGGGTGTCGCGGGGGTCGGATTTGTGCTCACCGCCACGCGTGCCGTGACGCGCACGGTTCACGGTCGGGCCGGGCACGTGAACCAGCTGGTGACCGGCTTCCAGCAGCATCGCGGTGGCCAGTCCGGCGATGCCACCCATGACGTCGATACCGAGGGGGCCGGCCCGTGCTCGGTTCCGGCCTGGCCGAGTTCTGCGAGGAAACCTGTTGGTGCTGTCGGGGTCGTTGTCGACCCGACGCGAGATCACCTCGCTGCCGGTATCGGTGACAACGACTGTCACCCAATGGAATTCCTTGGCGATGTCGATACCCGCCACCAAAAGCCATGATGCCTCCGATCCCTCATCCAATCGTGTCGTGCGGCATCCCCGTTCCGCCGTCAACGCCCTGCACAGCGATGGTCCGCAGCGCCTAATCAGCGGTCGGAACAAGGTGGTGGGACCGGCGGGGGAGCCACCTGAGCCATCGAGAAGCAGCGCGATGAAAGCTATACCGATCCCACCTGGCCTGCCGATCATTCCGGACAACCGACGGCACGTCACGAAGGTAGGACGCACCCAATCGTCCACTCGGACAGCGGTGCACGGCGGCTGGACAGCCGCGAACGTGATCGAGGGGCCGGAGATGAGCCACGCCCCGTCGAGCAGCCGAGCCTGACGGCGGCCTCTCGGTGCCCGCGTTCGGTGACTACCGGTGGGTAGGGTGCTGCCCGTACGTCAGGTAGCGCCCGAGTCGCGTGCGGCGGCGCTTGCCAGGGGTGCGAATACGTACTGGCGCAGCGCGATACGGTCGGGGGTGAGCGCAGGGAAGGTTCGGTATGAATGGTGATGGTGGGGCGGCGGCGTACGAGCGTGCTGAGGCGTTGACGCGTGCGGACCGTGCGGCGGAGGCGGAGCCGGAATATAGGGTGGCGGCGTCGGCGGGGCATGTCTGTGCGATGCGGACGTTGGGCTTGCGGGCTGTCGAACGCGACGATGAGTCCACTGCCGAGACGTGGTGGGTGCAGGCGGCCGCGGCCGGGGATGCGAAAGCGATGCACAACCTCGGGTTTCTGAAATCCGAACAGCGGCAGCTCGCTGAATCGGAACGCTGGTATCGGGCTGCAGCGGGAGCTGGGAATGCTGACGCGGCATTCAATCTGGCGTTGCAGCTGGTCGAGCGAGGGGATAGAGAGGATGCAGTCGAATTCTATGCGCAGGCCGCCGAGGCGGGGGATACGAAGGCGATGAGCAACCTCGGCAACCTGCTGTCGGAGCTGGGACGGGACGAGGAGGCCGAGCGGTGGTTGCGGGTGGCCGTCGACGCGGGTTCCGGTGCGGCGATGGCCAACCTCGGCTCGTTGTACTTCCGGTGCGAGCGGGTCGCGGAGTACGAACAGTGGTGGCGTCGTGGGGCCGCGGCGGGCGATGTCACCTCCATGTACAACTTGGCGGTGGTCCTCGAGGTACGGGACCGAGACGAGGCGGCGGAGTTCTTTCGCGCCGCCGCCGCGGCCGGCCACCCGTATGCGGAGGAAAAACTGCAGGGGCTGCTGACCGGCTGGACACGCAGCGGCGCGCCGTACATCGCCGGGATCTTCTGACCCGCCGGAACCGGTGCCTGGCGGGTCGACTCGAGGTGGCCGATCTTGTCGTCGACGTTCGCGACCGGTGCCGGTGCAGGTTGATTCGTGGACCGGACGATCAGGCCCGGATGCAGCCTGCCCGTGACCCCGCCGTCCATGTCTCCCTCGACAACCCAGGCGCGGTGGCTGTGCTGCTGCAGGGACTCGGCCCAGCCGCCAGTCCTCTAGGACAACGGCAACTGGAAGGTCAACGGCACCCGCAACGGTGTCCAAATCGAAGTCATCGTCGCTCCCGACGGCTCAGTCGTGACCGGCTACCCCATCGGCGGTGAAGGGGAGTCAGGAACGACGCGAATGGCAACCCGATCAAATAGGCTAGGAGAGCGATGAATCCGGACAGTGCGGCACGAGAAGCGCGAAAAAGTGAGTGAGACCCACAAGCCATCGAAGCCCGTAACCGTCGGCTCAACAACCTTCTCCAAAGAAGCGAGATCGACCAGCGCCCGGCGCAGTTCAGGCACTGTCAGGTCGAACATTCAGCGTGACAACAGCTTTCAACCAGTAGCGCACTACCCGGTATGGCCCGCAACCGACGCTACTGCGTCCGCGAGCCGACACCGCCACCCAGTGAACTCCACCGATGCCGCGCGGCGGTGGCGACTCCGAACTGGAAACAGAATCCTGCTAGCCATGAACGGTCTCGCCACCGCCGCACCCAACTCGAACTAGCCGATAGGCAGGCAGAAGGTGTTCTCCGCCGAGCCAAGGGGGATGGGAATACACAATTCCACCGAGCCACCGACCGGAGTGGCCGTGGCGGCTGCTGCCGAGGCTGTACCGCTGCTCAACGCGATTGCGGGCAGCGCGAACGCGAATACGGCGAGTCGACGGATAATTCTTGAATTCATACAGTCATCCTCAGTTGTGCTGCGTGACAAGCCCCGAACTCGAGGCGGCCCAATCAGATCACGGCCTGCGGGACCGCGGCCCGCCGTCGGCAATAATTTGGGTTCTCAGATTATGTGTTTGCGGAGTTTTCGTGGATATGCCCAATAATTCCGCGGTATTCACGAAAACAACTGCGTTGTGAATACACACGAGAATTCTGAAGATCAATTGTGGTCTTTCGTCGCAGCCGTCGAGTACCTGGAGGTCGGCTACGAGGGCATGGCCGCCGCGTCAGCTTCCGTGGCATCTGTGCTTGTACTTGCGCTTTGTGGGGCTCTCGAGTCGGTCGAATTCCCGGTCACTCTGTCCGAGACGCGTTGTGGTGGCACCGAAAACACTGCCGTTCGGAATTGTGTCGGTCACAAATATTCGCCTGGCCCGTTTTTCGCTGTGCTGCTGCCAGTACTTTGATCTTGGAAACTCCTCACGCCTGAGAGGCTGCTGGACATCGAGTTCTCGGACATCGTTGTCCGGCAGCTGCTTTCGATGTTTGGAGAACATGTTCGACAAACTCGGGTCGGCCCATCGGCCTGGTGAAGGAGAAATATGTCCACCGACACCGATACGACGCCCGAATCGGATGCCGTGCCGGACAGGTTCTGGTCCGATCGGCTTTCGTCGATCACTCGCCATGATCTGCCCGCCTCGATCGTGGTGTTCCTCGTCGCCTTGCCGTTGTCGCTGGGCATTGCCATCGCCTCCGATGCCCCCATCGCGGCCGGCCTGATCGCGGCCGCCGTGGGCGGCATTGTCGTTGGCTTCCTGGGTGGCTCCCCGTTGCAGGTCAGCGGGCCCGCCGCCGGTCTGACCGTGGTGCTCGCCGAGACCATCCACCAGTTCGGTTGGAAGACAACCTGTTTCATCACCGTCGCGGCCGGCCTGCTACAGATTGTGTTCGGGTTGAGCCGGATCGCGCGCGCCGCGTTGGCGATCGCGCCGGTAGTCGTGCACGCGATGCTCGCCGGTATCGGTGTCACCATCGCCCTGCAGCAAGTGCACGTGCTGCTGGGCGGCTCGTCGCGCGGCCCGGCTTTCGAGAACATCACCGAGTTGCCCGGTCAGCTGCTGAACCTGCATGGTGACGACTTCGTGGTCGGCGTGGTCGTCATCGGCATCATCGTCGCCTGGCGTTGGGTGCCGGAGCGGGTGCGGCTGATGCCGGGCCCGCTGGTGGCGGTGCTGGTGGGTACGGTGCTCTCGCTTGTGCTGCCCGGCGATCCGGAGCGCATCAAGATCGATGGTTCGCTGTTCGACGCCATCGGCCTGCCCGGCCTGCCCGGCGGCGACTGGGGTGCGGTGGCGCTTGCGGTGCTGACCATCGCCCTGATCGCCAGCGTGGAGAGTCTGCTGTCGGCGGTGGCGGTGGACAAACTGCACACCGGCAAGCGCACCAACTTCGACCGCGAGCTGGTGGCCCAGGGCGCGGCCAACATCACCTCCGGCATGCTCGGTGGCCTCCCGGTCACGGGGGTGATCGTGCGCAGCTCCACCAACGTGGCCGCAGGAGCGCGCACCCAGGCCTCGGCGATTCTGCACGGCGTGTGGATCCTGGTGTTCTCCATCGCGCTGGTGGGTGTTGTGCAGCAGGTCCCGAAGTCGGCACTGGCCGGGTTGCTGATCGTGGTGGGCATGCAGCTGGTGAAGCTGGCCCACATCCGGCTCGCCCATCGCACCGGCGACCTGGCGGTATACGCGGTGACCATGGTCTGTGTGGTGTTACTGAACCTGCTCGAGGGCGTGCTGATCGGCCTGGCGCTGGCGTTCGCGATGCTGTTGTGGCGAGTGGTGAAGGTGTCGGTACAGGCCGCGCCGGTGGCGGGCACCGACCGCTGGATCGTCACCATCGACGGCACGTGCACCTTCCTGGCGCTGCCGAAGCTGACCAAGGAACTAGCCAAGGTCCCGACCGGCACCGACGTGCTGGTCGAGCTGACCGTCGACTTCCTCGACCACGCCGCCTACGAGGCCATCCACGACTGGACCCGCCAGCACGAAAGCATCGGCGGCAAAGCGGAATTCGTGGAGATCGGCACCGCGCGCATGGAACACGCCATGACCGGACCGCCACGGCGCGGACGGGCGCGCGGCATGCTCGACGAGGTACTCGGCCCGTGGCGTGAGCGCAACGGCGACGCCGTCGCAGCCGGTGTGGCCGCCTATCACCGCAGCCACGCCCACGTGCTGCGTCCACACCTGGACGAGCTGCGGGATCGGCAGGATCCGCACTCGCTTTTCCTCACCTGTACCGACTCGCGGATTGTGCCGAACGTGATCACCAACAGCGGCCCCGGCGACCTGTTCACCGTCCGCAATGTCGGCAACCTGCACCCCGCGGACGGTTCGGACGCCTCGGTGGAAGCGGCGCTGTCCTTCGCGGTGGACAACCTGAAGGTGCGCAACGTGGTGGTGTGCGGCCACTCCTCGTGCGGTGCGATGAAGGCGCTGCTCGCCGGCACCTCCGCCGGACCGAGGTTGGACGTCTGGCTCGCCCATGCCCGGCCCAGCCTGGACGCCTACCGGGCCGAGCACCCGGTGCGGTTGGCTGCGGCGGCCGCGGGCTACGACGAGGCCGCTCAGCTGAGCATGGTGAACGTCGCCGTGCAGCTGGAGACCCTGCAGCATCATCCAGTTATGCGCGAGGCCGTCGCGGAGCGCGGCCTGACGGTGTCGGGCCTGTTCTTCGATATCTCCACTGCATGCGTGCTGGAGGTCACCGCCGATGGCATCAGCCAGATCACCGACCAGGACGCCGCCGCACCGGTCACCGTCTAACCGATCGGATGCGAGTTCACCCGCACGCCAATCGAAGTCGTGCCAGGCCTCGACGTTCTCGCAGCCATGCCACAGCGGCGGTGTTCGCCCAGCATCCCGGCTATCGGATCATCGCACCGCACTCGACCCGGTACCTGTGACATGTCCGCAGGGACAGGTCGACCATGCAGCCGCAAGGACTGCGGGTTGTCTTTCCGGGCTGCAGATCGAGGAGATCGTTCGGCGACACCGCTGCTCGGCACTGTTCGTAGACGGCGACCCGGAAAACTCGTCCAGTACTTGCATTCCGATATTCCGCGCCACAACACTGACGGGCGCCCGCCGGTGCCGGAGCGAACCACGATCGCGGATCCTCAAACGGCTGCTCACCGGAACCGTGCCCGCCAGCTCTCCGGCTATGCCACCGACGGTCAGGCATAGGCGCGCGAGACGACGGCGATGAGCTGGTCGAGGATACTCGGGGGAGCGATTTGTTCGAGCCCGACTTCCCGTCCGCCGTCGACGACGCCGGTGGCCGAACCAAGTCGGCCCAACGCCGCTGTCACACTTTCGGTAACCACCGCGTGGACCGTCTCGATCGGGATTCCGTCCTGTGCGCAGCGGGTCGCAGCGTGCTCGAACCAATCGAATGTGAGGGCACCCGAGGCTTCGGCGGCGTCGAATACGACGAGCGCACGTTCGATGCCGGCCTTGAGAACTCGGTCCGCGACGGTATGTCGAGGGCGTCCGTTGTGGGCGGATGTTGCGCCTGCTGTTCGACGTTCGTCGTGCGGGTCCACTGCCATGGCGCTCCCTCTGCCGCCCTTCAGACATCGACGGTACGGGCTGATCGCTGCGGCTTCGCGCTGACCGGCTCATTTCAGTGATCGAACGAACCGAGCGCCGTCTCGATTGTGATCCTTCCCTACGATCTCGGCCCGGTGGCGTGCTCGGCGATCTCGGCCAACGTATTGCCGATACGCGACGCCAACCGGACGTTTGACCAATCCAGCGACCGCGTATCCAGGGGCGGCGCCTTCAGATCTGTGGTTGATCACAGCGGCGTGATCAACTCCATTCCCCAAAACCCAGAAGCGCAGATAGCCGGACCGATACCGGCGATCGCCACGTTACCGTTATGTGCTTCGCCACGCCGCGGGGATGGAAGGGAGTCACAATGACCATCGCCAGTTCAGCCCGTCGGGACTTGATCGTCTCGGGCCAGCCCGTCACATCGCCATTGAAAGACGTCCGGACACTATCGCGGAAAATGGTCGGCCACTTCGTCGAGCACATCGTTCCGTGCCGGACGTTGCCCGGCGAGGCGCTCAATGGCGACATCACCACGATCACCCGGACCTGCCTCGAGCTCGCCGTGAGCATGCTCGACGGCTCCGATGGCCCCGAGCGGACCCAGAAACTACGGACTGCCGCCGAAGGCTGGGCTCGCGAAGGCATCCCGATCGACACCATCCACCACGCGGTACACGAAGGGTTCAAGCTCGGCTTTGACCTGGTACTCGCCGATGCGACGGCCGCGGACTTCGACAGCATCAAGTCGGCCAGCCGGCGACTGCTCGAAATCCTCGACACAATCACCGCCACCGTCTCCCACGCCTACGTCAAGGAGTTGCGGGCCGTGGTCAGCGACCACCACACCGCCGCGCACACGCTCACCTCAGCTCTGCTCGGCGGCAACTCCACCTCTACCATGGCGCGCGAGTGCGGCATAGAGATCGCCGAATCCTATTGGATTCTCGCCGTGGCCATCCCAGCACACCCGGAGGAACACAACCCGCGCCTGGATGCCAAAGTCGTTGCACGACGCAAACTTCGGCGTATACAAGCGGAGCTCGCCAAAAAGTACACCGGCAATGCGCTTTCACTACTCAGCGTCGACGGCGGCACGATCCTGCTACCCGAGACACTGGTGCCCAACGAAGACCTCGACGCGTTCATCGATGAACTGTCACGCGCCGCACAGGTTCCCATCACCGCCACAGTCGTCACTTCCCCGACCTCCCGTATTCCGGGCGCCACCGATCAAGCACACGAACTCCTCGACATGGTGCAGCGGCTGCAGTATGCGCGCGGACTATATCGCTTCGATCAACTCGCGATGGAATACCAGCTCACCCGCCCGGGCCCTGGTCTGGAATGGCTTCGCACAATTTTGACCCCACTCGACGAACACCCCGAACTCCTCGACACACTCCAACGACACTTCAGCCACAACCTCACCCGCCGACGCACCGCCCAGGCGCTGCACGTACACACCAACACCGTCGACTACCGACTCAAGAGAATCGGCCAACTCACCGGCTTCGACCCAACCAAACTCTCCGGTATCTGGCACCTCCGAGCAGCTCTGATCGCCCGCGGATACCCGCAGCACGCAACCGACACAACCAGCCGCCCCGCACTCGATCAGCCAACTCGAACGCGACCATAGGGTGTGCGCCACCGCAGCAGCAACCACCGGTTGGACATCGCAGGCGACGGCAAGACATCAGACACCCGAACCACCAGTTGAAAGCCCAATAGTTCCATGGCAGCCGCGGCCGACTCGGACCGGTGGACCTACGGGAGGTGATGTGAATCCACCTGGCTGTTGTCGATCCGGGGCGCCAGAGTTCGGCGGGCCAGGTGGTCGGCCGCGTGGTGGAGGGCGAGGGTGTTGGTTTGCCGGAGGCTCGATGACCGGAGCGAGGTCTTCTGCAACCAAGACGACGCCGGACGTACCTCCAGGGTCCTCCCGTCCGGCGGTGCGGGCCAGGACCCGGTCATTCTTCGTCGGTGGCGTCCGGGGCGCGCAGCGGACGCAGGCCGCCTGGCAGGTCGGGAAGCTGGAAGAAGTACCGGCCCAGCAGGTTGATGTGATGCCTGACGAACGGCGAGAGGCGGGCCACGTCCTCGTCACGGACGTCGAAGCCGTCCGCGCGCAGCTGCTTCACCGCAGCGTCCATGTACCGCGTTGGAACGCACGTCTGCGGTGCGGCATGGGTCCGGCGCAGGCCGAGGTGGCTCACAGCCCGCATCTGCCGGCGGTGAGTGCGGTGATTGCACACTCGGCGGCATGCCGTGCCGCGAGTGCGGAGGGCAAGGGCGCACAGCTGTGAGAGGCACGGTCGACCGGTCCGCTGGTGATCTGCCACTGCCAGACGGCACGTGCGGCGAGCGGTGACGGGGGGTCCCAGACGAGTGCCGCAGCCGGGGGAGCGTTCTGCGCCGTCTCGACCAGCACGTCGTACATGACCCCGTCGCCCACTGCGGTGGTGACATACCTCCCGCCGTTGTCGTGAACGGTCCAGTCCAGGGGGGTCGGGGTCGACTCCGACACTTCCAGGAGGGCGTCGGCGAGGTCGGCCAGAATCCGGTACAGCGCGGCGCGTACCGCCTCGGTGTGGTCTCGGCCCCACTGGCACCGAGACCGTTCGGCGACCTCCTCCGCGAGGGTGTGCGCGGCGAGTTCGTCCAGCAGGTCTCCGGCGCCGGGATCTCCTCCCGCCAGGACCGCGGCAGCGCCCCAGGAGAGATCGTCCCGGGTCACGGCCGAGAAGCGTGCTAGTTCCCACAGGTCGGCCGGTCCCAGGTCGTCGACCGTGCGCCGGATGCAGAGGGCGGCCGTGTCCGAGGGGGCCGGGATCTCGGCGTTCAAGAGGCCCGCGCGCACGTCCGTGGCCGCGCACACATCGCCCGGCTCGAGCACGCCCGGCGGCACCGACCCCACTGTCTGGAGGACCTGCTCGTGGATGCGGCGTACGGGATGAGGCCCGCGGGGAGGTGCCGGTCGTCCGATCAGTGCGCACAGGGCCTCGAGCAGGTACGCCGGCGGAACCCTCAGACTGGTGCACGCTCCTGCCAGACGACCGGCCATCCTGATCAGTCGCCCAGCACTGCCAGGGCGTCGATCTCCACGAGCAGTCCCGGCGGGAGCTGCATGTAGACGGTGGTACGGGCGGGGAACGGCTCGCCGACGGCTGCCGCGTACGCCTCGTTCATCTCGGCCAGGTGGGCGGGGTCGGTGAGGTACACGCGCAGCATGACGACGTCCTCCAGGCCCGCACCGCCCGCCTCGAGTACGGCGTTCACGTTGCGCAGGACCTGTGCGGTCTGCTCGGCGACGGTGGTACCGACGACCTCGCCGGTGTTCGGGTCGAAGGGGAGCTGTCCGGAGACCTGCAGGACGGGGCCCTTGCGGATGCCCTGGGACAGCGGGGCGGGCAGAGAGGGTGCGTTGTCTGTAGTGATGACGGTTCTGGTCATGGTGTTCCTTGAAGCGGTGGTGGTCCTTGGAGGGGATGAGCAGGCGAGACCGGTACGGGCGTCAGCTCCAGGCCTGTCGTTCCTGGCTGCGGGGGTCGTCGATCTGGGTCCACTCGACGTCGATGTGCATCGTGGCCCTGCGCTCGGTGTCGTAGGGGTCCCAGCCGGGGTCGCCGGTGGTGGCGAACCGGATCCAGGTCTCGTGCATGCGGGCCGCGAGATCCGCCGGGGGCTTGTCGGGGCCGAGCAGGGCGGTGGGGCCGTTCAGCTCGGGCCGGTCCGCGAGGTCGAAGACGAAGGGCAGCTCGACGGCGTGGGTGGCGCCGAGCTCTCCGTCCAGGGCCTGGGAGCGCCAGGCGAACTCGTACGCGTAGGTGGCGGACTTCGGGTGGGCGGCATGGGCGCCGACCAGAGCGCGGCTGCCCGCGCCGAACAGCGCGTCGGCCATGATGGCGGAGCGCAGCCCCGCGAAGGACGCCTCGGGGCGGGACTTGCGGTAGGTCTCGACGAGCTGCACCGGATTCGGGTGCGAGCGGGCCGCTGCCTCGTCGACGTCGGCGGCGGTCGAGGTGGCGTACTTGCCCACCGGGACCAGGTAGAGGTTTCCCTCTTCGGTGTTGGTGCCGACGAGCAGGTCGACGTCGGAGCTGTGTCCGGTGGCGACGGCTTCGGCGGGCTGGGTGTCCAGGACCAGGCTGAAGGGGCTGAGCCCGATCAGCGGGTCATGGTGGGTGGCGGTCTGCAGATCGATGCCCGCGAGCTTGGAAGCGGCCTCCACCAGACGCTCGTCGGAGATCCCCGCGAAGGCGTCCACGTGTGGCTCGACGCCCAGGACGTCGGCGGCCGCGGAGGTGACGCGGGCGGCCTGCTCGGTGCTGAACGCCCCCAGGCCGCTGCCACTCTGCACGATCGCCCTGTGGAACAGGCCCGCGGCCTGTGGGGCGGCCAGGACGCCGCCGACGACGGTGGCCCCTGCAGACTGGCCGAAGAGCGTGACGTTGTCCGGGTCACCGCCGAAGCCGGCGATGTTTTCCCGCACCCAGCGCAGCGCGGCGACGACGTCGAGCAGGCCGCGGTTGGCGGGCGCGCCGGGCAGATCGAGGAACCCGGCGATGCCGAGCCGGTAGTTGAGGGTGACGAGGACGACGCCGTCGCGGGCAAAGGCGGACCCGTCGTACATCGCGGACCGTGTCGAACCGGCGACGAATCCGCCGCCGTGCACGAACACCATGACCGGCAGGTCGCTCTGCGCGACGGCGGGCGTCCAGACGTTGACGGTGAGGTAGTCCTCGCCCCGGCTCCAGCCGGTGCCGAAGTAGGGGGCCATGTCGATGCTGCCGAGCTTGCGCTCGGACTGCGGCGCGTTGGGGCCGGGCACGGTGGCGTCCCGTACGCCGTCCCACGGCTCGTGCGGCTCGGGCGGCGCGAAGCGGCCGGCGCCCAGGGGCGGGGCGGCGTAGGGGATGTTCAGGAAGGCGGCGGTGCCGTCGTCCTGGCGCAGACCGCGGACGGCTCCTTGCGTGGTGGTCACGACGGGTTCGGCGTGGTGGTTCATCTCTGGTGCCTTTCCGCGGGTTCAGCCCTGCTCGGTGTACGGGGTGAAGGGCGCCCAGCCCTTGACGGCGAAGGTGCTTCCCTCGCGTACGACTTCGGTGGCGCCATGCCCGCCCAGGTGCGCCGGGATCACGAGCGCGTTGTTGTCGGCCGCCCAGCCCAGCACCTTGCGGCGGGTGGCGCGGGCTTCGGCGGGGTTCTCGCAGAAGCAGCTGTTGGCGTCCGGCTCCAGTATCTGCACCGGGCTGTGCAGCATGTCGCCGACGAACACCGCACGGTCCGTGCCGGAGGTGAGAGTCAGCACGGAGGAACCGGGGGTGTGCCCGGGAGCACTGTCCAGGCGCAGGTTCGCGTCGATCTGGTGGCTGTTCTCCCACAGCTGCGTCAGGCTGGCCTGGTGCACCGGGGCGACGCTGTCCTCGAAGACGTTCTGGTTGCCGCGGCCGAGCAGCGGCTGGTGTCCGTTCTCTGGGTTCCAGAAGTCGAAGTCGTCCTTCGGCATCAGGTAGGTGGCGTTGGGGAAGGTGGGCACCCACTGCCGCCCGTCCAGGTAGGTGTTCCAGCCGACGTGGTCGATGTGGAGATGCGTGTTGATCACGATGTCCACGTCCTCCGGCTGGACACCGGCCCGCGCGAGGTTGGCCAGGAAGTCCGTTTCGAGGTGGCTCCAGACCGGGGCGTAGGGACGCTCCTTGTGGTTGCCCACGCCGGTGTCGACCAGGATCGTCCTGCCCTCGCTGCGCAGCAGCCAAGTCTGGATCGCCGAATTCACGATGTTGGTCTCGGAATCCAGGAAATGCGGGGCTAGCCAGTCGGTACCGGTCTCCCAGACTTCCTTCGAGCTTTCCGGGAAGAAGGTGTCAGGCGTCATTTCGACGGAACCGAAATACTCCCATATCCGTGTGATGGTGACGTTGCCGAGCGTGATTTGTTCCATGGGGCGTCCTTGGGAATGTGGAGGTTTTCCTGGAACCGTACGAGCGGTCTCGGTGCGCGCGGTATCCGTAACGTGACTGCACCTGCGCGCATGGCCTGGGCACTGGGCCCGGCCGCTTGTAGCCTGGGCGGGCCAGGGCAAGGCGACTCCGATCGAAAGCCGCAATTCCGGGAGACTTCCGTGGACGAGCACACAGGCGACCGCGGTGCGGTCATGGGACCGGAGCCGGATCCGGGGGAGCTGATCGTCGGCCGGGACGCGGAATTGGCACGCCTCTTTCGTGCGGTGGACTCGGTGTCGGCCGACCCGGTGCTGATGCTGGTCGGTGACATGGGCACGGGGAAGAGCGCGCTGCTGGAGCACGCGGTGCACCGGGCGGAAGCCGGCGGCGCTCGCGTACTGCGGGCCGAGGGGAGCGAGTCGGAGTCGAGCCTGGCGTTCTCCGCACTGCATCAGTTGCTGCGGCCGGTGCCGGCCGAGGTGGACGCACTGCCAGGGAGGCAGCGCGCGGCGCTGCAGGACGCCTTCGGCGAGGGGTCGGCCACGCCGGGACCCGATCTCATGCTGGTCGGGGTCGCCGTACTGAGCCTGTTGTCAGGCCTGGGCGACCACCATCCCGTGCTCGTGGTGCTGGACGATGCGCAGTGGTTCGATCGTGCTTCCCTGGATGCGCTGTCCTTCGTTGCCAGACGGTTGGAAGGTGAACCGGTCACCATGCTGATCGGTGCCCGTGGCGGCGATCACCTTCCGGGATTCGACCGTCATGTGCCGATGCTCACCCTGGGATCGCTCGACAAAGCTGCGGCCAATCAGCTGCTGGACCTGCAGCCGAAGAGCCCCACCGGGCACACCAGGTCGCGGATCCTCGACCAGGCAGGCGGCAACCCGCTGGCACTGTTGGAACTGACGAGGACAGCCTCAGCACAGGACACGGCTGCGGGGCTGCCGTCTGCAGGTCCGCTTCCGCTCACCGATCACCTGGAGCGGATCTTCGCCGCTCGCCTGAACAGTCTCCCCGCCTCCACCATGCGGGCTCTGCTGCTCCTGGCCGCCATGGATAGCGCCGACTCCGCGATCGCCGTCTCGGCGGGGCTGCCGCGCGCCGAGGACGCGGTCTGGCTGCCAGCCGGGCAGGCCGGGCTGGTCCGGCGGACCGGCCGGGACGTCCGGTTCCGCCACCCATTGGTCCGGTCCGCCGTGTATCACGCCGCGTCCTTGGGCGCCCAGCGCGAGGCTCACCTTGCGCTCGCCGAGATGCTGCGGGACGAACCGGACCGGCGTGCCTGGCATCTTGCCGCCGCCTGCCCGCACCCGGACGCGGCCGCGTCGGCGGAGCTGGAGCGGACCGCCGGCCGGGCCCGCCGCCGCGGCGGCCATGCGGCGGCGGCCCAGGCCCTGCAGCGCGCCGCGGAACTCGCACCGCAACGCGAGGACAGTGCCCGGCTGCTGGTCGAAGCCGCCGCGGCGGCCGTGTTCACCGGAGACATCGCCTGGGTCGAGGAACTGGTCGCCGCAGCACGCGCGCGCACGGATGACGCAACCCTGCTGGCCTCCGCCGCCGTGCAGGCCGGACGGCTGGCGGTCCTGACCGTGCGCCACAGCGTGGTCTTCTCCCGGCTGGCCGACGACGCCGAGCAGTTGGCGGCCTCCCAGCCCGCCGCCGGGCTGGACCTCGTGGCCGGCGCCGCCGTGGTCCGCTTCTACTCCGGAGAGGACACCCAGCGCCACCGCATCCAGGAGGTCCTGCGGCGCCTTCCCGAGGACGCCTCACACGCAGGTTTGCGCACCTGGGTGAGGGCTGTGTCGGACCCCTTCGACGACCGGGCCCAACTCGTCTGCCTGCTCCCGCAGTTGGCCGCCGAGGCGGAAGCCCGGCCGGAGCGGCTCACCGCCGTCGGGATCATGGCGTGGCTCCTGGACGAGACCCCACAGGCCGTCCGCGCCTTCGACGAGGCCTTCGACCGCTGGGAGCTGCAGGGAGCGCTGCCCGAGGGTCTGGGCGGCGCGGTCGCCTGGGCCTACCTGGAGCGAGGAAGGTGGGAACAGGCCCGTGAGGCCTGCGCCCGCACCACCGCAGTCGGCCGGGCGGCCGGCCTCGACCACGCCGTGGCCTGTGCGGCCACCGTGGATGCCACCGTGCTGGCCTTCCAGGGCGATGCGTCCTCGGCCCGTGCCCGGGCCGAGGACGCGCTCGTCCTGATCGATCCGCTGGAAAGCCGCTCGGTCTCCGTTTATGCCCGTCGTGCGCTCGGTGCCGCGGCAGCCGCAGAAGGCGCCTACGAGACCGCGTACGGCCAACTCCGCATGGTCTTCACGGTAGACGGCGCGCCCGTGCACTACCACGCCTCCTACCCGGCCCTCGCGGATCTGGCCGCCGCCGCTGTGCGCTGCGGCCGCCATGAGGAGGCTGTCGCGATCGTCGAGCGCTCGGCATCTGCGCTGGCGGACAACGCTTCACCTCGTCTGCGTGCGCTGATCAGCCGAGCCCGTGGCCTGCTGGCGGACCCCGACGACGCCGAACCGCACTTCCGGGCGGCTCTGGCGGATCCGGTACTGGAGTACTGGCCCTTCGAACGCGCACAGACCCTGCTCGACCTCGCCGAGTGGCTGCGGCGCCGTCGGCGCATCGCAGAGGCGCGTGGGCCGCTCACCGAGGCCCTGGAGACCTTCCGGCGCCTGGGCGCACGCCCGTGGATCGAGCGCGCCCGGGCCGAATCGCGCGCCGCCGGCCTCGACGTCACAGATGCGGCCCCCGACGCGCTCGCCGAACTCTCCCCGCAACAGCAGGAGATTATCCGGCTCGCCGCCCGCGGGCTGACCAACCGAGAGATCGGCGAAAAGCTCTTCCTCTCCCCGCGCACGGTCAGCTCGCACCTCTACCGCAGCTTTCCCAAGCTGGGCATCACCGCCCGATCCCAGCTGCGCGACCTCATCGAGGGCACCCTCGCGACGGCCGGCCACCAGGAATAAGGGCACCCCTGGCCGTGGAAGCAGTCACCTGACGCATACCGCCCGCCATCCCGCCGGACCAGACTGGCCACACGAGCGAGGAAGCAGTAACCGGCCAGGCGACCCCTTCGCCCTGGTACCCCGAGGCCCCCACTTGTCCCCAAGGCCGTGCGAAAACGCGGGCCCCAGGCCAGTGATCCCGGGCTGCACACGGCCCCGCTCGTCGGGGCCGGACGGGAGCGGCCGACCACGACGAAGGAACGGAAATCCACGGTGGCTGCGAAAACAGCGTCGCTACGGGACCGGGTTGCCGCAGCCGACCCGGGCCTGCTGCGTCTGACCGCCGGGCTGCGCGCCGTCCTCGGCCTCACTCTCACCCTGGCCGCGCTGACGGTACGGGATCAGCCCTCGGTCGTACTTCTGGCCGGCGGCTTCACAGCGGTGGTCACCTCGTTGGCGAGCAGCGACCTGCACCCCCGCAACCAGTTCCTCACTCTGCTCGCCGGGGCTCCCGTGACCCTAGCCGCCTTGACGGCCGGGGGCCTGCTGGCGCCTTTCCCCTTCGCGTCCCACCTGGCCTTCCTACTGCTGATCTTCACCGCGGTATATGCGCGCCGCTTCGGACGACGGGGCCTGGACCTCGGGATCTTCGCCTTCATGGCCTACTTCCTGTCCCAGTTCGCTGGGATTCAGCCCCACCAACTCCCGCAATTGACTGGGGCGTTGGCCGTCGCCTTCGCGGCAGCCGCAGTCACTCGCTTCTGTCTGGTGCCCACGACGTCCTACGGAATCGTGAGGCGCCTGAGGGCGGCATTCAACAGACGGCTTCGTGATGCACAGCAGGCCACGTCAGATCTACTCGCAGACGGCGGAGCTGGCGTCCGCAGAGTCGAACGACGTCTCGACCGGCTGCACACCTCCGCGCTGCTGCTTCGGGAATTCCTGTACGAGGCTCCCGTCGGGCTGCTCCGAGACACGGCGGCGGAGCTGGAGCGGACGGCACATGCGGACGCGACCGCACAACGCCTCGGCGTACTCGCGATCCGCGCAGCGGAGGATTCGACCGGGACCTCCGCCAGCACGATGAGGGAGGCGGAGACGGCGGACTTGACCGACCGGACAGAGTGCGACCGTGTGGCGCTGCGTCCAGGGGCAGCACAGCCGTCAGGCCCGTGGCGGCATACGACGCGGCAGGCGTTCCAGGTGACCGCCGCGGCCGCGCTCGCCGTACTCGGCGGACATCTTCTCTCCCCGCACCTGTGGTACTGGGCCGTGGCCACGGCATGGGTCGTCTTCATCAATGCCGAGCACACCGGGGACGTCCTGCTGCAGAGCGGCCGACGGCTGATCGGCACCGTCGCCGGGGTGCCGTTCGGATACGGCCTCGCCGCCCTGGCCGACAGGCACACCACCTTGGCCCTGGCCTTTCTCCTCGCCTGCATCTTCGGGATGTTCTACACCTCCTCCGGCAGCTACTGGGCGGTGACCTTCTTCATCACCGGCTCGCTCAGCATGGTGCTCGCAGTCCTGCATACGCTCTCCCCGCAGCTGCTCGCACTTCGCGTCCAGGAGACCGTTCTGGGGGCCGGGTGCGGGATTCTGGCAGCCGCGCTGGTCGTCCCCATGGCTGTCCGCACGGTCGCCGAAATGCGTCTGAGGGAGCTACTTTTCCTTCTCGACCACCTCGTGCGCTGCGCGCCGCAGGCCAGCGTCCCGAAGCCCGCACTCGATGCACGTGATCTTGATCAAGCGCTGGAGGCCTTCCGCACGGCTTGCCGTCCCCTGGTGCATCCACTCAATCCCCGCCGCGCCGAGCGCGCCCGCGTCCGCCGTGTTCTCGAACGCGTGGAAGCCACCTACTTCCACGCGCGAAGCCTCGCCACCGAGACGGGAGGCTCACGAGACGCAGCAGCGTGGCCCGCGTCTCAGCACTCGTCAACAGCTCGGCAGAACCGAACGAACCAAGCCATCTTGCCCCCGCAGCCCTGTACTCCCTGCCCATGCACCGCCCGACGTGACAGCTGATAGCAGCCACAACCCGTGCCCGTAGCCCTACCTGTCCGGGCATTCGCGTACGGGTTCCCCTGCGCCGCCGCTCAGGATTTTGCGAAGGGGACGATGTCAACGGCAAGCAAATCGTGACCACTTCTCGGCGGGGCCACGCGGGGGTCAGTCCAGAACCCGATCCACCGCATCATCCGTGCCGGTCGGGGTGCGGGGTTCGTGGTGGGCGGTGCGGCCGAGGGCCTCGACGCTGGCGCACGCCGCCGCCGTGTCCGCCGCGACCGCGTGCAGGCCACCACGAGTCGTGGGGGCGGGCCAGCCGAGCAACAGCACCCGCCCACCCGGGGCGGTGAACTCGCGCACCGCGCGAGACACGATCGGTTGCGGCCATCGGTCGCCGAGATCGATCGGGTCGCTCCCGGCGGCCCACAGGGTCGCCGGGACTACCACCGAGGGCGAGGTGCCGGTGTTGCCAGTGCTCGACCGGGATGGACGCTGACGAGATTTCGCGGTCATACGGGGGCGTGGTCCAAGGGCGCAATTCGGGTGATCCTGTCCAACCCCGCTACACCGGGCGGCAGGTGTGGAACAAACAACGCAAAGACGAAATCCTCATCGATGTCGAGGACATCGCTTTGGGGCATGAGACCCGGATGCGATGGAACGACCGACGACGCCGACTACATCGACCCGATCGTGGCCGCCGAGGGCCGCGACGCCATCGAGGACGTGGTGGCCACCGCCCAGCGGCAGTTCCCCGGTCTGGTGTACCGCATGGCCGGGAGCGTCGACAGCCACCACCATGTGGTACGCCTCACCTGGGAACTAGCACCGGCCGATGGCCCTCCCGTGATCATCGGGCTGGTCGTCATGGTCACCGAGCAGGCAAGCTTGCGCCGTGTCTACGTCTTCCTAGATCCCGTGCCCGCACATCCCGTCACCAGGAGCTCAACCTTGACACCTGATCCGATGACCCGCCACCCGCTACCGGCCCATGAGCGGGTGGTGTTCCTCAAACCACTGGTCAGCTCGCCGAAGATCGCGGTAGGGGAGTTTACCTACTACGACGACCCGGACGGCGCGACGGAGTTCGAGCACCGCAACGTGCTCTACGCCTACGGCCCGGAACGGCTGGTCATCGGCAAGTACTGCGCGATCGCCGCCGAGACGCGGTTCCTGATGGCCGGCGCCGAACACCCGACGATGGGCGTGTCCACCTTCCCATTCACCATGTTCGGCGGCGAATGGACCGAGCAGACCCTCGACCTCGTCACCGGCATGCCCAGTCGTGGCGACACTGTGGTCGGCAACGACGTCTGGTTCGGCTATCAGGCCATCGTCATGCCCGGCGTGACCATCGGTGATGGCGCCATCGTGGCGGCCGGTGCGGTCGTCACCGCGGACGTACCGCCGTACACGATCGTCGGCGGCAACCCGGCGCGTCCGATCCGGCAGCGCTTCGACGCCGCCGACGTCGAAGCGCTGCGCCGCGCGGCCTGGTGGGACTGGCCGGTGGAACTCGTCACCGAGCACGCCCGCAGCATCATGGCCGGCACCCCCGCCGAAATCGCCCGCACAGCCGCCGAGCACGGACTGGAGAAGGCCGTATGACACGGGTATCGATCGAGGAGTACAGCGTGACCGGCGACGGGCCGTACGCGATCACCACCGGGCCGGACGACGCGCTCTGGTACACGCTGGTTCACAGTGGACATATCGGTCGGCTGGCGCCGGGCGGCGAGCCGGAGAACCATCAACTCGACCCAGGCTGTGGGCCGACGATCATCACACCCGGCCCGGACGGTGCGCTCTGGTTCACCGAGTACCAGGCACACCGGATCGGCCGGATCACCACCGACGGTGCGGTCCGGGAGTTCGCGTTACCGACGGCGCAGTGCGGGCCGTTCGGCATCGCCGCCGGTCCCGACGGGGCGCTGTGGTTCACCGAGACCCCGCTGACCGAATAGGCCGGATCACCACCGACGGTGAGGTCACAGAGTTCCCGCTTCCGGCCACCGGGGCGTTCCCGTCCGCCATCACCCTGGGCCCGGACGGCGGAATGTGGTTCACCATGAACCAGGCCAACGCCATCGGCCGCATCGGCACGGACGGCACCGTGACCGTGCACCCGCTCCCGACCGCGGCAGCCGCACCGGTCGGGATGACCGCGGGACCCGACGGTGCACTGTGGTTCGTGGAGATCGCCGCGGGGCAGATCGGCCGGATCACCACCGACGGCACCGTCACAGAGTTCCCGCTACCCGACCGCTCCGGCCGACCGCACGCCATCACCCCCGGCCTTGACCACACCCTGTGGTTCACCGAATGGGGCGGCAACCGCGTCGGCACCGTCACGCCGGACGCTGTGATCGAAACACACGACCTGCCCACCCCCGGCGCCGAGCCGCACGGCATCACCCTCGGCCCCGACCGTGCCATGTGGACAGCCCTCGAGACCGGGGCACTCGCCCGCATCACCGCCTGACTCAGGAGAAGAACCCTTCATGAGGTACGCGCTCGTGATCTTCGAGACGGACGAGTCACGCCGCCAGATCCAGGCTGACCGGGACGCCTACCGGGAGGCATGGTTGCGGAAGACAGACGGTCCGTCTTGGAAAGCCGGTTGTCGACATCTACTTTGAATTGCTGTTGAGGACTAGGGTTTCGCCATCCCGCAGAGGCGTGAGCCACCCCCCTCTTCTGATTCACCTGTGTCTGTGACACCGAGGACAGCTCGACTTCGGCCTTCTCTGCCGCCTCGAAAAGTCGTTGCAGCGCTTGCGGATCGGCACGTAGGTCGATGTGCTCTGCGCGCTGGAATTCGTCGGCGAGATAGTCGACGATGCCCGCAACGCCCACAGCCGCGTGGTTTCGATGAGTTCGTCCAGATCCTCCGAGCCCAGCCGGCTGGACAGGACGGCGTGCCCGGGGATCGGGAGGTCTTCTTCCAGGCGGAATCGGGCCACTAGTCACCACCACCCGAGTCGCTAACGGCCGCAACGAGTTCGGCCACCGGTACGGTGAACGTGAATTTGGGCATCGCGATCCCGCCGCAGGGTGCATTCCGTCGTGATGCGGTGACGATGCGCGTCAAATCGTCCGGACTCGACTGCACAGGTGGTGTCCGGCCTGGTCTATGCGTGGGGGCAAACCACAGACGGCTCCTGGATTGGCCTGGTGGTATTTGCGATCCCGGCGCGAAGCGCGAGGGATGCGGACTCCCAAAAGGAGGGATACGACCCGGTGTACGACGCGCGGCTGTTGCGGCGCTTCATCTCTCACGAAGTCGAGACACGCGTTGGGCGGGCGCTGTTGTCCGGCGACATCGACGACGGTGCCACCATCACCCTCGATGCCGACAACGGTGAACTCGTTGCACGCTTCGGACTGGCGGATTGCACAGATCTCGACCGAAAGGGCGGCCGGCCCAGCGCCCCGGCGATAGGGTGGACTATGCGGTCATGGTCGAGCTGACCAGCTGTTTTCGATCCGCGACGGGCCCCACGCTTCGGAAGCCGCGGAAAGTGAGGAACGAGAATCATGGGTGAGCCGACAACGATAATCGCGAAGACGATCGGGAATCCGTCGGGGGAACAGTACGACAATCCCTGGCCGTTCGGGCGTCCGGCCAAGGGAGAACGCGTTGCCATCTTCGCGTTCGAAGTGACGAGCGTCGACGGAGAAGCCGAAGCTATCCGGACGTACCACGTGGGTCCCGCTGATCTGGCCGAAGAAGGAAGAATCGCGCCCGAGCCCCGAGCCGCAGGGGGTCACGGTGCAGTGGACCGGAGTGCGGCGGAACCGTCGTTCGACCACCAGCCAGTCTCGATATCGAGGCCGCGATGATGGATCTCGACCGCTCCGCCGAGGCGATGCTTCTAGTACAAAGTTATGCCGGACGACACGCAGCTTGTCCGGATGTCGCGCGATCGAGGAGCATGTGATGAACCAGCGACTGTTCGATTTCATCGACGAGGCTCTGCGGCAATGCTTCGATTCCGGCGCCGGGCCGTATCCGTGGTTGTGCCGAGACGACGTCGAAAGGGTGCTGTCCGACGACGCCCGATGGCGTGTGATGCACGGCCGACTTGCGGCGATGGAATGGGGCAGCGGCGAATCCACCGGCAACGTCACTGTTACCTCGGAGCGTTTGCTGATAACACCCGACGGTCTGCTCTATGCCGCCGGATTGAGCGCGCCGTTGCGGCGAGGGGCCACTCGCCGAGTAGCGGCGGGGACAATACGGCGGCCACTGTATTACCTGGCGACGCCGCCCCCATTGTTCGAATCGATCGTCGACCGGGTCGGTACCACGTCAATGCTGCGGGGAGCGGTGTCTGCGGTGGACAATCGGCTCGGCCACGACCTGCTGTTTCCTTGGCCCCTCGATGCTGCGCTGCGCCAAATGCTCGATGCCCAGCCGGTTATGCGCATGGAACCCAACGGATGGCGGTAGGCACACCGCGGAAATGGATTCTCGGCCGCGCGCTATCGACGACTTCACCGGGCAAGGATTTGGAAGGACAAACCCGCCGCGCTGGCGAGCGGAAGCTACACCAACACCGCAAGGGAAGTGCGAGAAACTTTGGGAAAGCAGCACATCCTCACAAGCGCGTTGATGCGCAGCCGTGGCGACTCGACGACCCGATGCTGCGGTTCCTCGCCTACACCTGGGCCGATCACATCGACTTCCGGCCGGAGTGAGGTGTTGTGGAGTTAGGAGGTTGGGTGATTTCTCACTTGTGCATCAACCGCAGCAGATCCAGGGCAGCGCGATCGGGGCGGTCGACATCAACAGTGTGCGCAACTTTGAAGATCGGCGTCAGCATCGAATCGCTGCCCATCTCGTCCAGTGCTTCCCCAGAGTAGAAGGCGATGAAGTTCCTGGACACGCCGACGCTGCGCGCCGCAGTCACGCGAGCATGGAACTCCCGGGCGACGATCTTAGGCCTCGGTCCGCGAAGTGGTGTCCCGCTGGTCCTGCTCAATCGCTTCCGCGGCACCATCGACTGGTGGGATCCGCAGCTGCTGGACCATCTGACGCGACACCGCGACAATCCTCAGATCCGCGCCTTCGTCTTGTCGTTGTCGATCTGAATCGCCTCCGGGTTCCCCCGGTCGTCGGTCAGGAGTGTCGCAGGGGCGGCCGGTTGTTGCCCAATGCGAGGACTTGGGCTGCGACCTCGTCGATGGCAGGCATGGTGGCCACCTCGGCCGCGACAGCGCGGGCAGCGTCGGCGAGGCGCGCGTCGGTGATCAAGGTGTGCAGGTGCGCCGCAGTGATCGTTCTTCCCAGCACCGCGATACCCGCTCCGCGGCGCTGCACCGATACCGCGTTCCACCTGCGGTCGCCGGGGGCGGGGGTCGCCAGCTGAGGGATTCCGGCGCGCAGAGCCGCATACACCGAGCCGGCGCCGCCGTGGTTGACCATCGCGGTGCAGGTTGGGAGCACGGCGTGCAGCGCGATCCACCCGACTGTTCGGACGTTGCCGGGAAGGTTGGTGGCGCGCATGACTGTTCGGTTCGGGCGGACGATAACGATATCGGCGTCGACGTCGGGCGCGGCCCGTAGCACCGATCGGAGCATCGCGTCGGGGCCGTCGCCGAGCATGGTGCTTCGGGTTACGACGATGCGTGGTCGGCGGGGGGAGTCGAGGAGGAATCGTGGCGTGGATGCGCCCGGTGTCGAATACGGGATGTATCGCAGGGGCCAACCCGGGACAGAGACGATGCTGGGCGGCGCGATCGATAGGGTGGCCGTGCTCGCGGGAATGTCGGCACCGCCGAGCAGCCGCAACAGTTCCCGTCGAATTACGGTGCCGTCGTCCAGCGCGATATTGTGCAGCACTGTGGGGACGCCGAGGTGGGCCGCGGCGATGGCCGCGGCAGACGCGAAGGGTTCGTGCACCACAATGTCGGGCGCGAACCGGGCCGCCACTCGAATGAGCTTGTCGATCATCGGTTTGTTGGTGACGGCGAACACGTGGGCGCCGCCGCGAGCGTCGGCCATTCCCGCCGCGGATCGCAGTGCGAGGACCGGGTGCAAGCCCAATCCCTGTGCGACGGCACGGATGTGTCCGATGCGCGGTGCGACGTCGACAACCGGGACATCGGAGGAAACCGCCGTCGCGGCATCGCCACCGGTTGCTACCAGCACCCGGTGCCCCTCCGCACGCAGATGCAAAGCAAGAGGCATCATCGGGAACAGATGCCCGATCAGCGGTGTCGCTACGAACATCACCCGCATCGGAGTGCCCCCACTCCGGGGCCGACCGTGTCGGCGGGGTGCGGTTCGGGCGCCGGATCCAGCCACCACAGGATGTCTCTGCCGCAAGGGCTATGCGAGCGCCGGATGATCTTAGTGATCCGGTCGGTACCGCCCCCACCGGCAGCCGGGTCCGGTACCGAGTGATTGCCCGAATCTTTCGCCAACTCGCAGTCGATGTCCGAGACGGCCCGAGCGAGCCATCGCCCACACCTGGTCCCGGGCGTTGCCGGCGACGCCGCAGGTCCGACAACGCGTTGAAGTCCTTGTAGAAACTCCATCCTGTCGGCGGCCGTGTGATCGATCACCGCGTGCATCGCCACCACGGCGACCTCCACATGATCATGGTGGTTGCCTATTCCCAGCAGCGCGAGAACCTGCACCGCAGGTGCGCTGAGCAGTTCCGACATGAGGCGCTGCAGGGCGGCGCGTTCGACCCGAGCCACCGACAACACCGCGTCGTCGAGATGCCGGGAAATTACCACCAGTGCGCACGTGAGCAACATTTCTACCTGGGCGTCAGCTACGTCGCAAACGCCTCGTTCAACGTCAACACGTTATCAGGTGTGACCACAACAAGATTCACACCAATCGCTCGAACTCGCTACTGGATTGCGGGACTGTTGTAATGACTACCAGCTTGCACACATCGTCGGCGAGATCGAGTCCGTCGTAGCGGCCAGCGGTAACCAAGTGGCCCAATGGGGCGCAGCTCCAGGCATCCACCGCTGGAGTCATCTCCCGCGCGGAGCCGGTAGACGTCGTGGCCGAAGCCAGTAAGAAGCATCTGAACGTCGTCGGCTTCGGGGTGGCTGACGCACAACCACGCTGCCCGCCCTCCCGCGGCGATGGTCTGCCCAACCGCCCAGGCGACCACTGCCGGGTCGAGGGCTTTTTTCTGGCTCGGGTTGAGCACGAACATCCGCTCGCCGGTCGAACCGGTCGGCAAGGGCTGTTCGGGCACCAGCCGGGTGACTTTGCCACCGCCGACGCGGCGCTGCAGGTCATCCATCGACCCGAGTGTCGCCGACAGATAGATCCGTTGTCTGGCTTGGCTGTAGCCCGCATTAAGCGCGGTCGGCGGATGATAGGGGCGGATCTCGATGCCGGACGGGCCGATCAACACTCCGCACCGGGTGAAGTGTTAAGCTTGTCGGCCTCTTCCTGGACCTGCTCCGCTACGTGACGAGTTCCCGTCAAGTAGGCCACCGACAAAACCCTGATCCAGCGCGTAGTCGGCAATCAACAGCGCCACGAGGGTCTTGCCTTCACCGGTCGGCATCTCGATCGCGACGTCGCTGGTATCGAGATGGTGCTGGCCATGTGACGCGACGGCGAGTGAGCGGCGTTCGTAGGCTGCTGCGACCAGCCGGAACAGCAGTTGTGTTCCGGTGTCGTCCAGGGGTGCGAATCCGATTTCGTCGAGTATCACCAGGTCCGCGCGTAGCAGGTTGTCGATGATTTTGCCGACGGTGTTGTCGGCGAGGCCGCGGTAGAGGGTGTTGATCAGGTCGGCTGCGGTGAGGTAGCGGACTTTGTGTCCGGCGTGGATGGCGGCGTGTCCGAGCCCGATCAGGGTGTGGCTTTTGCCTGTTCCGGGTGGCCCGATCAGCGCGAGATTGTGTTGCGCGCGAACCCATTCCAGGCTCGACAGGTAGTCGAAGCTGGCCTGGCCGATGGACGAGGAGGCGACGTCGAAGTTGTCGAGGGTCTTGATGACGGGGATCGCGGCGAACGCTTCGGCGATCAAGGCCAGCGTGGTCGACTGCTTTTGATCGGCGGCGAACGCGGTGAACCGCCACCGCGAGAACGCCAGCACCGCGCAGAACAACTGCAACCCGGGCGCGACCTGCGCCCAGTCGATCACCAGATACTCACCCGGCGACCACACCGCCGGGCGACGACCCCGATGATTATCCTTGCGCCACAACACTTTCTGCTCGGCAACCAACCGACGGAAATTCCGTGGCGACCCCTCGTAACCAGCGGCCCGCGCCGCCGGGAGCAGTCGTTTAGCCGAGATCCGGCCCTTCGACTTGGTGACCCGCTCAGCGACCAGCTCGCGCACCGAATCGTAATTGCGCAGCCGCGGCACCCGCTCCGGCGGCCGACCGCCGGACTCGACACGCTCGACGACCCGTTTCACGGTCTTGTGCGTAGTGCCGCACAACTCGGCGGCCCCACGATAGGTTCCGACCTCTCGATAGGCGGAAATAATGTCCACGCTCCCTCGCAGACTTCAATGGAACTCCCTGGGCAGTGACGGATGACAGTTGGCGCTATCACCGTCACTGCCCAGGCCACGAGCTCCGGGCATGACACGACGAGCAAGGGAATGGGGACTTCTACCTGGCCGCCAACTGGCGACCTACGACCGGCCACCAGTGGCGACTTTCTCATGGCCACGGACAACCGTGTGCTATTCCCGTGGCTGCGCTGGGGAACTCTCGCATCTGCGATCGGCGTGGGTTTGTCGAACACGCGGTAGCCGAATCGAGGTCATTGGCGTGGTCAGCTACAGGTCAGTAGCAACTCGAACGCGCTGTGTAGGTCCGCCCCGTCGAAGATCTCGGGGGCAGCGTCCGACGCGGCACGATGCCGGACGGTGTAGTAGGCAGCCAGGTACCGCAGATCGCCCCACGGTTCCAATGCATGGACGCGATCCAGCACCTGCCCGCATCGTAGGCATTCGAGCCACGGAACGACGAGCAAACCTGTCAGGCTGGAGCCTGTGATGCCGAGTTGTGCTGGGTCGATCGGCGTCGAAGAATCGTCAGGCAGCAGTCGAATGGAAGCCTCGCCATCGGAATCCCGTGCACAAGCAATGATTTCGTCGTGACGCACCAGTCGTTCGGCCCAATGCTCGGCCAGCACTTCGATCTCGGCGCGCGTTCGATCGTTGATGGGCACTTCGTGCTCGAGTAACTGTCGCGTCAAGATCCACAGGCCGGCTTCCTGTCGGCCGGTCTTTCTGCAGTCGCGAAAGTTCTCGGTGTCGTCGACCGAGGGCAGCAGCGCGGCCAATCGTTCCCATAGGTCTGCTTCGTATGCCTGGTAACGGCTCTCACCACTCACCGATGCGACGCTACGGCCATCGTTCGTGGACAGCTTGATCAGGTGACGCCCAGCCTTCCCACAACGGCAACGATGAACGTCGGCATGAGGCGCGGTGCCCGGTATTTCATCGGGTCCGTTTCCTCATGCCGCGTTCCCGAACCGGACGGGCCAGTTTCCCGGCATC
>NZ_JBITIJ010000006.1:0-325229 GCF_044458825.1 Nocardia sp. NPDC050412
GGGGGCCGTGCGGGCCCCCGCCCGCCCGCCGGCCCGCCCCCGCGGGCGCGGGGGGGGGGGGCGGGCCCGCGAGACACCAGGGGGCCGCGAACCCGCCGCGGCGCAGCCGCGGCAAATCAAACACAGCCCAGCCCGCGTGTCCGGTGACGCGATGGGCGAAGATGGACGGGTGAGTTTCTGGCCAGCGCCCCATGTCGATGTCCCCGTGCACGCGACCGTGACCCTGCCCGGATCTAAATCGATCACGAATCGGGCCTTGATCCTGGCGGCACTCGCCGAGGGTCCCTCGACCATCTCCGGTGCGCTGCGCAGCCGCGATACCGAACTCATGATCGGCGCGCTGTGCGCATTGGGCGCGCGGATCGAGGGCGACGCCGAAACGCTGACCGTGACGCCCGCGCCGCTGCAGGGCGGCAACGTCGACTGTGGCCTGGCCGGCACAGTCATGCGGTTCCTGCCGCCGGTCGCGGCCCTGGCCACCGGTGATGTCGCCTTCGACGGTGACGAGCAGGCCCGGGTTCGCCCACTCGGCACCATCCTGGAGGCACTGCGCCGGATCGGCGCGGATATCGAGGGCGACGCACTGCCTTTCACGGTGCACGGCAAGGGCGCGCTGCGTGGCGGCGCGGTCACCATCGATGCCTCCGGATCCTCACAGTTCGTCTCCGGCCTGCTGCTGTCGGCGGCCCGGTTCGACGAGGGCATCGTGGTGCATCACGATGGCAAGGCGCTGCCCTCTATGCCGCATATCGAGATGACGGTGGAGATGCTGCGGCGCGCCGACGTCGCGGTCGATGCCCCCGCCGACAGCCGCAAAGCCCAGACCTGGACCGTCGCACCCGGCCCTATCCGCGCGGTGAACTGGGATGTGGAACCGGATCTGTCCAATGCCACGCCGTTCCTGGCCGCGGCCGCCGTCACCGGCGGCGAGGTCCGCATCCCGCACTGGCCACGGCTGACCACACAGCCCGGTGACGTGATCCGAGAGATCCTGGTGCGCATGGGCGCGGAGGTCACCCGGTTCGACGGTGTCCTGACTGTGCGCGGCCCGGAGCGACTGGCCGGTATCGATATCGATCTGCACGATGTCGGCGAGTTGACCCCGACGGTGGCCGCCCTAGCGGCACTTGCGGATTCGCCGTCCTGGCTGCGCGGTATCGCCCATCTGCGCGGGCACGAGACCGATCGGCTCGCGGCGCTGTCCACCGAGATCAACCGGCTCGGTGGCAATGTCACCGAGACCGAGGACGGACTCGAAATCACCCCGGCCCCGCTGCACGGCGGCAACTGGCATTCCTATGCCGACCACCGAATGGCAACGGCCGGTGCGATTCTCGGACTCCGGGTGCCCGGTGTGGCGATCGAGGATATCGGCACCACCGCGAAGACGCTGCCCGGATTTGTCGGCCTGTGGGAGCAGATGCTCGATCCCACGCTCACTGATCAGGGAGCGGCCCGCTGAGACGACGCGATTACGACGAGTCGGATGTCCGGGTACGCCCGGGCAAGTCGTCTCGTCCACGCACCAAAACCCGTCCGCAGCACAATGATGCGGAATCGGCCATGGTCGTTTCGGTGGACCGTGGTCGCTGGGGTTGCGTGCTCGGCGGCGATCCGGACAAACTGATCGTCGCCATGCGGGCCAGGGAACTGGGCCGCACGCCGATCGTCGTCGGCGATCAGGTCGACGTAGTCGGCGATCTGTCCGGCAAACCCGATACCCTCGCCCGCATCGTCCGCGTCGGCGAACGCCGAACCGTCCTGCGCCGCACTGCCGATGACACCGATCCGTTCGAACGGATCGTCGTCGGCAATGCCGAACAACTGTTCATCGTGGTCGCCCTCGCCGATCCGCCGCCGCGCACCGGTTTCGTCGAGCGCGCCATGGTCGCCGCGTATGCCGGTGGGCTGCAACCGATTCTGTGTTTGACCAAACACGATCTGGCCGCCGAATCCGAATTCGCCGCCGCCTTCGACGATCTCGACCTCACCATCATCTATGGCGGCGTCGACGACCCCATAGCACCGGTCCTGGATCTGCTCACCGACCGCCTCACCGCCTTCATCGGCCACTCCGGCGTCGGCAAATCCACGCTGGTGAATCGCCTTGTGCCCGATGCGGATCGGGCGGTCGGCGAGGTCTCGGGCGTGGGCAAGGGCAAACACACCTCCACCCAATCCGTCGCCCTACCGCTCCCGCAGAGCGGCTGGGTCATCGACACACCTGGTGTCCGCTCCTTCGGGCTGGCCCACATCACGCCCGACGATGTCATCGCCGCCTTCACCGATCTGGCCGCCGCCATCGAGGACTGTCCACGCGGCTGCACCCATCTCGGTCCCCCCGCAGATCCCGAATGCGCCCTGGATACCTTGCCCGGCAAGGATCGCCGTGTTGCCGCCATCCGCCTGCTACTGACCGCGCTGAACACCAACGAATCCTGGTAATTTCTCGTGTACACAGTTCGGTGTACACTCCAGATGTGGAAGATCAGCTCAGCATCCGTGAGGCTCGAGCCCAGCTCCCTGCCGTCATCAACGCCGCAGTACAGGATGGGCACGTGACAGTCATCACGCGTGCCGGAGAACCCGCAGCCGCAGTGATTCCGCTGTACATGCTCGCCAAGCTCGAAGAGTGGGAAGACGAGCAACTCGGACGCATGGCCGACGAGGCGCTCGCTGAAGGTGGTGAACCAGAACACATCACGCTAGGCCAAATGATGGATGAGATCCTCGATGCTGGACATGAAGGCACGGCGTGAAATACGAATTCCGCTGGACCCCAGCAGCGCGTCGTGCACTACGAAATATCCCGCATCCCGATGCCATGCGCCTGTTGATCGCGCTCACGCTGCTGGGCGATGACCCATACCGACGTGATGGGGTAGATGTCAGAGGTCTCACCGGTCGCCCAGGATTCCGGCTACGAGTCGGCAATTACCGACTGGTATACGAGGTCGATGACGGCAAACTGATCATTCTCGTCATCACCGCCGGACACCGTCGCGACATCTACGAGCGCTAGATACGGGACCGGACACGGCGAAGGCGCGCTCATCGACCTCGAGTCGATGAGCGCGCCTTCGGAATTGATGGTCAGTGCCGACGACGCGACTTCGGTGCGCGCTTCGGCTTGGCCTGCGAGCGGGCCGCCTCGCGACGCTCACGGCGGGTGGCGCCGTCGCCGTACTCCTCGACGTCGCTGTGCACCGCGGCGTGGCCGCCCTCGTCCGGCCCCGAGTAGTGGAAGCCGTTGTTGGCCCGGGAATCACCGATCCCCTTGGCGCGCAACGCCGCCGGCGCGCCATTGGCTACCGGCGCCTCCTGGGTGGGCAGTGGACGCGGCGCGGCGGCGCCGACCGGCGAGCGCAGGCCCGGATCGATCCCGACGCCCTCGGGCTGCGGCTGCTGCACCTCGACCTGCAGGTTGAACAGGAAGCCGACCGACTCCTCCTTCAGGCCGTCCAGCATCGCGGCGAACATATCGAAGCCCTCGCGCTGGTATTCCACCAGCGGATCGCGCTGCGCCATGGCACGCAGGCCGATGCCCTCCTTGAGGTAATCCATCTCGTAGAGGTGCTCGCGCCACTTGCGGTCCAACACCGAAAGCAGCACTTGGCGTTCGAGATTGCGCATCGAACCCTCGCCGGCCAGACCGTCGATCTGCTGTTCACGCTTCTCGTAGGCGTTGTGCGCGTCATCGAGCAGCGCTTCGACCAGTTCGTCCTTGGTCAGGTCGCCCGCCTCGCCGACACCGGTCTCACCGGTCAGCTCCTTGTAATCCAGGCTCACCGGATACAGCGTCTTCAGCGCGCTCCACAGCTTGTCCAGATCCCAGTCCTCGACGTAGCCGTCGGCAGTGGCGCCGTCGACATAGGCGGTGACCACGTCGGTGATCATCTCCTGGACCTGGCCCTCCATATCCTCACCGCGCAGGATCCGGTTGCGCTCGCCGTAGATGATGGTGCGCTGCTGGTTCATCACCTCGTCGTACTTGAGCACGTTCTTCCGGATCTCGAAGTTCTGCTGCTCGACCTGGGTTTGCGCGCTCTTGATTGCCTTGGAGACCATCTTCGCCTCGATCGGCACATCATCCGGCAGGTTGAGCCTGGTCATGATGGCCTCGAGGGCGGCGCCGTTGAAGCGCCGCATCAACTCGTCACCCAGCGAAAGGTAGAACCGGGACTCGCCCGGGTCACCCTGACGACCGGAACGACCGCGCAACTGGTTATCGATACGCCGCGATTCGTGCCGCTCGGTGCCGAGCACGTACAGACCACCGGCATCGCGCACCGCGTCGGCGTCCTCGGCGGTCTGCTCCTTGACCCGCTCCAGCGTCGGCAACCAGGCGGCCTGGTACTCCTCCGGCGTCTCAACCGGATCCAGACCCTCCTTGCGCAGGATGATGTCGGTGATGATGTCCGGGTTACCGCCGAGCACGACGTCGGTACCACGACCGGCCATATTCGTCGCGACCGTGACCGCGCCCGGGCGACCGGCCTCGGCGATGATCTCGGCTTCCTTCTCGTGGAACTTCGCGTTCAGCACGTTGTGTGCGATGCCGCGCTTGGTGAACTGCTTCGACAGGTACTCCGAGCGCTCGACGCTGGTGGTACCGATCAGCACCGGCTGGCCCTTCTCGTGCCGTTCGGTGACATCGTCGACCACGGCCGCGAATTTGGCCTCTTCGGTCTTGTAGATCAGGTCGGACTGGTCCGCGCGGACCATCGGCCTGTTCGTCGGGATCGGGACCACGCCGAGGCTGTAGATCTGGTGCAGCTCGGCGGCCTCGGTCTCGGCGGTACCGGTCATTCCGGAAAGCTTGTCGTAGAGGCGGAAGTAGTTCTGCAGCGTGATCGTGGCCAGGGTCTGGTTCTCCGGCTGGATCTCGACGCCTTCCTTGGCCTCGATCGCCTGGTGCATACCCTCGTTGTAGCGGCGCCCGACCAAGATGCGGCCGGTGAATTCGTCGACGATGATGACCTCGCCGTCGCGGACGATGTAGTCCTTGTCCCGGTGGTAGAGCTCCTTGGCCTTGATGGCGTTGTTCAGGTAGCTCACCAGCGGCGAATTGGCCGCCTCGTAGAGGTTATCGATGCCGAGCTGATCCTCGACGAACTCCACGCCCGCCTCGTGCACACCGATGGTGCGCTTCTTGATGTCGACCTCGTAGTGCAGGTCCTTCTTCAACAGCGGTGCGATGCGGGCGAATTCGGCGTACCACTTCGAGGAGGCGTCGGCCGGACCCGAGATGATAAGCGGCGTGCGGGCCTCGTCGATGAGGATGGAGTCGACCTCGTCGACCACGGCGAAGTTGTGCCCACGCTGGACCAGATCGTCCAGGGAGTGAGTCATATTGTCGCGCAGGTAATCGAAGCCGAATTCGTTGTTGGTGCCGTAGGTGATGTCGGAGTTGTAGGACTCGCGACGCTCGGCCGGGGTCATACCGGACAGGATCACCCCGACACTCAGCCCGAGGAAGCGGTGCACGCGGCCCATCCACTCGGCATCGCGCTTGGCCAGGTAGTCATTGACCGTGACCACGTGCACGCCGTCGCCGGAGATCGCGTTCAGGTAGGCGGGCAGCACACAGGTCAGGGTCTTGCCCTCACCGGTCTTCATCTCGGCGATATTGCCGAGGTGCAGCGCCGCGCCACCCATGATCTGCACCTTGTAGTGCTTCTGGTTCAGCACCCGCCAGGACGCCTCACGGGCCACCGCGAACGCCTCCAGGAGCAGATCGTCCAGCGATTCGCCGTCCGCGTAGCGGTCCTTGAACTCGTCGGTCTTGGCACGCAGCTCGTGGTCGGTGAGCTCCTCGACCTCGGGCCCGAGCGCGAGGACCTCTTCCGCGAGATGGGCGAGCCGCTTGACCGTGCGTCCCTCACCAATCCGTAGCAACCTCGTCAGTGTCAGCGCAGGCACGGGTCTCGTCAGTCCTCTGGTCGGTGTGTCAAATGTTCGGCCGTCACCCTGGGCGGGCAGTGTGCACATGGCCCCCGCCGAGCACGGCGGAATCCGCAGCACGCTTCATGGTAATGCGGCATCCATGGTAGGTGCCGATGACCAGCGACATCGCGCCGCATCCGCCGCTACCGCCGAGGCGATAGCCGTTTCTTCTCACCGTACCCGTGTGTCGGCCGTCGGAGCGGGTGGGAATCCGCTGGACCGGAACCTGTTTCAGCGCGGGTGTCATACGATATGAGTCGTCCGTCGTGCCGGACGCCGTGAACCTGATCTACCAGGGGCAACCCGTTATCCGACGGCACGTGACGACACCAAAGGGCAGCGCGGCTCAAAGGCATCCGTTATACGGCACCAGATTAATGTGAGCGGATCGAGTTCCTCCGGTCTCGATCCAAGGCAGCCTTCCACGGAACCAAGCGTGGGTAAAGGGATGCGCGAATATCGCTGGATATGCCACAGGGGGCAGGACGAACCGTTGTGGGCGACCACAATGGGCGGTGAGACGGCTCGGGTGGGAGCCACATCGGAAGGAGCACCGGGCAGCGTGATCACGAGATTGACGCCGCAGGACGCGTCGTTCTATCGGCTCGAGTCGAGCAGCAATCCGATCCATATCGGCTCTCTCGCGATCGTCCGAGGTAGCGACTCCGCACAGGAGGAAACGGCACTCGACTACGACAGACTGGTCGATCTGGTGGAGAGCAGGCTTTCGCTGGTCCCCCGCTATCGCAGGAAGGTGCGCGAAATCCCGTTCGCGCTCGGCCGCCCGGTCTGGGTGGAGGACAGCCATTTCGATATCACCTATCACATCCGCCGCTCCGCACTGCCCGCTCCGGGCAACGACGGCCAGCTGCACGATCTGGTGGCGCGGCTGGCGTCGCGACCGCTCGATCAGAGCCGCCCGCTGTGGGAGATGTATTTGATCGAGGGCCTGGCGCAGGGCCGGTCCGCGATCTTCACCAAAACCCATTCGGCGCTCGTCGACGGGGATACCGCACTCGAGATCGGGCACGTCATCCTCGATACCAGCGCATCACCGCGCGGTATCGCCGATGACGCCTGGGTGGCCCCACGCGAACCCAACGAGATGGAACTGATGATCGGCGCGCTCACCCACCTGGCCGCGCAGCCGCGCGAGGCGCTCGAGGTCGCGCGCGATGCGAGCGCGCAGGCGTTCTCGGTGGTCGAGGCCGCGGGAAAGGCGGTGGATTCGATGGTTTCGGCCGTGCGTGCGGCCACCATCGGCGCACCGGACAGCCCATTGAACGCCAAGACCTCACGCAACCGCCGCTTCGATGTGGTGCGCACCGATCTCGAGGACTACCGCAAGATCCGCAAGCGCTTCGAATGCTCGATCAACGATGCGATCCTGGCCGTCGTCACAGGGGCGCTGCGCAATTGGCTGCTCTCGCGCGGTGAGGCACTCACCGAATCGACCGTGCTGCGCGCGGTGGTGCCCATGTCGGTCTATGTCGAAGGCATCGACGACCAGCTGAAACCCGCCAGCGAGGTCTCCTCGTTCCTGATCGATCTGCCGGTGGGCGAACCGAATCCCGTGATGCGCCTATCGCACATCTCCCATGCCACCGAGGCCGATATCAAGCATCGGCGCGGGGTGCGGGCGCGCACCCTGGTGCACCTTGCCGGCTTCGCTCCGGCGAGCCTGCATGCGATGAGTGTGCGGGCGGCGAGTACGTTCGCAGAGCACACGTTCAATCTGGTGATCACCAACGCACCGGGTCCGCAGACCCCGATGTATATCGGCGGCGCGCGGATGCTGGAGATGTATCCGGTGTCGCCGCTGCTGCGCAACCAGGCCTCGAGCATCGGGATCACGTCCTATGACGGACGCGTCTTCTACGGACTCAATGCCGACCGCGACGCGATGGCCGATATCGGCGTGCTGGCCGCGTCGGTGCACGAGTCCATGGAGGAGATGCTCGGTGCCTGCGTCTGAGAACATCATGCGGGTCTATATCCCCGCCACCGTGCCGATGCTGCGGGAGCTCGTCGCGAACCGGGAACTGCGACCGGCCGGCGGAACCGCCTTCGCGGTCACGCCGACGCTGCGCGAGGCCTACGCCTCCGGTGACGACGATGAATTGGCCGAGGTGGCGATGGCGGAGGCCGCGCGGGCCTCGCTGCGCCTACTGGCCGCCGAGCGCGAGGAGGCCACCGAGGCGTCCGACGACGAGGACACCGACGCCGACGACCCCGCCACGACCTATCACAGCCCGGTCTATCGACGCGCGGTAATCGCCGCCGATGTGACCGGCGCGAAGCTGCGCCCCGATCTCGACGACGCAGTGGTCCGACTGGCCGGATCGATCAGTTACGACCGGATCGCGTCGGTGCACGTCGACCTGGCCGAGGCCGAACCCGAGGTGGCCAAGGCGGTAGATGTCATCGATGCCGCCGACCTCGGCGATGCCGATGCCGAATTCGTGCTCGGTGATGCCGAGGACCATCAGCTGGCCTGGTACGCGGCCCAGGAATTGCCGTTCCTGCTCGAATTACTGTGACGGGCAACCTACACGTCACGTAGTAACCTACGATGCCGTAACCTGGCTGCGAGGCGGCCTCACCGGTCGCTACGACAGGGAGACGAACGGCGGCAATGGTCTTGAAAAAAGCGGCACTCTCGGTGCGCACAGTCCGGGAGTGGCTGGAGGCTCCGGCGGCGGACGTCGCCGAACGCGGTGGACGGCTGAACGTGCTGCGCGGCGCCGTCGCGCGCGTCACCACGCCACTGCTGCCCGACGACTATCTGCATCTGGCGAATCCGCTGTGGTCGGCGCGTGAGCTGCGCGGCCGAATTGTCGAGGTGCGCAAGGAAACCGCCGATTCGGCCACCCTGGTCATCAAGCCGGGGTGGGGCTTCGACTGGAAATACGAGCCGGGTCAGTACATCGGTATCGGCATGCTGGTCGACGGCCGCTGGCACTGGCGCTCCTACTCGCTGACCTGCCCGCCGAACTGGACCGATCCGGAACATCGCGGCAAGCGCCTGATCTCCATCGCGGTCAAGGCGATGCCCGAGGGGTTCCTGTCCAGCCACCTTGTCAGCGGGGTCGCCGCGGGCACCATCGTCCGGTTGGCCGCACCGCAGGGCGGTTTCGTGCTGCCGTCGCCGCCGCCGGAGAAGGTGCTGTTCCTCACCGCGGGCAGCGGCATCACCCCGGTCATGGCCATGCTGCGCGCGCTGGATCGCCGCGATGTGGTCACCGATGTGGTGCACGTGCACTCCGCGCGCACCCGTGACGATGTGATGTTCGGCGCCGAACTGCGCGATCTGCACGATCGCCACCCCAGTTTCTCCTCGCATCTGCACCTCACCGATGAGCAGGGCCGGTTCTCCCTGACCACATTGGACGAACAATTCCCGGATTGGCGCGAGCGCCAGACCTGGGCCTGCGGTCCGGCCGCCATGCTCGACGAGATCGAACAGCACTGGCGCGAGGCGGGCATCAGCGACCGGTTGCATGTCGAGCGCTTCGAGATCGAGCGCTCCGCCGTGGGTGAGGGCGGCACCGTGACATTCGGCAATACCGGGCGCACTGTCGAGGTCGACGGCGCGACCAGTCTGCTGGAGGCTGGCGAATCCGCCGGTGTGCAGATGCCGTTCGGCTGCCGGATGGGCATCTGCCAAACCTGTGTCATCACACTGACTTCCGGACATACCCGCGATCTGCGCAATGGTGACGAGCGCCGCGAGGGTGACAAGGTGCAGACCTGCATCTCGGCCGCAGCGGGCGACTGCACACTCGACATCTGAGACAGCGACACTCGCAGACGCACCGTCCCCGGGGGATCCGCCAGGTACCCTCGAGATAAATTCAGTCAGGGAAAGGACCCCGGTGGCCATCGCCGATATCAAAGCGTTCGCCCATCTCACGGCGGCTGACATCGAAACACTGGGGCAGGAACTCGATTCCATTCGGCGGTCCGTCGAACTGTCCCGCGGCGAGCGTGACGCAAAGTACATCCGGCGCACCATCGCGGCACAGCGTGGCCTGGAAGTGCTAGCGCGCGCGGTGCTGTTCGGCAGCCGCAATCGGTGGGCTTGGCTGACCGGGACGGCGCTCCTGTCGGTCGCCAAGATCATCGAGAATATGGAGCTCGGGCACAACGTCAGCCACGGGCAATGGGACTGGATGAACGATCCGGAAATCCACTCCGGCACCTGGGAATGGGATATGACCGGGCCCTCGGCGCAGTGGCGGCGGGCGCACAACTATTCGCACCACACCTACACCAATGTGCTCGGCAAGGATGAGGATCTCGGCTTCGGCATCCTGCGGATGACCCGCGACGAGCAGTGGCGGCCGATCCATCTGATCCAGCCGCTGGCCAATATCCTGCTCGCGGCCACCTTCGAATGGGGTATCGCGCTGCACGACTTGAGCATCGAGAAGGAGCTCTCCGGCACGCCGCCCAAGGAGCGGATGTCGGAGCCGAACAAGGAGTTCGCCCGCAAGATAGCCCGCCAGGTGGCCAAGGACTTCCTGTTCTACCCCGCGCTCACCGGACCGGCCTTCATGTCGACGCTCAAGGCGAACGCGACCGCCAACCTGGTGCGCAACCTGTGGGCATATGCGGTGATCTTCTGCGGCCACTTCCCCGATGGCGCCGAGAAATTCACCATCGAGCAGCTCGAGGGCGAGACCAGCGGCGAGTGGTATCTGCGCCAGATGCTCGGCAGCGCCAACTTCAAGGCCGGACCCGCGATGGCCTTCATGAGCGGCAACCTCTGCTACCAGATCGAACATCACCTGTTCCCCGACCTGCCGAGCAACCGGTATCCGGAAATCGCCGAGCGGGTCCGCGAATTGTGCGACAAGTACGACCTGCCCTACACCACCGGCTCCCTCGGCAAGCAGTATCTGCTGGCCTTCCGGACCATCCACAAGCTCGCACTGCCGGACCGTTTCCTCAAGCGCACCGCCGATGACGCACCGGAGACCTCCTCGGAGCACAAGTTCGCAGGTATCTCACTGCCCGCCATGCCGTCGATGCCCAATGCCGAGCGCTGGGCCGACAAGTGGAACGAGACGCACTGGCTGCCCGTCGACCCCGAGACCGGTAAGCGGCGCGGCCTGCGTTCGGCGCTCAACGAGGCCAAGGTGGTGCTGCGGGAGACGGCGCGGCACGAGAAGGAAGTGCTGCGCGAGGCCAAGCTGGCGCTGCAGGAAAAGGCCCGTCAGGAGAAGGCGACATTGCAGCGTAAGGCCATGCGCGAGCGGGCGATCCGCCGCATCCGCCGCCGTAAGTGACCTAGCATCCCCCAGCCGCATTGGCAATGGGGGATTTGCCACACTCCGGAGACACACCTCGCAACCTACGGTCTCGTAACTTACGGTACTGTAACCACCATGGCGATTTCGGATGTCAAGGAATACGCGCACCTCACCGAAGCCGATGTGGAGGCGCTCGGTGCGGAGTTCGACGCGATCCGGCGCGATATCGAGTCCACGCGCGGTGCTCGGGACGCGCGGTATATCCGCAATGTCATCCGGCTGCAGCGTGCGCTCGAGATCAGCGGCCGCGCGGTGCTGTTCGCCAGTTTCCTGCCGCCCGCCTGGTTCGCCGGTGTGGCCCTGCTCAGCACGGCCAAGATCATCGAGAACATGGAGATCGGGCACAACGTTATGCACGGGCAGTGGGACTGGATGAACGATCCGGAGGTCCACTCCAGCACCTGGGAATGGGATAACACCGGCCCGTCCAAGCACTGGAAGCAGACGCACAACTATCTGCACCACAAGTACACCAATGTGCTCGGCATGGATGACGACATCGGCTACGGCCTGCTGCGCGTCACCCGGGATCAGCGGTGGAAGCCGTTCAATATCGGCAATCCGGCCTACAACCTGCTGCTGCAGCTGTTCTTCGAATACGGCGTGGCGATCCAGCATCTGGAGCTGGGCAAGGTGCACCGGCTGAAGGAGGGTTCGCCGCAGCGGGCCGAATTCGAGGTCAAGCGCCGCGAGGTGCTGGTCAAGATAGGCAAGCAGGTCGGCAAGGATTACCTGCTGTTCCCGCTGCTGACCGGGCCCGCCTTCTTCTCGACGCTCACCGCGAACCTGACCGCCAATATCATCCGCAATGTCTGGACCAATGCGGTGATCTTCTGCGGCCACTTCCCCGACGGCGCGGAGAAATTCACCAAGGCCGATATCGACGGCGAATCCAAGGGCCAGTGGTACCTGCGCCAGATGCTGGGCAGCGCCAATATCTCGGGTGGTCCGGTCATGCACTTCATGACCGGCAATCTGAGCCACCAGATCGAACACCACCTGTTCCCGGATCTGCCGAGCAACCGCTACGCCGATATCGCGGTGCGGGTGCGCGCCCTGGCCGAGAAGTACGACCTGCCCTACACCACCGGTTCGCTTCCGGTGCAGTACTTCAAGGCCTGGCGCACCATCCTGAAGCTGGCACTGCCGAACAAGTACCTGCGCGCGACCGCCGACGACGCCCCCGAGACCGCCTCGGAGCGTAAATTCGACGGCGCCATCATGCCGAGCTTCGATCCGGTCACCGGTAAGCGGCGCGGCCTGCGCACGGCGCTGAAGGATAGCCGCCGCCGGTTCGCCCGGCGGGCCGTCGCCGCCGGCTGACGCACAGTTCGTAGGCGAAGGTGCCCACGGAAGTCCGTGGGCGCCTCAGTCTTTCGAGTATCCGGAAGCGAGTACCGACAGCATCCGGCTGCTTGTAGCCGCGCTGTCACGACGGCCACAGCCGGTGAGCGCGGGCAGCCGTTGATGAGTCGTGCGGCCCGAGTCAGCCGGGGTGCAGGTTGGCGCGCAAGCGCATCCTCTCGGGTGTCGGCGAGAGCGAAAGGTTGCGGCTGGTTGACTGGGGCCGTGTGTGCTGAAGATCTGAGCGTTTACGAGGCCATCCGGATGCGGCGGGATGTGCGGGCCGAGTTCACCGGTGACCTCGTCGAGGATGCGACGCTGTGGCGGATCCTCGATGCCGCGCATCGCGCGCCCAGTGTCGGCAATTCACAGCCGTGGGACTTCGTGGTGGTGCGCGAGACCGCGACGCTGCGCAAGTTCGCCGATCACGTCGCACAGAAGCGGATCGAATTCCGGGATGCACTGCCGCCGGAGCGGGCGGCAACCTTCGAACCGATCAAGATCGAGGGCATTACCGAGAGCGGCACCGGCATTGTCGTCACCTATGACCACGACCGCGGCGGCCCGCAGGTCCTCGGCCGCGCCACCGTCCCCGAAACCGGCATCTACTCAGCGGTTCTCGCGATCCAGAACCTCTGGCTGGCCGCCACGGCAGAGCAGGTCGGCGTCGGCTGGGTCTCGTTCTACGACGCCGAATTCCTGACCGATCTGGTCGGCCTACCCGACAGCATCCGCCCCGTCGCCTGGCTGTGCGTCGGCCCAGTGCACGAATTCCAACAGGTACCCGACCTGGAACGCCTCGGCTGGCGCACCGGCCGCGCCCTCACCGACGCCGTCCACCAGGAAACGTTCCGCACGCCACCGAGCTGAGTCGAATGCTCACCGAGCGTAGTCAAATGGCTGCGCCAGCAACATCCGACTCCCCTCGACAAATGCTCGAGAATGCAACCCCGGCCGGTCGACCGAGCTGAGAGCTGCGGGCCTGCCCGCCGGTCCGCGGGAGATGAGCCGGGTACGACACCGACGCGCCCAGCACTGCGACTGCAAAACCGCGGGACAGCTAACACCCCAGGGGCGGCAGACCCGAGGGCAAGACAACAGGACCCACCGCAGCACGCCCAGAGAAGCCCACTGCCGCAATAGTCTTGGCCCTTGCACGGTCGAATCTATGGGAAGGATGCTCGGGGCTGTCAGACGCGTTCCAGTACTGCCGAGGCGCCGATTCCGCCAGCGGCGCAGATGCCGAGCAGGGCGGCGTTCTTTCCGGTGCGGGCCAACTCGTTGGCCATTGTGGTGACCATGCGTGCGCCGGTCGCGCCGAATGGATGCCCGAGCGAAACCGAACCGCCGTGCACATTGAGCTTGTCGACATCGACCTCGCCGACCGCAGTATCGCGATCGAGGCGGGTCTTGGCCCATTCGTCGCTGTTCAGCGCGGCGAGTACGGACAGCGTCTGGGCCGCGAATGCCTCGTGGATATCGACCAAATCGATATCGCCGAGCGACATTCCGGCCTTGTCGAGGGCGCGCGGCATAGAGATGGCCGGGCCGATCAGCACCTGATCGGTGGGGTCGACGCTGACGTAGCTCCAGGAGCGGAAGGCGGCCAGCGGACGGTAGCCGAGGGCGTGCGCCCGCTCCTCGCTCATCAGCAATACCGCGGACGCACCGTCGGTGAGCGGGCTGGCATTGCCCGCGGTCACGCTGCCGTCGCGGGCGAAGACCGGCTTCAACTTCGCCAACTTCTCGACGCTGGTATTCGCGCGCACCAGTCCGTCGCGCGTGACATCCGCACCTTCGGGGGTGCGCACCCGCAGCACCTCGTCGTCGAAGCGGCCCGAATCGATGGCCGCGGCGGCCCGGTGGTGTGAGCGCGCCGCGAATTCGTCCTGATCCGCGCGGCTGATGCCGTGGATGCGGGCCATTTTCTCGGCCGACTCCCCCATCACCTCGCCCGTGGTGCGTTCGGCGATTTTCGGTCGGCTCGGCAGCAGATCGGTGAACGGCGCGAGCTGACGTGCCGCCGCGAGATAGTCCTTCGGCTTCGGTTTGCCCAGTGCCAGCGGCGCACCGGCATGCACCAGCTTCTGCGGCAACTTCACCTCGGCATTGCTGGTCGAATCGCTGCCACCGGCGATCATGATGTCGTATTCGCCGCGCTCGATGGCCGCCACCGCCGAGGTGATCGCCTGGAGTCCGGAGGCACAGGCCCGCGTCACTGTGTAGCCCTCACACCCAGGGTCGAGACCGAGATCCAAGGCGATTTCACGCGCGATATTCGGCGCGGCACTCGGCAGAATTACGCCACCCCACACGATCGCCTGCACCTGGGCACCGGGCAGCCCGGTCCGCTCCAACAATCCACGCACCGCGGCATCGGCCAGCGCGATCGAATCCATTCGCGTGTAATCGCCGAACGCCTTGACGAACGGCGTCCGCGCCCCGGAAACGATGACGGCACGGCGAGCAGCACTGGTAGCCACGGGGTCTCCTCCTCGAGAGATCTACCCCACAAACTTACTTGGAAGTAAGTTCCAGGTCCAGAGCCGAGAGTACCCGGCTCAGCGATCCCCTCCATCGCCGCTGAGCCGGGCGTTCTCCACAGACCCGCTGCGCCCACTTTCGCAAGCACATGGGTAACTCCATCGGGCCCAAAAGCAGCCCGGCACTCAACCGCCAGCCCGCGACGACACTGTCGGGGCACCCACGGCCGACAAAGGCCCGCGGAGGCGGATGAGCGGCGCCCGTCCCGGCGAACGCCCCTGCTCGTCTCGGAACCCGCAAGGTCGACGTCGACACCACTCGGCGCGTAGGAACAGTAGCAATCTTTCCATCAGTTTTTCAAACTTTTTCTATGAAGTTGTCTTTTCTCCCAAAAGAGCTCTACCATGAGGCTCACTATGCAAAGCCCTTCGGAGCTGTCGCGACATAAGCGCTTCGGCCGAATCATCAAGGAACGCCGGGACGAACTCGGCCTCACCCAGATGCAGATCGGCGATCTGGGAGGGCCCTCCGCGCCGACGATCCGCAAGATCGAAGACGGCGATGCGACCATCAGCACGCACACCCTGAACAAGCTCGACGCCCCATTGCGCTGGCTGCCCGGGAGTGCGGCACGCACCTATGCGGGCGGCGATCCGACCCCGCATGAGGTCGCCACGCACACCCCGAACACCGACGAGTCGATCGTCTCCGGACCCGATTCGATCCGCTTCGAACTGTCCGACCTGACCGGACTGCTCGCCGCCGCCGGTCGGCTCAACGATGCGGTCGAGCGCGGTCGGACCACCGAACCCCATCTGGTGTCGGCCATTTCGGATCTCAACGGGGTCGTCTCGCGGCTGTCCGCCCGCTATGCCACCGCGATGTTGGAACGCAACGGCGGACCCGGCAAAACCCTGCACCCGTTGGTCGCGATGGCGTTCTCCCATCTACTCGATGTGCCCGCCGAGTCCAGCGATCCCGCCGACCTGGAGGAACGCCGCTATCGTCGCTGGCTGGCCGGACGCGCGGAGGATGTGGACGCCGGCACCGAGGGCCGCTTCCGCGCGCGCTGGCTGGCGGCCAATCCCGGTGCGGCATCGATTCGAAACGGCAAGCAGTAGAGGGCAGTACAGATGACCGACGATGCGACGAGCCGAGCGCGACTGACGCTCAGCCACAAGGTGAATCGACTATTCGCGACCGTGCACCCACGGTCGCAGCCCGAGCGTACGACGGCCGCGGTGGCCGAACAGATCGGCGCGCAATTGGGCCGCACCATCCCGCAGGACCAACTCGACCGGCTGCGGCGCGGCGAATTCGATTCCGCGCCGGTCGGATCCGAACTACTCACCGCCATCGCGCAGTGCTTCGGCGTGAGCGCCGACTACCTGACCACAACGGGCGCGGCCGCGGCCGCGATCGATCGGGAACTCGAATTGCTGGCCACCATGCGCGATGCGAATGTCGCCAGCATCGCGCTGCGCGGATCCGATGTCGATCTCGCCACGCTGACCGCGCTCATCCATCGCTCGGATCAACCGGTCGAGCGACCATAGACCGGGCAGTTTCCGAAGACTCGGTAGCATCGTCGGTTGCATGGGGCGGGACCGCAGCGCTGTAGGAGATTGCCGACGAATGCCCGGTATGGAGAACCGGTTCCGGGAAGTTTCCCGGGACGTACCGATACCGTCCCCGTGGAATCTGACGGCATACCTCGATGCCATTGCCGATCATCGCGGTCGCACCATCACCCTGCAACCGGTCGATACCGCACTACTCGCGGGCACCGGCTGCGGTACCGGCAGCGGTCTGTGGATTGCCAAGCGCGACAGCGACATCATCGTCTACGGCGCCGATACCACCGAATGGCATGCCGAGCACATCATCGTCCATGAGCTGGGTCATATGCTGCTCGGCCACGGACCGGAATCGGCGACCGAACCGCCCGCGCCACAACCGATGTCGGCCCTCGCGGAACTGCTCCCCTCGATCTCCCCGGAGTCAATCGCCTATGTGCTCGGGCGCAGCGATTACACAACCGCCCGCGAACGCGATGCCGAAACCTTCGCCGACCTGGTCATGCTGCAGGCCATGCGCCCGCGACGCCGAGATTCCTTGCTGCACAGAACCTTTTTCCGCGAACGGCTCCCTCGCCTCCCCGGACCTCACGCCGGAGATTGAGTGCCACGACACGAACGTCGCGGACCGGCGATCGAAGCTTGGCCGAGGTTTGGACGTACCCGATCAGTTACCCATGTGCTTGCGAAATCTGTCGTGACGCCGAGCAGGCAGACAGCGCGACTCTCCGGGCACCCAACTCATGGGCTGAATACCCGGAGAACAAGTGTGGCGAATGACTATGCGAGCCTGATCAGTCCATAGTCGAATGCGTGGCGACGGTAGACAACAGACGGTCGGTCGGTCTCTTTGTCTTGGAAGAGGAAGAAGTCGTGCCCGACGAGCTCCATCTGGTAGAGGGCGTCGTCGACCGACATAGGGGTCGCGGAATGGACTTTGGTTCGGACGATATGGCCAGGGCCGGCCGCGTAATCCGGTGACTCCGTTTCGGGCCGGGTCCGTTCGGCCTCGGGATGCTCGTGTGCGGTGGCGCCCTCCGCCTGCGCGAACAGTGATTCATCGATCAGATCGGCGGTCGCCTCGGCCACCGAGACCGGGGTCTTGTCCCCATAGTGGACGCGGCGGCGATCCTTGGTTCGACGCAGTCGGCTCTCCAGCTTCGCGGTCACCGATTCGAGGGCAGCGTAGAAGCTGTCCGCACATGCTTCCGCCCGGACGACCGGGCCCTTGCCGCGTGCGGTGATCTCGACGCGTTGGCAGGCCTTGCGCTGACGACGATTGCGTTCGTGGAACAACTCCACATCGAAGATGAATATCGACGGATCGAAGCGTTCGACACGGGAGAGTTTCTCCGCGACGTAAATTCGGAAATGATCGGGAACCTCCACATTGCGGCCTTTCACCACGACATCGCCGCGCGGCGCGCGAGGTCGGTCCGCTGTGGGTTGCTCTGTCGCATCCAGGGTGCTGTCATCGAGCACCGGGGCCTGTGTTTCTTTCACAGTGAGGGCGTCTTTCACTGAAGGTCGTGAAGAAGTCGTCACGCGTACCTCCCGGATATGGCCGCACAAACCAGCGTGCGTGCGGCGGGATGAGCCGTGCCGATAGACAATCTCTCGGCACATGATGTCCGAGGCGCCACCTCCAAACTCCCGGTTCGGGTGTGTGATCGCGACGCTAGTACGTCAACGGGCGGTCCGCCACTGTTCACGCAAATTTCCCGGAGTCAAGCCGAACACGTCACCAACACGGCACGTACCGGCACCCCGATCAGGTCGAGAACGCGTACTGATTCGCGAGCGGTAGCGCCGGTCGTGAGCACATCGTCGACCAGTACGAACTCGGCATTCGCCGCGATCTCCGAGCCGGCTCCGGCACCGGGTCGAGCCACGATCCGACCGCGCAGATTGTGTTGCCGCTCACCGACTGTCAAGCCCACCGAATCGCGCACACCCCACCACACACGCAACATCGGTATCACCCGGCTATCGGGCAGCCACCGCACCGCCGCCCGGCTCGTGCGCACCACCGGATCCCCGCCGCGGCGACGTGCGGCCGCCCGTCGACTCGGTGCCGGGATCAATATCAGCGGCCGCTGGTCATCGCGCAACCGTGCCAGACCGTCGGCAAGCGCCAGCCCCAGCGGCTCTGCCAGATCGCGACGCCCGTGCTCCTTCGCCGCGAGCACCGCCCGCCGCGCCGGACCCGCGTACGTCCCGAGCGCCCAGCACGGCACACCCGGATCGGTGCGCGGCCGCACCCGCGTCGGCGGCCCGGCCAGAGTGGCCGCACAGTCCGCACACCAGCCCACCCCCATCACACCGCATCCGGCACAGGCGGCGGCCAGAATCAGATCCAACAGGGTTCGCATCGCCCGAGTCTGCGCCCGCCCACCGACAGATTCGCGAATAACGGTGTCGCGGTACTCGTTTCGGCGCCCGACGATCAGCCGGGGAGCACCGGGACCGAGTTGTCGCCGTTGAGGCCGGGCACCTCCCGCCAGAAGCGGTCGGCGGTCTGATCGCTGTACTGGAGTTGGAGCACCGCGCGCGAATCTCCCACGTACTCGGCTTCCGGAGAGGCACTGACCACCCGAACGGGCGCGGTCAGATTCTGGCTGATCTGCGGGGTCGGCTGCGATCCGTCGATCGCAACAGTCGTCAGCGGATCGACATTGCCCTCCCTCGCGATGACGATCGCATCCGCGGTGAGCCAACTCAAAGACACCGCTCGCGTGCTGAGGGTGAGCGCTAGTTGCAGCGGCGAGGTGAGGGCGTACTTGCCGTCCGGGCGTCGTTCGACCACCGCCACATAGACCTTGCCGTCGGCGATGAGCGCCGCACGCACACCGGTGCGCGAGACCCGCAACTCGGTAATCGGCAGCCGCAGCGCCGATCCCTGCGCCGAGGCCATCAGTGCCGAGATGTCCACATCCTGCACCGAGACATTTCCGGTGGCGCGATCGTTGACCGCGCGGATGACCCGCTCACCATCGATCACAGCCCAGGCGGCGGTGCCGTCGGCATTCCAGGACGGCCGGCTGATGGTGGAACCCGCGGCGACCGGGAAGGCGTTGCCGCCGTAGCTGCCGACCATCAGTGTGCGCGGCGGCTCCGGTGGCGGCCGTCCGGCATCGGCGACCGCGGCGACCAACTGGCCGTCGGGGGAGAGCGCGACCGACTGCAGATTGTTCACCGCGCCGAAGTAGCCGGGCGGGGTGATCATTCCGCTGTCGGTGACCTGCACCAGCGAGCCGTTGCGCAGCGCGTGTAGCCCGATCTGGTTGCGCGCGTAGACAGCTGGGCTCAGCTGTTCGACATCGGCGACCGACCAGCCGTTGGCGGCGAAGCGATCGTCGAACGGTTTGCCGTCGGCGAGCAGCATGTACGGGCCGAGGATTTCCGCGCTCGCGAGCGTGAGCACCACCTGTCCGGCCAGCAACTCCTTATCGCGCGGAGACAATCCCGAAGCACCTGTGAAGTCGATGCGCACCCCGCCGAGCCCGACGCCGACATCGTTGTCATCGTTGTTCGGTTTGGTTATCGGGCCGCGCAGAGTCACCGGTGGTGCGAGTTCATTGCGCACGACCGGGGCGAGCGCGGGCTGGGTGCCCTCGGCAAGCAGGCCGAGCAGGCGCTGGGCCAGCTGGTTCTTGGCCACCGAAATCCAGCGCAGATCCGGGACGACGCTGGTACCGGTCGGGTCGACGAAGTACAGGATGTAGCGGCGGTAGGACTTGGCGAAGGCGGTCTGCTCCATCACCACGCCGTCGGGCAGCTCGTCGATGCGCCATTCGCCGTCGACCTTGCTCATTTCGATCTTGTTTTCCAGGGGCGCGTCAATGGCCCGATAGGCGCCGTCGGCGGCCAGTTCGCCGACCTTGTGCGCCCGGATCACATAGGTCGCCTTATCGCCCGAGCGCGATTCGCGCAGGGTATCGGCCTTGTCGACGATCAGGGTGCCCGCCGCGTCGTCCCACTGCGACGACGCCGACGGCGTCATGTACTGGCGTGCGGCCAGATGTCGGTTGGTCGGATCGGCGGTGGCCTGCAGGAAATCGCGCAGTAGCAGGTCCGGATCGCGACCGCCGATGGGCGCCGGCGGGCCCTCGGAGGTGGGCTGGCGGTTGATGGTGCCGAGCGCCTGCGGTGCGGAAGATTCCGGCAGGCTCGCGCATCCGGTGAGTACCAACAGCGCGGCCACGGCGGCTGCGCCCAGTGCGGACAGCCGTAGCGTTTTGCGCCTCGGATACGAGCTACGCATCCTCATGACTGTACGTCCCCGCCGTCACCCGGCACGCTGTGCCCGGTCTGCTTCGGCTCGGTGGATTCGGTTTGCTCGGCCTCCGCTCCGGTGCCATTGGTCGGCACGGATCCGATCGGACCGACGCCGTTCGAGTCGTTCGCATCCGCCGCGTCGGTGTCCGTCGAATCCTCCGCGACCGCATCGGTTTCACTCGGGGCCGATTCGCCACCGTTGGTCTCGACGCGGATCATCGACAGGTCCGTGACTGTCGCTTCGGTCGCCTCATCGGTGCTCGGATCCTCGGGCGGTTGCGGATCGACCCGCGGCGCCGGCAATGCCTTGCGCAACACCGGTTCCAGCGGCATCGGGCTCGCGCCCATCTTCTTGCCGCGCACCAGCGGCAGGGTGAGCCGGAAGCTCGCGCCGATACCGATCTCGCCCCAGGCCTCGAGTTTGCCCTCATGCAGATTGGCGTCCTCGACACTGATCGACAGACCGAGTCCGGTGCCGCCGGAACGCCGCATCCGCGACGGATCCGAGCGCCAGAACCGGTTGAAGACCAACTTCTCCTCACCGGGCCGCAGGCCGACACCCTGGTCGCGCACGATTACCGCGACCGCATTGGCCTCGACATCGCCGCGCATCCGGATCAGCACCGGCTTGCCCTCGCTGTGGTCGATCGCATTGGCCAGCAGATTGCGCAGCACCCGCTCCACCCGTCGCGGATCGACCTCGGCGACCAGCGGCTCATCCGGCATATCGATGACCACCTCGACACCGGATTCCTTGGCAAGATGCCGCACGGTGGAGATCGCCGCCCGCGCGCACATCCGCACGTCTAGCGATTCGACCTGCAGTTCGGCCACACCGGCGTCGTGGCGGCTGATCTCGAGCAGATCGTTGAGCAGACCCTCGAAGCGGTCGAGTTCGGTCACCAACAATTCCGAGCTGCGGGCCAGCGCAGGATCGAGATCGTCGCTGCTGCCGTGGATGAGATCCGCGGCCATGCGGACGGTGGTCAGCGGGGTGCGCAGCTCGTGGCTGACATCGGAGGTGAAGCGGCGCTGCAGATTTCCGAACTCCGCAAGCTCGTTGATCTGGTTGGACAGACTTTCGGCCATTTCGTTGAAGGCCTGGGCCAGCCGCGCCATATCGTCCTCACCGCGCACCAGCATGCGTTCCTTGAGCCTGCCGTCGGCGAAGCGTCCCGCGATCCGCGCGGCCGACCGAATCGGCAGCACCACCTGCCGGGTGACCAGTGCGGTGATCGCGGCCAATAGCACCAGCAGTACGACGCCGCCGATCAACATGGTGCCGCGCATCAGCGACAGGCTGCGCTCCTCATTGGTCAGCGGGAAGATCAGGTAGATCTGCAGTGTCGGGATCTCCGCGCTCGGGCTGCCGATGATCAGCGCCCTGCCGTGGTAGCCGTCCGGATCCGCGACCGTGGCGAACTGGTAGCTGACCTGGTTGCGCGCGACGAAGCGGCGCAGTTCCTCGGGCACCTCCTGGATCGGCCCGGTCGAGATCGGCTGCTGTGGGGTACTGCCGACAATGCTCAACGCGGAATCGAAACTGCCTGCGACACCAGTGGATTGACCGGTACCGCCGCGGTTGGACAGCGCATTGCGGGCATCGATCAGGCGCTGCTGCTGGGTGCCGATATCGTGCACACCGGCCAGCTGGCTCTCCACCGTATTGCGGGCGCGATCCATCTCCTCGACCGCGCCGTTGATCTTCGCGTCGATCAATCGATCGGTGATCTGACTGGTCAGCACCACACCGAGGATCGTGATGACGATCAGCGACAGGGTGAGCGTGGACACGATGACGCGCAACTGCAGCGAACGCCGCCAAACATGACCGAGGGCGCTGCCGACCTCCTTGAGCCAAGCGACCACCGGCGCGAGGGATTGTTCGAGACGCTGCACCAGTCCGGGCGAGGCGGTCGAACGATCCGCATCGCCACCGATCACGGCTTCGCCTCGCTGGCGCTCGGCTGCGCCGTTCTCGCGAACGCTGTGCCTATGGTTCGCTCGCTGCGCTCGCTCATGCCTACGCCTCGCTGGCGCTCGGCTCCGACATGACCGAGCGACTCGGCCGTGCCTATGGTTCGCTCGCTACGCTCGCTCACGGTGGTCCGGCCTTGTACCCCACACCGCGGACGGTCAGCACGATCTCCGGATTCTCGGGATCCTTCTCGACCTTCGCGCGCAACCGCTGCACGTGCACGTTCACCAGACGAGTGTCGGCCGCGTGCCGGTAGCCCCAGACCTGCTCGAGCAGTACTTCACGGGTGAAGACCTGGCGCGGTTTGCGGGCCAGCGCGACGAGCAGATCGAACTCCAGCGGTGTCAGCGAGATCTGCGCACCGCCGCGGGTCACCTTGTGCGCGGGCACATCGATGACGATATCGGCGATGGAGAGCAGCTCGGCGGGCTCTTCCTCGGTGCGCCGCAGGCGGGCACGCACGCGGGCGACGAGTTCCTTCGGCTTGAAGGGCTTGACGATGTAATCGTCGGCACCGGACTCCAGACCGAGCACGACGTCGACCGTATCGGTCTTCGCCGTGAGCATCACGATCGGAACTCCGGAATCGGCCCGCAGCACCCGGCATACGTCGATACCGTTCATGCCCGGCAGCATCAGGTCGAGCAGCACCAGATCGGGACGAATCTCCCGAACCGCCGCCAGCGCCTGCGTGCCGTCGCCGACCACATGCGGGTCGAACCCTTCCCCGCGCAAGACGATCGTCAGCATCTCAGCGAGTGCCATATCGTCGTCGACGACCAGAATCTTCGGCTTCATAAGTACTATGTTGTCATCTCTCGCGCTCGGAACGGGCCGCCACGCCAACACTGGTGCAATCCCGCCGCACATCCAACCTTATCCGGCAACAATTTCGACCAAACGAGTAGTGAGCGTCGCGGGATCGTCACCGGATCGGTATCTCGACCACGGCCCGTACCAGTCCCGTTCGGCCAGCTCACGGTACACCTCGCCGGTGCGCCACTGTAGTCCGCCGTCGCGCTCGTAGGCATCGAGGGCGCGACTGTCGTCGAGTTCGCCACGCAGCCGGGCACGCTCGGCCGCGACCTCGGTAGGCACATCCAGCAACAGCTGTAGCGTCGGCACCGGCAACTCGAACCGATCGAACTCCAATTCGCCCACCCAGCGCACGATTTCGCCGTCGGCCGACTGATGTAGGCGCGCAGCCGAATACGCGGCATTGGAGGCCACGTAGCGGTCCAGGATCACGATGTCGTTGTCGGCCAACAACTTCGACAGGTCATCGCGGGCCGCCGCCCGATCGAGCGCGAACATCAGCGCCATGCCGTGTACCGAATCGGCGAGATCGCCGTGGGCGCCACGTAATGCCTCGGCCGCGAGATCGGCGTGGATGGACCGGTCATAGCGTGGAAACGCGAGTGTTTGCGCGCGCAGACCCCGCGCGCGCAGGTTCGCGACAACGCTGTCGATCAGCGTCCGCTTCCCTGCGCCGTCGAGGCCCTCGACCGCAATCAACACGCCCATGGCGAGCAGGCTACCGCCAGGCTACGACATAGAGCGACAGCGCCCCGCCGACCGGGCTCGGTCGGCGGGGCACAGGCCTTTTCAGCGCTATCCGCGGCGGCTCAGTAGCGGTAGTGGTCGGGCTTGTACGGGCCCTCGACGTCGACGCCGATGTACTCGGCCTGATCCTTGGTGAGCTTGGTCAGCGTGCCGCCGAGCGCCTCGACGTGGATGCGCGCGACCTTCTCGTCCAGATGCTTGGGCAGGCGGTAGACCTCGTTGTCGTACTCCTCGGGCTTGGTCCACAGTTCGATCTGCGCGATCACCTGATTGGAGAAGCTGTTCGACATCACGAACGACGGATGTCCGGTCGCATTGCCGAGATTCAGCAGTCGGCCCTCGGACAGCACGATGATGGACTTGCCGGACTCCTTGAACGTCCACAAATCGACCTGCGGCTTGATATTCAATTTCGTTGCGCCGGAACGCTCCAGCGCCGCCATATCGATCTCGTTGTCGAAGTGACCGATATTGCCGAGGATGGCCTGGTCCTTCATCGCCTTCATGTGGTCGAGGGTGATGATGTCTTTGTTGCCGGTCGAGGTGATGACGATATCGGCCTGACCGATCGCCTGCTCCACGGTGACGACGTCGTAGCCGTCCATCAGCGCCTGCAGTGCGTTGATCGGATCGATCTCGGTGACCTGCACCCGGGCGCCCTGTCCCGCAAGCGATTCCGCGCAGCCCTTGCCGACGTCTCCGTAGCCGCAGATCAGTATCTTCTTGCCACCGATCAAAACGTCGGTGCCCCGGTTGATTCCGTCGATGAGCGAGTGGCGAGTGCCGTACTTGTTGTCGAACTTGGACTTGGTGACCGAGTCGTTGACATTGATCGCCGGGAATACCAGCTCACCCGCTGCCGCGAACTGGTAGAGCCGCAGCACGCCGGTGGTGGTCTCCTCGGTGACGCCCTGCACCGATGCGGCGATCTTGCCCCACTTGGTCTTATCGGTTTCGAAGCGCTCGCGCAGCAGGTTCAGGAAGACCTTGTATTCGGTCGAGTGGTCCTCGTCCTCCGGCGGCACCAGGCCGGCCTTTTCGAACTGCGCGCCGCGCAGCACGAGCATGGTGGCGTCACCGCCGTCGTCGAGGATCATATTGGCCGGCTCGCCCGGCCAGGTCAGCATCTGTTCGGCGGCCCACCAGTACTCCTCCAGGGTCTCGCCCTTCCAGGCGAAGACCGGGGTGCCCTTGGGCTCGTCCACGGTGCCGTGCGGTCCGACGACGACCGCCGCCGCGGCATGGTCCTGGGTGGAGAAGATGTTGCAGGAGGCCCAGCGGACCTCGGCGCCCAGCGCGGTCAGCGTCTCGATCAGCACCGCGGTCTGGATGGTCATGTGCAGCGAACCGGAGATGCGCGCACCCTTCAGCGGCAGCACCTCCGCGTACTCGCGGCGCAGCGCCATCAGGCCGGGCATCTCGTGCTCGGCGAGGCGGATCTCCTTGCGACCGAATTCGGCCAGCGACAGGTCCGCCACCTTGTAATCGATGCCGTTGCGGACATCGGCGGTCAGGGACGTGCGTGCGGGAAGTTCTGAGGTCGTCATCTGCCTCTATCAGCCTCTCCTGGTTCGTCAGTACCGGGTCAAGGCTAACCGCTGAGTGCACCCGACGGACTACGCGGTCACGCCATAGGACATCAGGATCCGGCGGCGCTTACGCGGCTGGATATTCGCGAGAGTGATGTCGCCGCCGTAATGGGCCAGTACGCGGTGATCCATGATGTGTCGCCACAGCGGTGGGATGGCCGCGAACACGATCATGGACAGGTATCCGGCGGGCAGTTGTGGCGCCTGCATCGAACTGCGCAGGGTCTGGTACCGCCGCCCCGGATTCGCGTGGTGATCGCTGTGCCGCTGTAGATGGAACAGGAAGATGTTGGTGACCAGGTGGTCGCTGTTCCAGCTATCGCGCGGCGAGCAGCGCACATACAGGCCATTGGGTCGGCGGGCCCGCAGCAGTCCGTAGTGCTCGATGTAGTTCACCGTCTCCAACAGCATGACGCCGATCACCGCCTGCAGCGCGAGATACGGCAGCACGCGCCAGCCGAAGATCGCGATCAGCGTGCCGAACAGCACCACGCTCATTGCCCACGCCTGCAAGATGTGGTTGCCCAAGGTGAACCAGCCTTTGCCCTTGCGGGTAAGGCGCTCGCGTTCGAGCCGGATGGCGGAGCGGTATCCGCCGGAAATACTGCGCGGCAAGAACTCCCAAAGTGACTCGCCCAACCTGGCGCTGGCGGGATCGTCCGGTGTCGCCACGCGCGCGTGATGGCCCCGGTTGTGCTCGACGAAGAAGTGTCCGTATCCGGATTGCGCCAGCGAAATCTTGGCCAACCAGCGCTCCAGATGTTCGACCCGATGCCCGAGCTCATGCGCCGCGTTGATGCCGATACCGCTGACGAACCCGAGAGTCATTGCCAGCCCGAGCTTGTCGACCACGGCAAGCTCGTCGCCGGCCCACATGATGGCGGCGATGACCAGGCCGACCAACTGAACCGGCAGGAAGAGATAGGTGCACCACCGGTAATACCGGTCGTTGGACAGCAACTCGTAATCCTCGTCGCGCGGATTGGTGCCGTCCACACCGACGACCCAGTCCAGCACCGGGATGACGATCAACACGATGATCGGCCCGATCCACCAGAAGACCGGGGCGCCGGTATGCAAGACCAGCTGCGATGGCAACAGCGCGATCGCAGGAGCGATCAGGCCGAGAACCCACAGATGGCGTTTAGGGTCGGGCGACCCCGCCGGTTTGCCAGCCGTTTGCACGTTTGCCCCGCTAAATAAGTTCCCTAACTCCGACGCATGAGAATACATACAGACCTTACGTCCGTTACACAGCAGCTTGGCACCGAAAGTTGTCAACCGTTACATGCGTGGCGGTCGGTTTTCAAGTACCTTCACATGTCGCCATGATCAGGGCACACTCACCGCAAACAGTCAATTTCCCAGTGGTGGAATCAGTGCCGTTCGCGCGCGGCCAGAATCGCCTCGACATACGGGCTGAAGACGGCACTCAATTCGGCGGGCGCATTGCGGCCTTCCGCGGGCGGCGTCGGGATGTAACTCAGCGCGATACGCACCAGAGCCTGTGCCAGCACATCGGATTCGATGACCGTCGCCTGTACCCAGCTGTGCTGGAACGCGATGGACAGCCGTGCGGTCGCATGTTCGACCAACGGCTCGGCATCAAGGGTGATGAGCCGCAATAGATCCAGCTTCACCTCACCTGCGACCAGTGACTGGACCAGCGGGTCGGCTGCGGCCGCCTGGAAGAAGTCGCGCAACCCCTCTTCGAATGCGGCGCGCGCGTCGCCGATATTGCCATCGATCGCGGAGCCGACATGATCGACCAGATCGTCGGCCAGGCGCAGCGCATAGGACTGCGCAAGTCCGGCGCGCGAACCGAATTCGTTGTAGAGGGTCTGCCTGCTGACACCGGCGCGGGTGGCCACATCACCGAGGGTGATCTTGGACCAGTCCCGCTCGGTGAGCAGTTCGCGCATCGAATCCAGGACGGAGGTGCGCAGGAGTTCCCGCGCCGCCTCCTGATAGGAAACTCTGGGTCCGTTGCGCGGCATACCCGCGAGGTTGTCACGGGTGGTTGCCGCAGTCAAAATTCACGACCGTTGGATCTCGACCATATAGAAGTCGGCCTTGGCGGCCCCGCAGTCTGGGCAGGTCCAGTCGTCCGGGATGTCATCCCAGCGGGTGCCCGGCTCGATTCCGTCCTCCGGCCACCCCTTGGCCTCGTCGTATTCGAAGCCGCATTGGATGCATTGGAACAGTTTGTATTCACTCATTTGGGAACCCCCATCGGTTCGAAGTCGATCTTCTCGCGCACGCCGCAGTCCGGACAGCACCAATCGTCGGGTATCTTTTCCCACGCCGTGCCGGCCGGAAACCCTTCGTGCGGTGCGCCTTTCAGCTCGTCGTAGACGTAATCGCAGACAGGGCAACGAAATCTGCTCATGGTCAAGCCTCCGACGCAGCCGTACCGTAGCGCGCGATCACCTTGTCCCGCTTGGCCGGATGGATATTCGCGCGGGTGATATCGCCGCCGTAGTGTGCGAGCACCCGCTTGTCCATCACGCGCCGCCACAGCGGCGGGAAGTAGGCGAGCAGAATCATGCTCGCGTAGCCGCTCGGCAGATTCGGCGCACCGTCCCAACTGCGCAGCGTCTGATAGCGGCGGGTCGGGTAGGCGTGGTGATCACTGTGCCGCTGCAGGTGGTACAGGAAGATATTGGTGACGATGTGGTCGCTGTTCCAGCTGTGCACGGGCGCGGGCCGCTCGTACCGCCCGGACGCGATGCGCTGGCGGACCAGCCCGTAGTGCTCGAGGTAGTTGACCGCCTCCAGCAAGCTGAAGCCGACGATCGCCTGCAGGATCAGATACGGCAGCAGGCCGATTCCGAATACCGCGAGCAAGACCGCATATAGCGCCACCGACATCAGCCAGGCACTGAGCACCTCGTTGCGCAGACTCCACGACTTCTTGCCGAGCCGATCCAGGCGGGTCTTCTCCAGCCGCCACGAAGAGACGAAGCTGCCCCATACCGTGCGCGGCCAGAAGGCCCAGAACGACTCGCCGACACGGGAACTCGCGGGATCCTCGGGTGTTGCGACGCGCACGTGATGGCCGCGGTTGTGCTCGATGTAGAAGTGGCCGTAGAAGGACTGGGCCAGGGCGATGCGCGAGAGCCAGCGCTCCAGATCGATCTTCTTGTGGCCGAGTTCGTGCGCGGTATTGATGCCGATGCCGCCGATCATGCCGACGGTGATGGCCAGGCCGATCTTGTCGACGATGTGCAGCCCACCGTCGATGCCGAGCCAGCTCAGGTTGTCCGCCGTGATCAGATAGCACCCCATGGCCAGCGTCGCATACTGGAACGGCAGGTAGAGGTAGGTGAGATAGCGGTAGTACCGGTCGTTCTCCAGGTACTCCATCACCTCGTCGGGCGGATTGTCGCCGTCCGGGCCGAAGAAGATATCGGCCAGCGGGATCACCACGTAGACCAGCACCGGGCCCAGCCAGAACGGCACCTGGGCCAGCCGGTGCCAGCCGAATTCGTTGAATGCCCAGACCAATGGAAGGCCGATGGTGAAAAGGCCGGTCGGCGCGAACAGCCCCCATAGCCACAGGTATCGCTTGCGGTCGCGCCAATCGGTCGCCGCGGCCGGGGGGCCTGGCGCATGGGTTTCCGTGGACATCGTTGTCTCCTCATTCAAGCGGCACATCACATGTGATGTGCAGTACCACTTACTTGGACATTAGAGATCAACTTGTCTTCTGTCTAGACAAATTTATGAATTTGTAAACTCTGGCGGAAACGGCGAATCGGACGCCGCGGCACGCCCGATACGACGATCGCCGCGCCATCCCGTCGATTGCGGACGACGTGCGATCGAACTGTGCGGATTCAACGAAGCAGGACGTCGGCGTCGTCGGGCAGTGCGTCGATCGGCCACCAGCGCAGATCGGTGGATTCATGACTGCGGACCGGGACCGCACCCGGCGGTGCGACAATGCGGAACAGCAGGTCGAGGTGACGGGTCGGGACGCCGAGCGAACAGGTGATCGGATGAGCCTGCGCGCCATAGAGTTCGGTAGCCATGCGCAGGCCGTTCATGCCGGACTCCTCGGTCGCCTCGCGCAGCGCGGCGTCGGCCACCGTCTGGTCACCCTCCTCGCAGTGCCCGCCGAGTTGGATCCAACGGCCGACCCGCGGATGCAGCGTCAGCAGCACCTCGCGCTCGTCATGCGAGAAGACGACGGCCGAGGCCGTGATGTGACCGGGTGCGTGCTCGCGCAGACACCCGCGCGGTGCGGATCCGAGGAAGGCCAGCATGGCCTCGCGCAGCGAGGCATCGACACCCGTCGGCTTCCACGCCTCGAGCAACCGCGTTGCCGAGAGGTGCAGCGAACTGGCGCTCATGACCGCACCTCGCCGGCGCTGCGCCCCGTCGTACGCGCGGGCGCACTGTGTTCACGGTTCACTGGCCGGCACTCGCTCACAGCTCGACCAGGCCGGGGCCCGGCCCGAAGACGGGACGGGGGGTGAGTTCTTCGAGGGGGTAGCCGATCGCGATGGCGCCCAAGGGGTTCCAGTCGTCGGCGAGGCCGAGGACGTCGCGGGTGATCTCCGGGGCGAAGATGGTCGACCCGATCCAACAGCTGCCGATGCCCTCGGTGGCCAGCGCGACGAGCAGGCCCTGTACCGCCGCGCCCACCGCGACGGTGAACATAGTGCGTTCGTTGCCGCGCCGCCGCTCATCCGGATAGTCGTGTGCACCGTCGGGCACACAGAATGGGATGATCACCTCGGGTGCGTCGTGCAAGATGCGGCCGCGGGCGATTCGGCGTTCCACTCGCTCCGGATCGAGACCGTCCGCGGTGAGATCGGCCCGCCACTTCTCGGCCATGGCTTCCAACAGTTCGGCGCGCATGCCGGGTTTACGCACCCAGACGAAGCGCACCGGGCGAGTGTGATGCGGCGCGGGCGCGGTGAGCGCCTTCGCCACGGCGGCGCGGATGCGTTCGGGATCGACTGGGGTATCGGCGAATTGACGAATCGAGCGGCGCAGCAGCAGTGCCTCGGAGCGGCCCCGCTCGATCGCCTCGGCTGTGCCGAGCCAGAACAGGTCATCGGTGCCGCCGCGCAGCAGGTCCGCGGCGCAGGAGCCGTCGTCGGTGATCGGCAGCCCGCGCACCACCGCGACCGGCACGCCGCCGAGCTTGCCCTTCACCAGATCCGCGGCGGCGGCCAATTCGTCGGCCACCGCCACCTGGGTGACCTGCAGTTCATTGCCCTGTCCGTCGACGGCGCCCGCATAGTCGTGCAGCACCCGCAGTCCGGCGGCGCCGATGGCGGTATCGGTCTGCCCGTTGCGCCAAGCGCGGCCCATGGTGTCGGTGATGACCACCGCGACATCCACCCCGAGCCGCTCGGACAGCGCGGCGCGCAACGCCTTCGCGCTCCCGTCCGGATCCGCTGGCAGCAGAACGAGTTCACCCTGCTCGACATTGGATCCATCCACCCCGGAAGCGGCCTGCACGATGCCGAGCTTGTTCTCGGTGATCAGCGTGCGGCCCCTGCGCGCGAGCACGCGCACCGCCTCCTGTTCCACCAGCGCGCGGCGCGCGGTATCGCGCTCCTCCGGATCCAGCGGCGCCTCGACAATCCGACCCTCGACCTTGGCGACGATCTTGCTTGTGACGACCAGGATGTCGCCCTCGACCAACCAGGGCGCGGCGGCAGCGATGTGTTCGGCGAGATCGTCGCCGGGCCGAAACTCCGGCAGCCCGGTAATCGGCAGGATCCGCAACTCCCCCGCCGCGTGGTCGGCCCGACCCGTCAATGGCTCTTGTGTAGTCATGGTTTCACCCCAGCCAGGTCGAGCGCCTCCCGCACCATTTCGGCGGTGGTCGGCGGATCGGTCATCAATAGCGGCACGCTTCGCACGTCGACACCGGGCACATCCGCGGTATCGGTGCTGTGGATCAGCCACCCGTCCAGGATGCCGGTGGCCGAGCGAGCGCCATAGTGCCGTCCGATCGCCTCGGCGGTGGTTTCCACGCCGATCACCGAGAGGCATTCATCGGCCATGCCGCGTAACGGTCTTCCGTCGATCACGCCGGAGATGCCGATCACCTTGGCCTCGGTGGTGCGCAGTGCGCCGCGAATGCCGGGCACCGCGAGGATCGCACCGATGCTCACCACGGGGTTGGAGGGGGCCAATAGCACGACATCGGCCTCGGCTATGATCTGCGTCACATTTGACGCCGGTTTGGCTTCATCGGCCCCAATTGTGGCGAATCCGTGCGTCTGGATGTCCGCGCGGTAGCGAACCCACCACTCTTGGAAATGGATCGCGCGACGTTCGCCAGGGTTGTCGGGGTCACTGACAACGACATGTGTTTCGCAACGATCATCGGTAGCCGGGATGAGTTTTACGCCCGGCTGCCACCGATTGCACAATGCCTCGGTGACCGCGGAGAGCGGATACCCGGCGCGCAACATTTCGGTCCGAACCAAGTGCGTGGCGATATCGCGATCCCCCAGACCGAACCAATCCGGTTGGGCATGGTATTTGGCGAGTTCTTCCTTGGCGTGCCAGGTCTCGGCGACCCGGCCCCAGCCGCGTTCGGTATCGATCCCACCGCCGAGGGTGTACATGCAGGTGTCGAGGTCGGGGCAGATCCGGAGGCCGTGCATCCAGACGTCGTCACCGACATTGACGATGGCGGAAACGTCCGCATCGGGCAGTAGTTCCCGGACGCCCTGAAGGAAGCGCGCGCCGCCGACCCCGCCCACCAGGACGGCGATCTTGGGCCCACTTGCGGGTGCGGTGTCCGCTTGTTGTGGAGTCACATCGACACAGCCTATGCGCTGTCGGAGCGGCCCCGGTTCACGCCGTATTTGCTGCTCATTTGCTATTCCGCGTTCAAGATCAGCTCTGGAAAGCGGTAGCGGATAGTAACGGAATTGCGACGGCGGCTTGACCATCGACACGTCCGGCGTGTCTAATCACAGACATGTCATTTCGGGTTCGCGCGAGAGTTCAAGGCGCGGACAGTTTTTCGAACAAGTGTTCGCATCGGAGTGGCAAGCTCGGGGATGTCCGCGGGACAACGTCGCGGGGTACGGCCGTCGGTGTGCGTGTTGGTCCGACGGAAAGAATCAATCTGCGCTAACACACAGTGAGGAGGCGGAGCGATGGCCAATGAGCTGGCCCCTTCGGGCATGCCGGGCGGCGTATCGCAAACCGATTCCACAGCAGGCGCAGCACGTGGCGTCTGCGCAGACATCGGTCGGATCGAACCGGACCGGATCGGGCCTGAGATGACCGACGGAGTGACAGCACCCCGGCTCAGCTTGGTCGTGACGGGCTTCGACGAGATGTTCGAATCGATCGAAGAGCAGTGGCAGGAACGTGCCCTGTGCGCACAGACCGATCCGGAGGCGTTCTTCCCCGAGAAGGGCGGCTCGACCCGTGAGGCCAAACGGATCTGCATGGGCTGCGAGGTACGCGACGAGTGCCTCGAGTACGCACTCGCACACGATGAACGCTTCGGTATCTGGGGCGGGCTCTCCGAACGAGAGCGGCGCCGCCTGAAGCGCGGCATCGGCTAGAGACTTGGGGCAAGCCCCGGAGTTGCCTCGGGCAACTCCGGGGGGCAAGCCCAGAAGTCGACCGCACCCGACCCTCGGCCGCCGACGCGGCGAACGCGGCACCCAATGGGGCGCCGAAGGTCGGGGGAGGCGGATTAGCCTAAGTTTTAGTCATGGCCCGTTCACGTAATCGTCGTCCACCGACCGCACGATCGGTGATCCGTCGTGGGCGCGGGGTGCGCGGGCCGATGCTCCCACCGACGGTGCCGGCATGGCGCACCAGGGGCCAGCAGTTCGACCGGCTGGTCCTGGAGGCCTTCGCGCCCTTGGACACCCGGTGGCACGATCGACTCACCAAGCTCGATATCGCGGTCGACGATGTGCCGAAAATCCGTCCGCTGCACCCGGATTCGGTCACCTGGCCGGATGAGGTGGTGGCCGACGGACCGGTGCCGCTTTCCCGACTCATTCCGGCGGGCGTAGACAGGCACGGAGTGGCCACCCGCGCCCGAGTTGTGTTGTTCCGCAAGCCACTCGAACTGCGCGCGGGCGATCCCGACGATCTGGTCGATCTTCTGCGCGAGGTGCTCGTGCAACAGATCGCCACCTATCTCGGCGTCGATCCGGACCTCATCGATCCCGAAGGCGCGTGACGAACACACCGCCGAGGGCGGGTGAACTCGCCCGAAATCGCCGAATCCTTAGCGTGTCTGAGCACATCGCAACGCCGAGCGCGTTACTCTCATCGGCGTGATCCCCATGCGTCGTTGCTGCCGACCAGGTTGCAAGAATCCCGCTGTTGCGACGCTCACCTACGTGTACTCCGACTCGACCGCGGTGGTCGGGCCACTGGCAACGGTGGCCGAACCACATTCCTGGGATCTGTGTGAAACACACGCTTCCCGCATCACCGCACCGAAGGGTTGGGAAATGGTTCGCCACGAAGGCGGATTCTCTTCCAGCACACCGGATGACGATGATCTGACGGCATTGGCCGAAGCGGTCCGCGAGGCGGGCCTGCGCCGCCGTCCCCCGGAGCACGATCAGCGTGGCTATTCCGATTACGCCCCGCCCGCACCGCGCGCCACGCGCACCGGCCGGCGCGGCCACCTTCGAGTACTCCCGGACCCGCCCAGCTAGCACTCGGATGGGACCGTGTCAGGGGTGTCGGCGCGAGCCACTAGGGTGGTCATCATGACAGTGGCCCGCTCTGCCGAATTCGTGAACGCGGTGATCAAGGCTTATGACGTTCGCGGGGTCGTCGGTGAACAGATCGACGGAGAATTCGTCAAGGATGTGGGGGCCGCGTTCGCGCGGTTGATGCGCGCCGAGGGCGCGACCCGCGTAGCCATCGGACACGATATGCGCGAGTCCTCCCCGGAACTGGCCAGCGCCTTCGCCGACGGCGTGCTCGGCCAGGGCCTCGACGTAGTGCACATCGGACTCGCCTCGACAGATCAGCTCTACTTCGCCTCCGGTGACCTCGACTGTCCCGGCGCGATGTTCACCGCCAGCCACAATCCGGCCCGCTACAACGGCATCAAGCTGTGCCGTGCGAAGGCGCTTCCGGTGGGCCAGGACACCGGTCTGGCGACGATCAAGGACGAGGTGATCAACGGGGTACCCGGCTACGACGGAACACCGGGCAGCGCCACGAAGATCGATCTGCTGGCCGATTATGCGAAGTTCCTGCGCGGGCTTGTCGATCTCGACAAGGTCCGCCCGCTCACCATCGCGGTGGACGCGGGCAACGGCATGGGCGGACACACCGTGCCCGAGGTGCTGGGCACCGTGGCGCAGCTGAACCTGGTGCCGCTCTACTTCGAGCTGGACGGCTCGTTCCCCAACCACGAGGCCAATCCGCTCGATCCGAAGAATCTGGTCGATCTGCAAGCTCTGGTCCGCAAGTCCGGTGCCGATATCGGTCTCGCCTTCGACGGCGACGCCGACCGCTGCTTCGTGGTCGACGAGAACGGCGATCCGATTTCGCCGTCGGCCATCACCGCACTGGTCGCCGAGCGTGAGCTGGCCAAGGAGCCGGGCGCGGTCATCATCCACAATCTGATCACCTCGCATGCGGTGCCCGAACTCGTGCACGAACTCGGCGGCACCCCGGTGCGCACCCGGGTCGGGCACTCGTTCATCAAGCAGGAGATGGCGGCCACCGGCGCGGTATTCGGCGGCGAGCATTCCGCGCACTACTACTTCCGCGATTTCTGGGGCGCCGATTCCGGCATGCTCGCGGCCCTGCACGTGCTCGCGGCGCTCGGCGAAAAGGACCGGCCGATCTCGGAGCTCATGTCGTCGTACGAAACATATGCGGCCTCCGGAGAGATCAACTCGACAGTGGCGGACGCGAAGGAGCGGACGATGGCTGTAGTGGACGCATTCGGTGATCGGGCCAAATCGGTGGATCGGTTGGACGGGGTCACCGTTCAGCTCGCCGATGACGCCTGGTTCAATCTGCGCGCGTCGAATACCGAACCGTTGCTGCGGCTGAACGTCGAGGCCAGGTCGACGGAGGAAGTAACCGCACTCGTGACCGAGATCCTGAGCATCGTCCGGTCCTGACTGGGATAGTGGAATCACAGCCCGGAATGGACACGCAGGCTCAGGATTCGACGCCCGAGGAAGTAGACGACTCAGCCCGATACCGAGATTCTGAGCATCGTTTGCTCCTGACTGGAATAGTGGAATTACAGACGTTGGATTCGCCCGACCTGGGTGCCCCTGTCGATCCCTCCGAATCGACAGCCCGGGTGGGAGCAGGGCGGGACCGCACACAGCGCGATGAGGGGAGGTGGGATGCCCGATGATCGCTGGAACACCGGTGCTCGACCTCGATGATGCCGCTTCGCTCGAGGCTGCCGATGTCGGCGGCGCCCTGCGCTCCGCGGCATCCGGCGGCGCGCAGGTACGTGCGACCGCGGCCGCGGTCGGTGAGGACGCGCTCGCGCGCCTCGCGGATCTGCGACCACGCAGCGTGGTGTTGGTCTCCGGCGCGGGCCGAGCCGCACGCGCCGCGAGTCTGATCGTCGCCGCACTCGGCGACCGCGCTGGCCTACCCGTGGTCCCGGTCGCCGCCCTTCCGCCATGGGTCGGTCCGCTGGACGTGGTGCTCGTCGCTGGTGACGACGCCGGCGATCCCCGGCTGATCGATGCGGTCGACCGGGCACGGCGCCGGGGCGCGGAGGTCGTGGTCGTGGCTCCGCACGAGGGGCCGCTGCGGGCCGCCGCGGCCGGGCGTACGTCCCTGCTGGAACCCCGGATTCCGGTTCTGGACCACAATCGGCTGCTGCGCTTCCTCTCCGCCTGTATAGCGGTGCTGCGCATCGTCGATCCGACCCGCGCAGGTGCGCTCGTACCCGATCTGACCGAGTTGGCCGACGTGCTCGATGCCGAGGCATTGCGCGACGGCCCGCACAATGAGGTCTTCCGCAATCCGGCCAAGACGCTGGCCGCCCGCATGCAGCAGCGCGCCATCGTGCTGGCCGGGGACTCCCCTGCCGCCAGTGAGCTCGCCGAGCACGGCGCCGAGGTGCTGTTGCAGTCGGCGGGCAAGGTGGCCACCGCGGTACATCTGGCCGAGGCCGTTGCCGCCAATCCCCGAATGGTCGAGGCCGCAGGCGAATCCGCGCCGAACTTCGACCCGCTGTTCCACGACGAGGAACTCGACGGTCCCGCGCCGGTGGAGCGCATCGGGGTGTTCGTGCTCAGCGCCGATCTGGATCAGGCCGCGGCGCATCGCCGGCTCGCCGTTTTCGGCACCGGATCGGGTCTGGTCGACGCCGATCTGGTGAGTGCGGATGTCGAACTGCTGCACACCTCGCTCAACGATCCGGCCGCGCCCATGCCTGCCCGAGTGGATGATTCGGGTGCACCCCTGCCCGGCACCATCGCCCACGCCAGCGAACTCGAACAACTCGCGGTGCTCGCGGTGCGCTTGGAAATGGCCGCTGCGTATCTACGCTTGATCGGCTCGCGTGGCGGTGCGGCACCGTCCACCGAACAGCTCGACGGGGGACACTACTAGTGCACGAACTCGTTGGTGCGCTGCGTTCCTATGCCTGGGGTTCACGCACCGCACTCGCTAGGTTGTGCGGTCGACCGGTTCCTTCCGCGCATCCGGAGGCGGAGCTGTGGTTCGGTGCGCATCCCGCCGATCCGGCGCATGTCCGCTTGGAGAACAGCACCCGCTCGCTGCTGGAGTTGGTCGCCGAGGATCCGGAGCGCGAACTCGGTCCCGCCGCACCGGAATTCGGCGGGCGGCTGCCGTTCCTGTTGAAGGTCCTCGCCGCCGAGGAACCGCTATCGCTGCAGGCGCATCCGAGTTCGGCGCAGGCGCAGACCGGGTTCGAACGGGAGAATCTCGCGCGGGTGCCGCTGGATTCGCCGATGCGCAACTATCGCGACGAGAACCACAAGCCGGAATTGGTTGTGGCGCTGGACCGATTCGAGGCGCTGGCCGGATTCCGGGATCCGCGGCGCACGGTCGAGTTGCTGCGCGCACTGGATGTGCCCGGGCTGCGTTCGTATGCGGATCTGCTTGCCGCCCAACCCGATTCGGCCGGACTACGGACGCTGTTCACGACCTGGATCACGCTGCCGCAGAATGTCCTCGGCACCCTGCTGCCCCAGGTGCTCGACGGGTGCGTGCGCTATCTCTCGGAGAAGGGCACTCGTGAGTTCACCGCCGAGGCGCGCACCGCGCTCGAACTCGCCGAGGCATATCCGGGCGACGCCGGTGTGCTGGCCGCGCTGCTGCTCAATCGGTTGACGCTGGAACCGGGACAGGGGCTGTTCCTCGCGGCGGGCAATCTGCATGCGTATCTGCGCGGACTCGGTGTGGAGATCATGGCCAACTCCGACAATGTGCTGCGCGGCGGTCTCACGCCCAAGCATGTCGATGTGCCGGAATTGCTGCGGGTACTGGATTTCGAGCCGATCGATCTGCCGGTGGTGCTGCCGGAAGCGGTCGACGATGGGTCACTGCGTTATCGGACGCCCGCGCCCGAGTTCGCGCTGCGGCGGTTCGACCTGACCACCGAATCCGGGCAGGTGCCGCTGACATCCGCGGGGCCGGGAATCATGCTGTGCACCGCGGGTAGGGTGCGACTGTTGCAAGGGGTGAGTGAGCTGGTGCTGGCGCGGGGTGCGGCGGCGTGGATATCGGCGGCCGACACCGAGATTCACGCCCAGGCCCTAGACGCTGACGCCCAGTTGTTCTGCGCATGCGTCGGTGGCTCGAACTGACCTGTCGCCCAGTTTGCCCGTGTGCTGCCCTAGGCTGTTCGTTCGACGGCCTCCTAACCGGACCACACCGGAGCGAGTCTTACGAGCGACGTTCGCGGCCCGTCTCGCGTCCGAGTTGTCGAAGCGCACGCGCCGCAGGCGCGAGTCTCGACGACACCCGCCAGCGACTTGCAGGTCGCTCGTAAGGGTAGGACGCGAGACACCGGGGGGCCGCGAACACGACGCGCCGCAGGCGCAGCAATTAGACAGAGCAGCGCCGAAGGCGCGGCAAATCGGACACAGGAGGAACTACCTAGATGTCGGCTGGTGGTGGCAAAAAGGCGATTCTCGCCGCATTGTCGGCGAATGCGGGGATCGCGGTGGCGAAGTTCGTCGGCGCGTTCATCACCGGTTCGGGATCGATGCTGGCCGAGGCGGTGCACTCGGTCGCGGACACCGCGAACCAGGGGCTGCTGCTGCTCGGGCAGCGCCGGGCCGCGCAGGATGCCGATGAACTGCACCCATTCGGTTACGGGCGCAATCGCTACTTCTACTCGTTCATCGTGGCGCTGGTGCTGTTCACGCTCGGCTCGATCTATGCCATCTACGAGGGCATCCACAAGATTCAGCATCCGGAGGAGCTGACCAACCCGATAGTCGCGATCGTCATCCTGTTCATCGCGATCTGTCTCGAGGGCTACAGCTTTACGACCGCGATGCGGGAATCCATCCCGCTCAAAGGCAATTCGAGTTGGTGGCGGTTCATCCGCAATTCGCGCAGTCCGGAACTGCCGGTGGTGCTGTTGGAGGACACCGGCGCGCTGGTCGGTCTGGTCTTCGCATTCGCGGCGGTCGGGCTGACCATGCTCACCGATGATCCGGTCTGGGACGGCATCGGCACGCTGGCCATCGGTGCGCTGCTCGGCATTATCGCGGTGATCCTGATCGTGGAGATGCAGAGCCTGCTGATCGGTGAGGGCGCGACGCCGGAGGAGGATAAGGCGATTCGCGCCAACCTGGTCGACGGCAACCGCATCGACCGGGTGATCCACCTCAAGACTCAGTATCTCGGGCCGGAGGAGATCCTGGTCGCGGCCAAGATCTCGATCGTGCCGGATCTGGATATCGACGATATCGCCGCGGCCATCGATGACGCGGAGGCCAGGGTGCGGGCGGCCGTGCCCGCCGCGCGGGTGATGTATCTGGAACCCGACCTGTACCGGACGCCGCGGGCCTGAGCCGGATCGCCCGCGTAATCCGGCCTGGGCGCACTTTCCGCCAAATCCGGCGGCTTTGTCAGATCCGGCGAAAAGTACATGCTCAGGCCGGATTCGGTGTGCGCAGCAGATCCAATGGGTTGATGTGGATGCCGAACTCCGTGCGCAGCACGTGCCGCGCGGCATTCGAACCGGACATGCCATGGACACCGGGGCCGGGCGGGGTCGAGGCGGAGCAGAGGTAGACGCCGGGTAGTGGTGTGGCGTAGGGATTCCAGCGCGGGACCGGACGGAAGACGAACTGGCGCAGGGTCATCGCGCCCGCGGAGATATCGCCGCCGATGTAGTTGGCATTGTGCGTCGGCATTTCGGCGCCGGTGACGACGTTCCTGGCCAGGATCAGGTCGGTGAAGCCCGGGGCGAAGCGTTCCAATTGGGCAATGACGGAGGCGCTGATATCGCGGGTGGACCCGTTCGGAACGTGGGCGTAGGTGTAGAGCGTGTGGCCGCCCGCCGGCGCCCGCGTCGAGTCGACCACGCCCGGCTGGATGGCAAGGACATACGGACGATCCGCGTGTTGTCCTGCGGCGATGGTCTTTTCGACGGCCATTGCCTCGGCGCGGGTGCCGACCAGATGCAGCGTCCCGGCGAGTTCGCAGCCCGGGGCCTGCCACGGCACCGGACCGGACAAAGCGAAGTCGACCTTGCAGGCCGCGCCGCCATAACGGAAGCGGCGCAACCCGTTTGCGTAATGATTCGGTAGCCGATCTCCCGCCATGCGCAGCAGTTCGGTGGGCGCGGTATCCAGCACAACCGCCCGCGCGCCGCCGAATTCGTCGAGCGAATCGACGCGGTGTCCGGTGACGAGCTTGCCGCCGAGCCGTTCGAGTTCGGCGCTCAGCGCATCTGGAATGGCCTGACTCCCGCCGCGTGGCAGCACCCAGCCTCCGGCGTGGGCGAGGGTCGCGAGCAGCATGCCCGCTCCGGCCGCCGGAATGGCGCGCGGCGGCGTGATCGCATGCGTGGCGACGCCGGTCAGCAGCGCGGGTGCCGTCTGTTCACGAAATCGCAGGTTCCACAGGGGCGATCCCTGCTCGAGCACGCGCAGTCCGAAGCGCAGTCCGGTCAGCAGGTCTGCAGGCGGGCGGCGCAGATCCGACATCGCGAAATCCACGACCTGCCGCCAATGCCGGACCATCGGTTCGAAGAGCGCACGCCATGCGGTGCCGTCCCGGCCGAGGCCGGCGGCGGTGCGGTCCAGATCGCGCCAAGCCAGACCGGCCGTGCCGCCGTCGAGCGGATGCGCGTATGACACCTCGGGCGCGAGCAGTTCGACACCGTGCGCGGCCAGATCGAAGGCGCGGAAGAATGGCGATGCCAAGGCCATCGGATGCGCACCAGCACAGACATCGTGTCGGTATCCGGGCAGCGTCAGCTCGGCGGTGCGGCTGCCGCCGCCCGCGGTGCCCTGCGCCTCGTACACCTCGACGGTGAGACCGGCACGGGCCAGGATCACCGCCGCGGCGAGACCGTTGGGACCGGAACCGACCACCACGACATCGGGCATACCTCGATTCTGCCGGGCCGCCCCGGGCTGTGCCGTCACCCCTGCGAGGTATCGGTCACCCATTCGCTCCCTGATGTGCCCATTGGCCGAGCAGCACCCGGATGCGGTCCTCGCGCAGGTCATCGACCAGGCGACCGCTGCGATCCAGGGTGGCGATGCCGTGCAGGGTGCTCCAGGCCACCTCGGTGCCCGCCTGTAGGTTGAAATCGCCGGCGAACGGCGCATACGCGCTCTGGATCTCGCCGAATGCGTCGCGCAGCACCTGTGGCGCGTCATTGCCGAAGGTGAGTTCGGTGTTGAGGACGAACATCGCGTCGTAGCGCGCCGGATTCTCGGTCGCGAAGTCCAGATAGCCGCGCACCATGGCCTCGAGTGCCTCGACCGGGGTTTTCGCGCGGGCCCGCCGCTCGCGCAGCTGTGCGGTGAGTTCGGCGATGCCTTCTTCGGCGACGGCCGAGACGATCGCAGCCTTACCCGCGAAGTGGCTGTATAGCACCGGCTGGCTGTATTCGATCTTCTCCGCGAGGCGGCGCACGGTCACCGCCTCCCAGCCCGATGTTTCGGCGAGTTCGCGGGCCGCGTCGATGATGCGCTGGTGGCGTTCGGCGCGTTCGCGTTCTTTGCGGTTCTGCGTGGTCATATTCGAAATTCTAGCATCGCTAGACAAACTAACGAGGCCTTCGCTATCGTTGCTATAACACCTAGCGACGCTAGAAACTAGAGCACGATTTCGAGGAGCACGTCATGACCATATCGCGCATCGCCACCGCCCTTTCCCTGATCGGCGCCGCCTTCATCCTCTACATCGGCATCAGCTACCTGGTCACCCCGGAGACCATCGCCAACGGGTTCGGCCTGCCGCAATGGCCCACGGGTGATGCGGTCGCATTCATGAATCTCAAGGGCGTCCGCGATACCGTCTCCGGGCTGATCATCCTGGTGCTGCTCGCCACCAAGCAGCGCTACGCCCTCGGCATCGTCACCTTGGTGATCGCACTGATTCCGACCGGCGACATGCTCACCGTGCTCAGCTGGGGCGGCTCGGCCGCGGCCGCGTTCGGCATCCACGGCCTCACCGCAGCGCTGGTCGCCGTCACGGGCGTCCTGCTGATCCGCGAGCGTACCGTCGCGCACCGGCAGGACTCCCAGCGCGTCGCCGTCAACGCCTGATTGTCCGGAGCACGCTGGTCGACACCAGGTTTCGCCGCAACCGGATCCCCGTTTGCCGACCTCGTACCCCGCGAGGTCGGCGCCGGTGTTCGTGATCAGGCACACATTCCCGCGCGCACCGATAAGTTTCGGCAAGCGGCCCCGTCGATATTGCGGAACGTCCAGCGAATACAGGAGACGAACATGGCGACCGAACCCAAAGGCCCCGCATCCTACTTCCCGTCGATCGAAGCCAAATACGGCAGAACGATCGACGAATGGAAGGCCGCAATGGTCGCCTCGAACCAGAAGTCGCACAAGGAACTCGTCGAGTGGCTGAAGTCCGAGCATGGCTTCGGGCACGGGCACGCCACCGCGATCACCCAGCACTACCTGAACCCCGAGAAGTGGGCCAGTTGAGCCGCACGCCACGAAGGGGCCCGCAGATCCTGCGGGCCCCTTCGTATTCGGGAAGCGCTAGCGCCTCGGCCCGGTCACGGTCCGAGGAACAAGCGTTCGCACGGCAGGCGCGGTAGCAGCCGGCAGTTCTCGACGGTGTCACGAATCAATTCGATTGTGCACCAGTGCTTTCGCCGCCAATCGTGGATCAGATTGCGTACCGCCGCCGCGGTGGCGGCGTAGTCGAAGACCACACCGGCCATCCAGATCCGCAGGTGCAGATCATCTTCGGGCGGGAACCATCGTTCGGCGGTCATGGCTTATCTCATCGTCCGCGCGAGGCACTAGGCCTTGACCATGTCTACGGCGTCTGGCTGCTGCGGTGTCCGCGGCTCGTGGTCGTCGTCGATCATGGTCCGCTCGTCGAAGGGCAGTTTGCGGTCGAGGACCGAGTGGACCCAATCCATGTCGATGGTCTTGGTCCAGGTGCCGACCAGCACGGTGGCGACCGCATTGCCCGAGAAGTTGGTCAACGCACGGGCTTCGGACATGAACCGGTCGATGCCGACGATCAGTCCGACGCCGTCGAGCAGTTCGGGGCGATGGCTCTGTAGCCCGCCCGCCAGCGTGGCCAGACCCGCGCCGGTCACCCCGGCCGCGCCCTTGGATGCGACGATCATGAACAGCAGCAGGCCGACCTGCTCACCAATGTTGAGCGGTTTGCCCATCGCATCGGCGATGAACAGCGACGCCATGGTCAGGTAGATGGCAGTGCCGTCCAGGTTGAACGAATATCCGGTCGGTACGACGACACCGACGGTGGTCCGCTCGACGCCCAGGTGCTCCATCTTGGCGATCAGCCGCGGCAGCGCGGACTCGGAGGACGAGGTACCGAGGATCAGCAGGTATTCCCGGGCCAGGTACCGGACCAGCTTGAAGATCGACACCCGCGATACCGACCACAGCAGCACGCCGAGCACACCGAAGACGAACACCAGACAGGTCAGGTAGAACGCGAACATCAACAACGCCAACTGCTTCACCGCGTCCAGGCCGGTCTTACCGACCACATTCGCGATGGCGCCGAACGCGCCGATCGGGGCCAGCCACAGGATCATCGACAGGATCCGGAACACCAACTTCTGCAGCGATGCGACACCACGCAGGATCGGCTCCCCCGTCGTACCCATCGCCTGCAGCGCGAATCCGACCAGCAGTGCGATGAACAGCGCCTGCAGCACGCTGCCGGTGGTCAGCGAGGAGACCAGTGTGGTCGGGATAATGCTCTGGATGAAATCCCAGGTGCCGCCGGCGGCGTGCGCCTGATCGGCGAGCTTCGCGCCCTGCTTGGCGGTAGTGGCGACATTCATGCCGGAGCCCGGTTCGAGCAGATTGCCGACGACCAGCCCGATGCCGAGTGCGATCGTCGACATCACCAGGAAGTAACCGATCGCGAGTCCGCCCACCTTGCCGACGCTGGCCGCGGAGCGCACCGATCCGATGCCGAGCACGATCGTGCAGAAGATGACCGGCGCGATCATCATCTTGATCAGATTGACGAACATGGTGCCGAGCGGTGCGAGGTCCTGACCGAATTCAGGCGCCAACCAGCCCACCAGAATTCCCGCGATTACGGCGACAATCACGCCCAGATACAGCCAGTGCGTACGGTCGCGCGGCTGTCGTTTTGCTACATCGCTCATATCGGGAAAGTCCTCTTCAGTGGTACCGGCGTGAGGTGGCTCACGCCCTCACGTGCACAATGTTGGCTGCTAGGGGTGACGGCGGTCACGCTTTGGTGCATTACGTTCAATGGGCACGAGGGAAAAGCAAGTGTTGCGCGGTGAGAAACACGGGGGACGCGGTCGGCTATCGCTGGCCGGACAGGCCTTCGTGCTGCAACTGGTGGTGCTCGGGCTGGTCATCGGCATCGGGGCGGTGCTAGCCGTACTCGACGCCAGGCACGACAGCGATGTCACCACCTCGCGCGAGGTCACCGATGTCGCTTTGGCCGTGGCGGACGCGCCGTCCACCATCGAGGCCCTGCGCACCCCCGACCCCACCGCGTTACTGCAACCGGTGACCGAACGGACCCGCATGGCGACCGGGATGGACTTCATCGTGGTGATGGCACGTGATCGGACCCGCTACACCCACACCACGCCCGCACTCATCGGGCAACCATTCAGCGGCAATATCGATCGGGCGCTGGCCGGGGAGACGTTCACCGAGACGTACACCGGAACGCTCGGGCCCTCCATTCGGGCGGTCACGCCGGTCTATGACGACGGGCGCATCGTCGCATTGGTCTCGGCGGGTGTCACCCGGGCACGGATCGGCGCTCAGGTCGGTACGCAATTGCCGTTGATTCTCGGCGTGGCCGCAGCGGGTCTAGTGGTAGCGGCGGCGGGTTCGTTTCTGTTGAGTCGCCGGATTCGTCGACAGACGCACGGTCTCGCGCCGGATGAGCTGCGCACGCTGTACGAACAGCACGATGCGGTGCTGCATTCGATCCACGAGGGGCTGGTGGTGTTCGGTCCGAACGCCGATGGCGCGGAGGTCGTCAACGACGAGGCGCGCAGGTTGCTGGATCTGCCCGATGGACCCGTCGCGCGTGCGGATCTGCCGATTTCGATGCAGCGGATGAGTTGGGGGGTGGTTCGCGACGAGATGCATGTGACCACGGACCGGATTCTGCTGGTCAATCAGGATGTCGTCACCTGGGAGCGGCGGCCGATCGGCACCGTGATCACCATCCGCGACCACACCGAATTGCGTACCGTGATGGGCGAACTCGATTCGGTGCGCGGATTCGCGGAATCGCTGCGCGCACAGGCGCACGAATCGGCCAACCGGCTGCACACCGTGATCACCATGGTGGAGTTGGGACGCTATCGGGAGGCGGTGGAGTTCGCGACCGCGGAACTTCAACTGTCCCAAGCTCTTATCGATCGGCTACTCGCCTCGGTCGGCGATCCGGCGCTTGCGGCACTGTTGCTCGGCAAGGTGAACCAGGCGGCCGAGCGCGGCATCGAGTTGACGATCACCGAGGATACGGCGCTCGACTCGACCGCGCCGCTGTCCGCGCAGGAGACAGTGACACTGGTCGGCAATCTGATCGATAATGCCATCGACGCGGCTGCCGAAGGTGACGCTGGATGGGTGGAAGTTACTGTGCGCCAGCAGGATGCGTCGGCTGCTGCCGATCCGGCGCTGGCACCGGAGCCAGCACTGGCCATCGAGATGGCGGCGGCGTTCGATTCGGTGCGACCGGCGAACGATTCGGCACTGTATATGCGCGTCGCGGATAGCGGACCCGGCATGTCGGCCGAAGCCTTCGCCCGCGCCGCCGAACGCGGCTACTCCACCAAGGCCGACCATCAGGGCCTCGGGCTGGCACTGGTCCATCGCCTTGTCGACCGGCACAGCGGCGTAATCGACACCGAACGCGATCCGGAAAGTGCCGTGACCGTGACGATCCCACGAAAGGATGCGCGATGATCCGAGTGTTGATCGTCGAGGACGAGCCATTGATCGCCGAGGCGCACCGCGCCTACGTCGAACGGATTCCGGGCTTCAGCGCGGTCGCCGTCGCACACACCGGTCGCGAGGCCATGCGCGCCGCGGCCGATGCGGCTGCCGAGAATGCACCGATCGACCTGGTGCTCATGGATATCGGACTTCCCGATGCCAGCGGCCTGGATGTGGCCGCCGCCCTGACCGGCCTCGCACCCCGCCCCGACGTCATCGCCATCACCTCGGCCCGCGACCTGGCCATGGTGCGCACCGCGGTCTCCTACGGGGTGGTCCTCTACCTGCTGAAACCGTTCACCTTCGCCGCCTTCCGCGACAAACTCGAACGCTACCGCGAATTCCGCACCGCCCTACCCGCGGGCGAAACCGCCATCTCCCAACAGGATATCGACCGCGCCCTCAGCGCCCTACGCACCTCCGACCAACGCGCCACCGCACCCAAAGGCGTTGCCCCGCAAACATTGGACGAAATCTCCCGCACGGTCCGCGACGCCCCAGGCGGACTCACTGCCGCCGATACGGCCAGCACCGTCGGGGTTTCGCGGATTACGGCATGGCGCTACTTGGAAAAGCTGGCCGACGACGGCCTGGTCGACCGTAAGTCCGACTACGGCCACGCAGGCCGCCCCAAAACCCGCTACACCTGGAAACCGCGCCCAGAGTGACTCGGACACGGCGAGAGAATGGGATGTGCACACTCTTCGTTCGCTGCCGCACCGATGCCGCGTGCGGACCTCGGACCGGAACCCGGAAATCAGTTCAAGATGGTGAAGATATGTCGGGCGGCCTCGGCTATCAGGTCTTCGCTGGGTTGTGCGTCATAGCCGCTGGGGCGGTCCGACATGATCGCCAGCAGCAGCGGCGGGCGCGAGGGTGGGGTCACGATGGCAATGTCGTTGGCACGGCCATAGTTGCCGGTGCCGGTCTTGTTGGCGATAGTCCAGCCGTCGGGGGTGGCGGCTTTGATGCGTTTCGCACCGGTGACATTGCGCCTGAGCCAATCCGTCAGGAGTGCGCGCTTGTCATCCGGTAGCGCCGAGCCCAGGATCAGCGTCCGGAAATCGGCGGCGATCGCGCGCGGGGTGGTGGTGTCGGAATCATCGCCCGGGACAACGCTATTGAGCTCGGGTTCGTAGTTGTCCAGCTGGCTGACCTGGTCGCCGAGGCCGCGTAGGTAGTCGGTGAATCCAGCCGTTCCGCCGATATCATCGAGTAGCAGATTGCCTGCGGTGCCGTCGCTGTAGCGGACCGCCGCGTCACACAGCTCGCCGATTGTCATGCCGGAATCTACCCGGTGCTGGGTGATCGGTGAGATGGATCGGATGTCCCCGCGAGTAAACCGTATCCGAGTATCCAAATGCGACAGCGGATTTCGCGACAGCACCGCGGCCGCGGCAAGCGCCTTGAATGTCGAGCAGAACGCGAAGCGCTCATCCGCCCGATACGCGAGCGTGGATCCGGATCCGGTCGCGACAGCGAAGATCCCCAGTCGAGCGTCGAATCGTCGCTCCAGTTCGGCGAAGTGCGCCGTCGAGTCCGGGCGCGCCACTGAATCCGATACTGGTGCAGGGGTGATCTCGCGCGCGGGTGCCTTCGCGCAGGCGGCCAGCGTGGACAGCAGAGCAATACCGAGCAGCGCGCGCCGCCTGGAATCGGTTCCGGCAGAATGAGTCATGTCACAACTTTCGTAGATCGCGGCACTTGTTCGATCTTCGCAACGAAGACCCGAGCCGTCGAGCGAGTTCTGGCAACCATTCAGCTGCGCGGCAGGCGGCACGGCGACTGCTCGGCACGCCCTACCGACGGGCGGATTTCGGCGCGGCGCGAACATGGGCGCGTTCGCCCTGTTTCCCGAAAAGGCTGAGGAATTCGACTGTCTCGTTGTCCGCCGCGCCGAACCAGTGCGGGACGCGGGTGTCGAATTCGGCGGCTTCGCTGGGCACGAGAATCACGTCATGTTCGCCGAGGACGAGGCGTAGGCGTCCGTTGAGGACGTAGAGCCATTCGTAGCCCTCGTGGGTTCGCGGGTCGGGCTCCTGACGGGGGCTGTAGGCCGGGATGACGAGCTTGTATGCCTGGATCCCGCCCGCTCGGCGGGTCAGGGGCAGCATGGTCATGCCGTGGCGGGTGATGGGGCGCAGGTGGATGCGCGGGTCGCCGGTGGGTGGGGCGTCGACGAGTTCGTCGAGGGTGACGCCGTGCGCCTTGGCCAGCGGCAGCAGCAGTTCGAGGGTTGGGCGGCGGTCACCGGATTCCAGGCGCGACAGCGTGCTAACCGAGATGCCGGTTTCCGTCGACAGGTCGGCCAGTGTGGTTTCGCGCTGGCGACGCAGCGCGCGTAACCGAGGTCCGACCGCGTCGAGGGCTCGGCCGAGGTCATTGTCCATGCCCACCAGTTTGCCATAACGGCAAGTTTGTTTGCCATTATCGCCGCCCAGCCTGCATGGTTGCCTGGAGGAGGTGGTCATGTGACCGAGCGAAGCGAGGGAACCGATCAGCACAGCACCAACGGTCGCAGCGGAGCCAAGCGCCAGCGAGGCGCAGCTGTGACCGAGCCAAGCGAGGGAACCGATCAGCACAGCACCAACGGTCGCAGCGGAGCCGAGCGCCAGCGAGGCGCAGCTGTGACCGAGCCAAGCGAGGGAACCGATCAGCACAGCACCAACGGTCGCAGCGGAGCCGAGCGCCAGCGAGGCGCAGCTGTGACCGAGCGAAACGATCAGCTGAAAGACGGCTATGACGTGGTGGTGATCGGCGGTGGCGCGGCCGGATTGAGCGGTGCGCTGATACTGGCCAGGATGCGCCGGTCGGTGGTTGTCATTGATGCGGGGCAGCCGCGTAATGCCCCGGCCGAGGGTGTGCACGGACTGCTCGCCAGGGACGGAACACCGCCCGGCGAGTTGCTGGAACGCGGTCGGGCCGAGGTTCGCGGCTATGGCGGGCATGTGGTGAACGGCGAGGTCGTCACGGTCGCGAGGGATGCCGAGGGATTCGCGGTATGCCTCGGTGACAGATCCGTGCGGGCGCGTCGGCTTTTGGTGACAACCGGGCTGGTCGATGAGCTACCCGAGATCGCGGGACTGCGGGAGCATTGGGGTCGCGATGTGATCCACTGCCCGTACTGCCACGGCTGGGAGGTCCGCGACCAGGCCATCGGTGTCCTGGGCACCGGCCCTATGGGGGTGCACCAAGCACTGCTGTTCCGTCAGCTCACCGCCGATGTCACGTACTTCTCGCACACCATCCCACTCACCGCCGAACAGGCCGAAGAGTTGAATGCCCGCGGTATTCGCATGGTGCGCGGTGAAGTGACCGCGCTGGAGATTACCGACGACCGCCTCGCGGGAGTCCGGTTGAGCGACGGCACCGTAGTCCCCCGCGAGGTCGTGGTGGTCGGCTCACGGATGGTGGCCCGAGCGAACTTTCTCGAAAAACTCGGACTGCAACCAACTGAGCACCCGGCTGGCGTCGGCGAATACATCCCCACCGACGCCACCGGCCGGACCGACGTGCCCGGTGTCTGGGCCGCAGGCAATGTCACCGACCTGACGTCCCAGGTCGGTGCGGCCGCGGCAGCGGGCGCAGCCGCCGCAGCCCAGATCAACGCCGATTTGGTGGACGAGGAGACCCGCCGAGCCGTTGCCGCCTACCGCGAACCGTTCTCACCCGAAACCGAAGCGCAGCTGTGCGAAGCCGTTACGGGCGACCATCGGCACGGCATGTAGCCCTCAGACCGTCGTCGGTTCGGGAGCCGGGGCGCTGGCCCGGCGACCGAGCCGAACCGGCATCCGTTCATATCCGTGCAGCGTGAACAGTTCTCGCCGTTGCGGTGTCCCATCGAGTCGCAGGTCCGGGAACCGCTCGAACAACGATTGCAGCGCGTAGGTGGCTTCCATGCGGGCCAGGCTCGCACCGAGGCAGGCGTGGAGGCCACTGCTGAATGTCAAGTGCTCCTTGGCATTCGAGCGTCCGACATCGAAGACAGCCGGATCGGCGAAGACGGCGGGGTCGCGGTTCGCACCTGCCAGCGACAGCACCAGGGTATTGCCCTTGTGCAACCGCACACCCTCGAGCTCCAAGTCGGTCAATGCGATTCGTGCCGTCGTCTGTACCGGCGCATCGATGCGCAGCACCTCTTCGACCGCATTCGGCCAGAGATCGGGTTGGGCCCGCAATCGATCCAATTGTTCGGGGTGGGTGACCAATTGTGCGACGCCGTTGCCGATCAGGTTGACCGTGGTCTCGAAACCCGCGCCCATCAACAGGCTCGCGGTCGCCTTCAAGGCGTAATCGTCGAGTTCACCCGCGGTGACCAGACTGCTGAGGATGTCATCGCCCGGTTCGTGGCGCAGTCGCGCGATATGTCCGTCGAGGTAATCGTTCATCACCTCCATCGAGCCGAGCGCCCGCCGGAATGCCCGCCAGGAAATCCCGACGTCGAGCAGGGGCGTCATCCGATCGCCCCAGTCCAGGAATAACTTTCGGTCCCTTTCCGGGAAGCCGAGCATTTCGGAGATGATGGCAATCGGCACCTGCGCGGCGTATGACTCGATCAGATCGGCCGAACCGCCCGAGGGCAGCGCACCGAGCAGTTCCTCGGTGACCGTCTCGACCCGTTCGCGCAATCGTCCGATTGCGCGTGGAGTGAAGGCCGCGGCGACCGGCTTGCGCATCTGCGTATGCTCGGGCGGGTCGATGACCAGCATGGATGGCGGCTCAACCGGATTGGGCGGCAAGGGAAGTCGCTTGGCGAGCAACTGCAGCGGCTTCGGAATATTGAAGGAGTCGGTGGTACGCACACCGAATCGGTTGTCCCGCAGCACGGCTCGGCACAGGTCGTGGTCGAAGCTCGCCCACGCGATCGAGGTGCGCTGCACCCGGCCCTGTCCGCGTAGCCGCTCGATCAGTGGATAGGGGTCGGCGAGACCGTCCGGTCCGCCCATGAGTTGGGCGAACGGATCGCCGCGTCGCGCCTGGGTGCGCAGGGCAAACCGCGGCGCACCCTGCACCGATAACCACCGGAACCAATACTGCGGCTTCATCACTTCACCAACCCCATCGTTGCGCGACAATTCCACCGTACGGACTCCCCGGCCAGGGTGGAACGTCCCATGGTCGGACGCCGACCTATACCAGGGTAGGAGCTCAGCCGCGCTGCGCGGTGACCCGCTCGGATTCGATGCGTCGCTCGCGCAGCGCCGGATCCGGATTGACCACCTGCACCAGCGAGGCCCCCGCGACGAGCACCGAGACGAACCCGTCGATCAGCTCGGCCGGGGTATCCCACGACGCGCTCGACAGCACCCGGTCACCCTCGGAAAACCCTTGTAGCACAGCGGATTTCCTCGCCTCGGCGAGAACCTCGGAGACCGGCATCCCGTCCAGCGCCACCCCGGCGCCGCGCGGCATGAACTGGTCCCCGTGCACCCGCACAGAGGTGGCGAAATCGGTGATGCCGATCGGCAGATCGCGCACCGGCATGCCGAAGGCATCCAGCGAAAGCGCCGCGACCTCCGCAATACCGTCGGTCTCGTCCATCCGTTCGGCGGTCGCGAGCGCCAGATCGGCATCCGCATCGGGCCCGAGCACCACCTCGGTCCCGGCCCACCAGCAGCCGAGCAGCACCGCGGCGGTCTGCCAGTGCGCGGGCAGCAGCACCGCGACGCGCGCACCCGGGCTCAGCCCGAATTCGTCGCGGATCAGATTGGCGGTCTTGGCCGCCCAGTTCGCCAGGGTCAGCCCGGATAGTTCGATCCGGGCGCCGGTGGCATCGTCGTAGTAGGTGACACGCGGACCTGCCGGATCGCGCTCGAGGATTGGATCCAGCACCGCCTCGGTGAGGGTCAGTACCTGGTCGTGGTCACGCATCGGTCAATTCACGCATGGTCAATTCACGCATTTCGGTCCATTCTGGCCTGCGTCGATCGGTGGAGCCGGTGGTACGGGCGTCGCGGTGCTCGACGTTCCGGAGAAGTCGAACATGCTGCCCGCGGTCGAGCCCGGACCAGAATAGTCGCTTGCCAACACGACGCTGACCGAATCCGGGGACAACGTGCTGTCCGCGATGACCGTCAACCCGCCGAGCGCCTGCGCGACCGCCTTGGCCTTCGGATTGGAGGCATCCATCGCGAGGACTCGACTGCCGGTGACGCTGGGCCCGGTGTAATTGCCGACCAATCCCTCCTGGAATCCCTTAGCCGTCAACGCCTGTGCCACCTGTCCCGCGAGCCCGCCGATCCCGCTCGCATTGAACACGCTGACGCTCACCGATGCCGGATCGATTGTCGGCTCGGCATGATCCTGCGACTTGCCGTCGACCAGCGATGCCACATAAGACTTGACCGTCTTCGAATCCACCCGCACGACCGATTCACCGTCGCTGGTCGTGTCGTTGAGATCGGCGACCGGAATCGTCGCGAAACTGACCTGACCGCCCGAAAGGTCCTTCAACTGTTGCAGAAACGCCAGCACGTCCCAATCGTCGTCCAGCACCACGGTGCGACCGACGGCATCGCTGAGATTATGCAACTTGCCCGGATTGCTCAGCGTCTTGGCGCTGAGCACCTGGCCGACCAGCCGCGCCATGAAGACCTGCTGGCGCACGATCCGGTCCAGGTCGCCGCGCGGCAGATCATGGCGCTGGCGCACGAAACTCAAAGCCTGTGGGCCGTCGAGCTTCTGGCGCCCCGCCCGGAAGTCGGCGCCGGACATCCATTCGTCCACCGGACTGTTCAGGCACACATCGACCCCGCCGACCGCATCGGTCAGCAGCACGAACCCGAGCAAACTGACCTCGGCATAGTGGTCGACCGTGATGCCGGTGAGATTGGCCACGGTCTTGATCAGCGCCTGCCGTCCCGCCTGGGTGGACTGCTTGTCCGCGTCGGCTTCCGAAACGCCCTGGTTGGTCAGCTTTAGCCGCTGGGCCTCCTTGGTTGCGCCATAAGCCGAGTTGATCTTGCCCTTGCCCATACCCGGAATGTCGACATAGGAGTCGCGCGGAATCGAGAGGGCGGTGGCGGAGCGACCGTCGTTCGGTACACGAACCAGCACGATGGTGTCGGTATTGGTGCCGACCTCATCGCCCGCGTGCAGCATGGCGCGCTCATTGCCGCTGAGCGGATTGCCGTGCGCGTCGGTGCGGCTGTCCACACCGACCAGCAGGATGTCGACGGCGCCGTCGTGCCCACCGCCGAGGCCGAGGCCGCCGATGCGTTCGATATTCGAGATCAGCGAGTCCACGCTGTGCCAGGCGAATCCGGTGATGAGCAGGACCAGCACCGCCCCGACCGCGATGAACGTGCGCAGCGGCCCCAAGCCGCTCGCAGCATCGGACAGTCGCGACGACGCTGTCGCCCTCACCTTCTGCGGCACCACTGCATCCTCTCGCCAAAAACCGAGCATCCTGCCCAAGCACCATGCTGCGCTTGCCCCGCGCGCTCCCAGCTGATTCCGACTGCGCAGCGCCGGTTTCGTCGAAGCCGACGCGTCGCTGACTCGACCGCCCCGCCTCCGGTAGCCCCCGTCACCGTCGCCCCGAGGCTAACCGACGGCTACCGCGGCAGACCTCAACCGCAGGTGCCACGGCGTGCCAGACTCGTGCCCGTGACCGCGATATCGCCCTTGTCGACCGTAGCCGCGCGCCTCGTCGTGACCGGAGCCGGCGGGCAGTTGGGACGCGAACTCCTGCGCCGCGCACCCGACGCCCACGCCTTCGCCCGCGACGAATTGGACATCACGGACGCGGCCGCCGTGCGCGCCGCAATCGAACCGGGCGATGTCGTGCTGAACTGTGCCGCCTACACCGCCGTCGACCAGGCCGAATCCGATCCCGAGGCCGCCTTCACGGTCAATGCGACCGGACCGGCCGTACTCGCTGCCGCATGTGCGGAGGTGGACGCTCGATTGATCCATATTTCGACCGACTACGTGTTCGCGGGAACACACGACAAGCCGTACGACACCGACGACCCGACCGAACCCGCCACGGTCTACGGCCGCTCGAAATTGGCAGGTGAACAGGCCGTGCTGGAAACCGCGCCGCACGCTCATGTGGTGCGCACGGCATGGGTATACACCGGGCGCGGAAGCGATTTCGTCGCGACCATGCTGCGGCTGGAACGCGAACGCGACACCCTCGACGTGGTCGAGGACCAGCTCGGCTCCCCGACCTACGCCGCCGACCTGGCCGCCGGACTCCTTGAATTGGCGGGTCGACCGGATGCGCCGCGAGTGCTGCACGCCACTAATTCCGGCCAAGTCAGCTGGTTCGAATTCGCGCGGGCGATATTCGCCGGAATCGGCGCGGATCCGACTCGGGTGCGCCCGTGTGACTCGACCGCATTTCCGAGACCCGCACGGCGCCCGGCGTATTCGGTGTTGGCCAACCGTTCCTGGGCCGATGCCGGGCTGACGCCATTGCGGCCGTGGAAGGTCGCACTCGGGGACGCGCTGGCGAGGTTGTCACAGTAGGCTGCTTGCCCGTGAGGGAGCCACAGCGAGTGAACCATCAACACAGCGCGCAATCGCGCACAACGGAGCCGAGCGTCAGCGAGGCGCAGTCGTGAGCGATTCCGGATCCTTGGCCCCCGGCGGCCTTGTCGTCGTCACGGTGACTTATTCACCCGGCGAGCACCTCGAGCACTTCATCACCACCCTGTCCGCTGCCACCAGCGAAAAACCGCAGGTGATCCTGGCCGACAATGGCTCGGTGGACGGTGCGCCGGAGCTCGCGGCGGAGGCGAACGCACACGTGCGACTGCTGCGGACCGGCGGAAATATCGGTTACGGCGGCGCGATCAACCGGGCGGTCGCGGAGATCGATCCGAGTGTCGAATTCATCGTCATCGCCAATCCGGATATTCGCTGGGGCACCGATTCCATCGACAAACTGCTCGCCGCCGCCAAGCGCTGGCCGCGGGCGGGCGCGCTCGGACCGATGGTGCGCGAGCCCGACGGCAGCGTCTACCCGTCCGCGCGCTCAGTGCCGGGCCTGCTCGATGGCGCCGGACACGCCATCCTCGGCACGGTATGGCCGTCGAATCCATGGACCCTGCGCTACCGCCAGGACAACGAGCAGATCTCCGAGCGGGCCGTCGGCTGGTTGTCCGGTTCCTGCCTGCTGGTCCGGCGCGCGGCCTTCGATTCGATCGACGGCTTCGACTCGCGCTACTTCATGTACATGGAGGACGTGGACTTCGGCGACCGGATGGGCAAGGCCGGTTGGCACAACGTCTTCGTGCCCGACGCCGAGGTCACCCACGCCAAGGGGCATGCGGCCGGACGCCATCCCGAGGTGATGCTCCCCGCGCACCACGCGAGCGCGTACCGATTCCAGGCCGATCGGCATCCGCACTGGTGGCAGGCGCCGTTGCGGTTGGCGTTGCGGGCCGGACTTGCGATCCGTTCCCGAATTGCGGTTCGATCTGCGCTGCGCCAACAGGCGCGGGAAGCCCAGAGCTAACGTCACAAGTTCGGCACACAACGGTGCCGAACCCGTGTCGCTGGGTACCGAAACTGGTGTCTGTCTGTAGGCGCGCACCTACCGAGCACACGATCCACTGTGAACAGGGAGCATGATGGCAGGAAATGTAGGCACCGACGCCGTGATTCTGGTCGGCGGCCAGGGCACGCGGTTACGTCCGCTCACCCTGTCGGCGCCCAAGCCGATGCTGCCTACCGCCGGACTGCCGTTCCTGACCCACCTGCTCGCCCGCATCGCGGACGCCGGAATCACCCACGTCGTGCTCGGCACCTCGTTCAAGGCGGAGGTCTTCGAGGAACACTTCGGTGACGGCACAGACCTGGGCCTGGAGCTCGAGTACGTCACCGAGACCGAACCGCTCGGCACCGGTGGCGGCATCCGCAATGTGCTGCCCAAGCTGCGCGCCGACAACATCATGGTGTTCAACGGCGACGTCCTCGGCGGCACCGATCTCGGCGCGATCCTGGACACCCACGAGTCCACGAACGCGGATGTGACCCTGCATCTGGTTCGGGTGAGCGACCCGCGCGCATTCGGCTGTGTGCCGACCGACGAGGATGGGCGGGTCACCGCGTTCCTGGAGAAGACGCAGGATCCGCCCACCGATCAGATCAATGCCGGTTGCTATGTCTTCCGGCGCGAATACATCGAGAAGATTCCGGCCGGGCGGCCGGTGTCGGTGGAACGTGAGGTGTTCCCGGCGCTGCTCGCCGAAGGCGCCCGCGTCCAAGGCCATGTCGACTCGTCCTACTGGCGCGATATGGGTACTCCCGAGGACTTCGTCCGCGGCTCGGCCGACCTGGTCCGGGGCATCGCCCCTTCCCCGGCCCTGCCCGGTCAGCGTGGTGAATCCCTGGTCCACGAGGGTGCGGGCGTCGCTCCCGGCGCGCTGCTCATCGGCGGTACCGTCGTCGGTCGCGGCGCTGAAGTAGGCGCAGGCGCTCGCCTCGACGGCGCGGTGCTCTTCGACGGCGCCCGCATCGAAGCAGGCGCCACCGTGGAGCGCTCCATCATCGGCTTCGGCGCGCGCATCGGTCCCCGCGCCCTCGTCCGCGACGCCGTCATCGGCGACGGCGCGAACATCGGCGCCCGCTGCGAGCTACTGCGCGGCGCCCGCATCTGGCCCGGCGTCGACATCCCGGACGGCGGCATCCGCTTCTCCACGGACGTGTAATAGTAAGGCGCACAAGGCATTCGACGTTCGCGAGGTGGCGCACGGTGAGCCGTGCGCGAGCTCGACGCAGCACATGGTGAACCACCCGCAAGCTCGCATGGGGCGTGGGCACGGTTGCCGCACCGGATGCCTCTGGGGCAACCATGGCACTAGGTTTCCCGCAGCAACGGCCGCCACCCCACACCCTGGCTGCCCGTCGGAAGGTGCGGCGACTCAGCTGAAGCCGACGGCTTGTTCGCCCCAGGCGGTGTGCAGGTCGCGGTCCGGGTCGTCGATTACGCGGTCGATGTTGTCGATGAGGAGGGTGGTGCGGGTGTCGGGGCGGTAGGGGGGCCAGTGTTTGGAGCCGTCGATGGCAGCCGGTACGCCGTGGGTGGCGAAGGCAAGCCAGCGGCGCTGCATGCGACCGGAGACTTCCAAGGCAACCTTGCGGCCGCCGAGCCAGAAGGTGGGGTCATGGTTCAGAGTGCCGAAATTGCCGAATACATAAGGTAATTCGGTGGCGTGACCGGCACCGACGCGGGCCGCCTTCAACATGGGGGTGGCATGGTCGAAGCGGTAGATCCAAGTCGGTGAGTGTTGAGCGTGGCCGTCGGCAACCCAGTGGGCGGGCATGCGGAAGGCCGCGTCGGTGGACATGGCAAGTGCGCCACGTGTTTTCGCGAGATCCGGATAGGCCGAGGTGATTTCGGCGATACGCTCGGGCGACATATCCGGATGGCTTGCGGCCACATCGCGCAGCATGACGTTCACCGCATCCGGGGTCACCGGCATGATCGGCGAGCGGAAGACGCGGAACAGCGAGGCCTCGTCCTTATTGGTGCCGATGATCAGCGGCACACGATGTGAACGGCCTTGTTGGAAGCGGTCGATCGGATAGGTCGGCACCAGATCGCCGTCGACCACCGGCGCGGCTGCCAGTCGGCCCGGCTCCTTCAACGGAATCTCGTCCAGCAGTACGCCCGCCGCGGTCACGATCCGTTCGATCGGGCACTCCAGCAATTCGCTTGCGCGCGAATACGGGAGTTCGATCAGTTCCAGAAATCGTTGAGCCACACCGGCAGCGCGCGCCTGGCCGAAAACCGTTGTCGCGGGCGGGCTTTGCGCGATTGCCTGGTGGAACAGACCAGCGGCGTGCGGTGAGGTCAGCAGTGCGGTCACGCATCCGGCGCCGGACGATTCACCGAACAGCGTCACATTGCCTGGATCGCCGCCGAATGCGGCGATATTGTCCCGGACCCACTCGAGCGCGGCGATCTGGTCGTGCAGACCGAGATTCGGCGTGAAATCGTCGGAGAGCGAGGACAAGTCGAGGAAGCCGAGCGCGCCGAGGCGATAATTGACCGTCACCACGACCACGTCACCGGCTTCGGCAAGCTTGCGACCGTCGTAGATCGCCTGGGCCGCCGTGCCGAGGCAGTAGGCGCCGCCGTGCAACCACACCAGCACCGGGCGCGGCGCACCGGTATCGGCAGAACTGCGCGGCGACCACACATTGAGCCACAGGCAGTCCTCGCCCATCCGCAGGTCGGAGTCGACCGGGACCATATTGCCCATTGTCTGCGGGGCGATCTCGCCGAAAGTGGTGCACTCGCGGATGCCGTCCCATGGCTGCGGCGGCAGTGGCGGCCGGAACCGGTTCGGACCGGACGGCGCGGATGCGTACGGAATGCTGCGCCACACCGCGACCGGTCCGTCCCAGCGTCCACTCACGCGGCCCCAGGTCGTTTGCGCGACCGGCTCGGTGTCGCCGACCTCGGAGCCAGGTTCGATATCGAACTGCGTGGTCATCTTCCGCACCTCCTGCCTACGACCCGGGCAGTGCGCTGCGAGTTTGCTCCGGCCGGGTCCAAGCACCTAGCGATCTCTTATCGAGAGTACGTCCAGTTGGACAGTGGGATAGGTGGGACGCACCACTCACCCTTGGCGCTACGCTGGGCCGATGCCGAGTTATAGCTTCCGGTGCCGCAGCTGTGGCGACACTTTCGAGGTAAACCGTCCGATGGCGGAGGCGTCGAATCCGGCGGCCTGCCCGAACGGTCACGATGACACGGTCAAGCTGCTGACCACATTTGGCACGGTCAGCAGGGGTGGCGGCGGTGCCGCGTCACCTGCACCCGCGCCGCGGCCCGCCGGTGGTGGATGCTGCGGTGGCGGCTGCTGTTCCTGAATCCGGCGTCGTCGATATCACGCTCGGTTGGGTCAGTGCCGCTTGTCGACGTGGCCGAGGTCACGGTCGGGCGCGACGCGATCGCGCACACGCTGTTTGAGTACCGCAATATCCGGGAACCCGCCGTCCGCCTTGCGCTCCCAGATCTGGTCGCCGTCGATGGTGATGCGGAATACACCGCCCGACCCGGGGATCAGTGCCACCTCACCGAGTTCGGTGGCGAAGGTGCTCAACAATTCCTGTGCCATCCAGCTCGCGCGCAGCAACCAGCGACATTGCGTGCAGTATTCGATCGCGACACGTGGCATGGTTGGCACGCTACCCGTCATGGTTCGAGGACGCCGTCGAGGTAGACCCAGACGCCCTCCACACGTGTGAATGTGCTGACCTCGTGCAGGGATCCGCGTCGATCGGCCTTGTAGTGGGCGATGAATTCCACGATGCCGGTGTCGTCGAATGGACCGCCGCGCTCGGTACGCACGATCTCCAGGAACAGCCAGCGCTGGTCCGGATCCAGGTCGAGCGTCTTCGGTCGGGTGCGCGGATGCCAGGACCGCAGCAGATATTCGGTATCGCCGACCGCGAATGCGGTGTAGCGCGAGCGCATCAGCGCCTCGGCAGTCGCCGCGGACCGCTCCCCTGCCAGCACCGGTCCACAACAGGCGCCGAGCGGCTCCCCACGCTTACACGGGCATGGCTGCGACTGGTCCATGACTCCGAATCTTGCTCGTCGCGCGGATCACTGCGTGCACCGGGGCCGGGCCTTATCAAGATCAGGTGGCACTGGTGGAGGGGCTACTCGCTTGGCGACTGCACAGATTCCACCTGATCTCGATCCACATGCCTTGCGCCGCCGCGCGACTCATGCGCGGCCATACCGAAGCGCCGACATATCGTCTAGCAACGATCGTCGAGCGGATTGACGCCATCGATGGTCGGGGCGGTCACCCTCGCGCAGCGTGTGGTCATCGGGTGGCGGCTTTGGCTAGTGCGGTGGCGATCGCGACGGTCTGTTCGCGCCAGCGGCGTAATTCGGTGACGCTCGGGGCGAGTTCGTAATCGTGGTGGTGGGCGGCGCGGGATAGGGCGGCCCATACCGTTGCGACCTGCGCGGCGGTGGCGTCGCCCGCGAATACGCGCAGGGCGAGCAGTTGTGCGCGCATCGGGCAGCGCGCCAATTCCGGTGCCACCTTCAACCACAGCTCGTCGACGGACTGTTCGAGCGCGAGCCGCAGAATCCACACCGTCGCCCGCGACCACAGCCCGTCGGCATCGGTCACCGACCCGTCGAGCAGCCGATCCACCGCATCGAACCGCTCGGCCACTGTCGGCCGCGGCGGATGTGGTTTCCGCGCCGCCCCTTGCTTGCGCGCGCCACCTCGCCGCCGCGCCCCGTCCACCTTCGGCCGCCGAGGCCGACCGTCGCCCGCAGCGCCCACGTCATCATGCGCCACGCTCAACGCCACCCCTTAGCTATCGATGCGCAGCCCTCGTTCATCGTCGTAGCCAGCCGACGAACTTTTCGGTGTCCGCGATCAGGTCGCGCATGCTGCGGCCGATGGGTACGTGGGCTCCTGCGGTGGCGTCCCGTAAGGCGTCGACGACCCATTTGCCTTCCCGGGCAAGGTGTTTGTTGAGGTCGTCTACTCGGCCGTCGATACCCATTACCGCGAGCGCGACCATTGCGCGGGTGGTTTGCGCGCCTTCGATGTGGCGTTCGACGTCACGATGGTCCATTCCGTCGGCAAGCAGATTGCGTCGAGCTCGGGCCAGACTGGCCGCTTCGACGGCCGAGCGGCAGCAGGTGGCCACCAGTTCGTCGGCGATCGCCGGAGGAAGTTGGGGGGTGCGGACGAGGGAGCGGGCGTCGTCGAGGTAGCGGCGGATGGGGTCGCTGGAGACCCGTACTTCCACCACCGAGCGCTCGCGGCGCTGCACTTCCAGCACGCTGGCATCCAGTTGCATGCGCCGCACCGCCTCGGCCAGCCGCTCGTCATGGGTGAAGACGATCACCTGGCGCGTCCACGCCATGACCTCTAACACCCTGGCCAGTCCATCCACCTTCGCCGGATCCATGGCCTGCACCGGGTCATCGATCATGACGAAGCGAAAAGGACTGTCCTCCACCGTCGCTCGCGGCAGAAACAGCGAAAGTCCGAGGGCGTGCAGCTCACCCTGACTCATCACGCCGAGCGCGGCGCCATCCACCTCGTCGACGGTGACATCGAGCAGCACCCGACGCGCGGTTCCGGCATTGCCCTGCAATCGAATCGCACCGAGTTCGACATTGCTCTGCTGACGCAGCGTGCGCCACACCCAGCGCGCCGTGGTCTCCAGCGGCGCCATCCGCTCCCCGCGCAATCCGGCCGTCGCGGATTTGAGCCAATCCTCGGCGCGCTTGAGCGTGCGCAGTTCGCTGCCGTTCGCGACGACAGCGCGTGCCCCCGCCAGCCAGCCACTGATGCGTGGCACCAGCGGCGACCACACCTCGTCGAGGCGGTTCAGTTCCTTGCGGGTGCCCTGCTGCAGCAGTTCGAGTTCGTCGACCAGACGCGTATGCGCACCACGCAGGCGATCGGGCAGGTCAGGCGAGTAATCGGCGCCGGTCAGCGCCGCCCAGTCCGTCCAGGCCCGACGCACCGCGGTGGTGTCGACGGTGGGCGGATTGCGTGGATCGAAATCCAGTTCCGGCGGGATATGTTCCGGTAGCGCGCGGGCGTCACGGACGGCCTGCCGCAGCGCGGCGCGCGCGGTCGCGAGCGCGTCGACCCGGGAGGTCAGCTCGGCGATCGAGGCTTGCGCACCGCGCAGCCACGTCGCATCCAATTCCCCGCGTCCACAGACCGGGCATGGGCATTGTCCGCTGGCACCGACATGATCGCGTGCCCGCCGCAGCAACTCCAATACCCGCAGATCGGCCTCGGCATCAGCGGTCGAATCGCGAGCGAGCACCGCGCGGCATCCTTCGAGGCGCGCGGCTATGGCCTCGACCTCGGCACCCGACGGCAAAACAAGTCGCACGATTGCCCGCAACCCATCCGGCCCGACCGGATTCTCTGCCGTACCGAGTATTTCGCGACCAATGGCCGTGAGATCGGGACGGTCCGGGCGCAGTAGTGCCGCCATCCGCACCGCACGGTCATCGGCCACCGCACCGAGCGCGGTCACCAGTTCGATGCGTTCCTGACGCGAATCCCGTACGGCGCGTTCGAGTTCCAGTCGGCGAGTGCGAATCCGCTCCTGCGCCACGGTCAATTCGTCGAGGCCGAGCAGCCGATGCAGCGCGTCGAACAGATCGCTCGGTTTGCCGTCGACGAGTGCGCCGAGTTCGCTGTAGGACAGGAATGGGCGATACAACTCCAGCAGACCAGCCCAGCGGTGGCCGTCGAAATCCGTTGGCGCGGTGCGGGATCGCTGCTCGGTCCAATGCGCCTGGCCGAGATCGGCCTGTGGTGACCACTCTTTGGCGATGGTGAGTTCGGGATCGGCACCGGCGGTGAGCAATTCGAGTTCGATGCGCGCCGACCCACCATCGTGCAGATTCCGCCAACCCTCGCGCCACGCCGCGGACCGGCCGTCCCAGCGGCGATTACTACCGGTGAGCACCAGTTCAGCGGCCTCGGCGAAGCTCGACTTTCCACTTCCGTTGCGGCCCACCACCAATGTGAGACCGGGACCGGGCGGCAGCTCCAGTGTTGCCTCGGGTCCGATGCCGCGGAAGCCGCGCACCCGGATCGCACGCAGGAATATGCCGGAACCGTCGAATTCGGTTGTCAGATCATCGGACTCGCCGCCACCGAGGGCGCGGAGCACGGTATGCGCGACATCGGGGGTGACCGCGGGATCCGCGGCGAGCCGCCTGGATACCACTTCGGTCAGGCGCGGCACCGTCGCAGTATCAGTTCCGGGATCTGTACGCATGCGTAACCCCCTACACCACCGAACCGCGGCATGTCCTCCAACCCCGCACGGGTATCACTGTTGAAAGCTGAGCGAAACGCTACCCGATGGCGTGGAATTCGCCCACAGCGGCACCGTTTCGCCTGGTGGGAAGCGGAAATGCGAATCTGCCCGCGGGGATGGTATGGCCATCGAACAGGCTGGGCCCCGCTCGATGTCCACCCCTCGCCAACCCCGGCGGGCAGCTCGATGGTGTGTCACCCGATTCGGGTGGCTCGGTCGGAGCCGAACAGGACAGAATGCCAGAATCAGACAACCAGCGCAAGGCGCATTTGCTGCCGAATCTGCCGTCCGCGCAGCGTATTCCAGGAAAAACACCCGCTCACCACCCAACTTGTCGGTGGGGTGCGGTAGAAATTCGACAACCTAGTAACGGGGGAAGACATGACATACAGTCGATCCGGGGCCGCCGGATGAACCAGGCGGGAGCCAACACATGACCGCGCTGTGGACCGAGGAACAGGTCAGCGCGCTCGCACCGGATGCGAGCTCGCTATCGGCCGCGCGCAAGCTCGCCGGGCGGTGGCACGGCACCGGGCAGTCGGACACCGCATTGTGGGGCCTGTGCCAGGGCAGCGGCTCCAAGCCGTATCAGACGATCGTGGATCTGGCGGGTCCGGCATACAAGTGCTCGTGTCCCAGCCGCAAGTTCCCGTGCAAGCACGCTTTGTCGCTCTTACTCGGCTGGTCGGGCGGTGCGGTCGCCGAAGCCGCTATCGCGGACTTCGCGGCGGAGTGGATCAACGCACGCGCGGTCCGCGCGGCCGAGCCCGCCGCCGACCCGCAGGCCCGCACTGCCAATCCGGCGACCGCCGAACAGCGGCGGCTGCGGGTGACGGAGGGTCTGGAGGAACTCGATATCTGGCTCGGCGATCAGGTGCGGACCGGATTGGCCCAGACAGATCGCTCGTTTCGGGCATTCGAGGCGATCGCGGCCCGAATGGTCGACGCGCAGGCCCCCGGCGTCGCCGCCGTGCTGCGCCAGTTGCCGACCACCCTGGTGACCAGGGCGGATTGGCCAGATGTCGTACTCGCCGAATACGCGAGACTGCATCTGCTGATCGCCGCGCACCGCCGCCTCGACGAATTGTCACCGGAGCTGCGGGCGAGCGTCCGTACCCATATCGGCTATCCGACGTCAGCCGAATCCGTGCGCGCCGAATCGGCAGTTCGGGACCAGTGGCAGGTACTCGGGATCCGGACCAGCGAGGAGGAGCGGCTCTATACGCGCCGAACCTGGTTGTACGGCAGGCAGACTCGACGCTGGGCATTGCTGCTCGAGCATTCCTTCGGTTCGCCGAGCTTCTCGGCGGAGGTACCACTTCCTGGCATGATGGCCGAAGCGGATCTGCACTACTACCCGGGTGGCGCGCCGCTGCGGGCGCTCTGGGGCGAACGGCACCGCGCGGCCGAACCATTCACCACGCTGCCGGTCACCGACGGAACGATCGCCGCCGCATTAGCCGAACATGCCAAGGCGCTCGCGGGCGATCCGTGGCTGCGATTGCGACCGCTGCTGCTCACCGATGTCGTGCCGGTGTGGACCGAAAATGGCTGGTATATCACCGAATCCGACGGCACTGCACTACCTGTTGCGGCCACCGAGCAGCCGTGGCGACTGCTCGGCGTGTCCGGAGGGCATCCAGTGACGCTGGCGGCCGAATGGGGAGCGGCCGGATTGGTGCCGATCTCGGTATTCACCGCGGGTGAGGTCGTCGACGTCGGTAGCGCCGAGTTCGGCCCGCGTGGGGCGTCGAATGCGCCGGTGTCTGCGGAGCTGACCTCGGTGGCGCTGCTCGGCACTGCGCGTAGGGCAGCGGATCCCGCGCGGCTCGAGGCTCCGGTGGCGGCCGTCGCGACCCGGTTGCGCACCGATCCCGCACTGCTGCTGCTCGAATCTGCCGCGCTGCGTGGCGCTTTCGCGCGCGGCGGCGTATCCGTCAGCACGGCGGCCGAACCCGAACCCGCCGTGGATGACGCGCGGCGACTCCTGCCCCGCGCCGCGGCATCCCGTCTCGCCCGCCTGTTGCGGGACCGGTCCCCCTTTCTGCCCGAATGGTTCGCGGGCGCAGCACCCTTCGACTATCGCGCCCCGGATGCACTGTGTGCGCTACTGCTCGAACAGGCGAAGGCGAATACCGACCTGCGCGAGCCGCTATTGCGCCTGGCCGGAACCCGCGGCCGCTGGCTGGCCGACCAACATCCGGACTGGCGCGACCTGGTGCCGCGAGGACATTCCGATGCGCCGACGGAGCAGAGCTGGCTGTTCGGCCAACCGTCCGAGCGCCGCGAATGGCTCATCGAACTGCGCGGCCGAGATGCCAAGGCCGCACGTGAAGCACTGACCGCGGCTTGGCCGAAGGAATCCGGTCCGCTGAAAGCGGAGCTATTGGCCGTACTCGCCGACGGGATTTCGGCCGACGACGAACCACTGCTCGAGACGGCATTGGACGATCGGCGATCGGATGTGCGGCGAGTCGCGGCCGGATTGCTGCCGCTGCTGCCGAATTCGGCATTCACCCAGCGCGTGACTCGGCGCTCGAGCGCATGGGTCACGGTCGAACATCTGCTGCTGCATCCGAATCTGGTTGTCCGCATACCGGAGGAACTCGACGATGCCGACCGCAGGGACGGCATCAACGACCGCACCGTTGAGTTCACCTATCGCTGGGACGGAGCACCGGATCTGCGTGCCGGTAGGCTGCGGCAACTCGTCGCGGCGACACCACTGACGCACTGGGAGTCGGAACTAGGCGCACCGGATAAGGCCACTCGGGCCAAGATCAGTGACCGGTTCCGGCAGCCGCTGTTCGACGGCTGGGTGGATGCCACACTGGCACAACATGATCCGGCCTGGGCGCGGGCGCTGTTCGATGCAGGCGTGCCGACCGACCTGGCAATGCTGCGGCGTCGCGAATTGTTCGCACTGCTGCCGCTGCCGGATCGCACCACACATTTGCTCCAATTGGACGGCGCTTGGCTCTCGGAGCTCGAGGCATTGTTGCCCGCCATGGGCCATCCGTGGCCGGAACCTCTTGCCCAACACTTGATTCTGTTGTTGTTCGAACGCGCACGTGCCGCGGCCAAACGCCCAGAAGCGCATGGCACCGGCCCGAACGCACATCGGTCGCTGCTGTCCGCGGCGGCCGTGCATCTGCCCGTCACCGCGGCGCGGACGACCACCGCGGTGGCGCGCCGCTGCACCGATCCCAATTGGGAGCGAGCATTCGATCAGCTCGCCCATGACCTCAACCACCGCTCGATGATGCTCGAGGAGTTGCAGTGACCACTACCGATTCGATGCCGGAGCTGTTGCGTCCACATGCCGAACAGGCCTATGCCGAGGAGTTGCGGGCACTGACCGCGATCGATGATCGGCCGCGACCGCCGTCTTGGCAACTGTCGCCGTGGGCGGTGGTCACTTATCTACTCGGTGGCACGCTCGACGACGGCACCGTGATCAGCCCCAAGTACGTCGGGCCGCGCCGGCTTATGGAGGTGGCGGTCGCGACGCTGGCGACCGATCGGGCGCTGCTGCTGCTCGGCGTGCCGGGCACCGCGAAAACCTGGGTATCGGAACATCTTTCGGCCGCGATCAGCGGTGCTTCGACACTGCTGGTCCAGGGCACGTCCGGCACTGCCGAAGAGGCGATCCGCTATGGCTGGAACTATGCGCGACTGCTCGCGGAGGGGCCGAGCGAGGGTGCGCTGGTGCCGTCGCCGGTAATGACGGCGATGCGCCGCGGTGCGATCGCGCGGATCGAGGAACTCACCCGTATCCCGTCCGATGTGCAGGATGCGCTGATCACCGTGCTGTCCGAGAAGACGCTGCCGGTGCCGGAACTCGGGATGGAGGTACAGGCGGCCAAGGGCTTCAATGTCATTGCCACCGCCAATGACCGCGACCGTGGCGTCAACGACCTGTCCTCCGCTTTGCGGCGCCGCTTCAATACCGTTGTGCTGCCGCTGCCCGCCAGTGAAGACGAGGAGGTCGCCATTGTGGCCCGCCGCGTCGAACAGCTCGGCTCCGCGCTCGAACTCCCAACTGTTCCGGCTGCGGCCGAGGAGGTGCGGCGGGTTGTTCGCATCTTCCGCGAGCTGCGCTCCGGTATGACCGCCGACGGCCGCACCAAGCTCAAGACGCCCTCCGGCACCCTGTCCACCGCCGAGGCGATCTCGGTGATCACCAATGGGATTGCCCTGTCGGCGCACTTCGGTGACGGCACCTTGCGTGCGTCCGATATAGCGGGCGCGGTCCTCGGCTCTGTCGTCAAGGATCCGGTGGCCGACGCAGTCATCTGGACCGAATATCTGGAAGCCGTTGTGCGTGAACGCCCCGAGTGGTCCGACTTCTACCGCGCCTGCCGCGAGGTCACGGGATGAGGGCTAGGCGCCGCCTGATCCGACCACAGCGCATGTTCAACCGGGGGTGACACGGTGAGCAAGACAAACACGACCGACGACCATATGGACGTCCAGCAGAGCGTCGCCTCGAGTGGTCCGGTGACCCACGTATTCGGTATCCGTCATCACGGCCCGGGTTCGGCCAGATCCCTGCGCGCCGCGCTGGAACAGTTTCGTCCCGACGCGATACTGATCGAGGGCCCGGCCGATGCCGACCCCTTGGTCGGATACGTCGCGGCCGAGGGCATGTCGCCGCCCGTCGCGCTACTGGCCTATGTGCCGGACCAGCCCGCCAAGGCCGCTTTCTGGCCGTTCGCAGTGTTCTCCCCCGAATGGCAGGCGCTGCAATATGCGGTGGAACACGCAGTGCCGGTGCGGTTCTGCGACCTGCCCGCGAGCACCGTCCTGGCCACCGAGGACGAACCGGGTGACCGCATCGACCCACTCGCCGAATTGGCCGCTGCCGCCGGCTACGACGATGCCGAACGCTGGTGGGACGCGGTAGTCGAATCCGTGGCCGACGCCGACGCTTTCGAAGCGATCACCGAGGCAATGGGCGCACTGCGGGACGCTGCCGGACAAGGCATGTTCGCGATCGGACCTGCCACGGCCCCAACGGACGACGCTTCAGGTCACCAGCCGGACGAAGTGCGCGGCATCCGCGCGGGTGATCGCTCAGCCACGGGTAGCGCTGACGACGAGACGCTCATGTCCAACGGCGAACCCCGGCCCACCGCACATGATGGGTCGCCCAACTCACCGACCGGCGACACTGTCGACGAAGCGATCGGTCCCGAAGACGTTGAGCGCGAACCCATCGGCATCGACGCGCACACCTTGCGGCGTGAAGCGTATATGCGGCAGACGATACGGAAGGTGTTGAAAGAGGGGGCGCGGCGGGTTGCGGTGGTGTGTGGGGCGTGGCATGCGCCGGCGTTGGCGGGGAAGTTGGGGCCGGCGACGGCGGATACCAAGCTGCTCAAAGGGCTGCCGAAGGTGAAGGCGACGGTGACGTGGGTGCCCTGGACGCATTCGCGGCTGGCGACGACCTCCGGATACGGCGCCGGAATCGCCTCGCCGGGCTGGTATCACCACCTGTTCACCGAGACCGAGCAGCCGATCGCGCGCTGGCTGACCAAGGTGGCTGGAGTGCTGCGCGCCCACGATCTACCGGTCTCGAGCGCGCACATCATCGAAGCCGTCCGGCTCGCCGACACGCTCGCGGTGCTGCGGGCACGGCCACTGGCCGGACTGTCGGAGGTCACCGAGGCAGTGCGGTCGGTGATGTGCGCCGGTGATGAGTCGATGCTGCGGCTCGTCGCTTCCGAACTGGTGGTCGGTGAGGCGCTCGGCGCTGTTCCCGATGGCACGCCGACAGTCCCGCTGGATGCCGATCTGCGTGCCCGGATCCGCACACTGCGGCTCAAGCAGGAAGCCCTGTCCCGCAGCCTCGATCTCGACCTGCGCAAGGAGCGCGAAGTCGAGCGTTCGCGACTGCTGCACCGGCTGCGCGTGCTCGGAATCGACTGGGGCACACCGACAACCGGCGAAGTGCGCAGCACCGGCACCTTCCGCGAATCCTGGACGCTGCGGTGGCGACCCGAATTCGCCGTCTCGATTATCGAGGCCTCCCGCTGGGGCACCACCATCCGCACCGCGGCGCAGGCCAAGATCCTCGATACCGCTGGCCGCGAGGGCAGTACCGTCGGCGATCTCACCGACGCGCTCGAGATCGCGCTGCTCGCCGACCTCGGCGATGCCACCGACGGTCTGATCACCCGCCTGGAATCGGCGGCGGCACTCGACCACGACGTAACCCACCTGCTCGCCGCCCTTCCCGGCCTGACCCGCACACTGCGCTACGGCGACGTCCGCGGCACCGATACCGAGGCACTCGCCCACGTCGCGGACGGTCTGCTCGTGCGAATCTGCGCGGGCCTGCCCGGCGCGGTGACCGGCCTCGATACCGACGCCGCCGAACATCTGCGCACTCAACTCGATGCCGCGCACACCGCCATCCACACCCGCGACAACGACTGGGCAACCGGCGAATGGCTCGCCGCCCTGCACCGCGTGGCCGACCGTGACGATGTGCACGGCGCCCTCGTCGGCCGCGCCGTCCGATTGCTCGCCGATGCCGGACGCATCGACGAAACCGAGTCCGCGCGTAGGCTTTCGGCCGCACTGTCGATCGGCAATACGGCCGCCGGCAAGGCGGCCTGGATCGACGGGTTCCTCGGCGGTCGCGGGCTACTGCTGGTCCACGACCGAGAGTTGTTGCGGCTCATCGACGATTGGCTGCGCGGTCTCGGCGACGATATGTTCGTCGAGATCCTGCCGTTACTGCGCCGCACGTTCGGCGCGTTCGAATCCGGGGAGCGCCGCGCCATCGGCCAGGCGGTGCGCGACACCGGCTCCGGCGCATCGCGTACCGGCGAGGACACGACGTTCGATGTCGAACGCGGGATCGTCGCTATGCGCACAGTCGCGGACATCCTGGGAGTACCGGTATGAGTCCGACATGCTCCTTCGGCACCGCGCTCGGGCCTCTCGATCAATCCCGAACCACGATGTGGCGGCATCCTGCCGTCACCTACCTCCTCGGAGTGACCGGATGAACGCGATCGATGAAACGCAGTCCAGGCGTTGGCGTCTGGTGCTCGGCACCGCCGCCGAACAACCCCTGGGCGGCTTGGGTGCCGCGGACGACGAGGCGATGGATCGAGCCCTCGGAGCGCTCTACAACACCGATGATCAGACCTCCGGTAAACGCTCCGCCGGACTGGGCGGCTCCGCACCGAAGGTGGCCCGCTGGCTCGGCGATATCCGCACCTACTTCCCGTCCACCGTTGTCGAGGTCATGCAGCGCGATGCCGTGGATCGCCTCAATCTGACCCAGCTCCTGCTGGAACCGGAACTCCTCGAAGCGGTGGAACCCGACGTGCACCTGGTCGGAACCCTGCTGAGCCTTAATCGGGTGATGCCCGAAACCACCAAGGCGACAGCGCGAATGGTGGTCGAGAAGGTGGTCCGCGAAATCGAACAGCGCGTTGCCGCGCACACCGTCGCCGCGGTCTCCGGCGCACTGAATCGCGCCGCCCGCGTCACCCGACCTCGGCTGCGCGATATCGACTGGGACCGCACCATCCGCAAGAACCTGGCCAACTACCTCCCCGAACATCGGACCGTGGTGCCCGAACGCCTGGTCGGCTACGGCCGCAAGGCGCAGGCGGTGCGCCGGGACGTAGTCCTCGCGATCGATCAATCCGGCTCGATGGCCTCGAGTGTGGTCTACGCCTCCGTCTTCGGCGCGGTCCTGGCCTCCATGCGCTCGCTGAAAACATCTCTGGTCGTTTTCGATACCGAGGTCGTCGACCTGACCGAACAACTCACCGATCCGGTCGAGGTGCTCTTCGGCACCCAACTCGGCGGCGGCACCGATATCAATCGCGCCCTCGCCTACTCCCAGTCGCTCATTACCCGCCCGGCCGACACTCTGTTCGTCCTCATCTCCGATCTCTACGAGGGCGGTATCCGTGAAGAGATGCTGCGCCGCGTCAACGCCATGCGGGAATCCGGAGTGCAGGTGGTAGTGCTGCTCGCCCTCTCCGACGACGGCGCTCCCGCCTTCGACCACGACAATGCCGCCGCTCTGGCCGCCCTCGGCGTACCGGCCTTCGCCTGCACCCCCGACAAGTTCCCCGACCTGCTCGCGCTGGCCCTGGACCGCGGCGATGTCCAAGCCTGGGCCAACCGAAATGCCGGAACCAGCTGATTCAGCGCGTCGGCACCGGCTGCGGACCCACCGGCCCCATGGCGCCCCACGCCGTAGCCGAGGCGGGCACCACCAGCGGATGCAGCAGCGCCGCCAACCCGAGCAGCACCACCGCGACGATCGCGTCGAGCCAGTAGTGATTGCCGGTCCCGACCACGACGACGGTGGTGAGCACCGGATGCGCCAATGCCAGCCACCGCCAGGAACTACCGGTCGCCGCGACCATGGCGAAGGCCAGCAGCAGGGCCCACCCCACATGCAGCGAGGGCATGGCCGCGAACTGGTTCGAGAGTCCGCCGGAATCCGGTGAGCCATAGACGGATTGGCCGTGGACTGCGGCGAGGTCGACGAAACCGTAGTCGGGCAGCATGCGCGGCGGTGCGAGCGGTATCAGTACATGCACCATGAGCGCGGCCCCGGTCAATGCCACCATCAGGTTGCGGGTCCAGCGGTAGTGCTCCGGCCGGAAGGCCCACAGCCACAACAGCACCGCGACCGCCACCGTGAAATGTGCGGTGGCGTAATAGAAATTGGCCGGTACCGCGAGAGAATCCCGGTGCAGGAATACCGCCTGCACTGTGGTCTCCTCCGGCAGCCCGAGCTTATCCTCGAGCCCGAGCATGGCCCTGGCATTGCCGAGCGCGTGCACGGTGTCGTCGGCGGTGAACATCCGCCCCACCCGATAGGCCAGATAAAGCACGGTGATCAATGCGAGCTGTCGAACCGCCTCGCCGCCGCGGCCGTGCACCGCCGCCCCCATCTTCTCGGCGATGCCGCCGAACGCGGGCGAAAAATCCACGTTCGGACCACCGAGACCCACTGCCACCATTGCCAGCGGCCTCCTTCCCCATCCAACCCCACATGTTAAACGGAGTAACTACCTCCGCTTACCGTAGCATTACTCGTTAGCCAGACTCAGCACACTGTGACCGGACAGACACATCTCCGATAGGCTGCTCGGCGATCTCGACGCGTTGGAGGGGCCCGCTCGCTGCGCCGTGGTGATGTATTCGCGGAGAACGTAATCGAACGGGAACTGGGCCGCGGTGGCATGGGCGCGGTGTACGCGGCACACCATCCCGCGCCAGCCCTACGCACCGCAGAGCATCCTGTCGCAGGAACTCATGAGCCATCGCGGCAACACCCACGCCCCGATCTCCGCCCTACGGCGAGCGGCCGAGCGGCGAGAACCGGGCCCGCTCGGCACCCGGACCGCACCCATCAATGACTCCAAGGGCTGCGCGGCCGTCGTCCGCGCGGCACCCTGCGGTCTCGACCGCCGGAGGACCATCCGACAGATCTTCGAATTCGGCTGTGACACAGCGGCGCTCACCCAGGGCAATCCGAGCGGCCGACTGCCTGCGGGGCACCATTGCCGGGTCGGATGAGCGAATACGACAAGCCGACGCATTTCGAGGTCCTAGCCGCGATAATCGCGGGTCTGTCCCGAGGCGCTGACCTCGGTTCCGCACTCGACCTGGCCCGCACCGAATTCACCCGGCACAACAACCACGCGGAGACCTCGACCGCCCTCGCCACCGCCATCGAACTGGCCGCGCACGAGGGCGGACGGATGCCCGCACCCGAGGTTCCCTGGCTAGGACCTACAGATCCGCGATAGCCGCCAGCGGTGGCGTACGGGCGGCACGGATACCTGGCCACAGCGCGGCCAGCACACCGACCACGGCCGAGCTGATGAGCACCAGCACCAGTTGGTTCCACGGGATGGCGATCTCATCGATGCCCAGGTCACGCAGGGTTCGCAGGAAGCCGACACCGAGGCCGAGACCGAGCAGCATCCCGACGATCGCACCGAATACCGCTATCAGCATGGATTCCAGATAGATGGTTCGGCGCACCTGCGCCCGTTGCATGCCGACCGCGCGCAGCATGCCGATCTCTCGACGGCGTTCCACCACCGACAGCGCCAGAGTATTGACGATGCCGAGAATCGCGATCACCACCGCGAGCGCGAGCAGTCCGTACAGGATGGCGAGCAGCGTATTGATCTGCTTGCCCTGCGCACCCTTGAACTCCTCGCGGTCCTGCACCTGGACCACGACGAACTGCTCGGTCGCATTCTCCAGATCGGTACGCATCCGGGTGAGGTCGGCACCGGGCTCGGCCTTGACGAACATGAACAGGTTGGTCCGGAAGTTGACCGGCATCACCTCGTCGTACATGACCGGCGACACCACCAAGGGGCCGAGCAACGGCGTCTTCTTGTAGATGCCGACCACCTTGACCGGAATCTTCTTGAACCCGAGGCTCGTCACGGTGACCTGATCGCCGACCTTCCAGCCGCGCTTGTCGGCCTCGTTCTCCGACACCATGACATCGCGGTCACCCAGCGTGTTGGTGCCCTCGATCATGTCGTAGTTGAGGACGCTGTCGGGCGAGCCGTCGAATTCGGTGCCGGTCAGCTGCTCATCGCCCACCTTGAACGTGACACCGCGCAAGCCGACCACATCCGCCACCCCGGGCACCGATTTGCGCACCGCGTCACCCGCGCCGAGCGGCACACCGATCAGCTGCGGTCCGGCCAGCACGTAGTCGGCCTTCACACCCTTGTCGACGAGCACGGTCACGCTGGCCTTCGCAGATGCGCCGAGCATGCCGATCGCGGTCACCAGCATCAGACCGAGGGTGAGCGCGAAAGCCGTTGCGGCAGTGCGCCGTGGGTTGCGCGCGGCATTATTGCGCGACATCCGACCAATAGGACCGAACGGCCGCAGCAGCACCCCGAGACCGCCCACCACCGGCCGCGACAATGCGGGTGCGGCCAGCAGTACCGCGAAGATCAGGCCGAGTGCGCCGATCCCGACCGTCAATGCGGCATGGCCGCCGGTCTTCTGCGCACCGAGCACCACGAGCACCACACCCGCGACGGCCAGCGCAATACCGATTCCGGTCCGCAGCCGCAGCGATTCACCGGTCGAGGCGAACTCCTCGCGCATGGCCTCCACCGGCGGAATCTTGGCGGCGCGACGCGCGGGCGCATAGGCGCTGACCACCGTCACCAGCAGCCCGACGAGCAGCCCTACGATCGCCGTGCGCGGCAGCACCGTCAGCGATCCGGTCGGCAGGCCGAGATCGAATGCGTTGAGCAGTGCCGAAAGCCCGAAGGCCAGACCGATGCCGCACGCCAAACCGATTGTGCTGCCGATCAATCCGATGACCAGTGCCTCCGTGACCACGGATCGGCCAACCTGTTGTCGACTCGCGCCGACCGCGCGCAGTAGCGCCAGCTCACGCAGCCGCTGGGCCACGATCATCGAGAAGGTGTTGTAGATGATGAAGGTGCCGACGATCAGTGCGATCGCACCGAAGGCGAGCAGGAAGTAATTGATGAAGTTGAGCGCGTTGGAGACTTCCTTCTTCAGATCGGCGCGCACCTGATCGCCGTTCTGCACCTTGTAATCCACCAGTACGTTCGCGATGCTGTCGCGCAGTTCGTCGCCGGGCGTACCGGCGGCGGCCGCGATATCGACATAGGCGACATGCGAACCGTCGGTGAACAGCTGGCGGGCCTGCGTGTCGTCGAACAGCACGCCGATGAATCCGCCGGTGTCCGAAGGGACTTCGTAGACTCCGGTGAGGGTGACGTCGATCGGGTTACCGTGTGAGGGAACCAGCACTTTGGTCTTGTCACCGACATGCAGACCCGCGCGTTCGGCACCGCCGGTATTGAGCGCGATTTCGCCCTCGTGCGCGGGCGGAACGCCGTGAACGAACTTATCCGGTTCGGCGACCGCCTTATCCGGCGGAATATAGGACTGACCGAAAGTCGGTGCGCCACCGGTCTGTACGGCCTTTTTGCCATCCGGATACAGCAGCACCAACGGTCCGTTGACGCTCGGCGCGACCGCCCGCACCCCGTCCATCTTCGAGATCTGATCGACCATGCTGAGCGGGATGCCCTGTGCCTGTTGCTTTTGCGGACTCACTCGAACATCGACGCCCTTGGCCTGATTGGCGAAGATTCCGTCGAAGGTGCGCTGCAACGTGTCGGTGAAGACGAATGAGCCAGCGATGAATGCGGTTCCGAGCACCACCGATAGCAGGGTCAATGCCAGGCGCACCTTGTGCGCGGCGAGATTGCGCAAGACCACCTTGCGCATCGGTTTGCCGCTCACGACTGCGCCTCGCTGACGCTCGGCTCCGTCGTGCGCGAAGGCGCGCTGTGTCTTTGGTTCACTCGCTGACGCTCGCTCACGACTGCGCCTCGCTGACCCTCGGCTCCGTCGTGCGCGAAGGCGCGCTGTGTCTCTGGTTCACTCGCTGACGCTCGCTCACTACACCTGCTCCAGCGACTTCATCTTGTCGAGCACCGATTCGGCGGTCGGATCACGCAACTCGTCGACAATGCGACCGTCGGCGAGGAACACCACCCGGTCGGCATATCCCGCCGCATGCGGCTCATGGGTGACGATGACGACGGTCTGCCCGAATTCGTCCACCGCCGCGCGCAGGATCGAGAGCACCTCCTCCGAGGCGCGCGAGTCGAGATTGCCGGTCGGCTCGTCACCGAAGATGATCTCCGGCTTCCCTGCCAGCGCCCGCGCACAGGCCACGCGCTGCTGCTGCCCGCCGGACAGTTCGCTGGGCCGGTGTGTGAGTCGATCGGTGAGCCCGAGCCGCTTGATGACCGTATCCAGCCAGTCCTGGTCAGGCTTGCGGCCCGCGATATCCAGCGGCAAGGTGATGTTCTCTTGCGCGGTCAGCGTCGGCACCAGGTTGAACGCCTGGAAGACGAAGCCGATGCGATCGCGGCGCAGCCTGGTCATCTGCTTATCGGAAAGCTCGGCGAGATCGGTATCACCGATCCGCACGGTTCCGGTGCTGGCACTGTCCAGGCCGGCCAGGCAGTGCATCAGGGTCGATTTGCCCGATCCGGAGGGCCCCATGATCGCGGTGAACTCCCCCTTCACGAACTCTGCCGATACCCCATCCAGTGCCCTGACCTGCGTATCTCCGTGTCCATAGACCTTCACCAGGTCGATGGCGCGGGCCGCCACAGTAGTGGCGGCTGCCGAATTCTCGAGGTCGGCACCTAGGGCGTGCGAAGTCATGGGATCCAGTCTGTCCGGTATCGCGCGCCCGCGCCATCAGGGACGTCCCCCAACTCTCGAGGTCTCAATGAACCCTTAGAACTACTCCGACCGGCCCAGACCGAAGACCGTGGGATCCTGCGCGAGGTCGCGGAAGTAGCGCGCGCCGTCCGGCACCAAGCGCCGTTCGGTGAGATCGAGTAGACCGCCCACGCCGACGATCTCGGCGGAGATCGTGCCGTCCGCCTTGCGGATCTCCTGAATGGTCCGGTGGGTCTTGCCATCCCAGGCGAAATCGCAAGTGACAGTGACTTCGTCGCCCACGAACAGTTCCTGTTTGAATTGGAGCGTCACCTGCAGCGAGATCGGCCCGACTCCGGCCTCCAGCAGCTTCTCCTGGGATAAGCCGCCCTCCCGCAGGCAGGCCCACCGCGCTCGTTCCGCGTATTGCAGATAAACGGCCTGGTTCATATGCCCGTTGCCATCGATATCCTCGGGCGACACCGTGAGCGAGAGCGCGAATCCCATGGGCTCACGGTAGCGGCGGGGTACGACAAGAATCCGCCGCTACCGCATCGAGCATCATGCCTTGACGAAATCGAGGATGTCGGCATTGAGTTGCGCGGCGTGCGAGATCATGATGCCGTGGCCGGTAGCCGGGTATTCCTTGTAGGTGTTGCCGGGAATCAGGTCCTTGATCACCCGACCGCAGAGGTCGATGGGGGCCGAAGCGTCGGCGTCACCGTGGATGACCAGCGTGGGCACGGTGAGTGCGCGCAACTCGTCGCGGAAGTCGGCGTGGTAGATCGTATTCATGATCTCGTCCGCCGCCAGAAGTGAACAGTCCATGCACTTCTGGACCATCCAGGCGATCCGCGCCGAGGACACCTGGTTGCCCAAATGTGTCGCGAAGAATGCCTGCGCGTTCTGCTCCATCCACAGCGGCCGGTCCGCGGCGCGCGCCGCACCAACCGCATCGAAAACCGCCTTCGGCACGCCGTTCGGATTGTCCTCGGCCTGCGCGAAATACGGCATTGTCACCGAGACCAGCGCGACCCGGCTGATCCGTTCGCTGCCGTACCGGGTCAGGTATCGGACGATCTCACCGCCCGCCATCGAATGTGCGACCACGGTGACCTCGCGCAAATCGAGGTGTTCCAGGAATGCCGCCAGATCCGCGGCCAGCGTGTCGTAGTCGTAGCCGTGCCCGACCCAGTCCGACTTGCCGTGTCCACGCCGGTCGTAGGACAGGCACCGCAGCCCCTGCTTGGACAGCGGCAGCATCTGCAACTCCCACGAGGTGCTGCTCAACCAGCCACCGGCCAGGAAAAGCACCGGCTGCCCGGACCCCCAGTCCTGGTAGTGCAGTGCGGTGCCGTCGTGCGATTCGAAGTAGGGCATCGGTTTCTCCAATCATGAGGTGCCCCACCATCATTGCGAGCCCGGATAATGAAGTCGATTACCTCACAGGTAAGCGCCCTACTTCAGGATCAGCAGCGCCGACTTCTCGATGCGGTCGGCGATTTCGGAGTAGGAGGCGTAGCCCATACCCGCGCGGACGAGCGCGCCCGCGTAGAGGAGTTCCAGGGATTCGACTACGTCCTGGTCGGCGTCGGGACCGAGAGCGCGCACCAGTCGTTTGCGGATCTCCATCCCGATCCGCGCGCGGAGATGGGCCACATCGGGATCGCGGCCGAGTAGGGCACTGGTCACCGCGCCCGAGAGTTCCTGCTCATCGGCGACGAGCATGGCGATATTGCGCAGCTCGGCGACGACCCGGACCGTGGGGTCCGGATCCTCGCTGACGGGAGCCGAACTGGCGAACAGGCGACGCCAGAAGATCTCGGCGACGAGGTGTTCCTTAGAGGAGAAGTAGGTATACGCCGTGGCGGTGCCGACACCGGCCGCTGCGGCGACCATGCGGATGGTCATCCCCGCGAAGCCTTCGCGCGCAAGCACTTCCACTGCGGCCCTGGTCAGCTTGTCGACGGTGTCGGCCTGCTTCTCGGTGAGGCGACGCCGGGTCGCCTCCAGGATGATGGACTCACCTTCGGACATGTGTCTAGATCCTACTTTGCGGCGGCACGACCGGCGCGTCGGCCATAGAAGCTGCCGTCACCGAGGGACGCACCGCTGACATAGCCGCCGGCACAGAGTCCGGAGGTGCAGCGGCCCGCGGCGAACAGACCGGGAATCGGTTCCCCGGAGACGTGCAGCACCCGCGAATCCAGATCGGTGCGCAGCCCGCCGAGGGTGAAACCCGCCGTGAATCCCCGCATATCGAACGCCGCGACCGGGGTGCCGATCGGCTTGACCCACTGGGGCTTCTTCCCGAGCAACGGATCCTTGCCGTCGGCGGCGTGCAAGTTGTAGCAATCGACGGTGCCCTGCAACGCGCGCTCCGGCAGACCCATATCGGACTCCAGCTCCGCGACCGTCTCGGCCGCCCAGGTCGGCGGCTGCCGAAAGAACGGCGTGGATGTCACCGTGGCCAGCGCCGCCTCGAGCGACTGCTCATCGATGACCAGAAATGCCTGATTCTCCTGCTGGATCAGCGTCGCCTGCCCGATCCGCCCCGGATAGGTGTCCTCCGGGATATAGCGCTGACCGCGCCCGTTGACCAGGATGCCGCGCGCCAACAGCTGCGGATCACCGAAGAACGCCACCTCGGTGGCATCCATATGGGCCAACTCCGCACCCAGCGCCTGCGCGACCAGGATGCCGATGCCGTCGTGCTCCTCGATGGCGGCGGCGGGCCGCCCGATCAGCCGCGGCGCATAGCCTTCGATCATCTGCTGGTGGTAGGCGAAACTGCCGGTGGCGAGCACGACCCCGCGTTCGGCGCGGACCGCGACCTCCTTGCCGAAGCGCGTCGCGATGACGCCGACCACCCGATCGCTCTCGTCGATCACCAGCCGCCGGATCCTGATGTCGTATTCGACACCGACACCGAGACTTTCGGCGGTGTCGGCGAGCGGCTTCATCAGCATGTAGCCGCCGCTCTTGGCACCGATCTTCTTATCCGCCATCTGCGGAACATGGCCGCGCGGAGCGGGTTTCGCGATCGCATTGAACGGCGCGGCATTCTCGCCGCCGGAGTACATCAGACCTTCGTCGTGCGGCGGCTCCCAGCCGGGCTCACCCCAGAACTCCTCCTTGAACGGGACACCGCAGGAGATCAGCCAGTTGTAGTGCTCGACGCTGTTGTGGCAGTAGTCCGCGATCTTCGCCCGATCCTGTCCCGGCCCCAGCGCGGCCTGCAGGAATGTCTCCATATTCTCCGGTGTGTCCTCGAACCCGAGCGCCTGCTGCAAGGGCGTGCCACCACCGAGGTAGATGAATCCGCCCGCCATGGCCGCCGCGCCGCCCCAGCCGCCGGTGCGTTCCAGGATCAGCACGTCGGCACCCGCACGGGCGGCCTCGATAGCGGCGCAGACACCGGCGATGCCGTATCCGGCGACGACGACATCCGCCTCGAAATCCCACGCGGCGATCGCGTCGGCACGCAGCGGCCGGATCTTTGCGGCATCAGACATGTTTCGCGTTCCTCACTTGCTCACGTCTTCGGACAGCACAGGCGAATCGGACTCCCCTGCCTGTTCGGACTTCTTACGCGCCGCCTTTTTCTGTTGGGCGACAATCGTTCCCACCAACAGGTCGAGTTTGGTGCCACTTGGCCAGCCGACGTAATAGCAGAGGAACAGCGCGATCTCGTGCAGCTGCGCCTCGGTCAGCTCCTCGTTGCGTAGGGCCGCGCCGATCTGGATACCCGCCGTATCCATCGCCCCCTGGGCGGTGAGCGCGCCGAGCAGGATCAGTCGCCGGTCCCGGATGGTGAGTCCGGGACGCGACCAGATTTCGGCGAAGAGATGATCGGCCGTCATGGCGAAATGGTCGCTGGGGTAGTTCTGGAATTCGGTGCCGTAGACCTCGGCCATCTTGGCCAGCCCGCGCTGACGCACGGAATCCGCTGATCCGTTCGCACGCCCACCCGTCACCCGACCGCCACCCTCCACCGAATCGCTACGCGATGCTTCACTCATTGGATTCCCTTTCCTTTGGCACGCCGAGCCCGGGCCCGAGGCGGTCGAGAGCCAGTTCCGCCAGCGGCAGTTCGACGCCGAGTCGCGCGCCGAGATCCAGGGCCAGGCTCAGATCCTTTTCGCCGAGATCACGCACATGGCTCAGGATCGGCAGCCAGAAATCATTCGGTTCGATCGGCGCGGTGCGGTCGCGCAGCATGATCGCGCCGGGGCCGCCGGTGACGGCGTCCGAGTGCCGGACGACATTGCCCAGCACGGTGATATCCAAATCCGCGGCTTCGGCGAGCCGCTGCGCCTCGGTGGCGGCGGTGAAGGCGATGAAGTGCAAGAGGTTGCGCGCCAACTTCATTCGGGTGCCCGCGCCGACCGGTCCGGCGTGCACGACCAGATCGGCGAAGCAGCCGAACGGTCCGCGCACCCGCTCGAACGCCGTATCGCTGCCGCCGACCATCACCGCGAGCTTGCCGCGCGTCGCCCCGGCCGCACCACCGCTGATCGGTGCGTCCACCAATTCGACGCCGTATTCGGCACATTCGCCCGCCAACTGTTCGGCGGTCCGGTCGCTGATGGTGGAGTGCACGGCGATTACGGTGCCCGGGGCGGCCGTTCGCAATACCCCGTCCGGTCCGGTGACCACGGCCCGCACTTGCGCATCGTCCAGAACGGTCACCGAGATGACGGCCGCCTTCTCGGCGATTTCGGCGGCCGAAACCGCCGATGCCGCACCGGCTTCGGTCAGCGGCGCGACCGCATCGGGGCGCATATCGCAGACGGTGAGTCCGCCGGGCCAGGACAGCAGACTCTTGGCCATCGGTGCGCCCATATTGCCCAAACCGATGAACCCGACCGGCAATTCGCCAGCCGTGCCGATAGTTCGCTCGCTGCGCTCACTCATGACCGGAACACTTGTCCGCCGTCGACATTGAAGATCTGCCCGGTGACCCAGCTCGCGTCGTCCGAGAGCAGATACAGGCAGGCGCCGACCAGATCATCCGGTGTTCCCATTCGCTTGAGCGGCAACCGTTTCACCATATCGTCGACGATGACGCTCGGTGTCACGGTTTTGGTGGCTTCGGTATCGATGGGGCCGGGTGCGATGGCATTGATGCGGATGTTGGAACCGCCGAGTTCGAAGGCGAGTTGCTGGGTCAGGCCGTTGATACCGACCTTGGCCAGGCCGTAGAAGCTGGAGTAGGTCCATGCGGCCGTGGAGGACTGGTTGACGATCGATCCGCCGCCCGCCTTGACCATGTGCTGCCACACCGCGCGAGTCATATTCAGCGCGCCGTCCATATTCACGCTCATGAACTTCTTGTAGTAGTCCCATGGCACGCTGAGCAGCAGGTTGAGTTTCATATCGCCGTAGATGGCGGCATTGTTCACCAGATGGTCGATCGCGCCGAATTCGCGGACGGTCAATTCGGCGAGGGCGGTGGCCGATTCCGGATCGGCCACATCGACCTCGCCGAAGATGGCACTGCCGCCGCCGGCGGTGATCTCGGCCGCGACGGCCTTACCGCGTTCGGCATTCAGATCGGCGACAACGACATTGGCGCCTTCGTTGGCCAGCGCCTTGGCGTATGTGGCGCCGATGCCTTGGGCGGCGCCGGTGACGATGGCGGTCTTTCCCGGGAATCGAGTCATGAAATCAGCTCCTAATAATTATCCGGCGGTCGCGACGAGCTTGGTTTCCAGATATTCCTCGAACCCGGCGACGCCCATTTCCCGGCCGATGCCGGATTGTTTGTAGCCGCCGAACGGTGCGTCGGCGGAGTACCAGATGCCGCCGTTGACGCCGATCGTGCCGGTCCGAACGCCATTGGTGACGTGCCGAATTCGGTCCGGGTCGGTGCCCCATACCGAGCCGGAGAGCCCGTACGGTGAGTCGTTGGCGATCCGGATCGCATCGTCGTCCCCGTCGTGCGGTATCACCACCAGCACGGGGCCGAAGATTTCCTCGCGAGCGACCGTCGCGGTATTCGGCACATCCGCGATCAGGGTGGGTTCGATGAAGTACCCGCGCTCGCGGCCCGGTGGTCGGCCGCCGCCGACTACGATCCGGCCGCCTTCGGCGCGCGCGATCTCCAGATACCGCTCCACCCTGGCCCGCTGGCGTTCGGAGATCAGCGGTCCGCAGACGGTGCGCGCATCGGCCGGATCACCGGGCACAATGCTCGACAGAGTGGCGGCCGCGGCCTGGATGGCTTCGTCGTATGCCGCGCGCGGCACCAGCAGTCGGGTCGTGAGGGCACATCCCTGTCCCGCGTGCACGGCCACCGAGAACGCCGCCACCGAACAGGCTCCCGCGATATTCGCATCGTCGAGCACGATGAATGCCGATTTGCCGCCGAGTTCGAGGAAGGTCTTCTTCAAAGTCGTCGCCGCGCCCGTCATTACCGATCTACCGGTCTGGGTCGAACCGGTGAAGCTGATCATGTCGACGCGCGGATCGGTGGTGAGCTGCGCGCCGAGACCGTGATCGGTGGAGGTCACGATATTGACGACGCCGGGCGGAATATCGGTCTGCTCGGCAATGATCGCGCCGACGGCCGCCGCACACCACGGGGTATCCGGGGCGGGCTTGAGCACCACGGTATTTCCGGCCGCGAGCGCGGGACCCAGTTTGGCGAAATTGATCTGGTGCGGGAAGTTCCACGGCGTAATGGCACCCACCACGCCGACCGCCTCCCGGCGCAGCACCCGATGACTTTTGATGCCCATGGGGGTCGCGGTGCCGAGATCGGTTTCCCAGCTGTAGGTTTCGGCCAGCGATGCGGAAAAGGACAGGTCCGCGACCGGGCCTTCGAGTTGCGGCCCCCTGGTCAGCATGGTCGGTGCGCCCGCCTCGGCGACGGTGATCTCGCGCAGTTCGTCCACATTTGCCTGCAATGCGGTGTGCAACTGTTCGAGGCAGCGGGCGCGGAAGAGGTGATCACGCGACCAGTCCGTATCGTCGAAGGCGGTGCGCGCGGCCGCGATGGCCGCGTCCATATCCGCGCCGTTCGCATTCGCGGCCTGACCGATGACGGCTTCGGTCGCCGGGTTCACCGTCGCGAAGACGCCGTCCCCACCGGTGACCAGTTTGCCGCCGATCAGCAGGCGCGAACCGTCGGCGGGCAGGATGCTGCGCCCACCCGTCGCCCGATCACCGCCGCTCACCGAATCGCTGCGCGATGCTGCATTCATAAAGGCTCCGATACTGTCTGGACAGGTGTACGGAATATAGTCTCGCTTCGCTCCCATGCGCAAGAACCCGTTTCAGAACTGCGCTCGCAAGCTAGCCCGAGGGCACCCGAGAAGAACTACCAGCCATTGTTCGGCCCGAGCCCCATCCCCACACAGATTGTTCAGGAAACCCCTGTCGATTCCGGCGCGCCGCTGGTACCGTCCAGACACATGTCCAGCTATGTGTCTCCCATCAATGCCGCGGCACCGGTCATTGATGAGAACCGGTTCTCGAATTCCGGGTTATCGCGATGACGGCCGCCTCACTGGAGCCCCTGACCTTCGACCCTTACGACTACGCGTTCCACGAGGACCCTTACCCCACCTATGAGCGGCTGCGCACCGAGGCGCCGCTCTATCACAACGCCGATCTGGATTTCTGGGCGCTGTCGCGGCACGCGGATGTGACCGCGGCCTTCCGCGACAGCGTCCGCCTGTCCAGCGCCAACGGAGTCTCGCTGGATCCGGCGGCCTGGGGCCCGCACGCGAGTCGAGTGATGTCGTTCCTGGCCATGGACGATCCGCGGCACATGCGCATGCGCCGACTCGTCTACAAGGGCTTCACCCCCAAGCGGGTGGCCGAGATGGAAGACCGGATCAGGGCCCTGACACTCTCCTACCTCGAACCGGCACTCGCGACCGGCGAGTTCGACTGGATCGACGAGGTCGCTGGCAAACTCCCGATGGATGTCATCTCCGAACTAATGGGCGTGCCCGAGGCCGACCGTGCGGAGATCCGCAGGTTGGCTGATCTGGTGCTGCACCGCGAGGACGGCGTTTTGGATGTCCCGATGGCCGCCGCGCAGGCATCGATCACGCTGCTCACCTATTACGCGGATCTGGTCGCCGCGCGAAGACGCGCTCCGACAATGGATCTCACCTCGGCGCTGCTGGATGCCGAAATCGACGGAGACTCCCTGTCCGATGAGGAGATCATCGGCTTCATGTTCCTGATGGTGGTGGCCGGTAACGAGACCACCACCAAACTCCTCGGCAATGCGCTGTATTGGAGTGCGCGCAATCCGGGCGAATACGCCAAGGTCGTCGCGGAACCCGAGCTTGTCACCGACTGGGTCGAGGAGACGCTGCGCTACGACACCTCCAGCCAGATGGTCGCGCGCTGTGCCGCGGTGGATATCGACCAGCACGGCCGGACCATCCCGAAGGGCGCGAAGGTGCTGCTGCTGATCGGTTCGGCCAATCGGGACCCGGAGGTCTTCACCGACGGCGACAGCTACCGCATCGAACGCACCGATAAGGCCGCAATGGCCAGTTTCGGTGCGGGCGTGCACTTCTGCCTGGGCGCACACCTCGCCCGGTTGGAAGCCACCGTCGCGCTGCGCGAATTCACCTCGCGCGTGCGGTCTTACGACGTCGTCCACGCCGGGATCAAGCGCGTGCACTCGAGCAATGTCCGCGGGTTCGCCAACCTGCCCATCATCGTGGAGGCCAAATAATGCCACGGTTCGAACCGAATCCGATGCGTCGACCGGCGATTGTGGCCGGGGCGTCCTCCGGTATCGGCGCCGCGACGGCCGAGGCGCTGGCCGAACTCGGGCATCCCGTCGCGCTCGGGGCACGCCGGGTGGATCAATGCGAGGCGCTGGCGGCCAAGATCCGCGCCAACGGCGGCGAGGCCTTCGCCCATCAGCTCGATGTCACCGACCCCGCATCCATCGACGAATTCGTCACCATGGCCGAAGACACCCTCGGACCCACCGAAATCCTGGTCTCCGGTGCGGGCGATATCGAATTCTCGCTGGTGCACGAGATGGAACCGGAACGGTTCCTGCAGCAGGTACAGGTGCATCTGGTCGGTGCGCACCGGTTGGTGCACCGGGTACTGCCGGGGATGATGCGCAGGCAGCGCGGTGATTTCGTCTTGATCAGCTCCGACTGCGCCGAGGAACCGCGCCCGCGCACCGGCGCCTACAGCGCGGCTAAGGCCGGGCTCGAGGCAATGGTCCAGCAGATGCGAATGGAGCTGGAGGGCAGCGGGGTTCGCGCGTCACTCGTGCGCCCGGGTCCGACGTTGACCGGCATGGGCATGAACTCCACGCCCGAGGTAGTCGGGCCGATGCTGGAGGACTGGAAGACCTGGGGTTTCGCCCGTCATCCGTACATGCTGCGTGCCGGCGATCTGGCCGCTGCGGTCATTGCCGTGGTCTGCGCACCGCGCGGGGCACATCTCGTGCTGATCGAGGTCCAGCCCGAGGCCCCGCTGCGTCCATTACCGAATGCCGAGGACGGGAGCCGACCTTGAGGATCATCGCCGATCTGGATCTGTGTCAGGGGCATGCCGTCTGCCAGGACGAAGCGCCCTCGGCCTTCACCGTGCCCAAGCGCGGCAAGGTCGAAATCCTCGACCCGACACCGGGTCCCGAAGACCGCGCCGATATCGAACGCGCGGTGCGCTACTGCCCCACCCAAGCGCTATCGATCCGGGACGACGACCCCGCGAAAGGAACACGGTAATGCCAGATTTCGACCGCGCCGAACTCGACGAGATGGTCCGGCGCTGGGTGCTGGAGAACCAGCGCTGCGAGGAAAAGGGCGATTGGAAACCGCTCGCCGAGATGTACACCGAGGACGCGACCTACGGCTGGAACTACGGACCGACACAGGAATTCATGGCGGTCGGGCGGGCCGAGATCCGGGAACTCGCCCTCGGTCAGGAGATGGAGGGGCTGGAGGGCTGGTCCTATCCGTACCAACAGTTCGTCATCGATGAGCGCAGCGGCGATGTCATCGGGTTCTGGAAACAGATCAGCGATAACAAGCGACCCGATGGCCGCAACTACAGTCCGGAGGGTATCGGCGGCAGCTGGTTCCGCTACGGCGGCAACTACCAATGGACCTGGCAGCGTGACTTTTTCGACTTCGGCAATGTCTCGCAGTTGTTCGTGGAGATGATCCAGAACAATGCGCTGACGGCGGGGATGCACAAGCGCATCCAGCGTTCGGTCTCCGGTAAGACGCTGCCGGGCTGGTATCGGATCGGCGAAGCACCGGTTCCACTGTGGTGATATCGAGCTTCGACCGATTGTCGCGGGCCCAGCTGGCGAGGCTGGTGCCCGAACTGCTGCTGTGCGGTCATCTGATCGACCGGTCCGGAATGGCGCACTCCATCGGCGCATTCGGGCGCGAGGGCATGGCGGCGGTCGCCATCGAGGAGTGGCAGCTGGCCAGTCCGGTCTACACCCGCCGCATGCGCCGCGCGCTCGATTTCGACGGCGATGACGTGCCGACGATCTTCAAAGGTCTGCAACTCGATATCGGTGCGCCGCCGCAGTTCATGGACTTCCGGTTCCGCGTCGAGGATCGCGATCACGGCGAGTTCTGGCTGGACCACTGCGGCGCGCTGGCGGATGTGGAGCCGCTCGGCGAGGAGTTCGTGGTCTCCATGTGCCACGACATCGAGGATCCGACCTTCGATGCGACCGCCCTCGCCACCAATCCGCATGCCCAGGTTCGGCCGATCCACCGGCCGCCGCGTCAGCCAGCGGACCGAAAGCCGGTGTGCGCGTGGACCGTCATCATCGACCCGACACATATTCCACCGCCCACACCGCCGAATGCCGAGGTGGTCGCCAATTCCCGAGCCGCATTGCTGGAGTTGGCCCCGATCGATAAGGACGATCCGGGCCAAAGCGATTACGCGGGTCCGCTGCTCAGTGATCTGCGCTTCGCGGACTTCTCCAAATCGGCGTTGGTGCGGATGGCCGACGAGGTCTGCCTGCAACACCACCTGCTCACCATCGGCTTCATGACTGCTGTGCGCGCTCGATCTGCCGACACCGCAACAGATATCGGCCGCAAACAATTCACGGGCATCGCCGGAATAACCTCCGAGCGGATTCGCAACGCACTCGGGCTCGGTGACGATCCAACCGCGTTGGCAGCGGTATTGCGTTTGCATCCGGCGTGGAATCCCTTGCCGTACAGCAAACTCGACGTATCCGTCGCCGACGACGCGGTGCACCTGCGGGTGCCGTGGCACAGCGATGCCAGCACTGACCGCACCTGGCCAACGCTGACCGATCCCGACCATCTCGCACCACTGGAAGCCATGGTGCGCGGCGTGAACCCGCGGTTCGGCGTCAGGTCCACCGCCGCTGACGAACATGGCTGGACCGCTGAGATAGCTCTCGCCGCAGCGCCGTTCAAGGAGGCGACCGAGGTGGCCATTACCCGGATCAGCACCGGCGCCGCCTTCACCTTCACCGACCGCGGCATCCCGCTACCGCTCACCGTCATTCACTGAGAGTGAATTGCCATGTCCCACAACTTCGCCGACCTCTTCGAGCACGCGGTCGACGCGATGCCGCAGCGCACCGCGCTGATCGAGGGCGATCTCGCACTCACCTACGCCGAACTCGAGGCCCGCGCGAATCGGCTCGCCGATCATCTCGGCTCGATCGGCGTCGGCCACGGTACGCACGTGGGCTTCCAGATGCACAACGGCATCGAGACCATGACCACCCTCATTGCCTGTTTCAAGGCGCGGGCAGTGCCGATCAATATCAACTACCGCTACGGCGTCGAAGAACTGCGCTACCTCTATGACAACGCGGATCTCGAAGTGCTTGTGTGCCATGAGAAATACACAGACACGGCGCTGGAAGCACTCGCCGAAACGCCGTCGATCCGGGTGCTGATCGTCGATCGGCCACCCGCCGACACCATCGCCCCGGCAGACCTGTCCGCCTCGTTCGAGCAGGCACTGCTCAGCGGCTCCCCCACCCGCCGCGTCATAGACCGCAGCCCCGACGACCTGTTCATGATGTACACCGGCGGCACCACCGGCCGACCCAAGGGCGTCATGTGGCGGCAAGAGGATATGTGGCGGGTTCTCGGCGGCGGCATCGACTTCTACACGAATGAACCGGTTTCCGACGAATATCAACAGTCCCGTGTCGGCGCGCGGGGCGAACCGAGCACCTGGTTCGTGCTCCCGCCGCTCATCCACGCCGCCGCCATGATGCCGTCCTTCACCGCCCTGTGGTCCGGCAATGCCGTGATCTTCGAGCCCAAATTCGATGCGCGGCGAGTGTGGCAGGTGGTCGAACAGCGCCGCCCACAGATCATGGTGATCACCGGCGATGCCATGGCACGTCCACTGATCGATGCCTACCGTGCCGCACCGGTCGACGCCTCCTCGCTCGTCGCCATCGGCTCCGGTGCCGCGCTGCTGTCGCAGCCGGTGAAAAACGCACTGCTGGAATTGTTTCCGTCGACGATCATCTCCGATTCCATCGGCTCCTCCGAAACCGGTTTCGGCGGTATCGGTATCGCGCAGAAGGACGACAATCCAGGCCGCGGTCCGCGGGTGCAGAGCGGGCGCGGCGCGATAGTGGTCGATGATGCGGGACGACCGGTCGAACCCGGTGCCGAGGGCTGGCTGGCCAAGACCGGCGCGGTGCCGATCGGCTATTACAAGGATCCGGAGAAGACCGAGCGACTGTTCAAGACGGTCGACGGTGCCCGGATCGTGGTGACCGACGATCGCGCCAGGGTCGAGCCGGACGGCTCGGTGACACTGATCGGGCGCGGCAATATGGTCGTCAACACCGGCGGCGAGAAGGTCTTCGTCGAAGAGGTCGAGAGTGTGGTCAAGGCGCATGAGTCCGTCTATGACGCGGTAGTGATCGGGGTACCGCACGAGCGTTGGGGCCAGCAGGTGGCCGCGGTCATATCCGTAGCGGGTGCCGAGGTGGATTTCGCCGCGCTGGAGCGCCACGTGCGCAAGCACCTCGCGGGGTACAAGGTGCCGAGGCAGATCTGGCTCGCCGACGTCGTTACGCGCGCCCCGAGCGGCAAGCCCGACTACCGCTGGGCACGCGAGTTCGCGGCGAGCCGCGCACCGGATCATCAGGCGGACTGAATATGCATTCGACCAGGTCATCCCCCATCAAGCCGCTGACAGTCGTGATGAGAACGTGTTCTAATTTGGGGGCATATGCCGTCAGCACGGAGAAGGTCCGATGAATACAACCGAAGCAAAGAAGGATTCCGCACCGGCGCTGCCCGCCCGGATCACCGAAACGTTGATCGGCAGGCTCACCGAAATGATCGCGGCCTCCGGCACCGCCGCTGCGTATTCGATGGTCGAGGTCTACACCGGCGCCGTGGTCGGCGAACTACCGCAATCGACGCCCGAGGACGTCGCCGCCGCCTATGCGACCGCACGCGCGGCCCAGAAGGAGTGGGCCGCCTGGCCGCTGCAGCGCCGCCTCGAGGTCTTCCAACGCGCACACGACCTGATCCTCGCCGAATACGAAACCATTGCCGACCTGATCCAGATCGGCTGCGGTAAGACCCGCCGCATGGCCTTCGAGGAATCCTGCGATGTCCCGATGGTCATCAGCCACTACCTGAAGACCGCACGCCGGGCGCTCGCGCCCAAGCGGCGCGGCGGCCCGGTGCCACTGATCACCACCTCGACCGAGGAACACCGCCCCAAGGGCGTCGTCGCGGTCATCGCGCCGTGGAATTTCCCATTCGCCATCGCACTGTCGGATTCGATGCCCGCGCTGATGGCGGGCAACGGCGTCGTACTCAAGCCCGATAACAAGACCGCGCTGTGCGCGCTATTCGGGGTGGAGCTGCTGTATCGGGCGGGTCTGCCGAAGGGGCTGTTCCAGGTCGTCTGCGGTGAGGGTCCCGATGTGGGGCCGGCCTTGATCGACAATGCCGACTTCGTCATGTTCACCGGCTCCACCGCGACCGGACGGGTGGTCGGCGAAGGCGCGGGCCGCAATCTGATCGGCTGCAGCCTCGAACTCGGCGGCAAGAACCCGATGATCGTGCTGGACGACGCGAATCTCGACGAGGTGATTCCCGGTGCGTCATTCGCGGTCTTCGCGAATTCCGGCCAGGCATGTATGCACATCGAGCGGATCTATGTGCAGGACAAGTTGTATGACGAGTTCGTGCGCCGATTGGTCACAGCCGCGGAGGAATTGAACGCCGAGATCGGCGCGGCTTACGACTTCACACCAGAATTCGGTTCGTTGGTATCGGTGCAACATATGGAGCGAGTCGCGGCGCATGTCGAGGACGCCCGGGCGAAGGGCGCGACAGTACTGACCGGTGGCAAAGCGCGAGCGGATATCGGCCCGGCATTCTATGAACCCACCGTGCTGACCGATGTCACCCCGGAGATGACGCACGCGACCGCGGAAACCTTCGGTCCGGTGGTGAGCGTCTACCGGTTCACCGACGAGCAGGAGGCCATCCGGCTCGCCAACGACACCACCTACGGTTTGAATGCCAGCGTCTGGAGCCGAGACCTGGCCCGCGCCAACCGCATCGGCGCGCAGCTCGAGGCCGGGAATATCAATATCAACGACGGCTTCGTGACCACCTACGCCGCCAAGGGCACCCCGTCCGGCGGCGTCAAACAATCCGGCGTCGGCACCAGGCATGGCGATCAGGGCCTGCTCAAATACACCGACACCGTGAATATCGGCGTGCAGAAGCGCCAGGTCATGGCGGCCCGCGCGGGCCTGCCCTACGAGAAGCAACTGAAGACGACGCTGACGACGCTACGACTCATGCGCCGACTCAGGCTGCGCTGAAACACTTTTCACCCCAGGAGGTAGCTATGGCAGCGCCCGCGTTCCCGGCAGGCTTCGATTTCACCGACCCGGGGCTGTGGGAAAACCGCATGCCGGTCGAGGAATTCGCAACCCTGCGCCGCACGGCGCCGGTGTGGTGGTGCGCGCAGCCGGATGCGACCTCGGGCGGCTTTCGTGACGGCGGCTACTGGGTGGTCAGCAAACACGAAGACGTGAAGGAGATTTCGCGCAGCCCGGAAATCTACTCCTCGGCACAGAAGGGCGCGATCATCCGGCTGCCCGACGATGTCACTCCGGAGCAGATCGAACTCACCGGTGCGCTGCTGGTCAATATGGATGCGCCCAAGCATGCCAAGATCCGCCGGATCGTCTCCAAGGGCTTCACCCCGCGTGCGGTGGAGGGCCTGCGCGCCACGCTCGCCGAACGCGCGGCGCGAATCGTGCACGAGGCCAAGCGAAGCGGCGGCGGCGATTTCGTCCAGCAGGTGGCCTGCGAACTGCCGCTGCAGGCCATCGCGGAACTGCTCGGCGTACCGAATGACGACCGCCACAAGCTGTTCGAATGGTCCAACCAGACGCTGAACTACGACGATCCGGAATACGGCGACGCCACCACCGCCTTCGCCGAAATCCTCGGCTATGCCTGGAACATGGCCGAAGAGCGGCGCGCCTGTCCGGTCGACGATATCGTCAGCCAATTGGTGCATGCCGATGTCGACGGCGAAGGACTCGGTTCGGACGAATTCGGCTTCTTCGTCATCCTGCTCGCCATCGCGGGCAATGAGACCACCCGCAATGCCATCACCCACGGCATGAAGGCCTTCGTGGACCATCCGCAGCAGTGGGAGCTGTACCGGGCGCAGCGGCCGCGCACCGCACCCGATGAGATCGTGCGCTGGGCGACCCCGGTGAATGCCTTCCAGCGCACCGCCGCCCAGGACACCGAACTCGGCGGACAGCAGATCAAGCAGGGCCAACGGTTGGGAATCTTCTACAGTTCGGCCAACTTCGACGAGGACGCCTTCGAAAATCCGTTCACCTTCGACGTATTGCGCGATCCGAATCCGCACGTCGGATTCGGCGGCACCGGTGCGCATTATTGCGTCGGGGCGAATCTGGCGCGACTGGAGATCGACCTGATGTTCAATGCGATCGCCGATGAGATGCCCGAGATCAGCCAGGTCGCCGATCCGGTACGGTTGCGATCGGGGTGGATCAACGGAATCAAGAACTGGCAGGTGCGATACGAATGAATATCCGCAACATTCCCCTACGTACCCTCTCCGGCGCCCCGGCAACACTGGGCGAATTGGTCGGAGACAAGGCGGTACTGCTGGTCAATGTGGCCTCTAAGTGTGGGCTGACACCGCAGTACACCGGGCTCGTCGAACTTCAGAAAATTTACGGCGAACGCGGTTTCAGCGTGGTCGGGGTGCCGTGCAACCAGTTCATGGGCCAGGAGCCGGGTACCGCCGAGGAAATCGCGGAATTCTGCTCGACCACCTATGGCGTCGACTTTCCGCTGCTGGAGAAGACCGATGTCAACGGCGAGGACCGGCATCCGCTCTACCAGGCACTGGTAGAGACCGCGGATGGCGAGGGCACTGCCGGTGATATCCAGTGGAACTTCGAGAAATTCCTGATCGATCGCGAAGGTGCGGTGGTCGGCCGGTTCCGGCCGAGCACCACACCCGACGACGCCGCGGTCGTTTCGGCCGTCGAAGCCGTTCTGTAGCACCAGCAGCGGCCGGAGCTCCTCGCCAGAGCTCCGGCGCGCATGCTCACGCCATGGCGAAGTGCAGTAGGGCCTGCTTATCGCCCTGCTTGATCTTGCCCTTGCGGTTGAGCACCTCGAGCTGCCAACTTCCGCCGTTGCGGAACGCCTTGGCCACCGCATTGGCGTTGTCCGTGCCGAGCAGCGACGGCCAGATATCGGCCACCTGCTCGGTACCGCCGCCGGACGCGTCGTAGATCTTGAACGAGATGTTGTTGGCCTTCTCGAACGATGAGCCCTTCTTGAAAGCCGCGGCCACGAAAATGATCGCGTCGATGGCCTCGGGCACATTCGCGAAGGTGACATGCACCGATTCGTCGTCTCCGGAGGCGGCGCCGGTCTGTTCGTCGCCGGTGTGCTGGACCGAACCGTTGCCCAGCGGGTCGAGCGAGTCCAGACCGGCGAAACGCACCGGCTCGGCGCCTTGCATGAGGATGGCGATCAGATCCAGATCCACACCGCGCTTGCGGCGCAGCATTCCGAGCGCGCCGCCGCTGGTGCCCCCCGACGGGTCCCAACTCACCCCGACCGTCAGCTTGGTGATGCCGTTGAGATCCGCGGCACCATCTTCCTTCTTGAGCGTGATCATGTCTTCACATTACAAGCGAATTCGCCAAGTCCATGGGGCACAGAATCTTCCCGCGCACGCTCCCGTAACTGGGTGTTCGCCTATGCCTTTCGCCGCCTGCGGTAGCGGACCGCACACGGCTGTTGCAGCTGCACCACCATCTTGCTGTGGTCGTTGCGGTAGCTGTCGGACGGTTGTGCCATCTCGAATTCCCAGTCCCGCAGCAGTATCGAGAAAATCGCTTTGAGCTGCATGAGCGCGAAGGCCGCACCGACACAGCGGTGACGGCCCGCACCGAAGGGAATCCAGGTCCAGCGGTTGACGATATCCGCCTGATTCGGATCGATATAGCGTTTAGGGTCGAAGAGATCCGGATTCGGGAAGTCCTCTGGAATCCGGTTGGAGATGGCCGGAGTCGCCGCCACGAGATCGCCGGGTGCGATGCGATGACCGCACACCTCGAATTCACCCTGCGCCACCCGCATCAGAATGATCAGCGGTGGATGCAGCCGCAAGGTCTCCTTCAGCACTGCCTCCAGATTCGGAATCTGGCGCAGCGCACCGAAACTGATATCGGAACCGTCGGCATACAGCTCGTCGAGTTCATCGACCACCCGACGCAATTCCGCAGGATGCCTCAGCAATTCGATAACCGTCCAGGCCGCGGTGCCAGAGGTGGTGTGATGGCCCGCGAACATCATCGAGATGAACATTCCGGTGATTTCGCTCGCGCTGAATCGCGGCTGCCCCTGCTCATCCTTGATCGAGATCAGGATGTCGAGCATGTCCCGATCTTCCTTGTTCGCCGGCGGATTCACGGCGCGGCCGTCCATGATGCCCTGCACCAATTCGACCAGTTCGGCGCGGGCGGCATCGCGACGGCGGAAGCTTTCGATCGGCGCGTACGGGTCCACATAGGCCAGCGCGTCGGTGCCGCGCTCCAGATCGTGGTAGAGGTGGGCGAAGCGGTCGTCGAGTTCATCGCGGAAGCGTTTGCCGATCAGGCAAGCCGATGAGGTGTAGATGGTCAGCTCGGCGAAGAAGTCGAGCAGGTCGATCTGGCCCTCATCGCCCCAGTTCGCCAGCATGCGCTCGACCTCGCGCCCGATGGTTGCCGCATGTCCGCGCATTTGCTCGGCGCGCAGCGCCTGATTGTGCAGCATCTCCTTGCGCCGCTCCGGACTGGCGTCGAACACCACGCCCTCGCCGAAAATCGGCTTCATGAACGGATAGGCGGCGGCCTGATCGAGATCCTCGTCGCCCGACCGGAAGAAGAACTCATTGGCCTCGGCGCCGGACAGCAGAATCACATGCCGCCCCGCGAGATCGAATGCCCCGACATCCCCGCATTCCGCCCGCACCCGCCGCATCAAAGCCAGTGGATCGACGCGGAATTCCTCGAGATGCCCGTGCTCGTGCTCGCCTCCGGAAACCCGCAGCGGCTTGACCAGGGTCATGAAAATCCTCCTGGGATATCTGTCCACACACATGATGGACATGTGTCTGGACAGTACTACGAGTGACGTAGGGCAGGCAAGGTTCCTCGCCCGAATTCGGATGCTCTCCGCGCCCTGTGCCTGGGAACGCGCTGCCGCAAATAAAATGCCCGGCACTGGTGATACGCAGTGCGGGGCTCTTGTTCGTCGGTTCTACCCGCGATCGAACTCGCCGTAATTCACGCCCGCCGGTTCCCCTCGAATGCCGCGCGATGTGCGTGAGCCGACGAATCAGCGCAAACGCCCCTACCTGGAGCACTGATCAGCGACGGAAGAGGTTGTTGAGGTCGTTCTGGGTGAGTTGCTCGGCGGCGTAGGTGAACGTGCCATGATCGGCCAATTCGTGTGCGGTATCGAGCAATTGGCGATACGTGGCGCGGAAGATGCTGCCGCCGACAGTGACTCGGCGTACACCGAGCTCGCGCAGGTCATCGAGGGACAGTGCATTGCCGGTCAAACCCATGACCACGTTGAGTGGACCGTCGAGTCTCGCGCCCGGTTCGGCTGTCAGTTCAGCGGGGCCGAACGCCACCAGCGCAGGACCTTGTCCTGAGCGCCCGCCAAACCATCTGCGTACATGAGGAATTGGGCGCGCTTGCTGTCGCCGGTGAACGCGGTGACGATCTTGGGCCCGTCGTTGACAAACTTGTAGTTGGTGTAGGTCTTGCCGCCATTGGTATCGGTCGACTTGGTGGCGTCCGACGGTAGGTTGCTCAGCGCCTTCTGCACGTCGGAGGCGTTCTTGTAGACGTAGATCGTGTAGAACGGGTCGTCGTTGTCACCGCCGCCGTAGCAATCCCACTGCGCGGCCCAGGCGCCGAAGTCCGGCGTGCCCGGCGTGGGCAGGGTCAGGTCGCCGGTCTTGTGAGCATTGCATTTCGCGCCGTTGTAGCCGACCGAATCGGATTCGCTGGCGGGCACCATGCGCGGGAACTCTTTGCTGATCGCGGCCGCCGTCGCATCCACCGAGCCGCTGCCACCATAGGACGAACTCGACGAGGTCGTCGTACTACTGCCGCCGGAGCTCGACGAACCGCTACTCGACAGCGCACCGATGATCGCGACCACGATCACCAACAGGATCACCAGACCGACGCACAGCGCGACGATCAGCCCCACATTCGATTTGCGCTGCGGCGGCGCGGGCGGGCGCGGTCCACCCATCGGCGGCCGCGTCGCGAAGCCGAGCGGCTGCTGGTTGTACGGATTGCTCGGATGCGGTTGCTGTTGGGTCGGCGCGGTCTGCACCGGCTGCGGATGTGGGATGCCCTGCGATGCGGGATTGACGGTCGTCGGCGCCAATGGCTGCGGCTGCACAGTGTGCGGTGCACTTGTCTGCGGATACGGCCCGCTGGTCTGCGGATACGGTCCGGCGGTCTGCGGGTACGGCCCGTTCGTCACCGGTATCGGCTGGCCGGTAACCGGCCGTGGCACACCTGTCACCGGAATCGCCGGACCGGTGCCCGGACGCGGTCCACCGACCACCGGCATCGACGGAACGCTCGGATTGGTCAGTGCATGCTTGGCGGCCTGCGCGAATTCCGAGCAGGAGGCGAACCGATCGTCGGGCCGCTTGGCCATGGCCTTGGCCATCACCGCGTCCAACTGGTAGGGCAAGCCGGGGCGAACACTGCTCAGCGCCGGCGGCGCGGCCTGCAGATGTCCCTGGATCACCGCCGCCGGATTGGTCGCCGCGAACGGACCGGACCCGGTGAACAGCCAGAACAGCGAGCACGCCAGCGAGTACTGATCCGATCGGTGATCCAGCGATGCGCCGGTGAGTTGTTCGGGCGAGGCGTAGGCGAGGGTGGCGGTGAAGGTGCCGGTCTGGGTGAGGTGACCGGTGTCGTCGCGCAGCCGCGCGATACCGAAGTCGGTCAGGTAGACCCGCTCACCGCGGCCGCCACCGGAGCGGGCCAGCAGGATGTTCGCGGGCTTCACATCGCGGTGCAGGACACCCATGCCGTGCGCGTAGTCGAGCGCGTCGGCGGTCTCCTTGATGATCTGGACTGCCCGCTCCGGCGGCAGTGACTTGGGATCGACCGACGCGGCATCGATGCCATCGATGTACTGCATCGAGATCCACAACTGCTCGTCGTCGAGGCCGCGGTCATAGACGGTGACGATATTCGGGTGATCGAGCTGGGCGACCAGATCCGCCTCCCGTTCGAACCGCGCCCGCACCTCCTTATCGAAGAACATCTCCCGATTCAGCAGCTTCAGCGCCGTCATCCGCGGCAGTCGCGGATGTTTCGCCAGGTACACCGAACCCATGCCACCGCGACCCAGTTGCCGATCGATGACATAACCGGCGAATACGTCACCGCTGGCCAGCATGTCTGCTCCACTTCCCGCCGCCACCGGGACCCACCGATGAACAGGCGTACAGCATAAGAATGCGCGATCAGGACCTTCTGACCACGGAAAACATCGAAACCTTAGCAGGATTCGCTTAAGCCCTGGTTATCGTCGACTTATAGGTATCGCAGGCGATATCCGATCGTCTTCGGCTATGGCGGCGGGCGCGGCGCGGGTCCGGGCGGCGTTCTGCCGGGGCGACGTGGGATATCGGGCAGGGCGATGGTGCCGGGTCGCGGTGAGCGGCGCGGTGGCAGCGGCAGGCGCGGCTGAGATGTTCTCGATGGCTCAGCGGCGGAGCGGTTTGTCGGCTCGGGCGGCCGGGCGGTTCTGCCACTGCCGACTTGCCCGGAAGTGTTGGGAGGCACCGCGTTTGCAGAGGGCACCGGGTTTCGGGCCGCACCGGCCTCGCGAGGATGCTCGGTGCCGGGCCCCATCGACGGACCGTGATACCCGTTCCCCTGATGCGGGTGCGACATCGACGACAGCAGCGCCCGACGGGCGGCCTGCGCGAATTCGGTGCAGCTGACGAACCGGTCCGCGGGCCGTTTGGCCATGGCCCGCGCCAGCACCGCGTCCAGCGCGGGTGGTACGTCGGGGCGATATCGACGCAGCGACGGTATCGCCCCATACAGATGCCCATTGATGACGGCCATGGGATTCGCCCCCTGGAAGGGCGCGGCACCGGTCAGCATCCAGAACAGCGAGCAGGCCAGTGAGTACTGGTCTGCCAGGTAGTCCGGCGTCCCGGTCAGTTGTTCCGGCGCGGCGTAGGCCAGTGTGGCGGTAATGGTTCCGGCCGAACTCAGCGTGGATTCACCGTCGCGCATGCCCGCGATACCGAAGTCGGTGAGCAGCACCCGTTCCGGCTGTCCGATCGGGGCCTTGGCCAGCAGGATATTGGCCGGTTTCACGTCCCGGTGCAGTACGCCGTTGCCGTGTGCGAAATCCAGTGCGGCAGCGGTATCGACGATGATCTGCACCGCGCGGCCGGGGGCGAGCACGTTGACATCCGCGCAGGAGGCATCCGCGCCCGGCACGAATTGCATCGAGATCCACAACTGTTGATCCTCGGCGCCGCGGTCGTAGACGGTGACGATATTCGGATGGTCGAGCTGGGCGACCAGATCGGCCTCGCGCTCGAAGCGGCGCCGGATCTGGGCATCGGTATACAGTTCGCGCTTCAGCAATTTCAGCGCGGTCAGGCGCGGCAGACGCGGATGCCGGGCCAGGTACACGGTGCCCATACCGCCTTGGCCGAGCACGCGTTTGATCGTGTACCCAGCGAAAACATCGCCAGTTCGCAGCACAGTGGATTCACCCCCCGTATCGGGTCGAGCACCTGGATCCTACCGATGTATCTGTTCGCACGGCCCGGACGCAACATGTTCGTTGCGGTGGGCGAAGACGTTGTCGGTGGCAGTCGTTAGGCTCGGCCCCATGCGCATTGGAGCACACGTCCGGCTCGACAGCGATCCGATCGGCTTCGGTGAAAAACTCGGCGCCGATGTCATCCAACTGTTCGTCGTCGACCCGCAGAGTTGGGATAAACCGACCCCGCATCCGCGGACCGAGGAGATCCTCGCCAGTCCGATCGATGTGGTGGTGCACTCGTCCTATCAGATCAATGTGGCCAGCCTGAACAATCGCTTGCGCATGCCGTCGCGCAATGCGGTTGCGCAGCAAGCGAAGGCCGCCGCCGATATCGGTGCGTTCGGTCTGGTGGTGCACGGCGGACATGTGCGCTCCGATGGCGAACTGGAAACCGGAATCGATAACTGGCGCAAGCTGTTCGAGCGTCAGCAGGACAAGGGCGGCTTCGCGGTGCCGATCCTGATCGAGAACACCGCGGGCGGTAACCACGCCATGGCCCGGCATTTCGATTCGATCGCCCGGCTCTGGGACGCGGTCGGCGATTTCAGCGCGGGCTTCTGCCTGGACACCTGCCACGCCTGGGCGGGCGGTGAGGATCTGGTCGGCGTCGTCGAGCGGATCAAGGCCATCACCGGCCGGATAGACCTGGTGCACCTGAACTCCTCCCGCGACGAATTCAATTCGGGCGCAGACCGTCATGCCAACTTCGCGGACGGCACGATCGATCCGCAGCTGCTGGCCGAGGTGTGCCGGACGGCGGATGCTCCGGTGATCCTGGAGACGCCCGCCGAGGGTGTCGCCGAGGACCTGGCGTACCTGCGCGAGCACGTCGGCTGATCGCCCCGCCCGTCCCCACCCCCATTCGGGGTGTGCGCAAGAAAGACGTAGATCAGAAGGCGCGCGCAGACGCATGCGACCGCCACAAGCCTGCCGAACGCTGAATCATCAACCCGAGCGGACAGCGCATAAAGGGGAGTCGAATGGCGGCTCTGCCCACGCGCGCAGCCGCCACATGACTACGTTCGGCGGGGTGCCATGTTGGGATCAGGGCGATGGAAACCCTGGTTGGGGTGCAGGTTTCGGTGGTGTGCTCGATGGCGCATCAACCGATTTCAACCAGCGAAGGTGATCTCATGACGGTCGACTACGCCCAGACAACCGCCACCGTGACCAAAACCGGCGCTCGCATCGGCGCCCAAGTCGACAATGTCCGGCTCGGCGGCGATGTGGACGCGGCAACCGTCGCGGTGATCCGGCGCGCGCTGCTCGAGCACAAGGTCATCTTCTTCCGTGGTCAGGATCATTTGACCGAGGACGGGCAGTACGAGTTCGCGCAGTTGCTCGGTACCCCGACCACCCCGCATCCGACGGTCACCTCGCACGGTGTCAAGAGCCTGGCCATCGACTCGGAGTACGGCCGCGCCAACAGCTGGCACACCGACGTCACCTTCGTCGACCGGATCCCGAAGGCCTCCATCCTGCGCGCGGTCACCCTGCCTACTTACGGCGGCTCGACCACGTGGGCCTCCACCGTCGCCGGCTACGATTCGCTGCCGGAGCCGCTCAAGCGCCTGGCCGAGAGCCTGCGGGCGGTGCACACCAACCTCTATGACTACGCGGCAACCGACGTCGACCGGCGCGGCCCGAATACCGATGCCTACCGCGCCGAATTCCAGTCCGACTACTACGAGACCGAGCATCCGGTGGTGCGCGTGCACCCGGAGACCGGGGAACGCGCACTGCTGGTCGGGCACTTCGTCAAGCGTTTCGTAGGGGTCTCCACCAGCGAGTCCCAGGCGCTGTTCCGCCTGTTCCAAGACCGGGTGACCCGGCTGGAGAACACCACCCGCTGGAACTGGCAGCCCGGTGACGTCGCTATTTGGGATAACCGCGCCACCCAGCACTACGCCGTCGACGACTACGACGACCAGCCGCGCAAGCTGACCCGGATCACCCTCGCCGGGGATATCCCGGTCGGTGTCGACGGAGTCAAGAGCACCTCGCACCATGGCAATGCCGAGCACTACTCGATCATCGAGGAAGTTTCCCCGCTCGAAGTGTGACGACGATCGCACGGCTGCCGCAGTACCTCCGATTGTGCTGCGGCAGTTGAGGGGCCGTGCGGGTGCTTTACCCGCATTCGCCGAGGTACCAGGTCGGGCCGCTGCCGGGCGGCGCGATGGTACAGACTGATGCCCATGAGTATCAGCCCGCTGGACGGGGTTCGCGTCCTGGAACTCGGCAATTACATCGCCGCGCCGACCGCTGGTCGCATCCTCGGCGATTTCGGTGCCGAGGTGATCAAAGTGGAGCGGCCGAAGGCCGGGGACGAGCTACGCAACTGGCGGCTCTACGGCGGCGATACCTCGATGCTGTACCGCACTATCAACCGGAACAAGAAGTCGATCACGCTGGATCTGCGCACCGAAGCGGGCCGGAGCATCGTGCTGGATCTGCTCCGGCATTGCGATGTGCTGTTGGAGAATTTCCGGCCGGGGATGCTGGAGAAGTGGGGCCTCGGCCCGGATGTGCTGAACGAGGTCAATCCGGAACTGGTGATCACGCGGATCTCCGCTTACGGCCAGACCGGACCACTGGCCGCACGGCCCGGGTTCGCGGCGGTCGCCGAGGCGGTCGGCGGACTGCGTGAACTGGTCGGGGATCCGGATCGGCCGCCGGTGCGGGTCGGTGTGTCCATCGGTGATTCGATCGCGGGGATTTATGCGGCGTTCGGCACGGTGATGGCGTTGTTCCAGCGGGAGCGCACCAACGCATCGATTCCGCTGGGGGAACGTGTCATCGATGTGGCGTTGAACGAGGCGATCCTGTCGGTGATGGAATCGCTCGTGCCCGACTATCTTGCCTACGGCATCAACCGCGAGCGGGTCGGCGGGCGGATGGAGGGCATCGCGCCGAGTAATGCCTACCCGACCAGCGACGGTACGAGCATCATTATCGGCGGCAACGGTGATGCCATCTTCCAGCGCTATATGGAGGTGATCGGCCGTCCCGATCTGGCCGCCGATCCGGAACTGCAGGACAACGCCGGACGCTGGCGCAATCGCGAACGGCTCGACGCGTCCATTGCCGAATGGACCGTGCGGCATACCCGCGACCAGGCGCTGAAAATATTGGAGGCGGCCGCCATTCCGTGCGGTCCCATCTACACTGCCGCAGACATCGTCGTCGACGCGCAGTACAAGGCGCGCAATATGATTCAGCCGTTCCCGGTGGATGTCGGTGCGCCGCAACCGAAGACGGTCGGCTTTCCCGGCATCGTGCCGGTGATCGGTGAAAAGTCCCTGCCGATCCGCAATGTCGGTCCGGACCTGGGTGAGCACACGCGCGAGGTGCTGTCGGAACTGCTCGGAATGAGCGATGCCGATATCGCCGGGTTGGAGGCGTGATGCGCGCCGGTATCGATGAAGTGGAGGCGGTATGACGCGACGGGTATACGGCAGGCGTCGACCGCCGGGGCGCAGTGTGCGCGAAGTGAGTGCGCCCGGACACGTGCGTCCGACAGTGCATCCCACCCCCGCTTCGAACGAAAAGCCTTGCGGTGGCGTGATGTGCGTGCCGCCGCATGTGCGTCAGGCGCCGCCGGTCCGGGATGCGCAGGAGGAGGAGTGATGCTGCGCGATGTGACATTGCGCGACGGGCTGCAGTTGACCGGAAAGGTGCTGCCGGTTGAGCGAAAGGTGGATATCGTGCGCCAGCTGTTCGCCGTCGGCGTGCCCGCACTGGAGATCGGTTCGATGGCGCGTCCCGATCTGGTGCCGCCGATGGCCAACACCATGGATCTCATTGCCGCGTTGAGCCCCGAAGAGCTGCAGCGCTGTTGGGTTTGGGTGGCCACGCCGCGCCATGTGGAGAAGGCCGCCGCCGCGGGCGTACGCAACTTCCAGTACTGCTTCTCCGCATCGGACGCGCACAATAAGGCCAATATCGGCCGCAGCACCGAGGACAGTGTCGCCGCCATGCCGGATGCGGTTCGGTTGGCGCGGGAGGCGGGCGGCGAAATCCAACTCTGCCTTGCCACCAGCTTCACCTGCCCCTTCGACGGTCCCGTTGATCCCGAGCGAGTTCTGGCAATTGCCAACGATCCGCGCACCGAGGGCGCTTGCGACATCGTCATCGCCGATACCCTCGGCCAGGCCCACCCGACCCAGGTATCCGAGCTGATCTCGGCGGTGCGCGGCCGAACCCCACACCGCCGCATCGTCTTCCACGGTCACGACACCTGGGGCATGGGCGTGGCCAATACCCTTGCCGCCCTACAGGCCGGAGCCACCATGGTCGACGGCTCCCTCGGCGGCCTCGGCGGCTGCCCCTTCGCCCCCGGCGCCAGCGGCAACACCGCCACCGAAGACATCCTCTTCGCCACCCGCCCCAACTGGTTCACCCCACCAGCCCTGGCCACTCTGGTTACCCTCACCGAATCCCTACTCACCGACCTGAACGAACCCAACCGCTCCCGCACCGCCGAAGGCACCCGCTCCAAAGCCACCGCCTTCGAATGGGTCACCCCAGCCCCCGTCGAAATCTAAAGAAACGCGGAAAGTTCGGCGCGCGGCGAGCAGGGAGCGATTGTGGCCTAGGTGAATTGGTAGTGCGTGAAATCGCGGACGGGTTCGAAGCCGATGGTTCGGTAGATGTGGTTCGCGGTGGGGTTGGCGGTGTCGGCGAAGAGGCAGACGTTCAGGTTTTGCCACCGCAGGGTGCGGGATACGTGAGCGGTGAGGATGCTGGCGTAGCCGTGGCCCCGGTGGCCGGGTGGGGTGTAGACGGGGCCGATTCGGGACCATCCGAAGACCGGAACCTGGTGTGCGGCAAGGGAGACGGGTTTACCGTCGAGCTCCCAGAGCCACCAGCGGCCGGTCGAGATGCGGTTCCGGATGGCGATGGCAGTCAGGCTCGGCGGCGGCATACCGGATTCGCGGCGCATGGCTTCGGCCCAATCGACGCACAGGCCGACGTCGGAATCGGTTGCGCGGCGGGCTGATCCGGCGACAATCGGAAAGTTCAGGTCCGCGAGCTGGTAGAGGCGGGTCGAGTACGCCTCCCGATAGCCGACACCGTACCGCTTGCCCCAGTGCTCGGCGAATTCGGCGGCGTCGTCGGTCGCGCCCTCGACCCCGTCCGCGTCCGCGGCGACCTCGGCCAGCGCATCGGCAACGGGCACAACACTTCCCACGGGCAGCTCACCGAGATACATCCCGCGTCCGGCCGCGCGCATGGCGACACCGATCACCGTCGCGTCCTCGTCGTGGACCGATAGGAACCGCGAGTGGTCGGCGTCTACCTGCATGCCGGTCAGGTGGTTGGCGATGCCGGTGGCGATCACCGTGTGCCGCAACGGATCACGCAGCAGAAACGGTTCGGTCAGCGACCGGAACCGCGCGGCGTCGGCGGTGATCTCGATCCTCATACCGAATCACGCTAGAGCCCGAAAGCCCCGTGCGCTCGCAATTTTCCCGCAGCCGCGGGCACGGTTCAGCTCGTTCGGTCCGCGCGTAGCTTCAGCAGCACCAGACCGGCGGTGCACGCCAGAATCAGTCCGGCGACGGTGATTTCGACGTGCAGTCCGGCGATGCCGAGCACGGCTCCGACAATGCCGCCGATGAAAATCAGCCAGGCCGTTATCCGCGACAAAATCGTGGACAGGGTGCGCCCCGGCGGGTTCGACACGACTTGCTGCGAGGTTTCCGGGGCGGCCGATTCGTCGGCCGCGGCGGAGGCTCGCAACGGAGTTGTCGAGTAAGCTCCCATCATCAACTCCTCGATGACGCCGATCAGAGTATTGCCGTCGCCCGATTTGCACCGCGCGTCTCTCATCTAGGTACTGGCGTCTCACGCGTAACTTTGATCACACGCTACGGCCCCGAGACGTGGTTCGACCACGACACGTGCCCGCGACACGCCGAAGAGACCAATTCGATATCTGAATCACCGCTGTTTAATCTGCGCTGGCACTGCCGCGCGCCCAACGTGTTTCCCTCATCTGGCCGGGGCGACCGGCCTCGATTATTGTGAGCCCCACTCGAACGACGAGGAGTGTTACCGATGGAGAGCAGTAGGGCCAAGATCGCCGGTCCGGTGATCGCCGCGGGCGCGGTCTCGCTCGGACTCGTTCTCATCGGAGCCTGCGGACTCGGCAGGGACGACACCTACGTCGCGCCCCCACCGATCAAGTCCGCCAACGACGCCAACGACGCGGTCCCGGCCGTGCGCTACGGCACCACCACCTCGGCGGCACCGAAGGTGATCATCCCGCCCTCGCCGAGTTGGAAGGTAGCGCCGGGACAGCCGCGCAAGCCGGTCGATTTCACCGTGCCGCCGACGGCCTTGCCGGAATCCACGACCCGAGGGTCGCGGACCTCCACTCCAGCAGCCGTACCGCCGCCCGGCTTCAACACCGAGTTCGAGCTGCCCAACACCCAGCCGCGTCCGACCACCGTCGACCAGCCCACCGAAGATCCGCCGACCACGACGCGCCGCGTGCCGACGGCCACCTCGCCGGGCCTGAGCGACGACGAATAGCAAAACGGCGGCGCGTACCTCGCACGCGCCGCCGTTCGAACTACCGAGCCCTACAGCTCCGGCAGGTCGTAGTCACCGACCTGTGCGCTGAGCACCCGCAGATGCTCCAACCCACCACCGAGCGTGCGCTCGATCGCGGTGAGCCGAGCGACGTAATGGCTCACCGGGTATTCCGCGGTGACGCCGATGCCGCCGTGCATCTGGATCGCCTCCTGGCCGATATGCCGAGCCGACCGGCCGACCTGCAGCCGCGCCCGCGAGGCAACCACCGCGTCCACGGAGCTTGCGGAGTGGCCGAGAGATTCAGCGTCGGCCAGCGACGCGTTCGCGTAGAGGCTCATGCTGCGCGCCAGTTCCAGCGAGACATACATATTCGCCGCCCGCTGGGTCAGCGTCTGGAACTTCGACAGAGTGACGCCGAACTGCTTGCGCGTCTTCAGATAATCGGTCGTCAGCCGCAGCGCCTCTTCCATCGCGCCGATGGATTCCGCGCACAGCGCGGCTTGGGCGTGTCCGATCGTGACCTGCACCGCCTCGGCGGCGTCGCTATTGTCACCGAGCAATTCGCCCGCGACCTTGTCGAATTCGATCTGCGCGCCACGCTGACCGTCCAGCGTCCGGTACGACTTGCGCTGCACCCCGGCCGCATCCACCAGGAACAGTCCGATACCACCGGTCGGCAGCACCGCGCTGACGACCAGCTCATCGGCGCTGTCGCCGTGCGGAACCGGATTCTTCAGACCCGTCAGCACCCACGAATCCCCCTGCTGCACAGCGGTGGTCACGAGTTCGGTGGACGGCCAGCGCACACCCGGCTCGGCGTGCGCGAACGCCAGCAGCTTGGTGCCGCCCGTCACCTCGGGCAGAATCCGCTGCCGCTGTTCGGCACTGCCGACCCGCGCTACCAGCCCGCCCGGCACCAGCACCGCATCCAGCAGCGGTTCGGGTGCGAGCCGACGCCCGATCTCCTCGAGTACGACCATCGTCTCGACGGGACCGGCGCCGACGCCGCCGTCCTCCTCGGTGAAGCTCAGGCCGAGCACGCCGAGTTCGGCCAGCTGGTTCCAGACATCGCGGCTCCAGCCGAGTTCGGTGTCGGTGACCTTCAGGCGGGTCTCGGGATCGTAGTTGCGGGCCAGCAAGTCGCGAACCGTATCGCGCAACATGACCTGTTCATCGGTGAGTTCGAAATCCATGGCTGCGCCTCACAATCCGAGGATCGTGGAGGCGATGATGGTGCGCTGCACCTCGCTGGAGCCTCCGTAGATGGTGGTCTTGCGGTAATTCAGATAGCTGGGACCGCTGCGCTGTGCCCAACCGGGCGAGGCGATATCGGCGGCATCGACCGGGAGGGCGTCCTGTCCCGCGATATCGAGCAGCAGCTCGGTCGCGGCCTGCTGCAGTTCGGAACCGCGCAGCTTGAGCACCGACGAGGCCGGATTCGGTTTACCGTCCGAGGAGTTGGAGACCACGCGCAGCTGGGTCAGTTCCAGTGCGAGCAGTTCATTCTCCAGTTCGGCGATGCGCGCGGCGAAGACCGGATCCTCGAGCAGGGTGCCCGAACCCGACTTGGTCTGGCGCGCGTAATCCTTCGCGACACCGAGCTTGACCTTGGTGCGCCCGACTCCGGTAATGCCGGTGCGCTCGTTGCCGAGCAGGAATTTCGCGTAGGTCCAGCCCTGGTTCTCCTCGCCGACCAGCTGATCGGCGGGTACCCGCACGTTCTCGAAGAAGACCTCGTTGACCTCGTAGCCGCCGTCGATGAGCTTGATCGGGCGGATGGTGACGCCGGGAGACTTCACATCGAACAGTAGGAAGGAGATGCCCGCCTGCTTCTTCGGTGCGTTCGGATCGGTGCGGACCAGGCAGAAAATCCAGTCCGCGTACTGGCCGAGGGTGGTCCAGATCTTCTGCCCGTTGACGATGTAGGAGTCACCGTCGCGCACCGCGGTGGTGCGCAACGAGGCCAGATCGGATCCGGCGTCGGGCTCGGAGAAGCCCTGGCACCACCAGATATCCAGCGCGGCCGTCGGCGGCAGGAAGCGCTGCTTGATCTCCTGTGAGCCGAACTGCGCGATCACCGGACCGACCATCTGGGCATTGAACGTCAGCGGCTCGGGCACCGAGGCCAGCTGCATTTCGTCCTGCCAGATATGACGCTGAATCGGCGTCCAGTCCTTACCGCCCCACTCGACCGGCCAGTTCGGCACGGCCAGACCATGGTCGTTGAGGACCTTGTGCGAAGTGACGATGTCCTCGCGGGACAGTTCGTGGCCGTATTTGACGCGGTCACGGATGTCGGCGGGGATCTCGGTCCGGTAGAAGTTCCGCAGCTCGTCGCGGAAGCCCACCTCGTCGGGCGTCAGACTTAGTTTCATACACATCTCCCGGTGTGTCTCGTACAACCGAGTCAAACCTACCCCCCGGTAATCTCCCGCTGTCGAGTGGGTCACAGGGGTAGGTCGGGTATGTGTCGGGCGTCGGGCCTCAGCGGTTGGTCGGGAGTCCCTGGGCGGCGTAAGCGACGAGCTGGTACGTTGCTGCACTATCCCGGTGTTCGGTATCGAGGAGAACGAGTGAACGGCAGATCCATCGCACGCGCGGCCGCCGCAGTGACATCTCTCGGCATCGGAGCGGTCCTCGCCCTCACCGGCACGGCAGTCGCCGAGCCATCCCCCGTCGACGCCGGACTCGAACAGCTCAGCACCGACGCCGGATCCGATCCGGCCGCCCAGGCGGGCGTCGGCGTGCTGAACCAGTTCACCAAGATGGTGGATATCGCCGAACTGCGCAACGTCTCGGCCGCCTTCACACCGTTCGCCTATGCCGCGCCGACCTTCGGCTGCGGCAGCGTCGGCCCGGTCACCACGATTATCGCGGCGGCCTCCACCGACGGCTCCAACCCCAATGGCGCCGCGGATCCGCTGCCCGGCACCCTGCGGTTCAGCGCGACGCCCGCGCATTCGGGCGCCCCGCTGTCCTCCGGTCTCGTGGTGGCCTGGCTGAACGTCAATACCGGCGCGAGCGGCCTCACCACCCTCGACGACCGCACCGAATACAACATGCCGACGCTGTCCAAGACCGTGACCAGCGGTCCCGGCACAGTCATCGCCTCGATGTGGGGCATGATCGACTACCCGTTCGCGCACTGTGTGATGACGCCGACGGTCGGGATGTTCTACGTTCCGGACCTTCCGGTGCTGCCGCCCGCACCGGCACCGGCACAGCCCGCCGCGACCCAGGAGCCGGCGCCACAACCGGTGGCACCGGCCGACCCGAACCGCGCGGGCGCCGTCTCGCAGGACGAGATCGCGCACCAGAACAACTGAGCGCTCAAGCTACCTTGCCGAAGAACGCTCGGATATCGGCGACGTGCATATCCGGCAGTTCCATCGGCACGAAATGGTTTCCGGTATTGCCCTCGGGCCAGTGCGCAATCGTGTTGTCGCGCTCGGCCAGGCGCAGCATGAGTGCGGAGCCGCCCGCGTAGACGCCCGTCGGCACCGCCTTTTGGCCGGTGGGCCAGGCGAATCCGCCATCGCCGAGGCCGTTGTACATCGGCCAGGACGAGGTCCCCGCAGTGTTGGTGAACCAGTACAGGCTGATATTGGTCAGCAGATGATCTCGGTCCATGACGTCCTCGGCCAGGTCGGCCAGCGGGGTGAACTCGTTGAATTTCTGCATCAGCCAGGCGAGCAGGCCCACCGGGGAATCGGTCCAGGCGTGCGCGAAAGTCTGTGGCGCGGCATGCAATAGCACGTGGTGGTTCACCCCGCCGGACATCCAGCCCTGCATCTGATCCCATTCCGCGCGTTCCTCCGGCGTCATCGTCGGCACATCGGCCTCGGTCGGCATGCCGATACCGCCATCGATATGCACACCGACCACGCGATCCGGTGCGATACGGGCGATTTCGGGTGCGACGTAGGCCCCGAGATCCCCGCCCTGGGTGCCATAGCGCCGGTAGCCGAGCCGGTCCATCAGCTCCACCCACATCTCGGCGACCCGACGCACGGTCATCCCGGTCTCCTTGGGCCCTTCGGAGAATGCGAAACCGGGCACCGACGGGACCACCACGTGGAATGCCTGCGCCGGATCGAGCCCGTGGGCGCGTGGATCGGCCAGCAGGTCAATGGTTTTGGTGAATTCGACGAACGAGTTGGGCCAGCCGTGGGTCAGGATCAGCGGCAGCGCATCCGGCTCGGGCGAACGCACATGCAGGAAGTGCACGTCCAGGCCGTCGATTTCGGTGATGAACTGCGGGAACTCGTTCAATGCCGCCTCCTGGGCCCGCCAGTCGAATCCGGTTCGCCAGTACTCGGCCAGCTCCCGCAGATAGTCGACCGGAACCCCGCGCTCCCAGCCCTTGCCCGGCAGCTGCACCGACCAGCGGGTGCGGGCCAGCCGGTCGATGAGATCGTCGATATCGGCCTGCGGAACATCGATGCGGAAGGGGCGAATCTGGTTCATCGGGATGACTCCTAGCTCTCGGGGACAGCAACCACGTTAGGAGGCAAGTAGGACCATCTATGTCCTACTTATCTGGAATTCTGAAAATCATGAACGACACACCCGCCCGCCTGCTGCGCCTGCTCTCTCTATTGCAGACACCACGGGAATGGCCGGGCAGCGAACTCGCCGATCGACTCGGCGTCACCGATCGAACCGTGCGCCGCGATATCGATCGGCTGCGTGAACTCGGCTATCCGGTCGAGGCGACGATGGGTGCGACGGGCGGCTACCGCCTGGTGGCCGGTGCCGCGATGCCGCCGCTCTTGGTCGATGACGAAGAGGCGGTCGCCATCGCGGTCGGGCTGCGCGTCGCCGCCGGATCGGCCCTCGTCGGCATCGAGGAGGCCTCGGTCCGCGCGCTCGCCAAGCTGGAGCAGGTGCTGCCCGCGAAATTGCGCCGCCGGGTACGGGTACTCGGCACCGCCCTGGTGCCGCACACCGACGACGCTCCCGCCGTCGATCCCGAGGTGCTGACCGCACTGGCCGCAGCCGTAGCCAACAGGGAGCGGGTACGTTTCGCGTATCGGGGCGAATCCGGTGCCGAAACCCGTCGGCATATCGAGCCGGTCGGGTTGGTGCCGTCACGGCGCCGCTGGTACCTCGTCGGCCACGATGTGGACCGCGAGGACTGGCGCATCTTCCGCGTCGATCGCATCGACCGACCGCAGCCCACCGGCGCCCGCTACAGCCCGCGCGCACTGCCCGCTGCGGATCCGGCCGCCTATGTGGCGGGCCGCCGAACCAATTGGGGCACACCGTCCTTCCGCGTCCGTGTCACGATCCACGCCCCGATCGGCCGGGTGGCGGGCCGTCTCGGCGACTCCCCGGGCGATATCGCCGCCATCGACGACAAGTCCTGCCGCCTGGACGCCACCCGCGACGACGACCCGACCTGGTTGGCATCTCGCCTGATCGACCTCGGCGCGGACTTCCGAGTCCACGAGCCGCCCGCCCTGGTGGACCGGTTGCGTACGATCGCGGCCCGCATAACCGATGCCGTCACTTGATGGCCGACGAAGCGATGTGCACGATAGGAGTCCGATTTCAGAACCGGAGGCTGAACCGTGCTCGACGCCGACGACGTGCGCCGCATCGCGTTGTCCTTTCCCAAGACCGTGGAGAAGGAACGCTGGAACCATCCCACCTTCGATGTGGCGGGCAAAATGTTCGTCACCATCCCCGGCGATCAGACATCGTTCGCCATCCGCTGCCCCAAACACGATCGCGAAGAACTCATTGCCGCCGAACCGGACAAGTTCTGGGTTCCCCCGCACGAGGCATCCTCCTCCTGGGTCCGCGCCCGGCTCTGCGCCGTGGAAGATATCGACGAACTGTACGACATCCTGCTGGATTCCTGGCGGCAGGCAGCACCACCGGACCTCATCGAGCAGTGACCGATTCGCTCAGCGCGGCAAGCGAATCCGCAGGATCGCACCGCTCTCGGTACCGGCAAGGAGTTCGTCGGAACGACCTGGCACGGCGACCACCGATGTCATCGGTTCGCCGGTCAGTACGGCGCATGCGGTGTTCGTGCCAGGATCGACCCGAATCAGCTGACCGGTCAGGGTGGTCACGTAGAGCACACCGGCGTCATCGATGACGAAATCGTCTGCGAAATCCGGTATTCCGGGTGACACCGTCAAGTCGGCGAGCACGGTGACGCGGCCCGGGTCGTCGATCGGGAAGCGCACGATCCGGCCGAGCGTATTGCCGTTCATGCTCAGGTAGATCGAATTATCCCGCACCACAATGCCATTGGCGCCGGTGTACTTCGCCCACGCGGTCCAGTCCGCGTCGACACCGCCGTCCGGACGAATCCGGATCACGCCGAGGCTGGAGGCGACATACAGATTGCCCAGCGCATCGAATGCGGCACCGTTGGGCATGGTGAATCCGGAGGCGAAAACCGCAGGCCTTGGATCGTTGGGATCGAAGCGCACCACGCCGCCCGGGCGCAGCACACTTGTCGGTGAATCGCCGAAGACGACGTAGAGCAGTCCGTCCGGCCCGAGCCGAATCGCGCCCGGAAATTCGACCGGCACCGTCGCGGTCAACCGGCCCGCGTTGTCGTAGCGCTGCACCTCATTGCGGTACAGCCGCGAAACCCATAGGTTGCCCTGCGCGTCGTACCCCACGTTCTCCGACCAGTCGAGCACCGGCAGCCCCGCGGGCACGGCGGTCGCGGCCTGGGCCGACGCGCATACAGCGACCGCGCCCTGCTCGGATTCGGCGATGGCGGACGGCGCACCGATACCGGCGCAACTCAGCGCGAGCGCGGCGACCGCCCACACTCGTGCGTCCGGACGATAGAGCTTTCTCAAAGCGAACCTCGACCCTCCTGCCGGAACCTCGGCCGGAAGTCTAGCCACCCATGCCGGTTATGCATCGCGAAGTAGACATAGTTATGTCAAGAACTCGACTGTATGTCGACGAGTTTGACAGTATTCACAGATGCCTTTCTTCGATGGCGCGCGCGGGCGTATGCACTATCGGCGATGGCCGGTCGAGCACCCGGTTGCGGTGGCGGTGCTCTTGCCCGGCATGGGCCAGCACAGCGGCCACTACCACCGCTTCGCTCGCATCCCGACCTCGGCCGGGATCGAAGTGTGGGCGCTGGACACCTCGGGGCACGGGTTGAGCGAGGGCGATCCGAATAATCCCGGCACGCTGGTGGAACTGGTAGCCGATGCGATGCGGTTGATCGAACTGGTCCGCGCGGAATTACCGGGTACGCCGCTGATCCTGATGGGCCACTCACTCGGGGCGGTCACCGCCTTGGGAATTCTGGGCGCGGCGGTGCCGGATCAAACCAGCGCGGCCGACGACTTGCACGGATTGGAGGCCAAGTACCCGCTGTGGCCGAGCCTGCCCCCGAGCGAGCTGGTCGGGCTGGTGCTGTCCGGAGTGCCCAAGCGCGCGCTCGGCGGCGGCGCGCCCGGCGCACCCGGCACGCCGTTGCCGAGCACCCTGCCCATCCTCGCCGTGCACGGTATCGAGGACCGCAGGGCGCCGATCGATGCGATGAGGGGCTGGATTCGTCGCCACGATTGGGTAAGTTTGCGTGAGTACGCCGACGCCGGGCACGACCTGTTGCACGAGCCGGTACAAGCGCGGGTCGCCGCCGACATCGCGGACTGGATGCAGGGTGTCGTCGTGGGGTTGACGCACCGGTGAGTTGATCACGGCTGCGCGGGCAGCACGATGAGGAAGGGGGCGGCGAAATGTCGGACGTGACAGCGCTGAATCAAGCGATCGACGATGGCCAGCTCTGGATCGATGGGGTACTGGTCGCCGAGGGTGCGCATGAGCAGTGCGCCGTGCGCTATGAACAGCTTGCCGATGAGGTCGAGGCCCAGATCGCCGTATTGAGCGGTGCCACATCGCTTCCCGGCTTCGGCGGCTTCGATTCCGGTGCGGCGCTGCGGCGTGGCTTCGAAGACAAGGCCGACGGCGCGATCATCCGATTGCGCGCGTATGCCGACGCCGCAAGGGCGCTCGCGCAGACCTTCCGCGCGGCCGCAGCGGCATACACCCGGGCCGATACGGATCTGGCAGTCGCGGTCGGTCAGGTCGAGGTGGCGGGAGCCGCGCATGCGTAAGATGCCGCACTCCGGTGAGAAGACCCCCATTCGGTATGCCGACCCCAGCTACACCGACCCCAACTACGCGCAGACCGTCGAAATCTTCGACAATCTGTCGCATCGGGAAATCCACGACGGTGTCCAGCTGATGAATCCGGTTGTCCTCGCGGCCGGACAGCAGGCGTGGCAAGGCAGTTCGACCGGACTCGCCACCGCCGTAGCGCAGGCGCACAGCGAGATTCGGGTCGCGATGGCCGACGGTTGGCGCGGTGCCGCGGCGGACTCCGCGGCCGCTGCGGTGCGCGAATTCGAGCGGCACGGACAGCAACTCGCCGATATCATGGCCGCCGTCGGTCAGCGGCTCGGCCAGGCGGGCGATGCCGCCGAGGCACTTCGCGCGGCCGTGGTCGAACCGTCCAGCGAAACAACGGATCTGGCTGGTGCACTGCTGGATCCGACGAGGGCGACCGAGAACACCACCACCCAGAAATCCGCCGACGGCACCCGCCAGGATGTCGTGCAGGCGATGGATGGCATCTACACGAATGTGTTCATCTCGACCGGTTCCGGTGTGCCCGCCTTCCCGGATGCGGTGACCGCCGATGTGCCGCAGTCATCCGACACCACACCGGTCGCTCAGGTATCCACCACGACCGTTCTCGACACTGGTACGCAAACCCTCACCACCCCAACGGTTTCGGCGACCGCGCCGGTGCCGACTACATCGCACACCACCGTCGAGCCGGCGACGACGCAACCGGCGAGCGCCCCGACCACCGTCACTCCGGTGAGCACCGCCACCGACACCGCACCTGCTGCCGCGAAACCCGTTGTGCCGACGGCGGATTCCCCAACATCGACCAGCCCGGTTGCAGCCACCACATCGACGACCACACCGGATCGCTCGGTGCGACCGGGTACCGCCACACCGGTGACCACCGCCGCATCCACCTCGATGGTCGCTCCGACGGTTCCCGGCATCTCGAACACCGACGACGAGCGCAAACGCGATGAGCGCAAACGCGATGCGAGTGGCGATGCGATCAACGGCGTCGGCGCGGGAGCGGTCGGCGGACTCATGGGCGGCGCCATGGTCGCGGGCGACAGCCCGCGCTCCGGCATGAGCACCAGTGCCGCCGCCGCCCGCGCAGCCCGCGAAGAGGACGAGTACGACGACGAATACCACTTCTTCGACGACGATCTGACCTTCCTGGAACCGGCCGATGACGGCGGTGAGCTGATCGGCGATATGGATCCGACGACACCCCCGGTCGTCGGCGAATGGACCGAACTGGAGTGAACTGGACGCTGACCCCGGACCAGTTCGCCATGGCCTGGGCCCGCACCGATGGCGACCGCATCCCCTACCCACTCGCCGTACGCCTCTCGGCTCGCGATACCGCGGAGCGCACCGCCCAACTCCCCGCGTTGAACCGTTGGTGCGAGGAGACTCTCGACGCCGATCTGGAAGGCGCATTGCGGGTGCTGGCTCGCCCCACCGTGCGCATCGAGGTCTTCGGCGAGCGCGGTACCGCAGAGCCGTCGACCGGAGTCGATGTCGGGCAGGACGGCACGGTCGCGGCGACGGGTTTGGTCGAACAGACCGGTCCCGTAGTCGACCAGCCGAGCATCGCGGCGCAATCGCGTCCGGTGCGCGTACTCGGTGCTATCGCCGGGGATATCGCGGTGGTCGCGGCGCAACGCGCGGGCGCGACCACAGATCGCGGCAGCGATATCCGACTGTTCGTCGATCGCGTGAAAAATCTTTCCGCACGGGTGATTTCGGTACTGCCGGAGAATACGCCCGGCACCACACCGCAATTGACCGCACCGCTGGCCCGGGTCAGCGAGGACAGTCGGGATCTGGTGACCGTACCGGTGGCCGGACCCACCACGCCGACCCGAATTCGCAAGCTGCTCAGGCAATCCCGCGACGGCATCGGCCAGATCGTGGTGTCGGTGCGCCGAGCCGACGGCGAGCTGCATCCATTCGGGGTGCTGTGTTGGATCGACGTGATCGGCGACGGCAGGTACTCGGTGCGCACCGGGGTCGATGTCGATATCGTGCCGGTCACCGCACAGCGGTTCACCGCACAACTGCGGCCGATGGTTACCGCGGCCGAACGCACCCTCACCTTGGCCGAGCGTTGGTGAAGGTGACCAAAAGCGTGTGCGGTCGACGAGACGGCGGGCACCTCACGCGAGTAGCGCGGTGACCTCGTCGTCCTCCAACTGATGGAAGTCGCGGTACGCCATTCCGACGCCGCCGAGCGAACGCGGCACCCATGGGCAGACCACTTCATCCGCCTCTGCGGCCACCCGGCGCAGCGCCTCGGAGGACGACACCGGCACCGCAACGACGATCCGCGTCGGTTGGTGCAGTTGGGCGACCCGGCATGCGACGGCCACCGTCGCCCCGGTCGCCATGCCGTCGTCCACGATCACCGTTGTGCGGCCGGAGATCGGGATCGGTTTGGCATCACCGCGCCACACCTCACGTCGGCGCTCGAGTTCGGCCCGTTCCAGATCCTCGATCTCAGCGATCTGACGCGGCGTTATCCCGGTGTGCGACAACACATCCTCATTGAGGACCCGGATACCTTCCTCACCGATGGCCCCCATAGCCAACTCCGGCTGCCACGGCACACCGAGCTTGCGGACCAACAGGATGTCGAGATCGCCCCCGATGACCTCGCGCACCGCGGCCGCCACCGGAACCCCGCCGCGGGGCAGTCCGAGCACCAGCGGTTGCATCGCACGCAGGTGGCCGAGTTCCGAACCCAGCGCGCGACCGGCCGCTGTCCGATCGGAGTAGATCATCCGAATTAACGCTACTCCGGTGCGCGCTCGGTGATCGCGAATCGCCGCAATGCCAGGCTGGGATTGGTGCGGCGAACCGTGGCGAGCTGTTCGAGGTCGATATCGGCGGTGAGCACGCCGGGTTCGTCACCGAGTTCGGCGAGGACGGCACCGGTCGGGCCGATGATCATCGACGCGCCAGCACCACGCGGGGCGCATTGATCGGCAGCGGCCACGTAGACGGTGTTTTCGATGGCACGTGCACGCAGCAACGTCGTCCACTGATCAACCTTCGCCGGACCGGGGATCCACTGCGCCGGCAGCACAAGCACCTGCGCGCCCGCAGCCGCGACGCGACGGCAGCCTTCCGGGAACCGAAGATCGAAACAGGTCTGCATGCCGAATGTCACAGCACCGACCGTGAAGGTGGCCGGGGCCTCGATCGCACCCGACTCGACGACATCGGATTCGAGATGTCCGAACGCGTCGTAGAGATGCACCTTGCGGTACTTCGTCACCAGGTTTGCATCGGGTCCGAGCACGACGAGGGTATTGCGGATCCGACCCGCCTCCGGCGCCACTTGCTCGACCATTCCGGCGACCAGATACACCCCGCATTCGCGCGCGATATCGCCGAGGCCGGTGACGAACGGCCCGGTCAGCGGTTCGGCGACGGCCACGACCCGCTCGTCGAGCCGGGTCACGGCAAACATCGAGTATTCCGGCGCGACCACCACCATCGCACCCCGTTCGGAGGCCGCGCGAACATACTCGCGCAGGGTTCGCAGATTGCTGGTCGGATCGATTCCCGGCGCGAATTGAACCACCGCCACAGCCACCGCCGATGTCGTCGGATCGTGATGCGCGGACACGCTTTCGGGTTGCATACGTCTCACCGTATTGGCCCGGTGGCCGGGACGACCACCGGGAGGCAGTAAACTGCTGGTCAATGAGTACCAATCAGGTCGACAGCGTTCCTGGCGACAACGACAGGGACAACGACGGCCCGACCTTCGCCGATCTGGGCATCGATGACCGCATCCTCGCGGCCATCGCCGATGTGGGTTATGAGTCGCCGTCTCCCATCCAGGCCGCGACCATTCCACCGCTGCTCGAAGGCGCCGATGTGGTCGGGCTGGCCCAGACCGGCACCGGCAAAACCGCGGCATTCGCCATCCCGATCCTCATGGGTATCGAGGCGACCGGCAAACTTCCGCGTGCCCTCGTGCTGGCCCCGACGCGCGAACTCGCGATCCAGGTCGCCGAGGCATTCGGGCGATACGCCACCCACATTCCCGGACTGCATGTGCTGCCGATCTACGGCGGCCAGGCCTATGGCGTCCAACTCTCCGGCCTGCGCCGCGGCGCGCATGTCGTGGTGGGTACGCCGGGCCGGGTGATCGACCACCTGGAGAAGGGCACGCTCGACCTGTCGCAGCTGCAGTATCTGGTGCTCGACGAGGCCGACGAGATGCTGAAGATGGGGTTCCAGGAGGATGTCGAGCGCATCCTCGCCGACACTCCGCGCGAGAAGCAGGTGGCGCTGTTCTCCGCGACGATGCCCTCGGCGATCCGCAGCATCTCCAAGAAGTACCTGCGCGAACCGGTCGAGATCACCGTCAAGTCGAAGACCTCCACGGCGACCAACATCACCCAGCGCTGGGTCCAGGTCTCGCATCAGCGCAAGCTCGACGCACTGACCCGGATCCTCGAGGTCGAGTCGTTCGAGGCGATGATCCTGTTCGTGCGCACCAAGCAGGCCACCGAGGAACTGGCCGAAAAGCTGCGCTCGCGTGGATTCTCCGCCGCGGCGATCAACGGCGATATCGCGCAGAACCAGCGTGAGCGAACCATCGGCCAGCTGAAGTCCGGTGCGCTCGACATTCTGGTCGCCACCGATGTCGCCGCGCGCGGACTCGATGTGGATCGCATCTCGCATGTGGTCAACTACGACATTCCGCACGACACCGAGTCCTATGTGCACCGGATCGGCCGCACCGGCCGGGCCGGGCGCAGCGGTGAGGCGCTGCTGTTCGTCGCACCGCGGGAACGTCATCTGCTCAAGGCGATCGAGCGCGCCACCCGGCATCCGCTGACCGAAATGCAGCTGCCCAGCGTCGATGATGTGAATACCCAGCGCGTCGCCAAATTCGGCGATTCGATCACCGAGAACCTCAGCTCGACGAACTTGGCGCTGTTCCGCAAGCTCATCGAGGACTACGAGCGCGAGCACAACATTCCGCTGGTGGATATCGCGGCGGCGCTGGCGGTCAGCGGCTACGACGGCGACAACTTCTTCATGGAGCCCGAGCCGGAGCCGGTCGAACGCCCGCAGCGCGAACGCATGCCGCGCGGAGATCGCCCAGCGCGCCGGTTCGAGGGCGAAGACCGCGGTCCATCGCATCACCGCGGTACCGGAGCCGAATTGGCGACCTACCGAATCAGCGTCGGTAAGCGGCACCGGGTGGTGCCCGGCGCGATCGTCGGCGCCATCGCCAACGAGGGCGGACTGCGCCGCAGTGATTTCGGCCATATCAGCATCCGGCCGGACCACAGCCTGGTCGAACTGCCAGCGGACCTATCCTCGGAGACGCTGGAAGCATTGCGGCGCACCAGGATCAGCGGCCAGCTCATTCAGCTGCAGCTCGATTCCGGCGCGCCGAGCGCACGTCCGTTCCGCGCCGGACCGCGACGCGATCGCGACGGCGGCAAGCGACCCGAACGGCGTAAACCACGCTCCTGAACCGGGGACGGGTAAACCGCCGGTGGGAGCTACGGGCCCGGAGGCGGTAGCTTGCGTAACCACGCAGGGCCCCGCGGACACCGAGTTCAACGCCGGTGGGAGCGACGGGCCCGGAGGCGGTAGCTTGCGTAGCCACGCAGGGCCCCGCGGACACCGAATTCAGCGCAGTCGAATCGGCTAGCTACAGTGTTGCCGTCCGTGTCCGGCGAAGACACAGGAGGCCGCGTTTGATCGTGTTCGGTGATCATGTCGTCTGTTCCGCCGTCGACCTGGTACGCGCGGCGCGCTGTGAATTCGAGTTGCTGCGTGCCCTCGATACCGAACTGGGCACCATCGCGGGCACGGCGGATATGGTGCCGGATCATGCGTCGCGCAGCGCATTCCACGATGCGCGCGCACGCAGGCTCGCGGACTTCCGGGATCGGTACGGCAGTCAGATGGTGGAGATCCATTGCGCCGCGCACGATCCAGCGACCGATCCCCAGGGATATATCGCCGCGCTGCGGGCCGCCAATGCCGAGACGATCGCGGCCCTGCGGGCCGGCGCGCATGTGATCCACGGTGCCACCTTCTTCGACGGAAAATTCGTCTGTACCGGCGATTTCCTGCTGCGGGCCGGTCATCGGGTGCGCTACACAGTGCACGGCACCGCGGCCGGTCCACCGGATCGGATCGATGCCGCGCTCGAACTCGCCGCCTGCGCCGACGCTTTGGACCGCAGCGGCGCGCTCACCGCTCCCCTGGTGCGGTTGTACCTGGACGAGGACTGCGAGACCGTCGCGCTCACCGATCTGCTGCCGGTGTATCTGGCTCGGCGCGGCCGGGTGGAGCGGATCCTGGAAGACAAACTCGGCGAGTTGCTGCCCGTGCAGTGGGGCGATCCGCGCTATCTCGCCTGTGGCCACTGCCCGACCTGCACCGGCGCCATCTCGGCGGCACGCGATTTGCTACTGGTCGCGGGTATGCCGCGCACAGCGCGGGCCAGACTGCGCGAGGCCGGGGTGAGCACCATCGACCGGCTGGCGAGCAGCACCTCCACTGTGCCCGGCCTGCCGCCGCGCACTTTCACGGCATTGCGTCGCCAAGCCGAAGTCCAGCTGGCTCGAGAAGATTCCGGACAGCCGACGCACACGCTGGTCGACCCGATCGCGTTGGGGGCGTTGCCGCCGCCGTCACCGGGCGATCTCGCGCTCACCATCGAGGATGGGGCATCGGGTCGGCTGCTCGGTATCGAGGTGGGTGGCAACGGCACAGTCCACTTGGCCTTCCGTGCCCCGTTCGGCGCGGCACCCGCACCGTATCGGGCGATGACCGATATAGCCGACGAGGAGGCCGGGCAGCGGCGCGCATTGGACGAGGTGCTCGACTTCGTGGCACAGCGGCAGCGGATGTATCCGGATATGCGCGTGTACCACTACACCTCCGACGTGCGCTCGGCGCTGCTGCGGTGGACCGGTCGGTACGGAGTCGGTGAGGAGACCGTCGAGGATCTGCTGCACACCGGTGTGCTCGTCGATCTGTATCCGATCGTGCGCAATGCGCTGCTGATCGGGGAACGCTCCTATCGGCTCAGTCGACTGCGGCGGCTGCTGCCGACTGTGGCCGGCCAGGAACGCGATTGCGTCACCGTGCTGCGGCTGCGTGACTGGCTGCTGGATCGGGCGGCGGAGCGGCGCGTGGACTCGGACGCGATGCTGCTGGATCAGGCGAGTTCGTGGTGCCTGGTGCCGAGTCCGGAGGAGACGGATCCGCTGCCTCCGTCGCGGCCCTCGTCGATCGAGGCCGCACTCGCGGAATTCGCGGCGGCACAGAGGCAGCCGCATCATCCTGCGGCATTGATGGCGGCGGCGCTCGGTTATCACCGGCGCGAACGTCAGCCGCTGTGGTGGGCACATGCCGACCGGCTCAGTCATCCGGTCGACGAATGGGCCGATGCGCCAGGCGTACTGGTCGCCGATTGGGGCACGGTGGACACCAAATGGCATCGCAGCCCGCATCAGCCGACCATGCGCAGATACCTCACGCTGACCGGACGGATCGGCATCGGTTGGGGCGGTAGCGAAACCGCGGGCGGCGCCGCCACCGGCACGGTGCTGACGCCGGGGGCCACCGTGTACACCTTCTATGATCAGCCGGTCGCCGCCGGAATGATCACCGCCGTCGGTCGGCGCGCGACCGCCTCCGCGACGGTGCTCGGCTGCTCGGTGGACGCGAACTTCGACGACACCGTGCGGCTGGAGGAATTGCTGCCGGATGGCTGCGAACCCTACGACGAGCTGCCGATCGCGATCGCACCCGGTCTGCCCGCCTGGGACGAGAATATCGAGACCGCGGTCGAATTCGCCGCCCAGCAACTACTGATGGCACTACCGCAGGTCCCGGCGGGCGCGGTCTTCGACATCCTCGACCGCCGACCCCCGCGCCTACGGCGTGCCGAACGGCTGCCGGATGTGCACGGTGACCACGCGGCGGCGATCACGGCCGGGCTGCGCGATCTCGACGATTCCTACCTGGCGGTGCAGGGGCCGTCGGGCACCGGCAAGACCTCCACCATCGCCAGGGCGATCGAACGTATGGTCACGCGGCACAAGTGGCGCGTCGGGATTGTCGCGCAGACGCATGCGACGGTGGAGAGCCTGCTCGACATGATCGTCGCGATGGGCGTGCTACCGGAGCTGGTGGCAAAGAAGGATGTCGTGGCGGTGGCGCCGGAGTGGTCGGTGATCGACGGCGCGCGCTATCCGCGGTTCCTGGACAATGCGGTCAACGGCTGCGTAATCGGCGGCCTACCGACCGATTTCGCCGATGCCGAGGTGGTCCCCAGCGACAGTCTCGACCTGCTGGTGCTCGCCGATGCGGGCCGCTTTCCGCTCGCCGATACCGTCGCCGTCGCAGTGAGTGCGCGCAATCTGCTGCTGCTCGGCGATCCCGCGCCGTCCGCGGCGCGCAGCGCGCATCCGGAACCGGTCGACGAATCGGTACTGGGCTGGCTCACCGAGGGCCGCCACACGCTGCCCGCCGACCGCGGCTACTTCCTGGACCGCACCTGGCGGATGCATCCGCGGGTCTGCGATCCGATCTCCCGGCTGTACTACGACAACCGCCTGCGCTCCAACGAAACCGTCACGCTCGCACGGCAATTGGAGGGTGTCGAACCGGGTGTGGAGACGGTGCTGGTGCCGCACAGTGGCGATTCGACCGAATCGATGGCCGAGGCCCGCGAGGTGGTCCGCCGGGTGCGCGCCCTGCTCGGCGTCACGTGGACGACCGGTGCGATGACGCGACGGCTACATCCGCACGACATCCTCGTGGTCGCGCCCTACAGCGCCCAGGTCGCCCTGATCCGAACGCTGCTGGCCCGAGCCAAGATCGAGGATGTGCTGGTCGGCACCGCGGAGCGTTTCCGCGGCCGGGAGGCGGCGGTCGTGCTCATGTCGATGACCACTTCCAGCCCCGCCGACGCGCCATACGGTATGCGATTCCTGCTGTCACGCAGTCTGGTTCAGGCGACGCTGTGCCGGGCCATGTGGAAGGCCGTCGTCATTCGGTCACCACTGCTCACCGAATATCTGCCGAGTGCGCCGGACGAGCTATCGGATCTGGCGACATTCCTACGACTCAGCTGAATATTTCTTTCAGCATTTGGGTGGTTTGTGACCGAAATAATCAGTCCGAACCGGTTGGTTCTTTTAATGGAATTCGATCTTGAAATTGCTATCCCGCGTAATTCGCGATTAGCAGTCAGCTCAGCCGAAGCAGTTGCCCTCACCGCGATAAGTGGGCACCGTCGTCCGCGCGCCGTCGCCATCGATCAGGTGCACCTGGTTGAACCGCTCACACAGCTCCCCCGCCTTGGCATGCCGGAACCACACGCGATCGCCGATCCGCAGTTCAGCGGCTCCGGACAGCGGCGTCTGCACCTCGCCAGCACCCTCGGTACCGAGCAGCTTCAAACCGGTGGGCCACGCCGGCTTGGGCACCCGCGACGCCCCGGTGGGACCGGACGCGATGTAGCCGCCCGCGAAAACCGTCGCGATGGATGGGGTCGGCTTGCGCAGCACCGATGTGGCGAAGAACAGCGCGGGTCGCGGAGTGAAGGCGCGGTAGTGATCGAAGAGCGTCGGCACATACAGCCCGGAGCCCGCGGTCACCTCGGTGACATCCGGATCGGTGACGCTGACCTCGATGGATCCGGAACCACCGCTGTTGACGATCTCCAACTTGCCGACCACCGAACGTACCGCGTCCAGAACCCGCCTGCGCCGCTTGCCGATTTCGGCCGCCGAGGCCCGCTTCACCAGGCGCACAGCGATATTGGAGTCGGGCAGCCCGGCGATCTGCGCCTCATAGGTCATCACGCCGACCACGTCGAACCCACGGTTCACGGCCTCGCGCGCGAGTTCGGCGGCCTGTTCGGGGGTGCGTACCGGCGAGCGCCGAACACCCAAGTGCAGCGGCCCGATTCGCAGCGAGGCATCCACATCGAGGCAGATTCGTGGTCGCACGAGATCGGTTCCGACCGCGGCGCGGATCAGGTCCAGCTGCGCGCGATCGTCGACCATCAACGTAATGGATTGGCGCAGCGTGTCATCGGCTGCGAGCGTGGCGAGCGCCGCGCGGTCGACGGTCGGATAGCCGAGCAGCACGTCGCGCGCGCCGAGGCGGACCAGCCAGATGGCCTCCGCCAACGAATAGGACATGATGCCCGCGAAGCCGCCGGATGCGGTTAGCCCGGCACCGAGCACCTCCTCGAGCACGGCGCGACAGCGCACCGATTTACTCGCGACTCGAATGGGCACCCCACCCGCGCGACGGACCAGGTCAGCGGCGTTGGCACGCAGCGCGGTCAGATCGAGGGCGGCAAGCGGCGGGTCCAGCTCGGCCGTGGCCGCATGCAGTGTGGCAATCGGCGACGTGTCTGTCACCAGTCCACTCAATCACCAAACTGGTCAAACGTCCAGTAATGCGGGAATCAGACTTCGGCAGCCCGGGTAGCCAGGCTGCTGACCAGGTCGTCGAGCACCACCAGCATCGTTTCGTCATTGCAATCCGCAAGCCACCGCAGCACCGTGCCCTGTAGCACTGAGACCGCATAGGCCGCGATGGCTTCCGTCGGCTCCAACCACTGCGCGCCCGAGCGGTTGGCACAGAGGTCGAGGAAACTTGCGACCTCGGAGTCCATCTCACGGAACAGGGCCGTGGCCTGCGGGTCGGCGACACATTCGGTCTGCGCCTCCCACCGTTCGGCCAATTGATGCGCGGTCGCCTCGTACCTGCGGGCCTGCTTGGCCGGAGCCGCTTGGACCAGCGGCCAGTACGCACTCACACCGGCATGCAGCAGCACCCGAAGTGCTCGCACTCCGGTGAAATCGAGCGAGGCGGCCGCCTTCTCGACGGCCTCGCAAATGGTCGGCCGCAGCCGAACCGCCGCTATATCTCCACGTACGCTCAACGACGACTCCCTCGGGGAAAGAACTCGCGCACCTTCGTCGGCGCGGCTCGTTGAACACGACAGGCCGCTCTCACGAATCCCCCACTAGGGAATTTCCTGGATGCCCAGTCCAACATTCATCAATGGTAGAGGCTTTCCGGGGTTTAAGAACGGGTTCGTTGGGTATTTCCAGACTGGAAGAATGTTTTGTTACCCAACCGGAATCCCGCTGCGATCGAGCGGTGTTCACCGGAATCGCCTCCGAGGGCGTGACTCTCGCGTCTGCCTACGCAAGATAGACCATCGACCACACTACGGTACGTAACGGTACCGCCCCGGTCTTATGTGGCGGATACCACACCAATACCTCGCAAACTGGACGGCCGACGGTTCCGCGATCGACACCGTGCCGACACCGTGAGGTAGCTAGCCTGGACCGGTGACTCTCTCGCCCTCGGCCGACCAGTTCTATCTGACCGGCACGTTCAACTTCCGCGATCTCGGCGGTCTGCGCAGTGTCGACGGCGCCCGGATCCGCCCCGGCGTGCTGTTGCGCTCGGCCCAGCTGAGCGGACTCGATCTGCCCGGGCACGCGATCTTGCGCGAACTCGGCGTCACCGATGTCTTCGACCTACGCGGGCCGCGCGAGATCGAGCACATCGGCCACGACAATCTGCCCGAGGACGTACGCCTGAATGTCACACCGTTCGATTCCCGAATGGCCGAGGCGCCGCCGCACGATGCGCAGACCGACGCCGCGTTCACGCACATGCTCGAGGTCTACCGGTACTTCCCGGCCCTGCCCGAGGCAAATGCCGCGATCATCACCATCGCCGAGACGATCGCCGACGGCGACCGCGCGGTGCTGGTGCACTGTGCGGCGGGTAAAGACCGCACCGGCTGGGCAATCGCGACGCTGCTGCGTGCGGTCGCGGTCGACGAGGCCGATGTGCTCGTCGACTTCATGGCCAGCAATGACGCCGTCCCAGCCCTGCGCGCCATGATGACGCCGAAACTGACTGCGGGAGCGGAACTTTCCATCGATATCCTCGGCGTGCGGGAGGACTACCTGCGCATCGCGACGGACGCCGTGCACGAAAGCCACGGTGATTTCGAGACCTATCTGACCGACATCGGGTTCACCGCGGACCTGCGCGCGCGGCTGCGCGATCGCCTGCTCGAGTGAGTCATCCCGCCTGCGCCTGCTCGCGTCGGACCAGACCGTCGGCATCGATGCTGACCTGATCGCCGGTGTGGAACCAACTTCCGGTGAACCGGTCGGCGGTTGTCTCCGGATCGTTCCAGTAGCGATGGGTCACATTCGGTCCGCGACACAGCAATTCGCCTTGGCCTGACTGCGCCCGCGGCCCCCACAGCGCCAATTCGGTACCGCCGAACGGGAATCCGAGCACCGGATCGGCGCCGGGTGCGGTGTCGGTGTCGTCGTCGACGACCAGGCCGATGCCGCTGGTTTCGGTCGCACCCCAGACCGACCACTGCCGCGCGGCCGGGAACATGTTCCGCAGGGGCGCGACCAGATCGGCGGGATCGGTGCGATCGGCGGCGCGTTCGCCGCGATGGCCCGCATTGCTGACCCGGACGATGCCCTCGGTGCGCAATCCCTCGCTGCGCAGCGCCGCGAGTTCGGGCAGCAAGCGGGCGAATATGCGTGGAGTCGCGGAAACCATATCGATCCGTTCGGAGACAATGGTTTCCGCGAGACTGCGACTATCCGGTGCGAGGACTACGGTGCCGCCGACCGCGAAGGTCGGCAGCAGCTGGTCCACACAGCCGCTGGCATGCGCCAGCGGTAACAGCACCAGATTGCGCAGCCCATCGGTCGGCAGATCCAGCGCCGCGACGACGGAACGGATTGCCGAGAGCAGATTTTCATTGGTCAGCTCGACACCCTTGGGCGCGACAGTGGCATTGGCCGGACAGGCCCCGGCGCCGCTGGTGTAACAGAGCAGTGCCAGATCACCCAAGGCCGCACCGTCATCGATGAAGGCGGCCCCGTCGGGCAGTTCGTCGCTGCCGCCGCCGAGCACGAAATCGGTACCGCTGTCGGCCATCACCCGCTCGGCCACCGCATCGGGCAGTCCATGGTGCACCAGCACCGGTACCGCGCCGCTGAGCAGCGCCCCGAGGAAGGCCTGGACCCAGCGCGCGCCCGTCGGCATGTGGATGGCGACCCGGTCGCCGTAGCCGATGCCGTGTTCCTGCAGACCGCCCGCGATGCGGGAGGCGCAGTGCCACAGCTCCCGATAACTCAGCCGGGGGCCGCCGATCTCCACCACCGCCTCCCTGGTCGAGAAGGCGTGCACCTGCAGATCCAATAGTTCGGTCAACGCCGGGGTGAGGTTGCCGTAGCGCAGCACCCCATCGGCGCCGCGGGCCAGCGGGGCGTCGCAAGCATGCGGACGGCTGGGTGGATATTCGACCAGAAACTGCGACATGAGTCCTCCGCACGCGCCTCGAGCCCGCAGGCTCTTGCGACTATATGACGCGAGTCACATTTTCGCTGGCATAGGAGAGGAACGTGTCTCGGATGTCATCGGCCGGTGTAAGTCGCCTTCCCTGGTCCGACCTCCAGGAAGCTGCGCACCGCGCCGCGCAGATCCGCCGTGTCGAACAGCGCGCCGGACACCTCCGGCGTAACCGAATCCGCGTGCGCCACACCGCCCGAGCGCCACGCTTCGATGATCTGTTTGGTCGCGGCATGCGCCCGGGTCGGGCCCTCGGCCAGGCGATTCGTCAATTCCCTTGCCGCGGTGTCGACATCGTCGTGAACGGCGTTGACCACGCCCCACTCGGCCATGGTCGTCGCGTCGTAGAGGTCACCGGTCATCACGAATTCGCGGGCGCGACCCGAACCGGCGCGCTCGGCCAGTCGCTGCGGACCGCCCATCGACGGTGTGAGGCCGACGACCGTCTCCACCAGACCGAATTTCGCCTTCGGCGCGGCCAGGATGATGTCGCAGGCCAGGGCCATTTCGAAGGCGGCGGTCAGGGTGAGGCCGTGCGCGGCGAAGACCACAGGGCACGGCAGCGCCTCCAGCGGATGGATGATCTGCGCGAACTGGGTGCGCCACAACTCGGCGCCCTGCTCCACCGTCAAACCATCGAAGACGTGTACGTCGACGCCACCGGAGACCAGCTTGCCCTCGGCCCGCAGCAGCACCGCGCGCGGCGGATTGGCCGATAGTGCGGCGAGATCCTCGATGAGCGCATCGAACATCGGCTGGTCGAACAGATTCAGCGGCGGATTGGCCAGGGTGAGGGTCGCGACCTCGGCGCCGCCATCGGTGGTTTCCCGGGTCAGCCTGGTGGCCTTCGTATCACTCATCCGGCAAGAGTAAGGCGTCGATCTGCCAGACTAGGCGAGTGACCAAGTCGGTATCGGAAAACGGTTCCTACGTCGAGCCCGGTGAGTTCAACCGGGATACGAACTACATCACTACACGCATTACTGCCGACGGCCGCGACGGGTATCCGGTTGAGCCGGGGCGCTATCGGCTGGTCGCGGCGCGGGCCTGTCCGTGGGCCAATCGCACACTGATCGTGCGCAGGCTGCTGGGGCTCGAAGACGTCATATCGCTCGGACTGTGCGGGCCGACACACGACAAGCTCAGCTGGACCTTCGATCTGGATCCCGGCGGGGTGGATCCGGTACTCGGCATCCCCCGGTTGCGTGAGGCATATCTTGCGCGATTCCCGGACTACCCGCGCGGCATCACGGTGCCCGCCCTCGTGGACGTTCCCACCGGTCAGGTGGTGACCAACGACTACGCGCAGATCACGCTCGACTTCTCCAGTGAGTGGACCGAATTCCACCGACCCGGCGCGCCGCAGCTGTATCCGTGGGAGCTGCGAGCCGAGATCGACGAGGTGAACCTGGCCGTCTTCCGGGATGTCAACAACGGCGTTTACCGGTGCGGATTCGCCGGAACGCAGGCGGCGTACGAGGCGGCCTACGATCGGCTCTTCGCTCGGTTGGACTGGCTGTCGGAACGGCTCGCCACCCAGCGCTACCTGGTAGGCGACACCATTACCGAGGCCGACGTTCGGCTGTTCACTACGTTGATCCGCTTCGATCCGGTCTACCACGGCCATTTCAAGACCAACCGCAGCAAGCTGAGCGAAATGCCGGTGCTCTGGGCCTATGTGCGTGATCTCTACCAGACACCCGGATTCGGCGACACCGTCGATTTCGGGCAGATCAAGAAGCACTACTACGTGGTGCACAGCGATATCAACCCGACCCAGATCGTGCCCAAGGGCCCGGATCCGACCAACCTGCTGACCCCACACGGCCGAGAAGCGCTGGGCGGCAGGCCATTCGGCGACGGCGCCCCGCCACCACCGCCGCCGCTCACCGAAAGGGTCCCCGCGCTGCGCGAGCCGGCGTGATCGAACCGACATGCTGGGAACCCGGCCGACCGGGTACATCGTTGTCATGACGGGCCGATAGCGGTCGGTGCAATAAGGTCGTTGCGTACGGGCGGAAGAGGAGGATATCGCCGTGTTCAAAGGCACGTTCGAGAAGACGGTGGTCCAGCTACTCGATACCGGGTCGCGCTTGCAGGCGCCCGCGGTCGCCAAGTACGTGGACCGGCTGCGGCGTTCGCATCCGGCGGAGAATCCCGCGCAGATCATCGAGCGGCTGGAGCACCAATACCTGCTCGCGGTCACCAGCAGTGGCGGCGCCGTCGGTGCGACGGCCGCGGTGCCGGGCGTCGGCACGATCGCGGCGCTCGCGGCGGTCAGTGCCGAGACGACCTTCTTCATGGAGGCGTCCGCGGTGTTCACGCTGGCTGTCGCGGCCGTGCACGGCATCTCCCCGGAGGACAAGGAGACGCGGCGGGCGTTGGTGCTCGCGGTCGTGCTCGGCGAGAGCGGAATGGAGATCGTCGAGAAGACGGTCGGTCATTCGGCGAAGAACTGGGGCACGCTGTTCGCCAATAAGATTCCCGGCCTGTCGAGCATGAACGATTCGCTGCTCAAGCGATTCATCATCCGCTTCATCACCAAGCGGGCCGCATTGATGGCGGGCAAGGTGGTGCCCGCCGGTATCGGCGCGGTGATCGGCGGCGTCGGCAACCGCTCACTCGGCAAGACCACGATCAGCAACGCGCGCAAGGCTTTCGGCCCCGCGCCGGTGACCTGGCCCGCCGATCGACAGCTCGTCATCGATGCCGATCCGCTGCCCGCCCTGGATCCGGCCAAGCCGCAACCCCCGACCACGCCGCGATGAGCGCGGGCCAACCGCTCGCCTTCTCCGTTCGCGGCCTGACCAAGCGCTACGACCTGGTCACCGCGGTCGAAAATGTGAGCTTCACCGTGCCGTCCGGGACAACCGCCGCCCTGGTGGGTCCGGCGGGCGCGGGTAAGTCGACGATTCTGCGGATCCTGCTCGGTCTGCTCCAGCCGACCTCCGGAACCGCTGCGGTCGGCGGGCCGGGCTCCCGGCGGCGCGCCGGATCCGCGGTTGTCGTCGGCGGCATGCTGCAGCCGCGCGGGCTGCATCCGGCTCGAAGCGCGCGCGATCATCTGCTGGTCTATGCGGCAGCCGCCGGTGTCGAGGACGCGCGGGTCGACGAGGTGATCCAGGTGGTCGGCCTCGGTGACTCGGCGAAGACGCGGGCAGGCGAGCTGTCGGCCGGACCGCAGACCCGGCTGGCCCTGGCGACCGCGCTGCTCGGTGACCCGCAGTTGCTGATTCTCGACGAGCCACTGGCCGGTCTCGACGCGGCCGAACGCGCCTGGCTGGCCGACTTCCTGCGGCGACACACCCGCCGGGGCGGCTCGGTCCTGTTGTCCAGCGAAAGCCTCGCGAATGTGATTCCCATGGCGGACAACATCATTGTCGTGAGCGAGGGTTCGGTGGTCTATCAGGGGACGCCCGCCCGGCTGCGGCGCGGCCATCCCGATCGACTGGTCGTCGCCGCATCGACCCCGATCGCACTCGCCACCATGTTGGCCGCACAGGACTTCACCGATGCGGTGATCCGTCCCGACGGACGTCTGGCAGTTGCCGAGGCGACCGAAGCGCAGATCCGCGCGGCGGCGACGGCGGCCGGTGTGCGCGTGGACAATATCGCCGCCGACCAGATCCACCCGGACCGAGTGCTCGCCTCATTGCTCAAACCGGCCCGCCCGCCCCAGCCCGCCCCCTATGCCGGGATCGCACCGCAGCAACCGACCCCCTACGGGATTACCCGATGATCGCCGTGCTGCCGCCGGACCTCGTTCCGGCCGTCAACTCCGAGGTCCGCAAGGTCAGCACGCTGCGCGCCAGCCGAATCCTGGCCGCACTGATCCCCGCGATCGCCCTCGTCGCGAGCACCGTGACCACACTGCTTGCCGGGCCCGCCGATCCGAAATCCAATCCGGCCACGGGCGCGGCGACCATCGGGCTCTATATCGGGCTCGCGGCCGCGATCGTGCTGGCGGGCGCGTTCGGCGCGGCCGGTGCGGGAGCCGAATATCGTTACGCGACAATGTCGTCGACCGCCCTGTTCACCTCCGATCGGGATCGTCTCGCCGCCGCGAAATACCTCGTCACCGCGGGCTTCGCCCTTGCGGCGACTTTCGTCGTCGAACTCATCGCCTTCGCGTGCCTGCTCGGTTTCGGCCACGGCAAATTCGACTTCGGAGTGCGCTTCCTCGCGGTTCTCGGCGGCGGTCTACTCGCTGCGGTCTGCTGGTCCCTGATCGGCGCCGGTCTGGGATTGCTGCTGCGCACCTCCACCACCGCGATAGTGGCGATGCTCGGCTGGCTGGTGATCATCGAACCGTTGATCTGGGTCGTCGCTAAAGCAGTCGGCCTCGCCGGAGTGGTGACCGTCCTACCCGGCTCGGCCACCGTCAGCACCGTTGCCGTCGGTTCCTTCAAAGACAGCGACTTCCTGGCTCCCACCCCCGCTGCCCTGGTGGTCCTCATTCTCTGGACCATCGCCGCCGCGGGCGGGGCCTGGTGGTTGCTTCGCACACGCGACATCTGATCCAGCCCCGGCAGCGGGGAACAAACTGCGGTGCGGCACGTGTCATTACCGTCGGTACAAGCACGACAAGACGGGGTGAGCAGCGGAAGTGACCGAGCGCGGTATGGGTTGGATGCGCAGACTGTGGACCGAGTGTTGGAGCCACCGGGGCACGGTCACGGGCATCGCGATCGCGTTGGTGGCCGGAGCAGTGGTCGAGATCTCCGCGCCACTGCTGACCAAGCGGGCGGTCGATGCGGCCGGAGTCGGTGACACCTCCGTCATCGGGACGATCGCGGCGCTACTCGCGCTTGTCGCATTGGGCCGGTTCTCGGCGGCGTTCGGACGACGTATGTTGGCCGGACGGCTTTCCCTCGATGTGCAGCATTCGTTGCGTGTCAGCCTGCTCGCTTCGTTGCAGCGACTGGACGGCGTCGGGCAGGACGCCCTGCGCACCGGGCAGGTGGTATCGCGTTCGATCACGGATCTGCAGTTGGTGCAGGGCCTTTTGGCGATGGTCCCGCTGTCCGGGTTGGCATTGCTGGAGTTCCTGCTGGCGGCCGCGGTCATGGTGTGGCTGTCGCCGCCGCTGGCCGCCGTCGCTCTGCTGGTGGTCCCCGCCATCGCGGTGCTGGTATATCGGATGCGGCCGCGCCTGTACGCGGCGACGTGGTCGGCGCAGCAGCGCGCAGCCGAGGTCGCGCAGCATGTCGAAGAGACCGTCACCGGCGTGCGGGTGGTGAAGGGCTTCGGGCAGGAAGCTCGGATGGTGCGCGTGCTGGAGGAGCACGGGCGCGTTCTCTACGCCGAGCGCATGCGCGCCGCCAAGATCAATGCGCGCTTCGCCCCCGTGGTGACCACGATTCCGCAAGCCGGGCTGGTCGCGGTGATCGTTGTCGGCGGCCTGCTCGCCCTGCACGGCGTTATCGGTATCGGCACGTTTCTCGCCTTCTCCGCGTATGTCACGACTATGACCGTGACCACCCGAACCATGTCGTCTGTGGTGATCATGGCCCAGCTCACCAGGGCCGCGGCCGAGCGTGTCTACCAGGTTATCGACGCGGCACCCGAAATCGCCGACCCGCCTGCCCCGGCCGACCTCCCCGATGGGCCTCTGGGTATCGAAATCGATTCGCTGACCTTCGGATTCGATCCCTCACAGCCCATCCTGCGTGACCTCGACCTGACCGTGCGGCCCGGCGAAACCGTTGCCATCATCGGCCCTGCGGGCTCCGGAAAGTCGACGCTGTCACTGCTTCTCCCCCGCTTCTACGCCCCCGACTCCGGCAGCATCCGCCTCTTCGGAGCCGAACCGGGCACCATCGCAGGTGAATTCACCGGTGCGAAGAAACGAACCGTCGATACCGCCGACTCGCCTCTGGCAGCACCCTTCGATCCACAGCTCGGCGGCCCCGCGAACGGCTCGACGGTGCGGGCAGACCCGCGAAATGCGGACGCCGTGGATATCGCGGATCTGCGGGCGACCGATCTCCGGAGCGCGATCGGGGTGGTGTTCGACGATCCGTTCCTGTTCTCCGACACCATCGCCGCCAACATCGCCCTCGGTCGACCAGCGGCTACCGATGCCGAAATCCGCTATGCCGCAAAGCTTGCCGCGGCCGACGAGTTCATCACCGAACTATCAGACGGCTACGACACCGTTGTCGGTGAACGCGGATTGACACTCTCCGGCGGGCAGCGGCAGCGAATCGCTTTGGCCAGAGCGCTTTTGGCGCGGCCACGGATTCTGGTACTCGATGACGCGACCTCCGCGGTCGATGCCGTGACCGAGGCGGCCATCTTCGAGAAACTGCCCGATGTGGGTGGACGCACGACATTGATCCTGGCGCATAGGGAATCCACACTGGCGCACGCGGATCGGGTGATCCGGCTTCCCGGTCCGGTCTCATACGCCACCGGCGAAGCCACAGGCGCTGACACCCAAGCGTCAGCTGATGCCAAGCGCACCACCCGCACCACAGCCACCGGTGCCGCCCGCACCGCAACCATCAGTTCCGCGCGCACCACAGCCACCGATCCCGAACCGACCACAACCACCGGCGCCGCGCACACCACAACCACCGGCGCCGCGCACACCACAACCACCGGCTCCGCGCACACCACAGCCACCGATCCCGAACCGACCACAGCCACCGGTGCCGCGCACACCACAGCCACCGATCCCGGGCGCACAACGGCTATCGGTGCCGGGCGCACCACAGGTTTCGCCCGCGCCGCAACACCCACCAGCGGCCCAGGCGGCTTCTCCGGCGCCGCAGCCGATCTCAGCGAGACCCCCGAATTGCGCCGCACCATCGAACATCTGCCACCGGCCACCGAACAACCCGGCTCGGACGATGAGCAGCTGCGCCAACCAGATCCCGGATTTCGGCTCGCTCGCCTCCTACGTCCGGTGCGCTGGCTGGTCCTGGCCGTAATCACCCTGCTCGCACTGGACACCCTCATCGGCGTCGCCTTCCCACCGATCGTGCGATACGCCATCGATTCCGGGGTGAGCGGCCATGATTCGGGCGCGCTCGCCAGAGCCGGAGTGCTCGGTGCGGTCTTGGTGGTACTCGGTCTCGCGGTCGGCGCGGCGACCACCGTCCTCACCGCCCGCACCGGCGAACGCGTCCTCTACGGCCTGCGCGTGCGCAGCTACGCCCATCTGCAACGGCTGGGATTGGACTACTACGAGCGCGAACTGTCCGGTCGCATCATGACCCGGATGACCACCGACGTAGACGCACTGTCGACCTTCCTGCAAACCGGCGTCGCGACCACCCTGATCGGCCTGCTCACCCTGGTCGGCATCGCGGTCGCGCTGCTGGTCATCGATGCCTCGCTCGCTGCGGTGGTACTGATCGCGCTGCCGCCGCTGCTGGTGGCGACAGCGCTGTTCCGCCGCGTCTCGTCTACCGCCTACACCGTCTCGCGCGAACACGTCTCGACCGTCAATGCCGATTTCCAGGAGAATGTCGCCGGGCTGCGCGCCGTCCAGGCCAACCGACACGAGCCGATCGCCGCCCGCCGCTTCGCCGAATACTCCGATCGCTACCGCGCCAGCAGGATGCGCGCCCAGCGCGCGATCGCCATGTATTTCGCCTTCGTCATCGCCTGGGCCGATCTGGCACTGGCCGCGGTCGTGTACTTCGGCGCGCGCGAAGTCGCCGAGAACACCATGACCGCGGGCACACTGATCGCCTTCGTGCTCTACCTACAGCTGCTCTTCGGCCCGATCCTGCAATTGTCCCAGGTCTTCGACGGCTACCAGCAGGCGCGCGTCGGCCTGCGCCGCATCGGCGACCTGCTGCGCACCCCGTCCTCCATCGCCACCGATCCACCGGATGCGATCGCCATCGACCACGGATTGCGTGGCGAGGTCGTCCTCGACGACATCCGATTCCACTATCCGAGCACCGAGAAGCCCGCCCTCGACGGAGTTTCGCTACGGATCCCGGCCGGATCCACGCTGGCCCTGGTCGGACCGACGGGCGCGGGTAAATCCACCATCGTCAAGTTGCTGGCCCGCCTCTACGACCTGCCGCGCGACACCCAGGGCGCGATCGCGGTCGACGACATCGACATCCGCGACTACCGCCTCACCGACTACCGCGGCCGGCTCGGCATCGTCCCGCAGGAAGCTCACCTCTTCACCGGCGATGTCGCCAGCAACATTGCATTCGGGAAACCTTCCGCGACCGAAGCCGAGATCGCGGCGGCCGCCACCGCCGTCGGCGCGGCCGATATGATCGCCGCGCTACCGCAGGGCATGCGCCATCCGATCGGCGAGCGCGGCCGCGGCCTCTCGGCAGGCCAACGCCAACTGATCGCACTGGCCAGAGCCGAACTGGTCCGTCCGGATCTGCTGCTGCTCGACGAGGCCACCGCCACCCTCGATCCGGAGACCGAGGCGTCGGTGCTGGTAGCAAGCCGATCGCTGACTCGCGGCCGCACCACCATCGTCGTGGCGCACCGCCTGGGCACCGCCGCGCGAGCCGATCGGATCGCCGTCGTGGAACGCGGGCGGATCGCCGAAATCGGGCCGCACGACACGTTGGTTGCGGCCGGTGGCCCCTATGCCCAGCTCTGGGCGGCGGCCAGCGAAACGGGGGGAATATTCTCGGGTGAGGACGGGTCGTCATCTTTGGGATCGGGTTTGTCCGGCGGTCAGTCGATCCACTGATTTACTGCTGGGCCTATCCTCAGAGAGGGCGCATCGGCGCGCATCCGCTGATCCCCGTGCCGGGCACGTCACAAACGTCGCAGCGCGAAGAACGAAATGAGGCGAACACCTGCTGTGAGCAGCTCAACTTCCCAGTTCGGACAGAACCAGTGGCTAGTCGATGAGATGTATCAAAAATACAAACAGGATCCATCTTCCGTCGATGAGAGTTGGCACGAGTTCCTCGCCGATTACACGCCCGAAGTCCCGGGTGATTCTGGTAACAGCGCCGCGCCCGCGGCCGCACCCGCGCAGGCGGCCAACCCGGCACCGGCTCCCGCGCAGGTGAACGCGACCCCGGCCGCGGTGGCCGCCGCCCCGGCAGCACCCGCGCCCGCCGCGCCCAAGCCTCCCGCCCCAGCGAAGCCCACCGCCCGCGCGCCGCAGACGACTCCCGCGCCGACCTCGAATGCCGCGCCCACCTCTGGCGCGCCGAAGCCCGCGGACACTGCGGCCGACGAGGCGAAGGTCCTGCGCGGGCCGGCCGCCGCGGTGGTCAAGAACATGTCCGCGTCGCTGGCGATCCCGACCGCGACCAGCGTGCGCGCCATTCCGGCGAAGCTGATGATCGATAACCGCCTGGTCATCAACAATCACCTGGCCCGTACCCGCGGCGGCAAGATCTCCTTCACCCATCTGCTCGGCTACGCGATCGTGCAGGCGGTCAAGTCGTTCCCGAATCTGAACCGGCACTTCGCCGAGATCGACGGCAAGCCCAACGCGATCACCCCCGCGCACACCAACCTCGGTCTCGCCATCGACCTGGCGGGCAAGGACGGCAACCGCTCGCTGGTCGTCGCGGCCATCAAGGGCTGCGAGGCGATGACCTTCGGGCAGTTCCACACCGCCTACGAGGACATCGTGCGCCGCGCCCGCGACGGCAAGCTCGGTATCGACGACTTCACCGGCGTCACCATCTCGCTCACCAACCCGGGCACCATCGGCACCGTGCACTCGGTGCCGCGGCTGATGCCGGGCCAGGGCGCGATCGTCGGCGCCGGCGCGATGGAGTACCCGGCCGAATTCCAGGGCATGAGCGACGAGCGCATCAACGAGCTCGGCGTCGGCAAGCTGATGACCTTGACCTCGACTTACGACCACCGCATCATCCAGGGCGCGGAATCCGGCGACTTCCTTCGGACCATCCACAACCTGCTGATCAGCGACGAGTTCTACGACGAGATCTTCCACGGCCTCGGCGTGCCGTATGAGCCGGTGCGCTGGCGCAAGGACGTCAAGGAACGCGGTGTCGACAAGAGCACCCGCGTGCTCGAGATGATCGCGGCCTACCGCAACCGCGGCCACCTGATGGCCGATACCGATCCGCTGCGGCTGGTCAAGGACAAGTTCCGCAGCCACCCGGACCTCGATGTCACCCAGCACGGCCTCACTCTCTGGGACCTGGACCGCACCTTCGATGTCGCGGGCTTCCACGGCCAGGAGCGGATGAAGCTGCGCGATGTGCTCTCGGTGCTGCGCGATGCCTACTGCCGCCACGTCGGTGTGGAGTACACCCACATCCTGGAGACCGAGCAGCTGCAGTGGATTCAGGAGCGGGTCGAGCAGAAGCACGTCAAACCGACTGTCGCACAGCAGAAGTACATCCTGAACCGGTTGAACGCGGCGGAGGCCTTCGAAACCTTCCTGCAGACCAAATACGTCGGCCAGAAGCGCTTCTCGCTCGAGGGCGCCGAAACCGTCATCCCGATGATGGACGCCACCATCGACCAGTGCGCCGAGCATTCGCTCGACGAGGTCATCATCGGCATGCCGCACCGCGGTCGCCTCAATGTGCTCGCCAATATCGTCGGCAAGCCGTACTCGAAGATCTTCACCGAGTTCGAGGGCAACATGAACCCGGCCGCCACGCACGGCTCCGGCGACGTGAAGTACCACCTCGGCGCGCGCGGTACCTACCTGCAGATGTTCGGCGACAACGAGATCGAGGTCTCGCTGACCGCCAACCCGTCGCACCTCGAGGCGGTCGACCCGGTGCTCGAGGGTCTGGTACGCGCGAAGCAAGACCTTTTGGACAAAGGCGACGGGCCGGAGGGCTTCTCCGTCATGCCGCTGATGCTGCACGGTGACGCCGCGTTCGCGGGTCAGGGTGTGGTCGCGGAGACGCTGAACCTGTCGGGCCTGCGCGGTTACCGCGTCGGCGGCACCATCCACATCGTGGTGAACAACCAGATCGGCTTCACCACCGCACCGGAGAACAGCCGCTCCACCGAATACTCCACCGATATCGCGAAGTTCATCGGCGCACCGATCTTCCACGTGAACGGTGACGACCCGGAGGCCTGCGACTGGGTGGCGCGTCTCGCGGTGGACTTCCGCCAGAAGTTCCGCAAGGACGTCGTGATCGACATGATCTGCTACCGGCGCCGCGGCCACAATGAGGGCGACGACCCGTCGATGACCCAGCCGTACATGTACGACGTCATCGACACCAAGCGCTCGGTGCGCAAGGCCTACACCGAGAGCCTGATCGGCCGTGGCGACATCTCGCTGAAAGAGGCCGAGGACGCGCTGCGTGACTACCAGGGTCAGTTGGAGCGGGTCTTCAATGAGGTTCGCGAGCTGGAGAAGTACGTCCCGGAACCGAGCGAATCGGTCGAGGACGACCAGCAGGTGCCCACCACCATCGTGACGGCCGTGGACAAGACCGTGCTTCAGCGCATCGGCGACGCCTTCCTCGGCGTGCCGGACGGCTTCAATGTGCACCCGCGCGTCAAGCCGGTGCTGGAGAAGCGGCGCGAAATGGCCTACGAGGGCAAGGTCGACTGGGCCTTCGCCGAATTGCTCGCCTTCGGCACACTGATCGACGAGGGTCGCGCGGTGCGTCTGACCGGTCAGGATTCGCGTCGCGGCACCTTCACCCAGCGTCACTCGGTGATCATCGACCGCAAGACGGCCGAGGAATACACCCCGCTGCACAACATCGGCAGCTCCAACCCGGGTTGGTTCGCGGTGCACGACTCGGCGCTGAGCGAATACGCCGCCGTCGGCTTCGAATACGGCTACTCGCTGGGCAACCCGGACGCACTCGTGCTGTGGGAGGCGCAGTTCGGTGACTTCGTCAACGGCGCGCAGTCCATCATCGACGAGTTCATCTCCTCCGGTGAGGCCAAGTGGGGTCAGCTGTCGGAGGTCGTGCTGCTGCTGCCGCACGGTCACGAGGGTCAGGGCCCGGACCACACCTCCGGTCGCATCGAGCGCTTCCTGCAGCTGTGCGCCGAGGGTTCGATGACGGTCGCCGTGCCGTCCACCCCGGCGAACTACTTCCACCTGCTGCGCCGCCACGCACTCGACGGCATCCGCCGCCCGCTGATCGTCTTCACCCCGAAGTCGATGCTGCGCAATAAGGCCGTGGTCTCGGACCTGAAGGACTTCACCGAGTCGAAGTTCCGCTCGGTCTTCGATGAGCCCACCTACGAACAGGGCATCGGCGACCGCAGCAAGGTCAAGCGCGTACTGCTCACCAGCGGCAAGCTCTACTACGAGCTGGTCGCCGAAAAGGCCAAGCAGAAGCGCGAAGACGTCGCCATCGTCCGCATCGAGCAGCTCTACCCGCTGCCCAAGTTCCGCCTCAACGAGGCACTGGCTGGTTATCCGAATGCGACGGATATCGCCTGGGTCCAAGAGGAACCGGCCAACCAGGGCGCCTGGCCCTTCTTCGGCCTGAACCTCCCGGAACTCCTCCCGGAGCGCTTCACCAAACTCCGCCGCATCTCCCGCCGGGCCATGTCGGCACCCTCCTCGGGTTCGTCCAAGGTTCACGCCGTGGAGCAAGCCGAAATCGTCGCCGAGGCCTTCGAGCCCACCGCGTAGGTTTCCGCTGCCCCAACGCCGGACCGAATCCACTCTCCCCCAGAGTGATTCGGCCCGGCGTTGTCGTTTCCGACCGCTCGGGTCCGGCCGGATTCAGCACACGGCTCAGCGTGGTGCCGGACCTGCTGTACCAGGGTCAGCGGCCTGGTCGGTGTGGTCATCGGGGCGCCATGCCGCAACCACACCTGGTACTCGGTCTTGCACAACGAAACTCGCGCGGGTGTGGATGGGGGCGCCGGGGCGGCGGATATACGGGACGACGCGAAAATCGGTCCGCCACAAGGAATGGTCGAGATCGACGCGAACGTATCCGCGTTGGGAGTTGAAAAACTTCATGTCCGGGTTGGCGGTTAGGAGGTTGCGGCCGGTGGGGTTCATGTCGGTGCCGTCGCCTCCGGTGGTGATCGAGGTGCCGGTGAATTCGGCTGCTACGACCGGGGATTCGGGGGTGGTGGCGTTATCGGGGCGGAGGTCGGCGGCGTAGTTGTGGTGGCGGTCGCCGGTGATGACGACGAGGTTGTGGATGTCGCGGGCGGCGGCGGTGGCGAGGACGGTATTGCGGTCGGCTACGTAGGCGTCCCAGGCGTCGGTGCCGAAATTGGTGCCGGGGCCTGGGTCGTAGTCGGATTTGGCCATGGCCACCTGGTTGCCGAGGATCTGCCAGCGCGCAGTGGAGCCGGTTAGGCCGTCGAGCAGCCAATCTCGTTGTGGTGCACCCAGTATCGAACGGTCGGGTGAGAGTCGGCCGGGACAGTCGTCGCCGATATTGCCGTTGCCGCAGGCTCCGCCGGTGCGGTATTGGCGGGTGTCGAGCATGGTGATGTCGGCGAGGTCGCCGAAGGTGTAGCGGCGATGAATGCGCATGGTCGGGCCGGACGGCATAGCCGCGATGCGCAGTGGCTGATGTTCGTACATCGCCTGGAAGGCGGCGGCTTTGCGGCGGCGAAACAGGGCGGGGATGCGGTAGATATCGAGGCCGAGGCCAGGGTGGTCGGCGAACCAGTTGTTGTCGATCTCGTGGTCGTCCATGGTGACCAGCCACGGGAAGGCCGCATGCGCGGCGCGCAGCGGTTGTTCGGCCTTGGCCTGCGCGTAGCGCAGTCGGTAGCCGGGGAGATCGACCGCTTCTGCGGCGAGATAGGGCTCCACCGACATCCCCTCGCGACCACGGTTCCAGCCGCGTTCGTAGATGTAATCCCCGAGGTGCACAACGAGATCGAGGTCTTCGGCGCTCATATGCTCATAAGCGGTGTAGTAGCCGGAGGTCCACGATTGACATGACGCGAACGCGAATCGCATTCGCGCAGTGGGCTGTCCGCTCGGTGGAGCCGTTCGGGTGCGACCGACCGGCGAAATCGCCGAACCCGCGCGGAATCGATAGAAGTACCAGCGATCCGGCTCGAGTCCCCCGACCTCCGGATGCACCGTATGTGCGAGTTCGCGTGTTGCGATCGCACTCCCCCGCGCCACCACCTGCCGGAACTGCTCATCGTGCGCAACCTCGTAATCGACAGTCACCGGATGCTGCGCCATCCCCCCGAGCCCGTCCGGCGCCAACGGATCCGGCGCCAACCGCGTCCACAACACCACCCCATCCGGCAGCGGATCCCCTGAAGCCACCCCTAACGTGAACGGATCTCTCAACCACCGCGGCGCCCGAAACCGCCCACTGCTCGCCGCCGACGCCCCCACCAGCACCGCAACCGATCCAGCCGTACCCACCCTCAACAGCTGCCGACGAGACAGACCCATACGTCAGGATATCCGCCGCTCGATCTCTCCACAGATGTTCCGTCGTCCGTTTGCCGATGGCAGCGCCGAGAGCATCCAACTCGGCCAGGACATCGACTGCGGCCCAGCTGCGGTTGCGTTTGCTGGCGGAAAGGATATCGAGGCGCGCCTCGGTCAGGCGGCCAGCGGGCTGTAACGAATCGCCCGCAGATCACCCGCGTAGCGCGGCGGCCAGCGCGGGGTTCAGTGAAAGGGCCAGGGCGAGTAGGGATTCGACAAGAAGATCGACCAACTGTTCGCGGGTGATGGTTTCGTGGCGGAGCCAGGTGAGGGTGGTTTCCTCTACGAAGGCGATCCAGCCGCGCATGGCGAGGACGAGGCGGGGGCGGTCGGAGTCCGGGATATCGACGGGCACTTCGGTCAGGATGAGGTCGATGATGGCATTGCGGGTCTGGTCGACTAGGGGGAGCACCTCGGCGCTCACGCTGGCCGGGCCGCGCAGCAGCGATACATAGGAATTGCGGTTCTCGCCGACGTACTCGATGTAGCGCTCGATCGAATCGCGCAGCATCTCGAATACTCCGAGGGTGCGATCGGGCGCGACGCGCTCCATTAGCTCGGCATTGGCATGGCGGACTATCGCCAGTTGGAAGTCCTGTTTGGTTGGGAAGTAGTGAAAGAGCAGGCCGCGGGAGATCCCGGCTTCCCCTGCGATTTCGGTGATCGAGATGTCTTCGATGGCGCGGTCGCCGAGCATCTTCGCACCCAGGGTGATCAGTTGTAGACGGCGTTCGTCCGGGCTGAGCCGGGTGCGTTTGACGGTGCCTCGACTACTCACGGGGCCATCTTACTGAACGCCGGTCAATACTGTTGACTCATGCTCAATAGGATCGTAGTCTGGGTTATATGAGTCGCAAGGTTACAGACAAAGCTGTCGGCAGCCGCCATGTCAAGACCATCATCATCGGCAGCGGTTTCGCTGGTCTGGGCCTGGCAATCCGGTTGAGCAAGCAAGGCCGCAACGATTACCTCGTGTTGGAACGCGGAAGCGATGTCGGCGGCACCTGGCGCGACAACACCTACCCGGGCGCGGCCTGCGACGTGCCGTCGCACCTGTACTCGTACTCGTTCGCACCGAACCCGAACTGGTCGCGCTCGTTCTCCAAGCAGGGCGAGATCCAGCAGTACATCCAGGGCGTCGCGCGCGAATACAACGTGCTCGACAAACACCTGTTCAACTGCGACGTGACCGCGGCCCGCTGGAACAACGCCACCAACCTCTGGCATATCGAATCGACCCAGGGCAGGTTCACCGCCGACACCGTGGTGTCCGCGGTCGGCGCGCTGTGTGAGCCCGCACTCCCGGATATCAAGGGCATCAACGAATTCGAGGGCGAGATCTGCCACTCGGCCCGCTGGAACCACGACGCCGATCTGACCGGCAAGCGCGTCGCCATCATCGGCACCGGCGCCTCGGCCATCCAGATCGTGCCGTCCATCGCACCGCGGGTCGCGCACCTGGACGTCTACCAGCGCACCGCGCCCTGGCTGCTGCCCCGCATGGACCGCCCCTACACTCTGCCGGAGCGCCTTGCCTTCCGACACATCCCGGGCTTCCAGCGACTATCCCGCGCCGCCATCTACGCCACACGCGAAACCCAGGTCGTCGGCCTCGCTAAGGTTCCAGCACTTATGCGGGCCTTCGAACTGATCGCAAAAGCCAAGCTGCAGTTGGAGATTCGCGATCCGGAGCTGCGCAAGAAGGTCACCCCGAACTTCCGGATCGGCTGCAAGCGCATGCTGATCTCCAACGACTACTATCCGGCGCTGAGCCGCCCGAATGTGGACGTGGTCACCGACGGCATCGCCGAGATACGCGCCAACTCCATCGTCACCAAAGACGGCACCGAGCGCGAAATCGACGCACTCATCGTCGCGACCGGCTTCCACGTCACGGATTCGCCGACCTACAACGCCATCTCGGGCAAGAACGGTCGCACGCTGGCGGAGGTATTCGACGAGATCGGCCAGCAGGGCTACAAGGGTTCGGCCGTCGCCAACTTCCCCAATATGTTCTTCCTGCTCGGCCCGAATGTCGGCCTCGGCCACACCTCGATGGTGTACATGATCGAATCGCAGATCAACTACATCGCCGACGCCCTGGCCACCATCGACCGCCTCGGCCTGCGCACCGTCGAGGTGCAGCGCGCGGCGCAGGACGCCTACAACAAGGATCTGCAGGGCAAACTGGTGAAGAGCGTATGGAGTACCGGCGGCTGCGCCAGCTGGTACCTGGACAAGCACGGCAACAACACGACGCTCTGGCCGGACTTCACCTTCGAATTCCGCAGGATTACAAAGAATTTCGACGTCTCCGCCTATGAGACAACTAGCGTCGAAAGCTTCCGAAACGATCTGAAAGTGGTGGCAGCACAGTGAGCAATGACGCTTACTTCAAGGGCAAGGTCTGTGTGATCACCGGGGCAGGTTCCGGCATCGGCCGCGCCCTCGCCGAAAACCTCGCCAAGCGCGGCGCCAAGCTCGCGCTCTCCGATATCGACACCGACGGTTTGGCAGAGACCGTCCGCCGCTGCGAGGCGTACGGGGCCGAGATCAAATCCGACCGGCTGAACGTCACCGAGCGTGCAGCAGTACTGCTGTATGCCGACGCCGTGAAAGCGCACTTCGGCAAGGTGCACCAGATCTACAACAACGCAGGCATCGCCTACCACGGCGAGGTGATCCGCTCGGAGTTCAAGGACATCGAGCGCATCATGGACGTCGACTTCTGGGGCGTCGTCAATGGCACCAAGGCCTTCCTGCCGTTGCTGATCGAATCCGGCGACGGACACGTCGTCAATGTCTCCAGTCTGTTCGGTCTCATCGCGGTCCCGGGCCAGAGTGCTTATAACGCAGCCAAATTCGCGGTGCGCGGATTCACCGAATCGCTGCGCCAGGAGATGCTGGTAAGCAAGCATCCGGTCAAGGTGACCTGTGTGCATCCCGGCGGCATCAAGACCGCCGTGGCCCGCAACGCCACCTACGCCGAGGGCATCGACAGCCAGAGCGCCGCATCGCTTTTCGACAAGAAGCTGGCTATTCACACACCGGAAATGGCCGCGCAGACCATTACCGAGGGCGTCCGCAAGGGACACGGCCGCGTGCTGATCGGTTGGGAGGCCAAGGTGCTCGACCTGTTCGTCCGAGTCACCGCCTCCGGCTACCAGCGCATCGCCGCCGCGGTGAACCGCCCCTTCCTACCCTGAACCAGCGCGTGGAATCGAGGAAAACCCATGCGTGACATCAACCTTCCGCTACCCGTAGCGCGGGCGCTGCTGGGTCCGATCTTCCGGGTCTCGCTGAACGCGCGACTGCCCTGGCGGACGCAGCGGCTGCTGCTCGAAATCGGCTCGCGCGCACAGTTTCTGCCATCGAGCACGACCGTGCACCGACTCCGCCTCGGCGGTCGACCCGCAGAACGAATCACCGCGGGCTCGGCCAGGCCGAACCTGAACGCGGGCGCGGTGCTCTACCTGCACGGCGGCGGCTACGCGGTCGGATCACTGGCGACACATCGCTCGCTGGCCGCCCGGCTGGCGCACGAAACCGGTTGCGCCGTCTATGTTCTCGACTACCGACTGGCACCTGAGCACCCGTTCCCGGCCGGGCTCGAGGATGCCGAATCGGCCTTCCTGGAGCTGGTCGGCAATATCGGCTACCGGCCCGATCAGATCGCGCTGTCGGGCGATTCGGCAGGTGGCGGACTGTCGCTTGCCACCGCACAGCGGCTCATCGCCGAACACGGCTACACCCCCGCGGCGCTCGGTCTGATCGCGCCGTGGGTCGACCCGAATCAGGCCCCGGACAAGTTCCGGGATCTGGTGATCAACCGAGCTTGGTCGCGCGCGTGCGCCGCGGCCTATCTGGGCGATGGGGACGGCAAGGACACCGGCTACGCACCACTACATGGTGAACTGCGGGGTTTGCCGCCGACCTACGTGCAGGTCGATGTCAGCGAGTTGCTGCATCCGCAATGTGTCGAATTCGTGACGGCGTTGCGGGCGGCGGGCGTACATGCCAGCTTTACTGAGAGCAATGGGCTATGGCACGTCGCGCAGCTGCAGGCCGCGCTCGTGGGTCCCGCGGCCGCCGCACTGACCGAACTGGCGGATTTCCTGCGAGAAGCCGTCCAACCGGTCTCGATCCGCGACTTAGGATAGATCTGCGAGCAGGCCGAGCTGACGTCCCGGTCACAGGTGTCGTAGATTACTGGCGAGTAAACCCACGTGGAAGGGCACTGATGCGAGAGTTCGAAGTCCCGGCTTCCTACACCATCCCGGAAGACGCGAACAATTCCGATAACGTCTTCCGGCATGCCGAGCAGTCGCCCGGCGCGGTGCTGTTCAACGTCACCCAAGAGGGAGCGTCACAGGGTGGCGGCTTGCGGGAAGTCAAGGCCGCGGAATTCGCCAAAACGGTCACCGATGTGGCCAAGGGACTCATCGCCTCCGGTCTCGAGCTCGGCGACCGCGTCGCCATCATGGCCCCGACCCGCTACGAGTGGGTGGTGCTCGACTTCGCCATCTGGGCCGCCGGTGGTTGCACCGTCGCCATCTACGACAGCTCGGCCGCCGAACAGGCCAAGTGGATCCTGCAGGACTCCGCCACCAAGCTGCTGGTGGTCGACAGCGATAAGCACCGCAAGGTCATCGAGGAGATCGAGGCGGGCGCGCTGCCGGATCTGCGGGAGACCCTGCAGATCGACAAGGGTGCGGTCGACGAGCTGATCGCGCGTGGCGCCGACCTCGACGACGCGACTGTGCACGCGCGCCGCGCCGAGGTCAATGCCAAGTCCCCGGCCACCCTGATCTACACCTCGGGCACCACCGGCCGCCCCAAGGGCGTCATGCTCTCGCATTCGAATCTGTACGCGGAGTCGAAGTCCGACCGGATCGCGCTGAACAGGTACGTCGCCGAGGGCAAGAAGACGCTGATGTTCCTGCCGCTGGCGCACGTCTTCGCGCGTGCTGTCACGCTGGCGGCCTTCGACGCCAAGGTGATTGTCGCGTTCACCGCCGACTGGTCCACCTTGGTCGAACAGTTCGGCAGCTACCGCCCGCACTTCATCCTCGCGGTGCCGCGCGTGTTCGAGAAGGTGTTCAACAGCGCCAAGCAGAAGGCGCACGACGGCGGCAAGGGCAAGATCTTCGACGCGGCCGCCGAGACCGCCATCGCCTACAGTCAGGCCCTCGATAACGGTGGTCCCGGCCTGGTGCTCAAGCTCAAGCACACGGTTTTCGACAAGCTCGTCTACAGCAAGCTGCGGGTCGCGCTCGGCGGTCAGTGTGAGGCGGCGGTCTCCGGCGGCGGACCGCTCGGTGCGCGCCTCGGCCACTTCTTCCGCGGCGTCGGCGTCACCATCTACGAGGGTTACGGCCTCACCGAGACCACTGCGGCGGTCACTGTGAACACTCCTGGCAATATTCGCGTCGGCACCGTCGGCAAGCCGATCGAGGGCCATGCGGTCAAGATCGCCGAAGACGGCGAACTGCTGCTGCGCGGATCGGTTGTCTTCAACGGTTACTGGGGCAATGCCGACGCCACCGAGGACGCGTTCACCGACGGCTGGTTCAAGACCGGTGACCTGGGCGCCATCGATGGCGACGGGTACGTCACCATTACCGGCCGCAAGAAAGAAATCATCGTCACCGCGGGCGGTAAGAACGTCTCCCCCGGTCTGATGGAGGATTCGCTGCGCGCCCACCCGCTGATCAGCCAGGTCATGGTGGTCGGCGACGGACAGCCCTTCGTCGGCGCGCTGATCACTCTCGATCCGGAGGCACTGCCGGGCTGGAAGGAACGCAACAATCTGCCCGTCGAGACCCCGATCGAGCAGGTGATCGAGAATCCGGCGCTGGTCGCGGAGGTCAATGCGGCGGTCGCGGAGACCAATAAGAAGGTCTCGCATGCCGAGGCGATCAAGAAGATCCGCATCCTGCCCGTCGACTGGACCCAGGAGACCGGTGAGCTGACGCCGAAGATGTCGCTGAAGCGGGCCGTTGTGATGAAGCAGTACGCGTCCGAGGTGGAGAAGATCTACAGCTGACGCTGGGTTTGCAAAGGCGCCGTCCGCGAATTGCGGACGGCGCCTTCGCTTTTGGTTCAGTTGGGGAGGCGGTCCAGGAAGTCGGCGATGAGCGGCGCGATCTCGGTCAGATGTGTCTCCAGGGCGAAGTGGCCGGTATCGAAGACGTGCAGCTCGGCATCGGGGAGGTCGGCGAGGTAGGCGTGCGCGCCGGGCTCCGGGAAGAAGGGGTCGTTCGAGCCCCAGACAATGAGGGTGGGCGGGGTGTACTTGCGCAGCCACAGCTGCCATTCGGGGTAGGCGGCGACATTCGACTTGTAGTCGAAAGCGAGGGCTACCTGGGCCTCCTTGCGGCCGGGTAGGTCGAGGAAATACTGATCGAGGATCCACGATTCGGGGCTGAGCACGGTCGGGTCGGGGACGCCGTGTTCGTACTGACCGCGGGTGCCTTCCAGCGTGAGCAGGCCGCGAATCGTGTCTTCCGCTCCTTCGTCCTCGGGACGCAGTGCGGTGAAGTCGCGAGCGAGATCCGATAGTCCGGTCTCGTAGGCATTGCCATTCTGAACGATGAGTCCGCTGACCCGTTCGGGGTGGCGCAGCGCGATGCGGAAGCCGACCGGAGCGCCGAAATCGAAGACGTACATGGCGAACTCGCGCAGTTCGAGCTGCTCGACGAAACCCTCGACCACATCGGCCAGTCGGTCGAAGGAGTAGTCGAAATCGGCTGGTGCGGTGGTGTTTCCGAAGCCCGGGTAGTCCGGGGCGATCAACCGGTACCGCGCGCCCAGCACATCGAACAGCCTACGGAACTGGTGCGAGGCCGACGGAAAACCGTGCAGCAGCAGTAGCACCGGCGCATCCGCACGGGCCGGGACCGATTCACGGTAGTGGACCTCGACACCGTCGACATCGATGTGGCGGTGCTGGATTGCTGGCAGCTCGATCATGACTTCACATGCTTTCTTCCCGTGATGTTGCATTAGTTCTATCGTATCGAGTTCTAATGTGTCAATTGCTCGACGTACCATTAGTTCCATGAGTGAAGCTCTGCTGATCGGCGAGCCGCTGGCACTGGACCTGGTCAATACCCGGCCGACCGGTGTCGATCTGCTAGCGACCCCGGATGACCTCGCGAATTGGCTTGCGCTGCAGGCCGAACGATTTCCGGAGCTGGCGGTTGCGCATCCCACTTCCGCCGACCTCGCTGCCGTTCATGCGGCGCGCGACCACATCAGCGCCGTCCTCGACGCACTGCTCCACGATCGCCACCCGCCCGTCGATGCATTGCGCGGACTCAATGCCACACAGTCCGCCGCACCCGCGATCCGACAGCTGGAGTGGGACGGCGATGCGGTGATCGCGACCATGCGCCGCAATGGCACGACGGCCGAGAAGCTGGCCGCAGTGGTAGCCGAAGCCGCCGCTGACCTGCTCGCCGATCCGTCGATCGGCAAGCTGAAGCGCTGCGAGGCCGACGACTGCGTTCTGCTGTTCCTGCCCGCCCACCCGCGCCGTCGCTGGTGCTCGGCCGAACGCTGCGGCAACCGGGTCCGCGTCGCCCGCTACTACCAGCGGCACAAGTCCGCGGACTGACGTGCACGTCACCGAATGGTCATACTCCCCGACCGCACCCGGCAGTAGGCTCGGACCATGGCTGAACTGCGCTTTCGGGTGGCGGCGGGCATTGTCGCCGCCGGTTTGGCGCTCGGCGTGGCCGAGCTCGTGGCCGCCTTCATCGGCCCCGACAGCGCACCCCCGAACGCTCTCGGCTCGACCGTCATCGACCACACCCCGGACGGCCTGCGCGAATGGGTCATCCAAACCTTCGGCACCAATGACAAGACCCTCTTGTTCGTCTGTATGGCACTGGTGGCCGTACTGGTCGCCGGATTCATCGGAGTCATCGAACGAACAGACCACCCTCGCGGATCCTGGCTTCTGACCGCCCTCGGATTGCTCACCGCGGCCATTGCCTTCGGCCGCGCCGGATTGTCCGCTGCCTGGCCCACCGTAATCGGCATTGCCGCAGGCATTTACGCTCTGCGCGCCCTGACGGCCCGCATCGACGACGCGGCGGCCGCCGCGCAAACGCCCCTGCCAGTGGGCACCGCACCCGAAGCCGCCCCCGGCGAAGACCAATCGGTCGGGCCGCAGGCTCGGGCCGAGTCCGCAACACCGAAAACCACGGCCATCCGAGCCGACTCGTCCAGCACCGACACCTCGGCCGCGCGCAGCAGGACCGACGAGGTGGCCGAGCAAGTTGGGGAGAGCCCGGCAGCGTCGTCATCGGCGGCACCGGAACCGACTGCCGACCACCGAGACTCGACCGACCAGGGCACGGTGGAGATCCCTGAGGCCAGTTCGGTCCCTGCGGAAGAACTAGCGTCGAGCAGCAGTGCGAAGGCGGCCGCGTCGGAGTTGCCGGCGGCCCGTTCGACTGCCGCAGCGCAGAAGAAGGAACCTACGGCTTCGACGGCAGAGCCGGTTGCGCGGCGGCGACAGGTGCTGCGGGGCATTGCGATTACGGGTGGACTGGCGCTGCTCAGCGGGGTGGGTGGGCGACTGATCGGGGCGCAGCGGCGGGATGTTTCCGGGGAGCGGGCGGCGATTCAGCTGCCGGAACCGAGCGGACCGACCGTTTCGCTCGCACCCGATGCGGATTTGAAATTGCCGGGGCTGACCCCATATCTGACGTCCAATAGCGACTTCTATCGGATCGACACCGCGTTGATCCTGCCGCAGGTCTCCGTTGACGATTGGTCCTTGCGGATCCACGGGATGGTCGATCACGAAATCCAGCTCAGCTGGGATGATCTCGCCAAGCGCACACCGGTCGAGCAACTGGTGACACTGGCCTGTGTATCGAATCCGGTCGGCGGCGATCTGATCGGCAATGCCCGCTGGCGCGGCTACCGCCTGGACGAACTGCTCGCCGAAGCCGGACCGCATCCGGACGCCGATATGGTCCTGTCGCACAGCATCGACGGTTTCACCGCGGGCAGCCCGCTGGCCGTGCTCACCGACGGCCGCGATGCGCTGCTCGCCGTCGGCATGAATGGCGAGCCGCTCCCGGTCGCACACGGCTATCCGGCCCGCCTGGTCGTCCCCGGCCTCTACGGATACGTCTCCGCCACCAAATGGGTGACCGAACTCGAGATCACCCGCTTCGACCGCGCCACCGCCTACTGGACCCGCCGCGGTTGGTCCGCCTACGGTCCGATCAAAACTGGCACCCGCATCGACACCCCGCGCTCCCGCGCCAAACTGCAACCGGGTAGCACCGCCATCGCAGGCGTCGCCTGGGCCCAACATCGCGGCATTCGCGCCGTCGAAGTCCAAATCGATAACGGCCCATGGCAACCCGCCCGCTTGTCCACCGAACAATCCATCGACACCTGGCGCCAGTGGGTCTACGACTGGAACGCCACCCCAGGCCCGCACACCATCCGTGCCCGCGCCACCGACGGCACCGGCGAAACTCAAACCGAAGCCCGCGCCCCGGTAGTCCCCGACGGCGCCACCGGCTACCCCTCCACCACAGTCACCGTCGGCTGAGCCGAATTCGCCGACGAGATAAGCGCATTGCGCCCCGCGGGCCGATCGGCCCGCGGGGCGCAATACCGACGACTCAGACGCCGACGGTGTCGACCTTGGCCAGATCGGTCTTCGGACCGGTTGCGGCGGATTGGCCGTGGCGGATGAACAGGGCCGAGGCGATTACGCCGACCACCAGGATGCCCGCGGGGAGCAGGATGGCTTGGCTGAGGGCAGTGCTGAAGGCGTCCTTGACGAATTCGGGGATGGGGCCTTGGCCCGCACCGCCTTCGGAGATCTTGCCGCCGCCGAGGCCATGTGCGCTCATGCGGGCCGAGACCAAGGCGCTGATCGCGGCGCTACCGAGTACCGAACCCACCTGGCGGGTGGTGTTGTAGACACCCGCGCCCGCGCCGGCCTGCTGGATCGGCAGGTTGTGCGTGGCGGTGGAAGCCAGTGGCGCCCAGATGCAGGCGTTGGCGATACCGGCCAGCGCGGCCGAAAGCAGGAACCACACCAGCGAGGAATGCGGCGTCATCGCGGCCGCGAACCAGAAGATCGAGGCCGAGAATCCGATGAATCCGAGCGTCGGCACGATGCGCGGATGCAACTTGTCGGAGAACTTGCCGATGATCGGTGCGAAGATACCGGTGACGATCGCCATCGGCGCGAAGACCAGGGCGGACTTGGTCGGTGACATCTCCCGCACCGCCTGCAGGTAGAAGTACCCCGGCACCATCATCGAGGTGACCGCGGCCCCCATGGTCGCGATGGCCACATTCGACAGCGCGAAGTTGCGATCACGGAACAGCCCCAACGGCAGCAGCGGCTCACCGGCATTGCGCGACTGATTCACCAGGAATACCGCGAGCACAACCACACCCGCGCCGATCATCAGCCAGATGCGCAGCGACCAGTCGTAGGTATTGCCCTCCTGGATACCGAAGACCAGCAGGAACAGACCGATTCCGCTGAGCACCACACCCGGAATGTCGAACTTGTGCTCATTCGTCGGCAGCGCCGGAACCAACCAGACCGCGAGCGCGAAGGCGCCGATGCCGACCGGAACATTGACGATGAAGATCCACTCCCAGCCGAGCCCGTCGACCAGCACACCGCCGAGGATCGGGCCGACCAGTGTGGCAAGACCGGCGACACCGCCCCACAGACCCATGGCCGCACCGCGCTTATCCGGCGGGAAGGTCCTGGTGATCACCGCCATGGTCTGCGGCGTCATCAGCGCGGCGCCGAGACCCTGTACGGCACGCGCGGCGATCAGCATGGTGATCGATCCGGACAGACCGCACCACAGCGAGGCGGCGGTGAATACGGCCAGACCGACCAGGTACAGGTTCTTGGGCCCGTAGCGATCACCGAGCCGACCGGTGACCAGCAGCGGCACCGCATAGGTCAGCAAGTAGGCGCTGGTCACCCAGATGACCTGGGAAATATCGGCCTGCAGATCCAGCATGATCGCCGGATTGGCGACCGCGACGATCGTCATATCCAGCAGGATCATGAAGAAGCCGACGACCAGCGCGAATAGCGCTAGCCACGGATTGCGTTGAGTGGTCATGGATTTGGTTCCTATCTCGGATGTCTGTACCGGCGGCGGTGCACATCGGTACTCATCAGGGCGGTGACGCGCTGGTTTCGTTCCAGCGGCGCGGCACCGGGGGTGGTTCGGAACGGTCCTGGTCGGACCAGGGGTGCTGGTGTTCTGTTATGCGGACGCCGGTGGCCGGGTCGAATTCGTCCCATTCCATCTCGCCGCTGTCGAGTTCGGTGATGAGGTTTTGAACCCACGCGATTTCGGCCGCGACGGTGGCATGTATATACGCGAGCACGATCCAGTAGCGACGCGGCACGGCGTGCACACCCGCCCACTGGCTCATCATCTCGACATCGGCGAGGTCCTGCGCCAACCGCTCGACCCGCTCCCGCAATAGCGCGAGCACTTCCGGTGCGGGCAGGTTGTGCGCCTCCGCGAGCGCGACCGGGAAAACCGGGTATTCCCGTCCGGGATTGCGCAGGATCTCGGCGATGCGGGAACGCAATGCCGCCCGGCCGCTTTCGGTGATCCGGTAGGTGGTGCGCTCCGGCCGATTCCCGTCCCGGTCGACCCCTTCGGCCTGCACCATTCCTTGGTCGGCCAACCGCGTCACCGTGTGATAGAGCGAACCCGGCCGCACCTTGACCAGGATGTCCTCCCGACGGGCGATCAGCAGTTGATACGCCTCGTAGGGATGCATGGGCCGCTCGTCGAGCAGCGCGAGCACGGCGATCGCCAATGGCGTCACCGACGGGCGCGCATGCTCCCCCATTTTCGGTCACCTCCTGCACAACACTCGCGGATGCGAGATCGAATCCTCGGAGCACGATAGCCATGGCCACCGACATACTCCACGTCAAATACTCCACGTGGAATATACGGCGAGGAACAGTCCGGCCACAAGCCCGCGACATCGAGCGGAATTGTGATCGGCGACATAGCAAACGACCCGGGCGCAAACCGCCCGGGCCGTCGTGACCAGGAGATTCTCTACAGGGCGTGGTTGTCCAACCAGGTGCGTGCCACCTCTGCGGTAGCGGCACCTTCGCGGACCTTGCCGATCATCTGCGCCAACTCATCGGTGGTGAGCTCACCCGAGACGTAGTTCAGCTTCTTGATTTGCCGATCGTCGAGCAGACCTTTGCGGTACACCGCGAGCACATTCTCGGCCCGCACCGCGTAGTCGTTATCGGCGAGGACGGTCAGCCCATCGGTCGCACCGGGAACCAGCGCGGGCGGCCCGGTCAGGATTCCGGCCTGGATTTCACCGTCCAGCAATGCCTTTCGCAGCGCCGTCGCATCGGGATAAGGCCTGGTAGCGGCGAAGTCACAACCGAAAATCCGCACGGGCGCCGTTTGCGGCACACCGGGCACCGGTGCCACCCCGGCCTGGATTTCGCCACACCGGGGTGCGAGCGCGCCGAGCGACCGCACGTCCTTGCCCGCAGCTTCGGTCAATAGCACCCGAGCCCGCATATCGGTGCCATCGGCCGGATCGGAGACCGCGAGCCCCTCCGGCAGCGACCGGTTCAACTCCTCAGTCACCGACAGTCGAACCGATGCGGACTTGTCCGCGACATCGGTCGTCACCTCGGGCTTGCGCGCCTGCGCATCGGCATTCAGAAAGGTGAGAAATTCGCCGCTCTGGTCGCCGACCACCGTCACCGTGCCCGCGTCCAATGCGGCCAGATAGTCCGCCCGACCACCGAGATCGGCGGTGACCGAGGTGCGCGCACCGGCCCGCGCCAACGCGCCCGCATAAATTTGCGCAAGCAGATTCGATTCCATCGAATCGCCCGCGCCGACCGCTATCGTCGGGCCCGGATCGTCGCTTCCACAGGAAACAACCAGGCCGAGGGCCGTGACGACCACGACCCGTGCCAGCATCCGCCTCGACGCGGCCAACCCCATCCGGCGACACCAACCTTCGGTAGTGAACAGGAACTGCATGCAGCGGGCAATATGAACAACCAGAATGTACCGGGTAGCCGTGCGTGCACGGCTTCTCGCACTGCTCGTCATGCCGGAAGGACTCCAGTGAAAACCACGATCAACCCCGGTGCCGCGCGGCACGGGAGGTTCGCGCTGCGGCTGACGCTGCGTGCCGTCCGCATTCTCGTCGCCGCCGCGGCACTGGCCGCCGCCATGATCCTGGCCGCCTGCGGTAACTCCGATCCGCTTGCGGCCAAGGGCAATTGCGAGGGTGACGGGCTGACCGTCGGCTCGGCGAACTTCCCGGAATCGGAGACGGTCGCGAATATCTACGCGGAAGTGTTGCGCGTCAACGGATTCAATGTCGACACCAAACTCAATATCGGTAGTCGCGAGGCCTATATCCCGGCATTGCGCCAGTGCGCGATCTCGGTGATCCCCGAGTACAACGGCAACTTGCTGCAGTACCTGGACAAGAACGCCACCGCGACCAGTTCCAGTGATATCGACGCCGCCCTCACGAAAGCACTGGGTTCCACGGGTTCGGGCTCCGATCTCGCCGTCGGCACTCCGGCTCCGGGCCAGGATTCGGACGCCGTCGTGGTCACCAAGGCCACCGCCGAACGCTGGAATCTGCACAGCATCGCCGATCTGGCGGCACATTCGGCCGAGGTGAAGTTCGGTGCGCCCGCCGAATTCCAGGAGCGCGCAGGCGGCCTACCCGGTCTCAAGAAGAACTACAACTTGGATATCGCCGCCAACAATTTCGTGCCGATCGCCGACGGCGGCGGGCCCGCGACGGTGCGCGCGCTCGTCGAGGGCACGGTAACCGCGGCCAATATCTTCACCACCTCTCCCGCGATCGCACAGAACAATCTGGTGGTGCTGGAGGATCCGAAGCACAACTTCCCCGCCCAGAATGTGGTGCCGCTGTTCAATTCCGCCAAGAAGACCGATAAAGCACTCGCCGCGCTCAACGCTGTCTCCGCGAAACTCACTACCGACGAGCTGCTGAAGCTCAACGAGGCGGTCTCCGGTAGCAGTAAGACCGAGCCCAAGGCCGCAGCACAGCAGTGGGTCACCGCCCAGGGGCTGAACAAGCCCACCGGGTAGGAGCCAGCGTGTCCGATATCGAATTCAGTCGTATCAGCAAGACCTATCCCGACGGCACGCATGCCGTCTCCGAACTCGAGCTGCGCATCGAATCCGGCTCGTTCACCGTCTTCGTCGGACCATCGGGCTGCGGTAAGACCACCTCGATGCGCATGATCAACCGGATGATCACGCCCAGTTCGGGCACCATCACCGTTGGCGGCGCGGATATTTCGACGGTGAATCCAGTGCAGCTGCGGCTCGGTATCGGCTACGTGATCCAGAGCGCCGGACTCCTCCCGCACCGCACGGTCGTCGACAACGTCGCGACAGTGCCTGTGCTGCAGGGGGTTCGGCGTCGCGCGGCCCGTATGGCCGCACTCGAGGTGCTGGACCGGGTCGGGTTGGACCGATCGCTGGCCAACCGGTATCCGGCCCAGCTCTCCGGCGGACAACAGCAGCGGGTAGGGGTGGCCAGGGCGCTGGCCGCCGATCCGCCCGTGCTGTTGATGGACGAACCGTTCAGTGCGGTCGATCCTGTGGTGCGCGAGGAGTTGCAGGCCGAAATGCTGCGGCTGCAAGCCGAATTGCACAAAACGATTGTCTTCGTCACCCATGACATCGACGAGGCGGTGAAACTCGGCGACCGGATCGCGGTATTCGGACCGGGTGGCGTCCTGCAGCAGTACGACGAACCGCAGCGCGTACTCGCCGCGCCCGCAACCGATTTCGTGGCCGGCTTCGTCGGACGTGATCGCGGCTATCGCGCACTGTCGTTCCGCAGCGCGGATAGCCTGACACTGCACGAGATTCACACCGCGACCGAACCCGAACTCGCCGAATTGCGCCTGGACCAGGGCGAATGGGTATTGGTGGTCACCGATTCCGGTGTTCCGCGCGGGTGGATCGATGTCACCGGTGTGGAAAGCATTCGGGCCGGGCGGGCGTTGCACGACAGCATCGCCGCGGGTGGTTCACTCTTCCCGCCGGACGGCGATCTCCGGCAGGCGCTGGACGCGGCGATCTCCTCGCCGTCGGGAATCGGTGTCGCCGTTGACGATTTCGGTGCGGCCCGTGGCGGTATCCGGGCTCCGGAAGTACTCGAGCAGCTCGCCGGACAGCGCACACTGGAGGACGACGAGCGCAATCGGCATTTCTTCGAAACCGAAAACGCATGAAGTATCTGATCGACAACTTCTCCGAGATCATGGGTTTCACCAGGACCCACCTTTATCTCGCATTGGTGCCGCTACTGCTCGGGCTGATCATCGCGATTCCGGTGGGCGCGTTGGTGCGCCGGATTTCCTGGCTGCGGCGCGTCACGGTGACGGTGGCCAGCCTGTCGTACACGATTCCGTCGCTCGCCCTGTTCGTGATCATTCCGCCGCTGGCCGGAATTTCGACCATCGATCCGTTGAATGTGATAATCGCGCTCACCGTGTATTCGACGGCGCTGCTGGTGATCGCGGTGCCGACGGCGCTGGATTCGGTGTCGCCCACGGTCATCGACGCCGCCGACGCGGTGGGCTTCAGTTCGCTGCGGCGCACCGTGACCGTCGATATGCCGTTGGCCATACCGGTTTTCGTTTCCAGCCTGCGCGTGGTGGTGGTCACCAATATCGCCATGGTTTCGGTCGGCGCGCTGATCGGGGTCGGCGGGCTCGGCAAACTCTTCACCCAGGGCTATCAGCGCGACTATCCGGACGAGATCATCGCGGGCATCATCGTCACGCTGGCGCTGGCCCTGATCTTCGACCGCCTGGTGTACGCCATCGGACGCTGGGCGACCCCGTGGACGCGTGCGGACACCAGGACCGCGAAAGGCGCTGCGACATGAACCTTTTCATCGATGCCTGGCACTACCTCACCGCCAGCGCGAACTGGACCGGCCCGGCAGGTATCCAACACCGCATCGCCGAGCACCTTTGGTACAGCTTCCTGACCGTCGTCGTCTCCGCGGCGGTCGCGGTCCCGCTCGGGCTCGTGATCGGGCACACCCGCCGCGGTTCCGCGGTGCTGGTCGGATTCGCCAACGCCATGCGCGCCCTGCCCACCCTCGGCCTGCTGACCTTCCTGGTGCTCGGCCTCGGACTCGGCCTGATTCCGCCCCTGCTCGCACTCGTCACGGTCGGTATTCCGCCACTGCTGGCCGGTGCTTACGCCGGAATCGCCAATGTCGCGACAGATGTCGTGGACGCCTCACGCGCCATGGGCATGACCGAGCGCCAGATCCTTTTCCGCGTCGAGGTCCCCAACGCGCTGCCGATCCTGCTCACCGGTCTGCGCGGGGCTACCCTCCAGGTCATCGCCACCGCCACCATCGCCGCCTTCGTCAACCTGGGCGGTCTCGGCCGCTACATCTTCGACGGCATCGCCGTCTACCGCTACGACCGCGTCCTCGTGGGAGCACTGCTGGTCGCGGTCCTCGCCATGGTTATGGACGGCCTGCTGGCCTTCGCGGTCTGGGCCAGCGCCCCCGGCACCGGTCGCCTGCGCCGCGCCTCTCAGCTGCCCGTCACCCCCGCCGGAATCCTGCAGACCACGGACTAGGGCTCAGGCATAGGGATCGGTGATCTCGCGCAGCCGGGCCAATATGTCGCGCAACTGCCGCATGCGCTGCGCACCGAGGTGCGTCGCCCACTCGGCCTCGATCCGGTCGGCGACGGAGTTCGCGTACGCCGCCATCTTCACCCCGCGTTCGGACAGCACGACCAACCGCGCCCGACCGTCGCTCGGGTCCGGCACCCGCCGCACATAGCCGGCGCGTTCGAGCTGATCGACAAGGAATCCGGCGGTTTGCTTGGTGACCTGGGCCTGCTCGGCCAACTCGGTCAGGCGGCTGCCATCGGCGCCGATACGCGCCGCGAGCCGCCCCTGGGCGACGGTGACATCGTCGTATCCGGACTCGGCGAGGTCGGCGAAGATCCGGTCCTCCATCGATCGGTGGGCGATGAACATCAGCAGGCCCACATTCATATCGCCGTCGGCCATCCCGCTCCTTGACTTTGGTCAAATAAGCTTACTACATTGATAAGCCTATCTGACCAATCCTACGTGCGGTCCGAACCCCGGGGAGCGCACTATGGACCGCGAAACCTGTTGGCAGACCATCGAACAGCAGCGGCGCGCGATTGCCGACCTGCTGGCCGACCTCTCGGCCGACGAATGGGAAACGCAGTCGTTGTGCGCGGGCTGGCGAGTCCGGGAGGTCGCCGCACACATCGCGCTGACACCACAACCACCCTCGATCGGCGTCATGCTGGGCACCGGGATCCGCGCGCGCGGGAACTACAACCGGTTCATCGATGACCTGACCAGGCGCTACGCGCAACATCCAGCCGCAGAAATCGTTTCGGCGATCCGCGACAACGCCGGCTCCCGCGAGCTGCCCAAGCTCACCAACTATCGCAACATCCTGTTCGACACCATGGTGCACGGCCAGGACATCGCGATACCGCTGGCACGCACGATCGGCATCGAACCAGCGGCCGCGGCGGCCGCGACCGGTCATGCGGTAACCATCGGATGGCCGGTATGGGATAAACACCGCCTCGACGGAGTCCGCTTGGTCGCCTCCGACGTCGACTGGACCCACGGCAGCGGACCCGAGATCCACGGCCCGATCACCGCGCTATTACTCCTGGCCACCGGCCGCACAGCGGCAATGGACCTGCTCACCGGCGACGGCGTCGCGTCGATGACCGCTCGCCTGCGCTGACCGACCAGGCATTGACCAATGATGTGACATGGGTCACGATGTGACGTGGCCGCAGAAGTTTGCTTCGCGGATGCTCGCTCGATCGCGGAGCCGAATTCTGCGGGATCACTCATCCGAGACCAGGAGGCGTACCGTGAAAAGTCGCTCTATGAAGGCGCGCGACATCATGCACGAAAACGCGGAGTGGATCCCCGCCGACGAAACGCTGGATCGGGCCGCGCAGATGATGCGCAGGCTGGATATCGGCGCATTGCCGATCGGCAGCGACGACCGGCTTGTCGGCATGCTGACCGATCGCGACATCGTCGTGAAATGCATTGCGATGGGCCATGATCCGAGCAAGATCCGGGCCGGGGATCTGGCCGAGGGCACCCCGCGCTGGATATCGGCCGATGCCGATGTCCGTCAGGTGCTGGACATGATGGAGCACGACCGGATCAAACGACTGCCGGTGATCGACGACAAGAAGCGACTCGTCGGCATGATCTGCGAATCCGATATCGCCAAGAACCTCAGCGATGCCGAAATCGCAGAATTCGTTTCGGCGGTCTTCGTTCCCCACTGATCAACGCGCACAACGCAATACGGGGCTGCTCACCGAGTGAGCAGCCCCGTATTTTCGGTCGAATTACGCGACGCCCTCCGCGCGAGCGGCGGCGGCCACAGCCTCGGCGACGGCCGGCGCGACCCGCGGGTCGAGCGGGCTCGGCACGATCTTGTCCGGGGCGAGCTCATCGGCGACCACGCTGAGGATGGCATCGGCGGCGGCGATCTTCATGCCCTCGGTGATGCGGCGCGCACCCGCGTCCAGCGCGCCCTTGAAGACGCCGGGGAACGCGAGGACATTGTTGATCTGGTTCGGGAAGTCGCTGCGCCCGGTGGCCACGATCGCGGCGTACTTGTGCGCGACATCGGGGTGGATCTCCGGATTCGGGTTCGACATGGCGAACACGATCGACTCCGGCGCCATCGAGGCGATCAGCTCTTCGGCGATGGTGCCCGCGGAGAGTCCGAGGAACACATCGGCACCGGCCAGCGCCTCGGCCGCACCACCGGCGAGCCCGCGCGGGTTGGTGCGCTGTGCCAGTTCGGCCTTTACCGCGTTGAGATCGCCGCGCTCGATGTTGACGATGCCCTTGGAATCGAGCACGATCACGTCCTTGACGCCCGCCGCGAGCAGGATATTCGTGCACGCCACACCGGCCGCACCGGCGCCGGACACCACGACCTTCATGTCGTCGATGGCACGACCTTGCACTTTGGCCGCGCCGTTGAGGGCGGCGAGCACCACGATGGCGGTGCCGTGCTGGTCGTCGTGCATGACCGGGCAGTCCAGGGCCTCGATGAGCCGCTGCTCGATCTCGAAGCAGCGCGGCGCCGAGATGTCCTCCAGGTTCACCGCGCCGAAGCTCGGGCGCAGCCGGATGATGGTCTCCACGATCTCGTCGACGTCCTTGGTGTCCAGGACGATCGGGATCGAGTTCAGTCCGGCGAACTTCTTGAACAGCGCAGCCTTGCCCTCCATCACGGGCAGCGAACCGCGCGGGCCGATGTCGCCGAGGCCGAGCACCGCGGTGCCGTCACTGACCACCACGACGAGCCGGTCGGTCCAGGTGTAGCGCTTGCACAGCGCCTCATCCTCCGCGATGGCCAGGCTGACCTTCGCAACGCCAGGGGTGTAGGCGATGGAAAGGTCGCGCTGGGTCTCCAGCGGTGCGGTGAGTTCGACCGAGAGCTTGCCGCCTAGGTGGCCCGCGAAAATTTCTTCTTGGGTGATTTCTGAAAGGCTTGCGGTGGCATTCGCTGCGTCAGTCACAGGTGACACGATTTCACTCCTGATCGGGTCGGACAAGCCGGGGAACGGGTTACCGCCGGGTAATGGGTATTAGGTATTTCACACGCTCATCGAGTGCGCTGACCGGGACGTTTCGCGTCGGAACGAAAGCACCGGAAATCCGATGATCCGATATCGAAACGTGGCGCGGCACTGATCCGCAGAGCGAGAGCCGGACGGGTGTGTCCGTGTAGAACATGCAGATCATTTCAAGCGACCCGCAAGCAATCGCTAGCGATGGGGATCCTCGGGTCGCGACGGTGCGTCGCGAGGCGGTGATCGCCGTTGTTCCCGAACCCGGCGGTGGCGTAGGCGGGAATCCGCAACATTCTGCCAGCCGGACGGACGCATTGCCAAACCGGCGTGTCGTGTCCCGGCCTGGCGTCATCTTTCGAGGGTAGGTCGCTGGAATTACCAGGGAGTAAGCAGAAACTCGCAGTTCGGCTGCCGTATCCGGTGAGCTGTCACATCGGCAGCGGATCGGCAGCGGTGAGCTCCGGGGCGGGCATCATATCGGCAACTGCCTGGCGTGTGTCCGAGCGTACCCATACCGTTTCGAGTCCGCCGGAGGTCAGCCGCACCCGCCAAGCGGCCGCTGCGCCGGGATGATCGGTGCGCCGGTGCATACCGCGGCTCTCCGTGCGCGCGAGCGCACTGTATTTGGTCCAGCGCGCCACCGCCAGTAGCGCCGCCGCCTGTCTGGCCCGCAACCGTTGCACGCCGAAGCCGCCGAGGTCGAATTCGGCGCCCGGCCACATGGCATCGAGTTCACCGATGCTGTCGCGCAAACTCCCGGCGCTGCGCCAGTAGCTGCGCCGCAATGGCAACGTGTGCTCCTGAACCAGCCCGACCACTGCGCGCGGATCGATGCGAGCCACCGGATTCAGTCCCGCACCGGCCACCTCGCGCACCGGACCGGTCACGCCGCGCCCACGTGCGAATCGCGCGGCGCCCTTTCCCGCCCATACGCCCGAGGCGATGGCCCATGCTCCGCCCTGACCGCCGAAGCCGCCGACCGCGCCGGTTATCGGCTCGCGCGTCATCACATCACCCGCGCCGTAGAGTCCGGCCACCGTGGTCGCGCAGTCCGTCCCGGCGATGCACAACCCACCGGTCCCGCGGACCGTGCCCTCGAGCACCGCGCGCAACGGCACCCGGCGGGTATGGTCGACCAATCCCTGTCTGGACAGCCAGCGCCGGACCGGGTACGGCACATCGTCCAAGGCCGCGTAGATCCGATGGCCATCGGCGATCGCGTTGAATGCCGCGGAGCGATGCCCGGTGATCTCCGTGCCGGATTCGTCGTAGAGCGTTGCGAAATGCAGAGCAAGCCCGGGAGCGAAGGCGCTGTCGCGGGAGACAGCCGGTGCGAGACCGTAGGCGCTGGAGAATTCCATGCCCGACAGTCGCGCGCCCGCCTCGGCGGCCAGCAGCAGTCCGTCGCCGGTATCCACATCGGTGCCCGCACCGCCGGAGAGGAAGGCGCAGCCGCCGGTGGCGACGACGACGGCCCCGGCCCGGATGGTCCATGGCCGAAAGCCGTTGTGCCGCTGCACACCGACCGCACCGGCGACCACACCGTCACGATCGACGAGCAGTTGCAGCCCGGGATGATGATCGAGAATGCGCACCCCGGCTTCGAGCAGGCCGCGGCGCAATCGGAGCAGATAGCCCGAGCCGTCCAGGCATACGCGCAATGACGTGCCACCGTTGGCCTCACCCGGAAACCGATAACCCCAGGCCACCAACTGTTCGACCCGCCGGTGCGTCTCGTCGAGCACCCGCAGCATCCACTCCGGTTCGGCGAGCCCGCCGCCGTGCGCATATGCGCGGCGCACCGCCTCATCCCGCGCGGCGCCCGGTGGGATATTCCACAGCGAAGTCGTCCCGGCGGCGGTCGGCCCGCTCGCACCACAGCGGCTCTTGTCGACGAGCGCAACCCGTGCGCCCGCGGCGGCGGCCGAGATGGCGGCCCAGGTCCCGGCGGGACCACCGCCGAGCACGAGCACATCCGTCTCGAAATCCGTCACAAAAGAAATGTTCGGCCACAATTCACGCGGCCGCAACCATTACAGATTTATCAGCTCCACCACTGCGTCCACAGCAATATCGCGGCGACAATAAAAACGACCACCGATCCGGAAAAAGCTGCCAACCCGCGATGTCGATCCGAAAAAAGCTGTGCGCCGAGGCCGATCGCCGAGGTGACCACATGCCAGGTCACCGATTCGCCGCCGGGTCCGGGAAAGCCACGCCGAGCAGCGATTACCGCAGTACCCACAACGACCAGGGCCAGCACGAACATCCCACCGGCGACGATTCCGCTGAGTCCGCGCAGCACTCTCACGAGGCGATCACCGGCACGCCCGTCGCTTTGCCCGCGAGTTCCTCGAATTGCGCGGGATCGGTGGTGAATTCACCTAGCCGGATGGTTTTGTTGGATCCGTGATAGTCCGACGAACCGGTTGTGATGAGACCGAGTTCGGCAGCCAACTCCGTGAGCAGCGCGCGATCGGCCGCGGAATGATCCGGGTGATCGACTTCGAGCCCGCCGAGTCCGAGGGTGGCCAGTTCGCGAATATCGTCGATCGCCAGCAGCCGCCCGCGCTTACGCGCCCGGGTATGTGCCAGCACACTGACCCCGCCTGCGGTCGCGATCATTTCGACGGCCCGGCGCAGCGGCGTATCCGCCTTCTCCGCGTAGTAGCGGCCGTGCGGTGCCAGCAATTCGGTGAAGGCCGAGTCCACAGTCGGCACCACACCGGCCGCGACGAGCGCGCGTGCCAGATGCGGGCGCCCCGCCGATGGTCCGGCCGAAGCCAGCACCGCGTCCGGATCGATCGGTAGTCCGTCAGCGCGCATGCGCTCGGCCATGGCGCGCAACCGCTCGACCCGTTCGGCGCGCAAACGTTCCCGTTCGTCGGCGAAACTCCGGTCGGTCGGGTCGAAGAGGTACGCGAGCAGATGCACCGGGACCGGCCATCCGTCCTCACCGAGCCCGATACACGACATCTCTATGCCCCGCACCAGCGTCAATCCCTTCGGCAGCGCGTCGACCGCCGCGGCCCAGCCGGCGGTGGTGTCGTGGTCGGTGATCGCGAGGACATCCAGACCGGCCGCCGCCGCGTTGCGGACGAGTTCGGCCGGGGTATCGGTGCCGTCGGACGCGGTCGAATGGGTATGCAGGTCGATGCGCACGCCTTCTTTCATACCGTGCGCTCGCAGGGCGCACGCACGCGCACGCGACGTAGCATCGGGCGGTGCCATCGATTCCGCCGCTACCGTCTTTCCGCAGCCAAGGCCGAGCGCGGACGCAACTGCCCCGTATCCCGGTCCCCACCGCGCGTGCGGTGGTCGACTGCGCCGTGTACGTCGACGGCAGGCGCCTGCCCGGCCACTTCAGCCATGCCGATGCGATGGCCGAGGTCAGCAATCGCGGAACCGGATTCGTATGGGTCGGACTGCACGACCCGGACGAGTACCAGATGGCCGATATCGCCAAGGTCTTCGACCTGCACCCGTTGGCCGTCGAGGACGTCATCCACGCTCATCAGCGGCCGAAGCTGGAACGCTACGACGACACCTTGTTTCTCGTCCTGCGCACCGTCAGCTACGTCCCGCACGAAATCCACTCGGTCAGTGAGATCGTCGAAACCGGCGACATCATGGTCTTCACCGGACCCAATTTCACGGTGACCGTCCGACACGGCGAGCACACCGGACTCGCCAGTGTCCGAAAAGAATTGGAGGATCACCCCGACCAGCTCATACTCGGTCCCGGCGCGGTGCTACACGCAGTCGCCGACCACGTTGTGGATTCCTATGTGGCGGTAGCGCAGTCGGTAGAGAACGATATCGACGAGATGGAAGAAGAGGTCTTCACGCCGCGCAGCACGGTGACCATCGAATCGATCTACCAGCTCAAGCGAGAGGTCGTGGAGCTGCGTCGCGCGGTGAATCCGCTCGGCACCGCGCTCGAGGCACTCGGCCGCAACACTGCAATGCCGTTGCCCAAAGAGGTTCGGCGCTATCTGCGCGATGTCGGCGATCACCACACCGCGGTGGCCGAGCGGATCAACGATTTCGACGAGGCCCTCAGCGCACTGATCACCGCGGCGCTCGCCAAGGTCGGTGTCCAGCAGAACACTGATATGCGCAAGATCTCTGCGTGGGTCGCGATCGCGGCGGTGCCAACAATGATCGCCGGGATCTACGGGATGAATTTCGAGCATATGCCGGAGCTGAAACAGATCTGGGGCTATCCGGCCGTATTGCTGCTCATCGCGACCATCTGCACCGGCCTGTATGTCAACTTCCACCGCAACAACTGGCTCTGAGATCTACAGCGACGCAGCGCCTCTCGCCGGATCGTGCACATCGATTCCGGCCTCCGCCCACGCATCACGCAATGCCTGCGCACCACGCACCCGCACCCAGGCCGCCTCGGTCGCGGTCACCGGAACCACCGCGAAATACCGCACCGGTTCGGCAGGTTCGGGCAGCGCGACCTCGGGAATATCGCTCTGTCCCAACAACACCGCGGTGAACGGCGCGTCGCGCCACATCGGCTCGCCCAAATCGAGCAGCGCATCCGCCTGCAGCACAACACCTTCCACGGCGGGCGCCGCGACGAGTACACCGAGGGTGCGGGCGAGTCCGGAACTCGGGCCGACCCCGGCACGCAGCGTCAGCACCAGTTCGGCGCGCGGCCCGCGCACCGGATCGGCATGCAGGTCACCGGGATCGCCCATGGGATGACGTGATCCGCCGAGGGTCACGTAGTGCACCAGCTCCTCGCCCGGAATGCGCAGGATCTCGATGGGCTCGAGACCGAGGAAGGTCACCGACGCGGAGTCGACACCCGTCGAGGCGGCACCGAAGTGATCCAGCACCTCGGCGCGGACCTTGTCCACAACCTCCATGCGCTCAGATCGCCAACCGCGCCAGCATGTCCCGAGCCTGCTCGGCCGACTTCGGGTCGCACAGCACGTCATAGCGGCCCGCCACCAACTGCATGGTGGAGGCGAAATCGCGCTGCCCCCTGGTCGCCGCGTACGGGATGGAGGTGGAGATGACGCCGAAGATGATGCCGCCGACCAGGCCGACCAGCACCGGCGCGAACCCGCCGCTTGTGGTGAACAAGCTCAGTAGCAGGCCGAGGAACAGGCCGAGCCACGCGCCCGAAACGACCCCGCCGCCGATCACCTTGCCCCAGGTCAGTCGGTACAACACGCGCTCGACCTGCATCAGGTCCACGCCGACGATAGTCACGTCTTGCACGGGAAACTGGTTGTCGGCCAGGAAATCGACGGCCTTCTGAGCCTCGGCATAGGTCGGATACGAGCCGACCGGCCAGCCCGATGGCGGCGTCGGCAAGCCCTGGCGCGCGCGATTCGAGTTCCCCAAGGGATTCGTCATATCTCTATTCTGCTATTCCGAGCCGGAGTTCGGGGATGTGAAACGCGTGGTCCCCGTCTCTGCGGACCTCAGCATCCCCGCAGCTCTGCCCTTATCAGCGATTACCTGAGCCATCTTGGCGCTCGCCTCATCGATCATTTCGTCGCCGAGCATTACCGCGCCGCGCGCACCGCCCTTTTCGGAGGTGTGGAAGGCGTAGGCATCCAGAATCAACTCGGCGCGATCGTAATCGGCCTGGCGCGGACTGAAAATTTCGTTCGCGGCCTCGATCTGTCCGGGATGCAGCACCCATTTGCCGTCGAAACCGAGTGCGGCGGTGCGCCCCGCCGCCCTGCGGAATCCATCGATATCCCGAATTTGCAGGTAGGGGCCATCGATTGCCTGCAGGCCGTGCGCACGGGCGGCGAGCAGGATGGTCATCAGAATGTGGTGGTAGGCATCGCCGGTGTCATAGCCCTGCGGCTGTTCACCGACCACCAGCGTGCGCATATTGATACTGGCCATGAAGTCGGCCGGACCGAAGACCAGGGTCTGCACCCGCGGGCTCGCGGTGGCGATCTCATCTATATTGCGCAACCCCATGGCGTTCTCGATCTGCGGTTCGATACCGATCCGTCCGACCTCGAGCCCGCTGACCTTCTCCAATTGGGTGAGCAGCAAGTCCAGCGCCTGCACCTGACCGGCGTCGGTCACCTTCGGCAGCAGAATCGCGTCCAGTGCCGCACCCGCGCCCTCGACCACGGTGATCACATCGGCGTAGGTCCACTGGGTGGTCCAATCGTTGACCCGCACCACCCGCAGTTGCTCACCCCAGCCGGTGTCGTTCAGCGCGGCCACGATATTCGCGCGGGCCTCGGCCTTCGCGGCGGGTGCGACCGCATCCTCCAAATCGAGAAAGACCTCGTCGACCGGCAAGCCCTTGGCCTTATCGATCATCTTCTTGCTGCTACCGGGGCAGGCGAGCACCGAGCGGCGCGGCTTCATGATCACTCCCGTCGATCGTGGCATGGTGCGAGTACCGGTCCGCGAACCCTCTAACCTGACAGCCATGGCAGCAACCAGGGTGTACGTCGCCAGGCTGGCCGGACTGGTGGTACTCGGCCCGGACGGCGAGTCTATCGGCCGCATCCGGGACGTCGTCGTGGCCATCCGCTACGACCGCCAGCAACCAAGGGTGCACGGTCTGGTCGTCGAATTGCCGTCCCGGCGCCGGATTTTCGTGCCCATGCTGCGGGTGACCACGATCGAACCCGGTGTTGTCGCGCTCAATACCGGCACGGTGAGCCTGCGGCGCTTCACCCAGCGTCCCGGTGAGATGCTCGCCCTGGCGCAGATCGTGGATTCTTCGGTGCGCGTCGCTGATCCGGATCTGCCGGATCTGGCGGATGTAGATGTGCTCGTTGTCGATCTGGGTATCGAACAAAGCCGGACCAGGGACTGGCGGGTGACCAGGGTCGCGGTCCGCGGACATCGCAGGCTCGGCCGCCGACGGACCGTGCACGTGGTGGACTGGATGCAGGTCAGCGGGCTGACGCCGTACGAGATCGGCAGGCCGGGTCAGGACGTCACCCAACTGCTCGAGCAGTTCGAGGGCCTGCGCCCCGCCGATGTCGCGCATATGCTGCGCGAACTCCCGGAGAAGCGGCGCATTGAGGTGGCGATCGCGCTCGACGACGAGCGACTCGCGGATGTCGTGCAGGAACTTCCCGACGACGACCAGGTCGATCTGCTCGGCCACCTCGAGGTGCGCCGGGCCGCCGACGTGCTCGAGGCGATGGATCCCGACGACGCCGCAGACCTGCTCGGCGAACTGCCGACCGGCGAGCGGGAATCGCTGCTGGCACTGATGGATCCGGAGGAGTCCGAACCGGTCCGCAGGCTGCTCGAGCACTCCCCCGATACCGCCGGTGGTCTGATGACGCCGAAACCGGTGGTCTTGACCCCGGCCACCACCGTCGCCGAAGCGCTCGCCCGGGTGCGCAATCCGGATCTGACACCCGCGCTGGCCACCATGGTGTTCGTGGTGCGGCCGCCGACCGCGACGCCGACCGGCCGCTTCCTCGGCTCGGTGCATTTGCAGCGACTGCTGCGCGAACCCCCGGCACACCTGGTCGGCGGCATTCTCGATACCGATCTGTCGCCGCTGCGCCCCGATGCCCCGCTCGGTGCGGTGACCCGCTATTTCGCGACTTACAACCTGGTTTGCGGTGCGGTGGTGGACGAGGAGAACCACCTGCTCGGCGCGGTCAGTGTGGACGACGTACTCGACCATCTACTACCGGAGGATTGGCGTGAGCAGGAAGATACGGGCCACGACGCGGTCGTCGGCCACGAGGGGGTAGTCGATGCCGAGTGAGAAGAATCCGGCGCGCCAGCGGCTGGAAACGCCGCTGGAATACCGGTTCCGCTTCGACTACGACGCCGAGGCTCTGGCCCGTTCCAGCGAGCGGGTCGCCCGATTCCTCGGCACCGGACGCTATTTGGCGATCCAGACGATTGTGGTGATCGTCTGGATCCTGCTGAACGTCTTCGTAATCGCGCTGCGCTGGGATCCGTATCCGTTCATCCTGCTCAACCTCGCGTTTTCCACCCAGGCCGCATATGCCGCGCCGCTGATCCTGTTAGCCCAGAACAGACAAGACAACCGGGACCGAGTGTCGTTGGAGGAGGACCGAACTCGGGCCGCCCAGACCAAGGCCGATACCGAATTCCTCGCCCGCGAACTCGCGGCGCTGCGGATCGCGGTCGGCGAGGTTGCTACGCGTGACTATTTGCGCCGGGAGTTGGAGGAAATGCGAGAGGTGCTGGACCGGATCGAGGCCGCGCAGTCACCGGATTCCGAGTCGAGCTCCGATAGACCGCCGAAGGCCAATCGCAAGAAAAGCTCCGGCAGAAAGCCGGGCACAGTTCAGGTTTCACCGCCAGTTGCTGACGATTGACAGGAAATGCTCAACAAGCTTGTGACCCACGGGTAACCTGGACGACGTTGTCCCGAGCGGACGGGCGGGGGATGTCCCGGACAGGCGCTCTCACGACGTAGAGGATTGGTGTGGCCGAATGCGAATCTCTGCTCCGATAACCGTCTCGGCGCTGGTCGTGGCTGGTCTTGTGGCCACCGGCTCGGGTACCAATGCCACCCAATCCACCACTCCCGATACCGCCCCCGAGGCATTGCTCGCGGCGTCGACCGGCCCGGATGTCGCCGACGGAACATCCGGCAACACCAGCGAGGCCGCATTGTCCCGGACAGTTGGTCTCCTTCCGGTAACACCCGAGGCCCCCCGCAAACTTCGAGCAATGACTCCGCTTGCCGATGGCACGCCGCTGTTCGCGGGTTCGGTGCCGCTGCATGACATCGCCCTGCCCGCCACCGGTGGCGCGCTCGGCATCCCGGAAATCGTGCTCGCGGCATATCGCAACGCCGAGCTCGCGCTGGAATCCTCGATGCCCGGCTGCGGTCTGTCGTGGAGCCTGCTGGCCGGGATCGGGCGGATCGAATCGTTGCACGCGGGCGGCGGACGCACCGATGCGGCGGGCACCACCGTGACGCCGATTTTCGGACCCGCGCTGGACGGCTCGCTACCGGGCAACGAGGTGATCAAGGCGGCCGACGGCAGTGCGGTGCGCGCGATCGGGCCGATGCAGTTCCTGCCCGGCACCTGGAGCCGGTACGCCGCCGACGGCAACGGTGACGGCATCACCGATCCACACAATGTCTTCGACGCCTCGCTCGCCGCGGGCAAGTACCTGTGCTCGGGCGGGTTGAACCTGCGCGATCCGCAGCAGGAACTGCGCGCGGTGCTGCGCTACAACAACTCCCTCGCCTACGCCGCCAATGTGCTGAGCTGGTCGGCGGCTTACCGCACCGGCGGCACCCCGAGCCAGGTGAGCATCTCGCCCGACCTCATCCCGCCGGGTACCGCGCCGATCACGGCGGGCCCGGATATGTTGGCCGCATCCTCGGCGGCACCGACTACCACAACCACCAAGCCCGAACTGCCGCCGAACACGGTGATCATCCCGACACCGACCGAGGTGATGATCACCATCCCCGGTCTGCCGCCGATCCCGTGTGGCATCTTCTGCCCGCGACCGGTACCCAAGCCGCCATGCGATCCGCAGCAGGTGGCCCCGGCGCAGCTGCCCGCACCCGATGATCCGGCACAGTCGCCCATCGCACCCGCGCAGACCTACGGTGCTGCGGAAAACGGCGAGCCGAAGGATCCTCAGCAGCAGAACCAGCAGCACCCGGATCAGCAGCAGCCGCAGCAGCAACCCGCCAATTGCACTCCCGCTCAACCGGATGCCGTCCAACCGGCGCCCGCACCGAATGCGCAGAATCCGGCGCAATCGCCGGGCGAAACACCGCAGAACACCCCGGAGAAGACACCGGAGCCCGGCGTGGCCGATGCACCGGAGCCGCCGCCGACCGAAGCCGCCACCCCGCCGCCGGCCGCCCCGGGCATCACGCTGCCATTCGGCATCGTGATCCCGCTGCCCGGGCCTGTACCGGCCCCGCAGGGCTGAGACCAGGGCTGATACCGAAGCGACGACGCCACACCGAGGCCCGATAACGAAGCAGTAACAAAAAGGTCTCGAATGCGGTACCCTCTACTTCGTCCATCACGAAGGGCTCGTTATCGAGTCAATTGGAGGGTCACCGCACAGTGGGGCGTCACCGAAAGCAGTCGCCTGCGACGATCAAGCGCAGCTCCGTTATCGCATTGACCGGATTGGTTCCCGCTGGACTGGTGGCTGTCGCCGCGTCCGCGGGCACCGGCGATCCGAGCGAATCGTCTGTCCTGCAACACATTCCGGGGGACGATCAAGAAAACCAGGCGGCGAGATTATCGGTCGCCGCGGAACCGGCGGCGACCGAATTCGTCGCGAACGCAATGGCAAAGCAGGCACCGAGCGCGCCGCCGATCGTGAAAACCGTTGCGCTGCCCGATGGTAGGCAACCGGCCGCACTGCCAGCCGGGCCGCTCGGCATTCCCGGCGTCGCCGTCGCGGCTTATCAGAACGCCGAAAACATACTCGCCGCCGAGAATCCGGTCTGCGGAATTCCGTGGTACATGCTCGCCGGTATCGGCCGGGTCGAATCGACGCACGCCTTCGGCGGTAAGGCCGATGCGGACGGCAATCCGCTGACACCGGTCTACGGTCCCGTGCTCGACGGGAGCCTCGCGGGCAACCACGTCATTCGCGACACCGACGGCGGCGCGCTGGACGGACTCAGCGGATACGACCGCGCGATCGGCCCGATGCAGTTCCTGCCGGAGACCTGGAAGCGCTACGGCGCCGACGGTAACGGCGACGGCATCGCCGATCCGCAGAATCTGTTCGACGCGGCACTGACCGCGGGCCGGTACCTGTGCGACGGCGGGCTGAATATGCGCGATCTCACCCAGCAGACCCGGGCGATCCTGCGCTACAACAACTCCATGGCCTATGTCGCCAATGTGATGGCGTGGGCCGGATCGTATGCCTCCGGCATCGCACCTAAGCCCGGGGACCTGCCGCGAATCTGAGACAACGTAAAATCGTGCCATGCCAGTGGTAACGGAAGCGGATGTGCGGGGAGCCCTCGCGAAGGTCGACGACCCGGAGATCCGCAAACCGATAACCGAACTGGGCATGGTGAAGAGCATCGCGATCGGTGCCGATAGCAATGTCCATATCGAGGTCTACCTGACGACGGCGGGCTGCCCGCTGCGCACCGAGATCACCCAGCGGGTCACCAAGGCGGTGGCCGACGTCGCGGGCGTCGGCGCGGTCACAGTGGACCTCGATGTGATGAGCGATGAGCAGCGCACCAGCCTGCGCAAGCAGTTGCGCGGGGACTCCGCCGACCCGGTTATCCCGTTCGCCCAGCCCGGTTCGCTCACCCGCGTGTACGCGGTGGCCTCTGGTAAGGGCGGCGTCGGAAAGTCCAGTGTCACGGTCAATCTCGCGGCCGCGATGGCCGCGCGCGGACTGTCCGTCGGAGTGCTCGACGCGGATATCTACGGCCACTCGATTCCACGGATGCTCGGTACCGACGCGCGCCCGACACAGGTCGAGCGGATGATCATGCCGCCGCAGTCGCACAATGTGAAGCTGATTTCCATCGCGCAGTTCACCCAGGGCAATACGCCGGTGGTGTGGCGCGGTCCGATGCTGCACCGGGCGCTGCAGCAGTTCCTCGCCGATGTGTTCTGGGGCGATCTCGATGTGCTGCTGCTGGATCTGCCGCCCGGCACCGGCGATGTCGCGATCTCCATCGCACAGCTGATTCCGAATGCGGAGATCCTGGTCGTCACCACCCCGCAGCCCGCGGCCGCCGAGGTCGCCGAGCGCGCCGGTGCGATCGCGCTGCAGACCCGGCAGCGGATCGCGGGCGTCATCGAGAATATGTCCTGGCTCGATCTGCCCGACGGCACCCGAATGGACCTCTACGGTTCCGGCGGCGGCCAATCCGTCGCCGAGCGCCTCACCCGTGCCGTCGGAGCGAATGTGCCACTGCTGGGCCAGATTCCGATCGAGCAGCGGCTGCGCGAGGCAGGCGACGAGGGCACCCCGATCGTATTGTGCGACCCGGAGAATCCGGCTGCCAAGGCGCTGCTCGACGTCGCCGACAAACTCGCGGTGCGACGTCGCGGACTCGCGGGCATGTCACTCGGAATCGACACGACCCGCCACCAATAACCACACACCACACCCGCCGCTCGGGCGCTACCGATACCGACGACAAACCCGCAGTGCGACGCCGCGGACTCGCGGGTATGCCGCTCGGGATCGACACGACCCGCCACCAATAACCACACACCACACCCGCCGCTCGGGCGCTACCGATACCGACGACAAACCCGCAGTGCGACGCCGCGGACTCGCGGGTATGCCGCTCGGTATTGATACGACGCGCCACCCGCAGCCGCGGGCCACCCGGTCCGGCACTCGGACCGGGGATTCCGGAACCACGGTCAGCAGCAGCGGCGTCAGCACGAGAACGAACGCCGCCATGAACCAGAACAGTGCCCGCCAGCCGAAGCTGTCGACGAGTACGCCGCCCAGCAATTGACCCACGACGCCGGTGCACCCGACGCCGGTGCCGATCAGGGCGAGACCGATCGGAACATACTTGCAGCCTGCCATCGCGGGCCGCACATGTCGCCCCATGCCACATCTGCCATCGCACGCCGGGCAAGCCACGACGGGCCGCACGGTCACCGCGGACCGCACTGGCGAACCCAGGCCCACACCGGCATCGCGAACAACGGCCTGCCATCGCGCGCCGCGCCGCCACGACGGGCCGCACAGTCACCATGGAGGGCACTCGTCACCCGGCAGGCCCACACAGGCATCGCGGGCCACCCTGGCGGCTGGGTGAAGCTCGCCTTCGCACGGTGTGGCCGCCCTGCGACGCTTTTCATAATCGCGGGTCCTTGTCGGCCGCAACAGCGCATTGCCGACTCCCGCAACAGCGCAGTCCCGACCCCCGCAACAGCGCAGTCCCGCCCCCCGCAACAGCGCAGTCCCGACCCCCGCAACAGCGCAGTCCCGACTCGGATGGACGGGGCGATCGCACAGGTCGGGCGGGCGACGACATGATCGCTCGCAATTCGAGGTCCATTTTTCGCGGGCGGGCGGATGTCAGGTGTCGGCGTGGGCCAATAAGCTCGGGGACATGCTCACGCTGCTGTTGTACGTGCTGATCGTCGGCTTGATCGCCGCGGTGCTGTTCCTACTCGCCAGTGCGGTCTTCGGGCGAGCTGAGGAACTCGGACCACTGCCCGAGGGAACAACGGCGACCGTGCTGCCCGCCGAGGGCATCAGCGGCGCGGATGTGCGCGCCCTGCGCTTCCAACAGGTGGTGCGTGGCTATAAGGCCGGTGAAGTCGATTGGGCACTTACCCGGCTCGCCGCCAGAATCGACGAGCTGCAGCTCCAACTGGCCGCAGCGCGCGGCACCCATGCCCCGGGCGTCCAGCTTCCGAAGCAGCCCCAGTCGAGCATGCCCCACCAGCAGCCCCAGGCCCCGACCGCGCAACCAAACGGCACGACCACCCAGCCCCAGGCCCCAACTGGCCAACCCCAGATCCCAACTGGCCAGCCCCAAGCACCGACCGCGCAACCTAACGGCACGACCACCCAGCCCCAGGCCCCGACTGGCCAGTCCCAGATACCGACTGTCCAGCCTCAGGTTCCGACTGTCCCGCCGAACGGCTCGGTTACCCCGCAAGCACCGACCGTCCAGCCACCTTCGGCCCCGCGGCAGCCACCGACCTTCCCCCCGAAGGGCACACCGACACAAGCAGCGACCGCACAGCCACCGTTCACCCCGCCGAACGGCACAGCGACCCAGGCACCGATCGCACAACCATCGTCCACACAGCCACAGCCGCCCACCGCTTGGCAGGCCACTCCCTTTCCGCCGAACGGCACGATTGATCCGCCAGTCCCGACCGGCCAACTCCAAGCGCCGACAGACCCGCCGAACGGCTCGATTACTCCGCAGGCACCGGCTGTCCAGCCCCCGGCTGCCCGACCGCAGCCACCGACCGTCCCCCCGAAGGGCACACCGACACAAGCAGCGACCGCACAGCCACCGTTCACCCCGCCGAACGGCACAGCGACCCAGGCACCGATCGCACAACCATCCTCCACACAACCACAGCCACAGCCACAGCCGCCCACCGCCCGGCAGGCCACTCCCCTCCCGCCGAACGGCACGATTGATCCGCCAGTCCCGACCGGCCAACTCCAAGCGCCGACCGTCCCGCCGAACGGCACAACCCAGACTCCGATCGCACAACCAGCGGTCGCCCCGCCACAGCCACTGACAGACACGCCCCAGGCCGGCACAACCCAAGGACCGATCGCACAGCCGTCACTCGCCCCGCTCCAGGTGCCGACTGTCCAGACCACGATTACCCCGCAGGACGGCGCGATCGCCCAGCCGCCGACCATGCAGCACGTCCCGGGCGCGCAGCACGGCCCAACCACACAGCAGCCCCCAACCGCACAGCAGCCCCCGGCCGCGCGGCAAGCCCCAAGCGCACAGCAAGTCCCAACCACACAACAGGCCCCGAGCGCACAGCATGGCCCGGCCACGCAACAAGTCGCGACCGCACAGCAGCACCCGACCGCACAACACGGCCCGACCGTGCAGCAAGTCCCGGCCGCACAACAGGGCCCAACCGCACAACACAGCCCAACCGCACAACACAGCCCTACCGTGCAGCAACACCCGACCGCACAACGCGGGCCGAGCGCGCAGCAAGTCCCAGCCACGCAGCAAGTCCCAGCCACGCAGCAGGTCCCAGCCACGCAGCAGGTCCCAGTCGCACAGCAGGCCCCGACCACGCAGCAAGTCCCAGTCGCACAGCAGTTTCCGACCGCACAGCAGGCCCCGGGCACGCACGAAGTCCCGGGAACGCAGTACGGCCCGTCCGCGCAGCAACACTTGCGATTCGGGGTGGGCCAGTAATGACCGCCGAAATCACCGTGTCTGTGCCGGATGCGACAGAATCCGATGGGAAGATCCGTTGTCCGTGGTCGGAGGGGTCTCAGCTTTACCGGGATTATCACGACAACGAATGGGGCAAACCGCTGCATGGGGATGACGCCATGTTCGAGCGGATGTGTCTCGAGGCATTCCAATCGGGGCTGGCGTGGATCACCATTCTGCGTAAGCGTCCGGCCTTCCGAAGCGCATTTGCCGGGTTCGCGATCGAGCGGGTGGCGGCCTTCGGCGATGACGATGTGGCGCGGCTGTTGGCCGATCCCGGCATCGTCCGCAACCGGGCCAAAATCGAAGCGTCGATCGCCAATGCCAGGGTGGCCGCGGACCTCGATATCGGACTGGACGAGTTGATCTGGTCATTCGCGCCGGCTACTCGGCCACGCCCGCGCGTGATTGCCGAGGTGCCCGCGACCACCCCCGAATCCATAGCTCTGGCAAAAGAATTGAAGCGGCGCGGGTTCCGCTTCGTCGGGCCGACGACCGCCTACGCGTTGATGCAGGCGACCGGAATGGTCGACGACCACCTGATGGATTGCTGGGTCTGAGGAGGGCGGCCCAACACAGGCCGAGCGGTCACATTTCGAACTCAGGTATCCGTCCCCTCCGGCGATAGGGAAGAATGGGACGGGTGTAGCTCGCCAAATGCCGGCGAGCTCACTAGTTGGTGACAACTGGAGTTCCAAGAAAGTGCGCAGCATATCGCGCAGATCTGGAGGGAGCAGAGGATGGCGGCCATGAAGCCCCGCACCGGGGACGGTCCCCTCGAGGCAACCAAGGAAGGGCGTGGAATCGTGATGCGGGTTCCACTCGAGGGTGGCGGGCGTTTGGTCGTTGAGCTCACGCCGGATGAAGCGGCAGCGCTCGGTGACGAACTGAAGAGTGTCACCAGCTAATCCCACACTCGCTGATGTGGCCGGTCTGCTGGCCTGTCCGGAATGCGGTTCCGAAATGGAGTCGCAAGATCGGGCGCTGCGCTGCGGACACGGGCACAGTTTCGACATCGCCAAACAGGGTTATGTCAGTCTATTGACCGGTGCGTCGACGAAAATGACCGGCGATACCTCGGCGATGCTGGACGCGCGTGCCGCGTTCCAGGTCGGGGGACATTTCGCGCCGATCGCCGATGCGGTGGCAACGGCTGTCGCGGCCGACCATCGGGTGCTCGGCGGCGCGGCGGTGCTCGAGGTCGGTGCCGGAACCGGCTACTACCTGGCCGCCGTGCTCGATGCCGTCCCGGCCGTCGGGATCGCCTTGGATGTGGCCAAACCCGCGGCCCGACGCTGCGCCCGCGCCCATCCGCGTGCCGCCTCGGTATTAGCCGACGCCTGGCGCGGACTGCCGGTTCGAGACGGTGCGCTGCATCGAGTGGTCTCGGTATTCGCACCACGTAATCCGAGCGAGGTCGCCAGGGTCCTCACTGCCGATGGTCGCTTCGTCGTCGCTACCCCAACCCCACGCCACCTGGCCGAACTTGTCGGCCCACTCGGCCTGGTTACCGTCGATCCGGACAAGGACCGCCGCCTCACCGACGCCATGTCCGGTCACTTCGACGCGGTAGACCGCACCGTCGTCGAATATCCGATGAAGCTCACCCGCACCGATATTCGTAACGTGGTGGCGATGGGCCCGTCCGCCCATCATGCGACCAACCACCTGGATGGCCTGCCGGACACGCTCGAGGTAACCGCCTCGGTCCAGGTCTCGACCTACCAACCTCAGAATTTGCGAACCTGATCGTAGATCGCGACGGTCTGGGCGGCGATCTGCAACCAGTCGAATTCAGCGATGGCACGGTGGCGTCCGGCCGTGCCATATTCGGCGGCGAGCACCGAATCACCGGCGACCTCGTTGACGGCTTCGGCCAGATCGTGTTCGTATTGCTCCGGCGCATTCGCGTCGTAGTGCACCAGACGGCCCGTCTGTCCGTCCACGACTACCTCGGGAATGCCGCCGACATCCGAGGCGACCACCGCGGTCGCACATGCCATGGCCTCGAGATTCACGATTCCGAGGGGTTCGTAAACCGAAGGGCAGACGAACATCGTGGCCGCGGCGAGAATCTGGCGGATCTGCTCGGTCGGCAGCATCTCGCGCACCCAGAACACATTGCCGCGCGCCTCGATGAGTTCGGCGACGGCGGCGGCCACCTCGGTTTCCAGTTCGCGGGTGTCCGGCGCGCCCGCGCACAGCACCAACTGGATTTCCGGATCGAATTCCCGGGCGGCGGCGAGCAGATGCCCGACACCCTTCTGCCGGGTGATGCGACCGACGAAGGCCACGATCGGCCGGTCGGTCCGCACGCCCAATTCGTCCAGGATCATGCGCGATCCCTCGGCGGGCAGTCCCGGATGCCAGACGGTCGCGTCGATGCCGTTGTGCACCACGTGAACCCGGTCCGGATCGATCGTCGGATAGGCGTCGAGCACATCGTGGCGCATACCTTCGCTGACCGCGATGATCGCGTCGGCGTATTCCACGGCATTGCGCTCCGACCACGACGACAGCCGGTAGCCGCCGCCGAGCTGTTCGGCCTTCCACGGCCGCCGTGGCTCCAGCGAATGCGCGGTCAACACGTGCGGGATGCCGTAGAGGGTCGCGGCGAGATGTCCGGCGAGCCCGGTGTACCAGGTATGCGAATGCACCACGTGCACATCACCCGCGGCATCGGCCATCCGCAGCTGGGCCGACATCATCTGCATCGCGGCATTGGCGGCGTAGAGCATCGGATCCGGTTGGTGCACCACGGCATCGGTGCGTTGCATACCCATGCAATGCACGGTCACCTCGCACAACTGCCGCAACCGCGCCGCCAACTGGGTCACATGGACACCTGCCCCGCCGTACACCTCAGGGGGATATTCGCGCGTCAACATAGCAACGCGAAGCCGGTCGTGATCGCCGGCTCCCGCCCCCGCACCCCCACCGCCCGTGCCGAAACTCACGGCTTCAAACTAGACGTTCACTTTGGCATGGGCCACCTGTACCCGCCTCACGCGGTAGTTTGGCAGGTGTGAGGAGCCAGCCGCACGTACTCGGGATCGTGCTCGCCGGTGGCGAGGGTAAGCGCCTGTTCCCCCTCACCGCGGATCGGGCCAAGCCAGCTGTCCCCTTCGGCGGTGCGTATCGATTGATCGACTTCGTACTCAGCAACCTCGTCAACGCGGGCTATCTGCGCCTGTGTGTGCTCACCCAGTACAAATCGCATTCACTGGACCGGCACATCTCGCAGACCTGGCGGCTATCGGGTTTCGCCGGTGAATACATCACGCCGGTGCCCGCCCAGCAGCGGCTCGGTCCGCGCTGGTACACCGGCAGCGCCGACGCGATCATGCAGTCGCTCAACCTGATCTACGACGAGGATCCGGACTACATCGTGGTCTTCGGCGCGGATCACGTGTACCGGATGGATCCGGAGCAGATGGTCCAGCACCACATCGACTCCGGTGCGGGCGTCACCGTCGCGGGCATCAGGGTGCCGCGCAGCGAGGCGAGTGCGTTCGGCTGCATCGATTCCGACGAGTCCGGGCGGATCACTCAATTCCTGGAGAAGCCCGCGCATCCGCCGGGCACACCTGACGATCCGAACGTCACCTTCGCCTCGATGGGCAACTACGTCTTCACCACCAAGGTGCTGGTCGATTCGATCCGCGCGGACTCCGACAACTCCGATTCCGATCACGATATGGGCGGTGACATCATCCCGGCGCTGGTCGCCGCGGGCGAGGCCTCGGTCTACGACTTCGCCGATAACGAGGTGCCCGGCGCCACCGAGCGCGACCGCGGCTACTGGCGCGATGTCGGCACCATCGATGCCTTCTACGCGGCCCATATGGATCTGGTCTCGGTGCATCCGGTCTTCAACCTCTACAACAAGCACTGGCCCATTCGCGGTGCGGCGGAGAATCTGCCGCCGGCCAAGTTCGCGCAGGGCGGGCTCGCGCAGGAGTGCGTGGTCGGCGCCGGTTGCATCCTTTCGGCCGCGACCGTGCGCAATTCGGTGCTCAGCTCCAATGTCATGGTGGACGACGGCGCGACCGTCGAGGGCAGTGTGATCATGCCCGGCGTCCGGATCGGGCGCGGCGCGGTGGTGCGGCGCGCGATTCTGGACAAGAACGTGGTGGTCGGCGAGGGCGAGATCATCGGCGTGGATCTGGACCGGGATCGGGATCGCTTCGCGGTCAGCAACGGCGGCGTGGTGACGGTCGGCAAGGGCGTCTGGGTCTAGCCGAAATCGCTACTGCGACTGCGACGGACAGAACGGCGCGCAGGCACCGGGTGTTTTCGGCACCGTCGTGGCCGGCGACTTATCGCCGAAATCGGCGGTGACGACCAATAACATCAGCACAACGGCGATACCGAGCACCAGCACAAGAATGATCGCCGAGCGGCCCCAGTCGATCGGATCTCGATCATCATCATCGCGAAACACGCTGAACCTCTCGCTGGACCTCTCCCCGATGGCCACCCTGGGACATCCTCTACTCCTGGATACCCAGTCGGCGGCGGTTTCGCGCGAAATATTTCCGACGGTTATCGCGGACCGGGCTGCGGTGGCGCGACGGTGCAGAACGGTTCGCACGGACCGGGAGTCAGCGGAACTTTTGTCCGCTCGGTGCCGAAATCAGCATTACTGACCCACACCAGCACCACCACGGCCAGCACCATGATGAAAATCAGAAGGCCGAGTGCGGGCAGTAAACAACCGCCGCTGGCTCGTCCCCCATTGATCGTGTGGCCGATATGGCCGATTTCTAGGATCTGGGTTCCGCGTTCCCACACCATGGGCATACCTTGCCGTCGTCGAACCTGGCATCAGCTCGAATACCCGTCCGGCGGCGGCGAAATCAGCACACGGTCAACGAAATCCAAACGCTCCCAACGTTTATGAATAGCCGGACGGTTACTAGCCGCGCGATGCGCAGAGCAGACCGTCCCCGACCGGGATCAGCACGCTGGTGAGTTCGGGATCCTCGGCGATCGCCCTGGTCGCGGCGCGTACGGCCTGGGTCGCGGGATCGCGCTGGGTCTGGTCCGGGACCCGGCCACCGAGTAGCGCATTGTGCAGCACGATCGCGCCGCCGGCGCGCAGCAGCCGCACGGCCTGGGTGACGTATTGCGGATGCTCGAGCGGGGCGGCGTCGATGAACACCAGGTCATAGGCACCGTCGGCGAGCCGGGGCAGCACATCGAGGGCTCGGCCGTTGATCAATCGGGTACGCGCGGGTGGGATCTCGGCGGTGCGGAACGCCTCCTTGGCCGCACGCTGATGCTCGGGTTCGGAATCGATGGTGGTCAGGGTCCCGTCCTCGCGCATGCCATCCAGTAGCCACAGGCCGCTGATCCCCGCGCCCGTCCCCACCTCTACCACCGCGCGTGCGCTCAGCAGCTGGGCATACATGCTCAGCAGGGCGCCTACCGAGGGTGGTACGGGTAACGCACCGAGTTCAGTGGCCCGCTCACGCGCGCTGACGAGGACCTCGTCTTCCACGACGGATTCCTCCACGTAGGAGAGATTTCGCTCCAGATTCGATGCCACGCCTATGAATCTAGGGCACGAAGTCGCAAGTTTGGCTCATCGGTGAAGCGTTATCCCGTGGCTGAGCGATTAATTGTTCGGCGGGGGCGGGGGCGGGATTCTCAGGTGTCCCTCAGGATCTCCACACCCTCGGCATATCGAGGCAAGAAAGAGTATGGGCAAGCAAGACCAGCCGACCGTCCGGCACGGGGGCGCGGGAACAACGACATACCGATCGTCTGTTGTAACCGTACGTGACGATCCGAGACCCGGATCGCCACTAGATCCGCAGCCACGGTCCCGAGTAGGAGGTATCACCATCCATATGGACAGAGGGTCATTTTCGGCGCTCCAGGTGCCCTCCGTGGTTACGCAAGCTACCGCCTCCGGGCACGTCGCTCACGCCAGGGCGGCGCGCGAGTTCGCCACCCTGCCAGCGCAAGCTCTCCCGACGGAAGCGGCGCAAGTTCTCCCGACGGAGGCCGAAATGCACGACGAGGACCTCACCGAAATCGAACTGACCGGCACCGCGGCCTTCGACGCGACGGGCGACCGTTCCGCGATGCCGACCTGGGACGAGTTGGTCCGCGAACATGCCGACCGGGTGTACCGGCTGGCCTACCGACTTTCCGGCGACGCTCAGGACGCCGATGATCTGACCCAGGAAACCTTCATCCGGGTTTTCCGTTCGCTGTCGAATTACCAGCCGGGCACCTTCGAGGGCTGGCTGCACCGCATCACCACGAACCTGTTCCTGGACATGGTGCGCAGGCGCAACCGGATCCGGATGGAGGCGCTGCCCGAAGATTACGACCGGGTGCCCGCCGAGGGCCCGAGCCCGGAGCAGGCCTATCACGACGCCCGCCTGGATCCCGACCTGCAATCCGCCCTGGATTCGCTGGCTCCGGAGTTCCGCGCGGCGGTCGTGCTCTGCGATATCGAGGGTCTGTCCTACGAAGAGATCGGCGCGACCCTCGGTGTCAAGCTCGGCACCGTGCGCAGCCGCATCCACCGCGGCCGTCAGGCGCTGCGCGACTACCTTGCGCATAATGGAAGTGAGCAGCGGTTCGCCGCTGACGCGAACCTGGGGTGATCCGGCGCGAGCCGTACCGCACCCGGCGGCCGGATATCCGTTCGGTCGAGCGCAGAAGTGGATGAGTCGGTTGGAAGGGTGAGCACTGAATGAGTGGCGACGCCAGCACGTCAGGTCGTCCCCGTTTCCGTCCCACCGAGCATCTGGCCAGCGAGGCGATCGCGGCCTATGTGGACGGCGAACTGCGGATGAATGCCTATCTGCGTGCCGCCCAACATCTTTCCGTCTGCCCCGAATGCGCGGCGGAGGTCGATGCACAGCAGCAGGCGCGGATCGCACTGCGCCGGGCCGGTCAGGTGTCGATTCCGACCGATCTGCACGACAGCCTCACCCGCATTCCGCTCGCCGAACTACCCGGCGGCGCGACGAGCGCGGCCGCCCGGCCGCCCGCCGGAAGCCCCCGCAACGAGGCGGTTTTCGGATTTCTGACCGATTCGTTCACCGCGACCCGGTGGACAACCTGGTGGCGCAAGTAGAGTTTGCCGAGTGACCACCGAATCGACGAATTCCGGGCCGTCGGAATCGCGGCCCACCGCAGGCGACACCTCCGATTCGGCGACCAGGGGGAAGCTGAATTCATCCGCACCGCCGGCTGCCACCTCCCTCAGGCCGTCGGACGCGCCGACACTCGGACCGCGCCCGGTCTACCGCCCCCACGTGGACAATCACACGGCGAGCGCTTTCCGCCGCCCCACCGGTCAGGCCGGTTCATTCGGCGAGCAGCCCAGGTCGGCCGGTTCGGTCGTCCCGCAGGTCGGGCCGGAACTGCACAACAGCCCGCCCGACGCGGTGCTCGCCGAGGCCTTCGGACGCCCCGACGGCTCCACCGAACTCCTCCAGCGTGATCCCGACGCCACCGACACCGGCGCCCCCGTGGCCGGTCCGGCCGATCCGTGGCGCGACCCCGATGCCGCCGCGCGCCTCGGCGCGCCCGCCGTCGCGACCCCGCGCCCCGCGCCGCTGCCGCAGGCGCGCAAGCTTTCGGCCAGGGAGGTGCTCTTCGGCTCCCGGGTGGCGCCCAAGGGGCTGGCCCTGCTCGCGGCCGTCGCGCTGGCCATCGGTGTGCTCGGCGGACTGGTCGGCCGGTTGACCGCGGAGGCGACCTCCCCGCTGACATCGCGCAAGGTCACCCTGGAGCAGTCGGGCGAGATCGAGCGCCCGCACGGTCTGATCGCCAAGGTGGCCAATGCGGTGCTGCCCTCGGTGGTATCGATCCGGGTCACCGTCGGCGACAACGGCGCGACCGGTTCCGGTGTCGTCATCGACGGTGGGGGCTACATCGCCACCAACAATCACGTGATTTCGATGGCGGCACAGGACAAGTCGAACCGGGCCGCCATTCAGGTGACTTTCTCCGACGGCAGCCGGGTGCCCGCCAATATCGTCGGACGCGATCCGAAGACCGACCTTGCGGTACTCAAGGTCGATGTGAAGAATCTCACTGTCGCCAATCTGGGCAAGTCCAAGGACGTCCAGGTGGGTGACGACGTGCTGGCGATCGGTTCGCCGCTCGGCCTGAGCAAGACCGTCACCTCGGGCATCGTCAGTGCGCTGCACCGTCCGGTCGCGCTTTCCGGTGAGGGCAGCGATACCAAGGCCGTCATCGACGCGGTGCAGACCGACGCCTCGATCAACCCGGGTAACTCCGGTGGCGCACTGGTCGACATGGAGGGCAGGGTCATCGGCATCAATACCGCGATCCGCAGTGAGACCGGCGGTTCGGTCGGCCTCGGCTTCGCGATTCCGGTGGATATGGTGACCAGTATCGCGCAGACCCTGATCCACGACGGCCAGGTGCACCACCCGAAGATCGGTCTCAGCGCCCGCAGCAAGCAGGTCGCAAACGATGTGATGAGCGGTGCGGCCGTCGCCGATGTGGAACCCGGCGGACCCGCGGCCAAGGCCGGAATCGTCGAGAACGACGTCATCGTGAAGATCGGCGATCGCGAGGTGACCGGCCCGGACGAGCTGGTGGTCGCGGTGCAGCAGCGCAAGATCGGCGACACGGTTAACGTGCAGTTGATCCGCGATGGCAGGCAGGTGGACGTGCCGGTCACACTGGAGTCGGACTGAGCCGCGGATGGAATCCGGAGCGGCTCGGCAACGTCGGCCCAGGTAGCCTGGACCCGTGTTCAGCAACATCAGCTGGGGCGAGATGGTCATCCTCCTCGTCGCCGCCCTCGTGATCCTCGGCCCGGAGCGACTGCCCGGGGCGATTCGCTGGACCACGCAGAGCCTGCGCAAGGCTCGCGACTACGCCAGCGGCGCGACCCAGCAGCTGCAGCAGGAGCTCGGACCCGAATTCGAGGACTTGCGTAAGCCGCTGGCCGATCTGAACGAGCTGCGCCAGATGTCGCCGCGTCAGATGGTCACCAAACATCTTCTGAATGGCGACGATTCGGTTTTCCGCGAATTCGAGAAGGCGATTCCGGATAAGCAGGACCTGCTCGGCACCAGCAGCGGCATGCCGGACTACCCGATGCCCAAGCTCGAAAAGCCGTTGGAGCACAACGAACGTCCGCCGATCGACACCGACGCGACGTAACTGTGTTCGATTTGCCGCGCCTTCGGCGCGGCGTGTTCGCGGCCCCCTGGTGTCTCGCGTTCGAGCCGTCGAGACTCGCGACTTCGTCGCATGCGCTTCGACGGCTCGGCTGTGTTCGATGGCCGCACCTTCGGTGCGGACGCGAGACGGGCCGCGAACGTCGCTCGTAAGACTCGCTCCGTCGTGGTTGCCAAGGGCTGCAATAAGTCTGTGGTGTCAAGCAGACTAGACGCTTGATCGTGTCGAGATGTCTAGACTTCGCACATGTCGGCCGATGACGTGGCGCGCGTTTTCGCGATCGAAGATAAAGTCGAGCGACTCAAGGCGGCCACCGATGGGGTGGCGGCGGCCCAGCAGACCATCAACGAGCTAACCCGCATCCGCAGGGCGGTGATCAGGGAACTTCACGCCGAAGGCTGGACCTTTGCCAGAATCGGTGCGGCGGCGGGACTTTCCCGCGCGCGGATCCATCAGGTGAGTACCCAGGGTCCCGCACCGGAAGGTTTGTTTTTCGGGCACGGATCGCTCACGGTAATCGCACCGGAGGTGCGCGGCGGCCGAGTGCTCGGCGCACCGGATCCGAGTGCGGCACAACGACTGGTGGAGCTACTACGCGAACTCGGCTTCACCGCAACGGTCGAACACTTCCTGCCGGGCCGACCCGTCGACCTGAATCGGGACGGGCTGATCGTGCTCGGCGGGCCCGAACTCTCGCCGAGCATTCGTCAGCTCATCGCGGCCGATCCGCGACTGCGGCGAGCGGTGGCACGGGCCGGGGATGCCCGGCGCGGCATCGAGGATCGGGCGGCCCGGCGGGTATACCGGCCCGGCGGTCCGGAACCGCACGATATCGCCTATGTCGCGCGGCTCCCGCGTCCCGATGGGCGCGGCACCGCGCTGATCATCGACGGTCTACATCCGCCCGGCTCGCTCGGCGCAATCCGTTTGCTCGCAACCAGATTGGCGACGCTACACGAACGCGCTGCCACACATCTGTTTTCGGTACTGGTCGCCGTCCGCTACGACCGTTCCACCGGTGAACCGGTCGATGCGGATCTACTCACCCCGGTTTACCGGCACGATGCTGAGCCGAGATCAACCTCCGGCCTCCGACGCTGAAGCGTCGACCGTTGGAAACCTTTGACGATCAAGTAGCGCTCGCGACCGTCGCGCGGCACCGTGGGGTTCAGCGGAGTCGCTCGATACTCGCTTGTGCCCGTGAACCCAGGTAGGTAGATCACAGCAGCCCGCTATGACCCCGCGATATGTCACACATCACCTACACCTTTCATCTCGGCTCGATAACCGCGATATCAAGGTAGCTAGCTGATAACTATGCAGGTGGGAGGGGTTTCTCTGGTTTGCGGATCTGCGAGCGCGGCTTGCCGAGGCGGCCGAGCGAAGTCATCCGGACGGTGTCGAGCACGCCGCACCGCGGGAACTCGGGCGCAGCGCATAGGAACTGGTCGGTAGCTAGGCTCGAGGGCAGCGACGACGAAAGGCTTCGCCCGGGAAAGGATCGGTGGCCGTGCGCACGATGCTCGAACAGTTGGTGCAGTTGGCCGATCGAGAGCCGGTGGCGTTGGCCCGCATCGTGGATGCGACGGGGCCGGGGCCGCGCGAATTGGGCGCGGCGATGGTGGTTACCGCAGATGGTGAGGTGCTCGGCTCGTTATCGGGCGGCTGTGTCGAGGCCACGGTGGTCGAGTCGGCACGGGAAGTGTTGGCCAGCGGGCGTGCGGTATCGGATCGGTTCGGATATGCCGAGGCCGACGGTTTCGCGGTTGGGCTGACCTGCGGGGGCGAGATCGAGGTCTTCGTCGAGCGCGTCGATGAGTCTCGGCTGCCGATGCTTTCGGCATTGCGTGCGGCGATCGCGGCGGGTCAGCCGGTTTCGCTGGCCACCACCCTGGATGCCGCCCCGGACTGGAAACTCTTGCGTCCCGGCGATTCCGAGCCCTGGCGCGGCGTCGACCGCGATGCGCAGGCGCTGCTCGCGGCCGGACACAGTGGTCTGGTCGGCTCGGACGAATGCGAAACAGTGCAGGCCCCGCGCCCGCGCGTCTTCGTCCAGACCTTCGCCGCCCCGGCCCGCATGATCCTGGCGGGCGCCAATGACTTCGTTCGAGCCCTCGCCCGCACGGGCCACCAACTCGGCTACCGCGTCACCGTCGTCGACGCCCGCGAAACCTTCACCACCCCAGCCCGATTCCCCTCCGCCCATGAGGTAGTCGTCGACTGGCCGCACCGCTATCTGACCGCCGAGCACGCCGCCGGACGCATCGATGCGCGCACCGTGGTCTGTGTTCTCACCCACGACACCAAATTCGATGTGCCGATGCTCGTGGCGGCGTTGGGCATCGCTGAAATCGGTTTCGTCGGGGCACTGGGTTCGCGGCGCACACATGCCGAACGCATAGCACGCCTGCGTGCAGCGGGTATCACTGACGATCAGCTGGCACGCCTGAAAAGCCCACTAGGCCTTGACCTCAATGCCCATACGCCCGACGAAACCGCCATCTCGATAGCCGCCCAGATTCTCGCCGAGCGTGGTGGTGCGTCAGCCCGGCCATTGGCACGAACCGACGGCCCGATCCATCATTGACCCAGCGATCTACGCCCTGCTACTTACCAGTGCCGCAAGATCCAACGTGATCGACGCACCGGCCAGGTCGAGCACTGCCCGCCCGGACTTCTCGCCGACCAATTCCTATTCCCTGTCGATCAATCGATATGCCGTCGGGCTGACCGGGTCATCGGATGGAACCGGGTTCGGTGCTCTTGTCCGCATTCGGAGATCTTGGGCAAGAGATCTGGTGGCGGGCGCCCGAGATCTGCGTGGTCACATACGGAGCTGCGGACCGGTGACCTGTTCGCCCCTACTTGCCCGCTGTGACCAGGCCGAACACCATGTCAGTTGGCACGTCAGATCGGTATCAGGTCGGTGTCAGCCGGGCCGGTGACAGTATTGGCATGAACAACACAGCGAAGAACTCGAACAGCAGCCGGAACGACTCGACCTGGACCGACATGGTTGTCGTCGACGACACCGCACTGGCGGTGACCGACACCGGCGGCCCCGGTCGTCCGGTGCTCTACCTCAACGGCTCCTACGCTACCCAACGCAGCTGGCGGCCCGTCATCTCCGAACTCGGCACCGACTGGCGCCACATCACCTACGACGAGCGCGCTCGCGGCAAGTCGAAGAAGTCGGCGGACTATTCGTTCGAGGGCTGCCTGCGCGATATCGACGCCGTCCTCGCCGCACGCGGTGTGCAGCGACCGCTGCTGGTGGGCTGGTCCTACGGGGCAGCGCTCGCATTGCATTGGGCCACACGCAATCCCGACCGTGTCGCCGGAGTGGTCATGGTCGACGGCGGCTATCCGTGGGACTACCTGGCCACCGTCGATAACGGTGACCGCGAGGCCGGACGGGAGGAGATCCGGCGGCTGTTCCGGCAGATGCGGGTACCGATGGCGATGGCCAGCCTGCTGGGTTTGGCCGCTCGGATGAACCCCGCACAGGCCGCCGAGGTCAACATCGAGCTGAACGAGATCGTCGCCGCCAGCGACCCCGTCTTCGACCTCGTCACCTTCCCGATGCGGTTCGTCGTGGGCTCCGGCGCCGCCCAAGGCGCCACCGAGGAAGGACACGCGGCGATGCGTGCCACCCTGGATCCGGTGCTCGCCCGCAACCCCAACGTTCAGGTGAGCGCGAAGGTCACCAGCAACCACACCAGCATCGTGCGCAAAGACTTCCGCGCCATCGCCGCCGCCGCTCGAGAAGCCGCCGCCGCACAGCAAAGCGCAGGTCACTGACGACATGGCAGAGAGCTCACCAGGCCACGGCCTTCGACCCGCGCCGGCATCCGCTACATATCGTGTGTTGAGTGAGTGGCCCGGGCCGGAGCCGCGGCCGACTGGCTTGTATCGGCCGCTCCGTCGTCTTCAGTTGCCGTACTGTTTGGTTTCGGGTCGTTCGATCATGATCCCGTGAGCCGGTTCCTCGGCCACCGGCCGATGCTCGACTCCGCGCGGAACGACGAAGATTTCGCCGGGAACGAGCGTCACCGGCTCGTGGTCTTGTAGTTCGATGCGGAAGGTGCCGCTCCAGCACAGGAACAGTTCGTCCTCGTCGTGGTGGTGCCAGGGGAATGCGCCGTGGAAGCGGGCGATGCGTACTACGGCGTCGTTTGCCGTAGCCAGGTCCCGCGGCTGCCATGGTCCGGTCAGGTCATCGACGACATCGGTGATCGAGATCTTGCTCATGACTTCATCCTCGCGACGGCAGGGTCGTGCCCCTAGAGCCAATCGGGGCAGAATGGTTTGCGTATGGAGCCAATCGAACTTGCCGACCGGCTCGGTCGCTGGTCCGCCGACCGAGGACCGCTGTATCTGCTGTTGGCCGGGCGATTGCGGACGTTGATCGATGACGGTGAGCTGCGGTCGGGCCTGCGGTTGCCGCCCGACCGCAGGCTCGCGAAAGCACTTGCGGTGGGGCGCAGTACGGTCGTTGCGGCCTACGACCTGCTCAGTGTGGAGGGGCGGGTGGTGCGCCGACAGGGTAGCGGCACCCGGGTCGCGGGACCGGGAGCGCTCCCAGCCCGCGAGACCACCCATTCTCCGGCTTTTCTGCAGCTGCTCGAACCGGACGCCGATGTCATCGCGCTCGCCTGTGCCGCCCCTGCGACACCGCCGCCCGAGGTGGCTCAGGCGTATCAGCACATCCTGCCCGAACTCGCTGCCGCCGAAGGCGACATCGGGTATCGGCCGACCGGACATCCGCTGCTGCGCACGACGATTGCCGATCGATACTCGGCACGTGGTGTGCCGACCGATCCGGAGCAGATTCTCGTCACCGGTGGGGGACAGCAGGCGCTGTCCTTGCTCGCCCGCGCGCTGCTGCGGCCCGGCGACCGGGTACTAGTGGAGGCGCCGACCTATCCCGGTGCGCTGGAGGCGTTTCGGGAGGTCGCGGCGATGCCGCGGACAGGTCCGGTGGGCCTGGGCGCGGTGACCCCGGCGGCGCTCGCCTATGTTGTGGCGACCTACCAGAACCCCACGGGGGCAGTGCTTCCCGCGCTGGCTCGGCGGACACTGGTCGAGTCGGCGAGAACGGCCGGGGTGCCGTTGATCGACGACGAGGTGCTGACCGAACTCGGATTCCCGGGGACCGATCCGCCACCACCGCCGTTGGCTGCCCACGACGAGTCCGTGATATCCATCGGTTCGCTCAGCAAGATCGTCTGGGGTGGACTGCGTATCGGCTGGGTGCGTGCCCCGATCCCGGTGATCGCCCGGTTGGCCCGGCTGCGCGCCGTGCACGATCTCGGCGGCAACATTCCAGCTCAGTTGGCCGCTGCCTGGCTACTTCGCAACCTGGATCCGCTGCGCGAGCGAATTGTGCGGCAGCGCAAGGAAAGTCACGATCTTCTGGTGACCGAGCTGGCCGAGCGCCTACCGGAATGGGAGGTCCCCACGGTGTCCGGCGGTCAGACACTGTGGATCCGGCTGCCCCACGGGGACGGCACCTCGTTCGCCCAGCGCGCCCTGCGGCACGGTGTCGCGATCCTGCCCGGCGCCGGTCTCGACGCCTCCGGCGGCAGCATCGACTACATCCGAATCAGCTTCGTCGCCGATCCCGGCAACCTACGCGAGGCCGCACGCCGCTTGGCCGAGGCATGGCGGAGCTACGAACCACCTGACCAGCCCGCTCCGGCAGCACCACCACTGGCTGTCTAGACCGATTCGCGGGGACTTATTCGGTCTGGTCCGCTGGGCGCTTCGGCAGAAGAAAGACGACAATGCCCGCTATGACAGCGATGACGAACGTCCCGAAGGAGGCGACGGCAAAAGCATGGCCGGCGGCGGCAACGCTGCCGACTGCCGCGGGATGAAATGAGCTGAAGTAGACCGCTCCGATAACGGCTACACCTAGCGCGCCGCCACACTGCTGAGCCGTGGACAACGCCCCGGACGCGACACCTGCCGACTCCGGCTCGACGCGGCTCAGCACTGTGTTGAGCGCCGGCGTGATGACCAGTCCGCCACCGGCGCTCTGCAGAACGAGGGTGGGGATCACCAGCAGTGCAGTGATCCGCGGGCCGGACACCAGCAAGAGGCCGGTCGCCAGGTAACCGCTCGCCAACATGATCGCCCCAACCTCCAGGACCCGTCGTCCATACTTCGGGATGATCCGGCTCGCTACCATGCTGAACACGAAAAATGCGATGGCCGCCGGCGTGTAGACCAGGCCCGCGCCGAGTGCCGACATACCCAGGCCTTGCTGCAGCGTTACCGACAAGGCCAGGTAATACGAGTAGATCAGCGCGTACAGGGTCAGGACGAGAATGATCCCGACCGAGAAGGAGTGCTGTCTGAACAGGGTCAGCGGTACCAACGGATCTCCGCCCCGCCGTTCCAGGCCCCGCTCGATCGCGACGAACAAGCCGAATGCGATCGCGCTGCCCGCGAAGCAAGCCCAGACCCACCCTGGCCACCCGGCCTCCTGCCCCTGGATCAGCGGGAGCACCAAGAGGAATAGTGCGGCGCTGAGCACCAGGACGCCGGGCATGTCCAGCTTGCGAGTGGCGGCTGAGCCTGTCTCCGGTACATATCGGAGGGCGAGCGCGAACATGACAATTCCGATCGGCACGTTCACCCAGAACACCAGGCGCCAGCCCGAGTCGAACAGATCGGCGCCGATCAGCAGTCCGCCGATGATCTGTCCGCCGATGGTGGCCATACCTATGACGATGCCGAGCACGCCGTATACGCTGTGCCGCCGCGCCGCCGGCACCAGCACCGTGACGTACGCGAACACCTGGGGAACCATCAACGCGGCTCCTAGGCCCTGGACGACACGAGCGGCGATGAGGCTGCCTGCGTTCGGTGACAGTGCGCAAACGACTGATGACAGCGTGAAAAGGGCCACCCCGAGAAGGAAAATCCGCTTGCGGCCGTACCGGTCGGCGACGCGCGTAGCGGCAATGATGAAGACCGCGTAACTCAGCTGATAACCCGCCATGACCCACTGGACATCGCCGGCGGAGGCATGCAGGTCCGCCACGATCGAGGGGTCGGCGACCACGACGATGAACGAGTCGAGAACAGCGATGAAAAGGGCGGTCAAGACAACCGATATCGTCATCCACGGAATGGCGTCAGCTTCCGCGGCCACTACCGGCTGGATAGCTGATTGCTGACTACTTGCCACGATAAGAGACCTCTTATTCGTCGGGGTTTATCGTCCTAGGGAATTAGCCAGCTTCTTGACCACCTCGGCCGCCATAACGGCCTGCCCGGAAGTCGAGAAGTGGATGCGATCCGCACTGAGCAGGTTGTCGCGGTCGTTGATCGGGTGATCCCACATGTCCACCACGACGGCGTCGTATTCGGAAGCCAGCCCGCGCACGATCTCGTTGACCGCGGCGATCCGATCCGGCCAGTCAGGGAAGACCGGGACGACATACGCCCTGCCGAGCGTAAAAGTGGTCAGCAAGGCGCCGGTCCCCTTCGCCAGGTCGTACATCTGCCGAAGCGTTCGCTCTATCTCGCCGAAGTCCGGCCTGCGCCGCACGATGTCGTTGGCCCCGCATGGCAGGTGGAGCAGGTCCGGGGAGAACTCGAGCATCCGGGCCGCCTGGTTCTCGAGCGTCTGGGCGGTTGTTGCCCCGATCTCGGAGACATTGAGGTAATCCAGATCCGACCGGACAGCGAGTAAGACCTCGGCAACCCGGTCTGACCAGCCCTGATGCTGGTAGCCGGGGGTGGGGTCGCCGGTTCCCGCCGAAAGGCTGTCGCCGATAACGGCATACCTGCCCCACGGGGCCTCGGTCAGCAATGCCACGGCACCCGCCCGGTCGAGGCAGAACGGGTCGGTCGCCTCGGTGAAAGTGTGTTGCTCCATACAGAAGAACATACGGTCGATCGTATGTTTTCTCAAGCGTGAATATCACGGACGGAGTCGTGGAGATTCGGAAGGTGTTGGAACTCATCGCCGTTGGTGATAACCGAGCTTGCCGCCAGTGTCCGGGCATGCGGAGAAGCGCGTCGGTTCAGTAGGTGTCCGATCCGGGAATCGATATCGGGTCGGGCGGCGGGGAATTCAGGACACCGATGAAGCGCCGCGAAAACCGCCGGAATCGGGCGAGCTGCCACTTCCGGTTCGAGTTCGGTGTGCGAGCACGTCCGGGAAGTCGAACATCGCGACCAGCGCCGGATCGTGAAGCGCGATCACGCGGGAGACGCCGGTAGGAGTTGGGGCCAGCACCACGATGCCGTTTGCCCGGAATACACCGTCGGCGTCCCGGTAGTAGATGACGGCGGCGGGCTGGCCGTTGGCTGTGGTGGCGAGCATCCGCCAGCTGCCCGGCGTGCCGAGCACGTATGCGTCGAGCATGTGGATGCAGCTCATCCGGCCCGCGTACCACTCGCGGAATGGCGTCGCCTCCAGCGTGGCGTCCGTGCGCAGCACTTGTTCCAGCAGACCGGCATCGGAGTGTTCGAATGCTGCGATGTAGCCGTCGAGTAGTGCACGTGCGCGCTGGTCGGTCGGTTCGAGCAGTTCCTCGGATGCGGGCTCGAGTTCGTCCAGCCGGGCGCGGGCGCGCTGCAGACCGCTCTTGACCGCCGCCGTCGTGGTGCCGAGAATCTCCGCGGTTTCGGCCGCGGAGAACGCCAGCACCTCGCGCAGGATGAGAATCGCGCGCTGGCGGGCGGGTAGGTGCTGCAGGCTGGCGATGAGTGCCAGCCGTAGCGACTCGCGCGCGATCACCGCCGCGGCCGGATCGTCGGCGGGCGGGGCGATCCACCCGTCCGGCAACGGTTCGAGCCACGAAACCTCGCCCGGCGCAACGTGACTCGGCTGGCGATCGGGTCCGTCGTATGGACCTGCCAGCCCCGAGGGCAGCACCCGGTTCCGGCGCGGCTGCAACGCCGTCAGGCAGACATTGGTGGCGATCTTGTAGAGCCAGGACCGAATCGACGCGCGGCCCTCGAATCCGGCATAGGACCGCCACGCTCGAAGATACGTTTCCTGTACCAGGTCCTCCGCATCGTGGGCCGAGCCGACCATGCGGTAGCAGTGCGCCAGCAACTCCCGGCGGAATCGCTCGGTTTCGGCGGCGAACCGGTCCTGGTTCGCCGCCTCGAGCGCGTCCGCCGTCATGCCGCGAGTTTAAGCCGCGGCCGGGCGGTCGGACTCGCGATGACATCCCAGTCGTCCACCAACAGGTGTTCGTCTCGGGGCGTCCACTCGTGGTCGGCCGCCGGAACCCTCAACCACCCCCGGTACGTCTCAACTCCCGCCGTGGATTGCCTGCTTGCCATGCACTGCTCCTTGTCCCGATCGATCCCGCCGCTCGGGACCGTTGCCCATTACGACCGGGACGCTGTTGCGAAGGAATCGAAACCCAGGTCAGCGGGCGCTCAGGGCAGTAGCGCCAATTTGCCGGTGGTGGCGCGGGATTCCAGTTCTGCGAGGACCTTCGGGCCGTCGAACAAGTCGTAGACGGTGGGGCGGACGGGGGTGAGGACGCCAGCGGAGATGAGCGCGGACAGCTCACCCATGAGCTCGCCGAAGATCTGCGGTGCGGCCTGGCTCAACACGCCGATGTTGAGTCCGATGATGTGGACCTGATGCTTGTACACCAGCTCCCAGTTGGTGATCGCGGCTTCACCGCCTGCCACGCCGTAGACGACGATCCGGCCGGTGATCCGCTTGGTCGCGGCCAGGCTGGCCTCGAAGGTGGCGCCGCCGGCGGACTCGAGCACCAGATCGGCGCCGAGGCCGCCGGTCAGCTTCAGTACCTCAGCGGCCAGGTCCTCGATGCGGGAATCCAGGACGTGGTCGGCGCCGAGTGCCCGCACCGTCTCGTGCTTGCCCGGCGAGGCAGTGGCGATGACCGTCGCACCGTAGTGCTTGGCCATGATCACCGCGGCCTGGCCGGTCGCGCCCGCCGCGGCATGGATCAGCACGGTCTCCCCCGTGGCGATGCGGCCCACAGGCCTGAGCGCGGCCAGCGCGGTGGGCCAGTTCACGACCAGGCCCAGCGCCTGCTCGGCACTCCAGTCCACCGGTACCGGCACCGCCGCGGCCGCGGGCAGGATCATGTACTCGGCGAAAGCCCCGTCGCCGACGCCGATAACGCGGGCACCCGGCTGCGGGCCGGTCACCGCCTCGCCCACCGCCACGACCTCTCCCGCTGCCTCGAAACCCGCCAGATACGGTGGCTGCGGGCCGCCGAGGAAGGTGCCATAGGCCCTCGATATATCGGCGAAGTTGACACCAGCGGCCTCGACCCGGATCAGGATCTCGCCCGGGCCGGGCACCGGTACCGGCGCGTCGGTGATCAAACACATATCCTGCGGACCCATCAGCGAGGTCTGCTGCAGGGCGCGCATAGTGCTGGGAATACGCACGGCAATCAACTCTCTTTCTCGGCTTGCCTCGTCGCGGTCGGTGCCGCACCGTCGACATGTAGACCTCGGCCAACTCAGAAAGGAATCGGCGGCCGCGGGTCGTCGTAGGTACACGAGGCGGAGGTCGTGCAGGGCATCGGAGGCGCGTGTGCCGACCATCCCGCGTTCAGCGCGTCCGCAGTCGATTCGCAACAGCGCCGACCTCCCAACATCCGGCCAGCGCAATCCCCGCCCGGGCGGGCACCGAGCCGTTACCAGAAACCAGCACCCTGCCGAACAACCCTCGATACGGCACCGGCCAGTCGAACCGCGCTCCAACATCAGCACGCGCAGCTCGTCGCACGCGGCGCCGATGAAGCACTCGCACGACCCGCCGAGGCGCCGTCGTCGCGTCCCGGTGATACGCGCGCATGCCTGCAGTACGGCTACCCCAAACCTGACGGCAGTGAAGTGTTCGGATCGGCCACAACTGGGCAGCCTGCGGACGAGGTTCGCTGGGTGCGGCTACCGAAGGGTGTTCAGCTCGTCGGCGAACAGCAGGGCGGGGTCGAACTCCATTCCGGTGAAGTGTCCGGCGAGTTCGAGGGAGAGGACGCCGTGGAGTCGGGTCCAGAAGGATATCGCGTGGCGCAGGGTCGTGACCGGTACCGAGTGGTCGGCGGCCCACCGGCGATGGTGTTCGAGGTGGGCGTCGAACGGTGTCGTCGGCTTGTCCGGGGACAGCGCGGAGAATGCCTCGATCAGCATCGTCATGATTTCGTTCGAGATCTCGGTGGTGTCGTCGGGGGCGTGGTATCCGGGGATGGGTGTGCCGTAGATGAGGAAGTAGCGCTGAGGATCGGCCAAGGCCCATTCCCGTAGCGCGTTGGCAAGCACGGCCACGTCGGCGCCGGAGTCTCGAGCCGCGCGCAGGGTGTCGGCGAGGCTGCGGTAGGCGTCGCGAATGAGTTCGGTGATCAACTCGTCGCGGCTGGCGAAGTACCGGTACAGCGCGGGACCGCTCACCCCCACCTGTTTGGCGATCGCGTTGAGCGACAATGCCGACGCGCCTGCCGTAGCGATCTGCTCCCGGGCGCACTGCTTGATCTCCGCCCGCATCTGCACTCGATAGCGCTCTCGCGGGCTCTTCGCACCGGTTTCGGTCATCGGCAACTCCTTCCGGCAGTACCCGCCGCCATCCAGTTAGAGGCTATCACTTTTGCTCTTGCTTCTCACAAAACGCAGTTATAAGGTCTAACTAAAGCAAGAGCCACTAACAAGGAGTAGCGCCATGACCGATACTCGCCCGTCCAGCACACCGAAGGCGCAAGCCGAGGCCGCCACCCGCCGCCGCGGGCGAGCCGCCCTGATCGGGATCGCGCTGACCGCCGCGATTCTGGGAACCACCGCCAGACCGGCCCTCGCCGACGGCCCCACTGCGGACGCGACACCACTGACCTGCGACGGGGCGGGCATCGATCCCGCCGCACCGATCCACTATCGGACCGAGATCCTGATCAACGCGCCACTGGACACCATCTGGAACCTGCAGACCGACGTGGAACGCTGGCCGTCCTGGCAGAAGCCGGTCACCAGCATGAAGCGCCTCGACTCGGGACCACTGCAGGCTGGTTCGCAGTTCCGGTGGACCACTCCCGCCCCCGCCACCGCCACCACCCCCGCGACCACCCTGACCATCACCTCCACCGTCCGGCAGTTACAACCCGAACGGTGCATCCGCTGGAGCGGCCCGGCGATCGGTGACGGGATGCGCATCGACGGCGGCATCCATGTCTGGACCTTCACACCGATGGAGGGCGGCGTCCTGGTGCGCACCGAGGAGAACTGGAACGGAGCCCAGGTCGAAGCGGACGTACCGACCTCCACCCACTTTCTCGGCGCCGGTCTGGAAGCCTGGCTGGCCGACCTGCGGACCGCCGCCGAAGAATAGAAGACGACGAACCCCGGGCGCTCGGAGCACCTGGGGTTCGTCGTGGTTGTCTCAGGCCGCGGCGCAGGCCGGGCGCAGCGTATTCATCGCCGGGCGGTCGGCGAGGGAGACCTCCGTGCTGTGCGCGGTGAAGGCATCGCCGATCAGCGGGAATTGGGTCAGCGCCGCACCGGAATCCTGCACACCGCTGCGGCCGAGGACGGTGCCGAGGATTTGGCGGCTCATTATGCCGAGATCGGCGAGTGGGCGGTTGCGGTGGGTGCGCACACCCAGATTCACCTGACCGATCGCGGATAGGCCGAGGCGATCGTAGGTGTCGAGGAGCAGGCCGATCTCCACGCCGTAGCCGGGGGCGAACGGTACCGAGGTCAGCAATTCGCGGGTGCCGGCGTATTCGCCGCCGAGCGGCTGCAGCACCTGCGACAGTTCCGGACGTAATGCGGCGAGCAGCGGACGGGCCACGAGTTCGGTGACGCGACCGCCACCGTGCGCGTCAACGGCACCGGCCTGCCGCAGCGGCCTGCGGTAGTAGGCCTTCACCAGATGCATATCGTCGACCAGCAGCAGCGGGCCGAGCAGCTTCGGCACGAAGGCCGGATCCGGGTCGATGAGATCGGAGTCGACGAAGGCGATGACATCGCCGCTGGTCACCGCCAGCGACCGCCACAGCACCTCGCCCTTACCCGGCATCGGATCGAGTTCGGGGACGGCCTGTTCCCGACTGATCACCTCGGCGCCCGCGGCGAGCGCGCGTTCGGCGGTGGCGTCCGTCGATCCGGAATCGAGCACGATCAGCTCATCGACCAGCGTGCCCAGCAGCGGCCGAATGCTGGCCACCACATCGGCGACGGTGTTCTCTTCGTTCAGCGCGGGCAGCACCACCGAGACGGTGCGTCCGCGCTTGGCGGCGATCAGTTCCTCGACCGTCCAGTCCGGGGTGTCCCAGGTATTCGTCGTCGCCCAGAGCGGGCTGTCGTGGTGGTGGAAATTCATACCAGACCTCGCAGGGTTCGTGCGGGGGGCCGGATGCCCTGTATCGCGGCGATCATGTCCACGACGCGCCGGGTTTCGGCGACCTCGTGCACTCGGAAGACTCGGGCGCCGGCGGCCGCCGACCATGCTGTTGCTGCCAATGTGCCCTCCAACCGTTCGGATAGACCGACACCTAAAGTCTCCCCGATAAAATCCTTGTTGCTCAGCGCCATCAAGACTGGCCATCCGGTATTTACAAGAATGTCTATTCCCCGCAACAACTCGATCCCGTGGTAAGTGTTTTTGCCGAAATCATGGGTCGGATCGATCAGAATCGAATCCTTACGAACCCCGGCCGCAACCGCATCTTCTGCGGCGCGGCGCACGGTTTGCGTTACTTCTGCCACCACATCGGCGTAGCGCACCCGATGCGGCCGGGTGCGCGGGACGGCCCCACCGGTATGGCTGCAAACGATGCCGACGCCGCGATCGGCGGCCACGCGCACCAGATCCGGATCGGCGCCCGCCCAGGTGTCATTGATCAGATCCGCGCCGGCGGTGACGGCGGCCTCGGCAACCTCGGCGCGCCAGGTATCGATGCTGATCAGTAGCTCCGGATACTTTTCCCGGATCGCCGCGACGAACGGGACCACGCGGCGGGCCTCTTCCGCCGCGTCGACCAGCGTGCCCGGACCGGCCTTCACCCCGCCGATATCGACTAGATCGGCGCCCTCGTCGACGGCGCGCGCGACCGCGTCCATGGCGGCCGCGTCGGTGAAGGTGGCGCCCTGGTCGTAGAAGGAGTCGGGGGTGCGGTTGACGATGGCCATGACCAGCGCCCGATCCGTCGCCACCGGCTTGCCGCACAAGGTGGGAAGCGGCGCTGCGGTGGGGCTGAACATGCACCCGACTGTACCTAGTCCTGTAACACGCCCCCACGGAACGGGTTGTGGACGGCACATTCTTGGGACGCGCAACAACGGGATCGGCGAGCACCTGGGTAACTCGTCGCATGCACCCAATCCGCCGCCGAACGATCGGCCTAGCGCATCGTGCAGATAGCTTGCCGCGCCACCCGCTCCGGCTGCTCGACAAGCGCAGTGACATGGCCGTCGATGCGGCGTGGGCGCGCACCATTCGACTGCGTTCGAGGTAACCCTCGAACCAAGGCTCGATACAGCAGGAGCAATCTGGACGCAGCGCTAGTTCTTGGGGGCGCGGGCTGCGGCGACGTCGGCGGCGTATTCGTCGTAGGCCGGGATGTAGCCGTCGGCTCGACCGGCGAGCACATATAGCTGGCTGTCGGCATCGGATTCGTAGCCCTGCTTGCGGAGTTCGACCTTGCGGCTCTTGAAGGTGGAGGTCTGCTCGAGCTCGGCGACGACCCGGATGAACAGTGGGACCGCATAGCCGGGCAACCGGGAGTAGGCCAGTTCGGCGAGCGCGCGACCGTCGAATTCGGCATCCGGGTACAGCGTCACCGCCGCCATGCCCGCCTTGCCATCGGTGCCCGGGATATCCACGCCGAAGACGACTGCCTGCGAGATCGCGTCGGATTCGGCGAGCACACCCTCGACCTCGGTGGTTGCGACATTCTCACCCTTCCAGCGGAAGGTATCGCCGAGCCGATCGACGAATGCGATGTGATGCCAGCCCTGATCACGGACCAGATCGCCGGTATCGAACCAGACGTCGCCGTCGGTGAAGCCATCGCGGACCAGCTTCGCCTCGGAGGCGGCCTTATCGGTGTAGCCGTCGGCGGGCGAGCGATCGGTGACCTTGGCCAGCAGCAGACCGACCCCGCCGCCCGGCACCCGGCGCAGCCGACCGTCCTTGTCGCGCTTGGCCTTTCCGGTCGCGTCGTCGTATTCGACGATGGCATAGGGCAGCGGCCCGAAGCCCGCGGTGCGATCCACCCCGAAGGCGTTGACGAAGGCGATATTCACCTCGCTGGCGCCATAGAACTCGACGATCCGACCGATGCCGAAGCGGCTCTTGAACTCGTCCCACAGCTCCGGCCGCAGACCATTGCCGACGGCGAGCCGGACCCGGTGCTGCCGATCGGTCGCCTTGCCCGGCTGATTGACCAGATAGCGGCAGAGTTCACCGATGTAGATGAACGCGGTGGCCTGCTCCCGGATGATGTCGTCCCAGAACCGGGAGGCGGAGAACTGCCTGCCGAGCGCGAAGGTGCCGCCCGCGGCGAGCACCGACGACAGCGCGACGGTCAGTGCGTTGTTGTGATAGAGCGGCAGGCAGCAGTACAGCGTGTCGTTGCCGTTCAGGCGAATTCCGAGTCCGCCGAGACCGGACATGCTCTTGGTCCAACGTAGATGGGTCATCACGCTGGCCTTGGGCAAGCCGGTGGTGCCGGAGGTGAAAATCAGGAAGGCGCGTTCCTTGGCGGTGATCTGCGCGCAACTCGCCGGATCGGCCGCGTCTGCGTCCTCGGCCGCCTCGTGCAGCTCCTGCGAAAAGACCACATTGGCAAGGGGTTCGGCGAGGGAATCCAATGCAGCCTGGCATTCCTCCCCGACCACATTGAGCACGCTATCGAGTAATCCGAAGCTATGGGCGAGCACCTGGTCGCGCTGGTGGTGGTTCAGCAGGCCGACCGTCGCACCGAGTTTCACGGTGGCCAGCGCCACGAACAGGGTTTCCGGACGATTGGTCATCAGCACACCGACCACGTCACCGCGCTGCACGCCACGGTCGGCCAGCACCCGCGCGTACCGGTTCACCTGGGCGTTGGCCGCGCGGTAGCTGAAGGTTTCGCCCTCGTACTTCAGGAACGGCCGGTCCGGATGCCGGTGCGCGTTGCGCTGGAAGTACAGACCGACCGAGGATTTGTCATCCGGCCCCACCAGCATGCCGAGCGCGCCGCGCAGCATGGATGGTGCGTCCAATGCCATGAGCGGCAACCGCTTCGCGATATCGAATAGGCTGACCTTCGGGCGGGCGCCAGTGCTCACTGCGTCAAACCTCCTCGTCGAGGGTGGTGCCCGGCTCCTGCGTCACCTCGGATACCTGCACCGGTTTCAGTGCGGCGAAGGCCGCAGACAGATCGTTGACCACGGTGATCCGGGCCATGGCCGACTGGGACACGAACTTCCGATCGTAGAGTTTGTCCAGCCAGTCGAACAGACCTCGATAGAAACCATCGGGATCGAGGACAACCACGGGCTTATCGTGTTGGCCCAGGTAACCGCCGGTCCAGGTTTCGAAGAACTCCTCCAGCGTGCCGATGCCACCGGGCAAGGTGAGGAAGGCGTCGGCGCGGTCCTCCATGACCTGTTTGCGTTGGCGCATGGTGTCGGTGACGATCAGCTCGTCGGCGTCGACATCGGCTACTTCCTTGTGCACCAAGTGTTTCGGGATCACCCCGATGGTGTGCGCACCGCCGGCACGGGCACCGGTGGCGACCGCGCCCATCATCGAGACGTGACCACCGCCGGACACCAATCGCCAACCGCGCCTTGCGATCTCGGTGCCGACCCGGGCGGCGAGGGCGAGCATCGCCGGATCGGCGGTGCTGGCCGAGCAGTAGACGCAGACCGCGTATCCGCCTTGGCTCACCACTGATCCTCCGTCCCGAGCGCATCGGTGTCGGTGGCACCGTCCGCGGTGGCCAGAATGATCTGCACGACCTCCTCGACGCTATCGGTCACATGCAGCAGGCCGAGGTCGCCGGGTGAGATCTTGCCGGATCCGCCGAGCGAATCGCGTAGCCAGTCGACGAGTCCGGCCCAGTATTTGCTGCCGAACAGGATGATCGGGAAGCGGGTGATCTTGTGGGTCTGCACCAGGGTGAGCGCCTCGAACAGCTCGTCCAGGGTGCCGAATCCGCCCGGCAGACAGATGAATGCCTGGGAGTACTTCACGAACATGGTCTTGCGCGCGAAGAAGTAGCGGAAGTTGATGCCGAGGTCGACCCATTCGTTGAGGCTCTGCTCGAACGGCAACTCGATGCCGAGTCCGATCGAATACCCGCCCGCCTCCGACGTGCCCCGGTTCGCGGCCTCCATCACGCCGGGGCCGCCGCCGGTGATCACCGCGAATCCGGCCTGTGCCAGCGCACCGCCGATGGCCATGGCGGCGTGATATTCCGGATGCCCCGGTGGCGTGCGGGCCGAACCGAAGACGGTGACCGCGCGCGGCAATTCGGCGAGCGCGCCGAAGCCCTCGACGAATTCGGCCTGGATGCGCAATACCCGCCACGGATCGGTATGCACCCAATCGCTGGGTCCATGCCGGTCCAAGAGGTTCTGGTCGGCGGTGCCGCCCGGTTTGCGATCGCGGCGGAACATGATCGGCCCGCGGAATTTGGGTGTCGACTTCGGCGTGCTTGCGATCTCGTTATCGGCGGCTCCGGTGGACATAGCGCCCACGCTACCGGGCTCCCCCGCCTCTCCGAACCTTCAGGCGCCGGACTCAGTCGCGGCAACTATGACGTTGGCGCGCGGCGGTAGAGCTGCGGGCAAGTCAGCCCGTCCCCGACGAGTTACCGGTGTGCTCTCTAAACGCACCGCCGCTGGTCATGGTGCAGACAGTACCGGGTGTTCTGAGGCCAATTGCTATCTAGTCATCAAGAATTCGGCCGACGTGTGTGTAGGGCGGTGCTGAATGACGCGGTTCGTCGGCGGGACATAGTTGAGGGGTGGCACCGCTTGTCGGTGCCACCCCTCAATGCAATTCGGTACGGCTGCCTAGCCGGAGCGGCGGCGTGCGACCTCGTTCAGTGCGGGGCCGAGCTTGCCACCGATCAGTGCGGTGAACTGCCCAGGCTAGGCAGTACCACCCCCACCCGTTTCTGGAGAGCCTTCGGGGACGTCCCCGCCGCCGCCGGGTCCTTGCTCGCCCGGTCCTTCCTCACCGGGTCCTTCCTCGCCGGGTCCTTGCTCGCCCGGTCCTTGTTCACCTGGTCCACCCGGTCCACCCGGTCCACCCGGAATACCGCCACCGGGAATCGGAATGGGGATGGGAATAGGGATCGGGATGGGGATGGGGAGAACTCCGACACCGCCACCGCCACCGACACCGCCGCCGCCACCGGGGATGACGGGAATAACTCCGCCACCGCCACCGGGCGGGAAGGGGATGGTTGTCGCCGGCGTTGTCGCCGGCGTTGTCGGCGGCGCTGTCGTCGTCGTCGGCGGCACTGTCGTTGTCGTTGTCGTTGTCGGCGGCGCTGTAGTCGTGGACGTCGGTGGGATAGTGCAGTTGGGTCGGGTGATCCTGTTGTTGTCCAGGCTGACCTGGCCGTTTCGTGCCAACAGCCGTCCCTCCACGATGGTTCCGGTCTGTGCCGAGATCGAGGTCAACGCCATGATGGTTCCGACGAAGGTAGTGTTGGTGCCCAATGTCGCGGAGCTACCCACCTGCCAGAAGACGTTGCACGGTGAGGCCCCGTTGATGAGGGCGACCGTGCTGTTCGATGCCGTGATCAACGTAGATCCCGCTTGGAAGATCCAGACCGAGTTGGGATCATTTTGCCCATCGAGGGTGACTGTCCCGGTTAGGCCCATGGGGCCCGCCGTGTTATACACCCCCGCGACCAGTGTTTGGCCGCCGAGATCAGGGGGAGCGGCGGTGGCAGGACCGCGACCCGCAGCATCGTTATATGCCGTAGTCAGATCTGTTTGTGCTTGCAACGCCACCGCGTCGGCAGCGTGGATGGTTCCCGTTCCGGGGGTAATAAGTCCCGGCGGAAACCCGGTAACCGCACTCCCTGGACTGACCCCCACATCACCGGAGATGATCGTGGGTCCCGTGTTGGTGACCGTCTGACCCGCCAATACCGCAAAGGATGTGGCCGTCCCCAACCCGACAGGGGGCTGGGCCGCTGACGCTATCCCATTGAATATCAGCAGGACTGTGGGCGGCCACAACCGTCACCGCAGCGATGATCAATCGTCCGACCGGACGCGCCCGGGGCTAGTTGGACGGCAATGTCACTGGTTTCCCTTCGCCGTTGCACGGCACACGTGTGAATGTCACTGTCTGTCTTCGATGCAACTGGACAGCGTGGATGGGTCGACCCGCCGCGATTTGCTCATCGCTGTTCTAGCAGCTTCCAAACCGGCCCGACCACGCCAATAAGTCGAAGCCAGAAATTAACCCATCCAGGGTCGCGCGACTTACGAAGTACCTTTCGATGCCGATGTAGCGGGGCGTGGGCGATGCTCGCGTCAGTGTGCTTGCTACTGAATCGGTGTCACGGTCGAGTCTCGCCACGGGAGTATCAGCGGTTCGCAAAACAATGCGCGATCCCTCTTCTGGCGGGCGACCACGCAAGCACCCTCGAGGCCCGTCTTCGGGGGAACACCAATCACCAAACAGGAAGAGGTTAAACAAACATGGGTCTCCTCAGCGGTCTGCTGCCGATCGTGGGCAACCTTCTCACCGGTGTCGTCAGCGTTCTGGTCCACTCGCTGCTCTGATACGAATGCCTGGTTTGCGGCCCGACCCCCGACATCTCAAAAGAGTCGGTCGGGGGTCGGGCCGCAAACAATTCGCTACGCCGAACCGATACAGAGATGATCAACCGAGAGGCTGTTCGAATGATCCTCCAGCCTGTAATCAACCTCGTCACAGGACTTCTCGCCGTCGCTGGAGACACACTCCATTTTCTGACCGGCGGCCTGCTCTAGGGGCTATGACAATCCAGCGGGATGAACGTGAAGTACGGCACGTCCAAGTAGAAGCTCGAGTCTGTGAGAGGTCGGATCGTAGTGTCGAGGAAGATAGCTCGAGCACTCGCCGTAACCGGCGTGTATGCAGTCGTCGCAGCGACCGGCGCCGTCGTCGCCAAACCCGCTACCGCTGCTCCGGAATTCGATCCGACCGACTGCCCGGCCCTGTACACTCTCGGTGTTCAGGGCACAGGGCAGTCCTCTCTCAGCGCATCGCCCACCGTCGACACCGGCATGCTGTCGGGCGTTTTCACACCAATGTTGGCCAGTATCTCGAAGCCCGGAGCGGTCGATCGCGCATACGTGCCCTATCCCGCGGCGTTCGGCGGGATCGTGCCCGGCGCTGCCTCGTCGTCGTACGCGCAATCCGTCTCCGCCGGACTCGACGAGCTGCGGAGCATGGCCCGCGGAATCAGCAATAGATGCGAGAACACTCGCCTGGCTTTGCTGGGATATTCGCAAGGGGCGCACGTTGTTTCGTTGTTCCTGCGGGAGGTAGGGCTCGGATACGGTGTGGTGGAACCGGACAAGATAGCCGGCGCCGCACTCTTCGGCGACCCGACCCGTGACCCGGGGGCACCGGTGTTCCCCGGCGCGCCGGGACAGCGCACACCCGCCCCCGCGCCCGGCACCGACCGGACAGCATTGGCGGGGTTGCCGCTAGTCGCACAGACGATGCCCGCTGGCGGTGGCATCGGACCGCAACAAGACATTGCCGCAGACTTCGGCGCGCTCTCCGGACGCGTGGCCTCGGTGTGCATTGCAGAAGACCTCGCCTGCGACGCACCCACCGGCGCACCGATACTGCACGCGTTGACGAACATCATCGGTCAGGCACTGCTATCCCCGCTCGACCCATTCACCGCACTGTCCTCGATCCTTCAAGCTGTTGTCGCGACAACCGTGAAGACCGCCGCCGCCGTGGCAAGCAATGACTTGGACGGCAACACGGTCGAAACACTGACGCTGACGTCGGAAAGAACGCTCAGTCAGCGCCTTTCGGAAGCCTCGGACCCGCGGGTGCCGGTTTATGGTCCCGACGCGCAGGCAGCGTTGCTCAAAGTGGGTACAGTCGCGCTCAATATTTTGCTCGCCGTAGTAGGCGTGACACTCGAACCGAGCGAAGTCGCCGAAATTCTCAGCGTCGGCGAGAATCAACCTTTGGACGGCATTGCCCTCCTTACGGAAAAAGTTACCGGCCCGCGATTCCCTTCGGTGCCGATCGAAACCACCGGGAACCTGGTGACACAAGCGTTCGACGCGGTCGCCTTTGCCGTCGCAGACAACGCCGCGCTGCTCGAACCCGCAACGTGGGCGAGATATCAGGATATTGTCGCACGCCACGGCGCCTATGCATGGGAATCCGTCACCGAAACCGGCCAGACGCCCACCCAATTCGTCGCGGACTGGTTTTCAGCGCTGGCACGCAGTCTCTCCACTCGGACAGGCTCCGTCACCAATGCCAAGGCTTCCGCTGCACCGAGTGTTCCCAGTCAACCTATGGATCCACATCAGGCCGTAGCACCAGGCGATGCAGCTCCAGCGGCGATACAGGCCGCCGAATCAGCTACGGCCAAATCCACGCTTCTACATCGCGCACCACGGAAAGACATGTCAGCATCCGTTACCGCTGACCCCGATATCGCAATGTGGTATTGCCTGTGGATGCTCCTGATGTTCCCGGTTTCGTGGCGCCTGCTTCGATATCGGCTCGCCGCTGGCGATGACGCGGGTGTCCGATCCGACTTTCTTGCCGGGTCCACGAACTCAGCCTCGAACAGCGCCAGCTGGTATCGGAGCGCGCCGCCGATAGCCACAGCAGTCGGAGCCATGTCGGTTATCGCGGTGTCGGTGCGCGAGCTCCTGTAGGGAATACCGACAAATCACCATTTTGCAGTGGCTGCGGGTCGGCCACGGCGCAGAGTGGCCCACCATCAGAAGATCAACACCGTCTCCCGCTCCCGCGACAGCCTGGCGCGCAGTATTCGCGGTCAAGCCGCCCTCGTCGACCAAGGTCGATGCTCGGGGCCGGGTCTGTCATGGTGGGCCAGCGGGCGGCGGAGTGATGCCAACGAGCGCGGTGTAGACCACCACATTGGACTGATAGCTTCTTATAGTGTGGTCGAATTCGCCGCCACACGTCACCAGTTGCAGCGCGCTGTATCCCTGCGAGTCGTAGACCTCATGGCTTGGGAACTCCGACTTGAGATAAGTGGCTACCCTCTGGACGAGGAAGTGAGCAACGGATCGGTCCGCTCTTGTCACGTGGACCTCGTCCCCGGGCCGCAGTGACGATAGTCGGTAGAAGACCGCAGGTCCGGTGTAGGAGTCTACGTGTCCCAGGATGACCGCGGAGCCCATGTCCCCCGGCGGGGGGCTGGCCGATCAGCCCGCACCGGGTCGTCGCCCTGGGCAACGATCTCCTCGGCAGGGAAGGCCGTCATACGCCAGGCAATCGGCAAACACGTGGGTATCGTGCGTGACGCCGTCGAGCAGGGCCGAGAACGGATGATCTTCGCCAGCGAGGCACAACGCGACCGTCCTGAGAGGAGACACGCCCCTCATGCCGGAGCCAGACGTGAGAAAGCTGACCGTGCGTGCCGCACCGCGGCCGGAATCAGCGCGACGGTTCGGCAGCGTTGGTGACTCGTTCGGTCAGGTAGTTGCGCAGTGTCGCGGCGACCGAGGTGATCTGGGCGACCGGGACGTGTTCGTCGCGCTTGTGGGCGAGATTGGGGTCGCCGGGACCGAAGTTCACCGCCGGGATGCCGCGGGCGGCGAAGCGCGCGACATCGGTCCAGCCGTATTTGGCGCGCACACTGTCGGCGCCGACCACGCTGATCAGATCCTTGGCGGCGGGTGCGGACAGGCCCGGCAGTGCGCCCGCGGCGGCGTCGGTGAGCTCGAAATCGAGGTCGAGTCCGGCGAATACCTCGCGCACATGCTCGGTGGCTTGGGCGACGGTACGGTCGGGCGCGAAGCGGAAGTTCACGTCGACCTCGGCCTCGTCCGGAATCACATTGCCCGCAACGCCACCGCCGATACGGACCGCGGACAGGCCCTCGCGATAGACGCAGCCGTCGATATCGACCTCGCGGGCCTTATAGTCGGCGAGCCGCTGCAGCACCGGGGCCAAGTGGTGAATCGCATTGTCGCCCTTCCACGACCGCGCCGAATGTGCCCGCACGCCCTTGGTCGCGAGCCGGGCGCGCAGGGTGCCCTGGCACCCCGCCTCGATGACACCGCCGGACGGTTCGCCGAGGATGGCCAGATCGCCGACGAGCCAATCCGGGAGGTCGCGTTCGATGTGGTTGAGACCGTTGTACTTCGCGGAGATCTCCTCGCAGTCGTAGAAGATCAGCGTCAGATCGTGCACCGGTTCCGCGACGGTCGCGGCCAGATGCAGGAAGACCGCGTCACCGGATTTCATATCAACGGTGCCGCAGCCGTAGAGCTGGCGCTCCCCCGCCTCGTCCACGAACGTGCTCGGCACATTGTCGGCGATGGGCACGGTATCCAAATGACCGGCGAGAATGACCCGAGTCGGCCGCCCCAGATCCGTGCGCGCGAGCACCACATTCCCGTGCCGCAGCACCTCGAATCCGCTGGTCTGCTCACGCAGCGCCCGCTCGACCAGGTCGGCAATGACCGTCTCGTCGCGCGAGACGCTGGGGATGTCGACGAGAGCTGCGGTCAGTGCGATGGGGTCGGCGCGCAAGTCGATGGTCACGCGCCCCAGCCTACGGTTCTCCGGTCGCACCCGACGCCATCGCGGCGCCGATACGGTCTCCACTATGCACCCGACTCATCGACGCAATCGGTTACCGCGCCGCAATCGGCGACGGCGACTCGATACACCGGCGGTTTCCGTCGCCGGGGCCGACATCGTCATAGTCGGCTTCTTCTCCGCTAGGGAACCGGACTACGTGACGCGCATGGACGACGCCGCGAACGTGGTCGCCACCCTCGGCGGTCAGGTCGTCGCGATGTTCACCCAGCGTCGTGGCGTCTCGGCCGGCGGTGTCGGCGTGATGGCGCGGCCGCTTTCACCCCGCACGCTGTTCAGCACCGGAAAAGTCGGCGAGATCGCCGCGGCCTGTGCGGAACTCGCCGCGGACGCCGTGGTAGTCATCAACGAGCTCACTCCGCACCAACGTTCGGTGCTGACCAAAGCCTTCGGGCGGTCCACGATCAGCCTTGCGGAATTGTGATAAGTCGAGGTGGCAGGTAGCGGTCGACGTGGCTCACCACGAGTGCGGATGGGTGGGTAACCTCTGTTGACGTGAGCATTCAGGGAGCAGCAGCAGTCGGTATCGCCAATGTGACCGCGGACGGGACCGTATTGGATACGTGGTACCCGCATCCGGAGTTGGGCGCGTTCGGTGACACCGGTACGAAGCGCCTGGACGAGGCGCCCGCGGAATACGCGGCGCTGCTCGGATTCGACGAGGCGCGCGGGGTCGATGTGATCGCGGTGCGGACGACGATCGCCGATCTGTCGGCGGCGCCCGTGGACGCGCACGATGTGTACCTGCGGCTGCATCTGCTCTCGCATCGGCTGGTCAAGCCGCACGAGGTGAGCCTGGACGGACAATTCGGACTGCTCAGCAATGTGGTGTGGACCAACCACGGTCCGGCAGCGGTGGAGGGTTTCGAGGCGACACGCGCCAAGCTGCGTGTCCGCGGGCCGGTCACCGTGTACAGCATCGACAAGTTCCCGCGGATGGTCGACTACGTCGTGCCGTCGGGGGTGCGCATCGGTGACGCCGACCGGGTCCGCCTCGGCGCGCATCTGGCCTCCGGCACCACCGTCATGCACGAGGGCTTCGTGAACTTCAACGCGGGCACCCTCGGCGCCTCCATGGTCGAGGGCCGCATCTCCGCGGGCGTCGTGGTCGGCGACGGCTCCGATATCGGCGGCGGCGCCTCCACCATGGGCACCCTGTCCGGCGGCGGTACCACCATCATCTCCATCGGCGAGCGCTCCCTACTCGGCGCCAACTCCGGCCTCGGCATCCCGTTCGGCGACGACTGCGTCCTCGAGGCCGGTCTCTACCTCACCGCGGGCACCAAGGTCACCACCCCCGACGGCACCGTGGTCAAGGCCGCCGAGCTCAGCGGTCAGAACAACCTGTTGTTCCGCCGCAACTCCACCACCGGCGCCGTCGAGGTCGTGCACCGCAAGGGCACCGGCATCGAACTCAACGCGGACCTGCACGCCAACGACTAGGCTCGTGCGGCCCCGGATCTTCCGGGGCTGTCACGGTGGCGTCATCGCCGACGGCGCAGTCGACATCAGCGATGACGCCGCACGACCGGCCAGACCAAATCGCGACAACTGTGACGTTGGCGGCGGTAAGTTAGCTCTTCCGGCGACTCACCCACATGCGCACGAAATCAGTTGTCGTGTTGCTCCAGGTCTGCGACAGGCCCTACCCGTGGGTGACGCCAGCCGCGAGGCCGAAGGCGATCACCCGGGTCGGGTGGATACGGATCATCTCTCGTGAGACGCCCGAGATATAGGGCTCCACATCCGTCAATTGTTCTGCGGTGCCGCGGATTTCGAGGCAGCGGACGCGCCAGGGCTGGATCGAGGCGACGTCGTCGACGACGAAGGCGATGCGGTTGTTGGTGGCGATATTGCGGAATTTCCAGGACTTGCCCATATTCCAGCCCGCGATATCGATGGTGCCGAGTTCGGCGTTGTAGCGGAAGCCGACCGGGCTGTTCTGGGGTGAGCCGTCGGGGCGGACGGTCGCCAGTCGGCCCAGGCGCTGGGTGGCCAGGTAGTCGATCTGTTCGGGTGTCAGTGCTGCGCTCATACCGGGGACCGTAGAACCTGAACCGAAGTAGAGGTCAAGTCAGCCGAGCAGCTTCTTCTGCACCTTCCCCATCGCATTGCGCGGCAAGGAGTCCACCACGCGGACCTCGCGCGGGCGCTTGTGCACCGAAAGCTGTTCGGCCACATGCTCGATGAGCGCCTTCTCGATGGAATCCGGTGCGGCACCGCGCAATACGACATACGCGACAATCCGTTGTCCCAGATCGGCGTCGGGAAGTCCCACTACCGCAACCTCGGCCACATCCGGATGTCCGAGCAATACGGTCTCGACTTCGCCCGCGCCGATCCGGTAGCCACCGGACTTGATGAGATCGACCGATTCCCGGCCGACAATGCGATGGAAACCACCGGCATCGATGGCCGCGACATCGCCGGTCTTGAACCAGCCGTCCTCGGTCCAGCATTCGGCGGTCGCCTCGGCCCGGTTGCGGTAGCCGTCGAACAGCATCGGCCCGCGAACCTGCAGGCCACCGATGCTCTCACCGTCATGCGGGACATCCGCACCGGCCTCGTCCCGCAGCCGAGTCTCGACACCTGCGACGGGCGTGCCGACCCATCCGGGACGACGTTCCCCATCGAAGCGAGTGGACAGCGTGATCATCGTTTCGCTCATTCCGTACCGCTCGATGGGCGCGTGCCCGGTGAGTTCGCGCAGCCGCTCGAACACCGGCACCGGCAGCGGGGCACTACCCGAGACCAGCAGCCGCGCATCGGCCAATTTCTTTGCCGCATCGGGATTTTCGACAACTCGCGACCACACCGTTGGCACTCCGAAGTACAGCGTGCCACGCGCGTCCGCATATGCCTGCGGCGTCGGTCTACCGGTGTGGATCAGCGGACTGCCCACCCGCAGCGGTCCGAGTACGCCGAGGATCAATCCGTGTACGTGAAACAGCGGAAGACCGTGCACCAGAACGTCATTCGGTGTCCATGACCATGCGTCCGCGAGCGCGTCGAGCCCGGCAGCAATGGCACCGCGATTCAGCACGACCCCCTTGGGCAGACCGGTGGTCCCCGAGGTGTACAGCACGAATGCCGGTGTGGCAGCGTCGGGTTCGGGGTAGCTATGCCACGAGCGCGCGTGCACACGCACCGGAACCACCGGGAGATCCGTCCCCTCCGGCGCCTCACCCAACCACGCCTGCGCACCGGAGTCGCTGAGGATATGCGCCAACTCCGCGGTCCCCGAATCCGGCGGCACCGGCACCACCGTCACGCCGGCGATGAGGCAGCCGACCACCGCGAGCACCGTCGTTACGGTCGGCCGCGCCAGCACCGCGACCCGATCGGCGCGCGCGATGCGCTCGGCCACCGAGGTTGCCGCACCGAGCAAATCACTGCGCGACAGGGTCACCCCGTCGATGGTGACGGCATCCGGAATATCCGCTCCCCCGGCGACAGCGAGCGGGTTGAGCGAACGAAGCAGCAGCGGCGGCGGACCGAATGACATTCGCTCACGCTACTTCGGCAGCACACCGCACCACCACGCTCCCCCTCGAGGACAACGTGGCGCTTGACACACCCATGAGACGGTGAAAACGTCTAAGCAATTCCTTCTCAACCATGAGACCGGTGTCCCTGATGACCAGCCCGTTTCGCAAACCCGCGCCTACACCCGCCGAGGACAGCTTCGATATCGAGCGGCACCTCGACGGTGTCGCCGCATTCTTGGGTGGAACGGCGAACGTGATCATGCAGCTCAGCACGCTGCCGGTCGGCTACGGCGTGTTGGAGAGCACCGTCGACAGCGGCAAGGTCATGCTGCATCCGATCAAACGGCTGCGCACCACCCTCACCTATCTGTCGGTCGCAATGCTCGGCACCGATGATGAACGCGACGCCTACCGCGATGCCGTGAATCTGTCGCATCGCTCGGTCAAATCGACCGCGGCGAGTCCGGTGCAGTACAACGCCTTCGATCCCGCACTGCAACTCTGGGTCGCCGCCTGTCTCTATTGGGGTGCCCGCGATCTCTACGAGCGCATGCACGGCCCGATGAACGACCCCGACGCGGAAGCCTTCTACCGCTACGGCGCTCGACTCGGCACCACACTACAAATGCATCCGAAAATGTGGCCCGCCAATCGCGTCGCCTTCGACGAGTACTGGACCGAACACCTAGCGAAGACCACCATCGATCCCCCGATCCGCGACTACTTCAACGATCTGATCGATCTGAAAATGCTCCCGCGCCCCGCCCGCTTACCATTCGCCCGCTTCCACCGCTTCGTGGTCACCGGCCTGCTGCCCGAGCATCTGCGCGACCAGATGAGCATGACCTGGACCACGGACGACGATCGGAAACTCGCCAGAATCCTGCACACCACCGGCTCGATCACCGCCCGAATGCCGAAGCAGGCCAGGCTGTTTCCGATCAATGCCTACCTGTGGGACATGCGCATCCGCAGGCGGTTCGGCCTGCGGATGGTGTGACTCAGGGGACGGCAGTCGACAGGGGTCGGTCAGCTACAGGCGGAACGAAACGACCACATGGTCGCGCGCGAATTTGCGGATCGCGGCGTCGTCGTCGAGTGGCAGGACCGTCTGCGGCGTCAGCGCCAAGGACAGCGCCGTCCGTGCGATCATCTCGGCGACCGGCTCCGGATCGTATCCGGGCAACTTGCCCTCCCCCTGCAACCGGGTAATGAATTCGGCCAGATAGTCGCGGCCGAGTTCGAGCACCGGCGCGCCCTTGACAGTGAGATACGGCAGCACGATCTCCGGCTCGGTCTTCAACAATCGGTCGAGCAGCTTATTGCCGCGCAGTCCGTTCAGGAACGCAACGAACAGCTCCACGATCTGTTCCTCGGCACCGGCGTCGCGATCGACCTGCCGCTGCTGCGCCACATCCACCTGCTCGACGAACTGCCGCGCCTGCCGCATACCGACGGCCTGGATCAGATCGGATTTGCTCGCGAAGCGCCGATAGAGCGTGGCTAGCGAGAGCCCGCACCGTCGCGCGACCTCCACCATGCTGGTTCGTTTGATTCCGAAGTCCAGGAACGCCAGCAGAGCCGCATCCAGCACCCGCGTCTGGTTGCGATCCTCTGGTCCGGTGCTGCGCACCAGCGCCAGGAGTCTGGTCAGCGTCGCCATAACACCCACCCTTTTTCCGCTCCGATGACACGACGACACCGCTAGCATCGCATGCCATCAGCCCACACTGCCCACGAACGCCCCGAAAGCGTGATTGACACCGCCGCGAGGCAATGAGAGGGTTTATATACTATCTTCTCACCATCCGCTCCTGTCGCGGACGGCCACAGAAAGGCGAGGTCAACGATGACCGAACCACTCCGCAGTGCCGATTACCTGCCGATTCCCGACCGCGTCGGCCCCATCACTCCAGAAACCGTCGAGGAGTACGTCGAGGGAGTCGCGGCTTTCCTGGGCGGCGCGGCGAATGTGATCATGCAGCTGAGCCTGCGCCCCGTCGGCCGCGGCGTGCTGGAGAGCACCGTCGACAGCGGCAAGGTCACACTGCACCCGATCAAACGGCTGCGCACCACCCTGAGCTATCTCGCGGTCGCACTGATGGGCTCCGATGCCGAGCGCGCGCTATATCGGGAAGCAGTCAACGCATCGCATCGACCGGTCCGCTCGACCTCGGCGAGCCCGGTGAAATACAACGCCTTCGATCCCACACTGCAACTCTGGGTGGCCGCCTGCCTCTACTGGGGCATCGACGACCTCTACACCCGCATGCACGGCCCGATGAATCCCGATGTGGCAGAGGACTTTTACCACTATTGCGCTCGGCGCGGCACCACCTTGCAGATGCGACCGGAGATGTGGCCCGCCAATCGTGCCGAGTTCCAACGGTATTGGGATGAGAACCTGCCAAAGCGCGGTATCGAACCCGCCCTGCGCGACTACTTCGACGACCTCATCGATCTGAAGATGATGCCGCGCCCCGTGCAATTCGTTTTCGCTCGGCTCCAGCGCTTCGTCGTAACCGGCCTGCTGCCACAGCATCTGCGCAATGAGATGCGGATGACCTGGTCCCAGCGCGATCAGCGCCGCTTCGATCGGCTGCTGCGAAGGATTTCGGCGGTGCAAACCCGGCTGCCGAAGCCGGTGCGAATGTTCCCGTTGAACACCTATATGTTCGACGTTCGCCGACGCATCCGACTGGGTAAACCGCTCGTATAAGGGGACCGTTTGACACGCTATCGAGGTAATGAGAAGGTAAGTACCAATTCTTCTCATCACCTTTCGATTGCCGCTGATCACCCCCTGAAAGACGAGGCCAACGATGACCTTGCCGCTACCCGTGGAGCCGCCCGATCCCGGTCCGACCTGCCGCTACGGCACCGTCGACAACTTCGCGATGGACGAATTCTGGAGCGGTGTCGCGGCCTTCCTCGGCGGGACGGCCAATGTCATCATGCAGCTCAGCCTGCGGCCGGTCGCCTACGGCGTCATGGAGAGCACGGTCGAATCCGGCCGCATCGATGTGCACCCATGGAAGCGCACCCGCACAACGCTGACCTATCTCGCGGTGGCGCTGATGGGCACCGAAGAGGATCGTGCGAACTACCGCGAAGCCGTCAACGGTTCACATCGCGCGGTGCATTCCGAGCCGGGCGCCGCGGTCAAATACAACGCCTTCGACCCGAAACTGCAACTGTGGGTAGCAGCCTGTTTGTATTGGGGCCTGGTCGATCTGGAGGAGCGGCTGCACGGGCCGATGGACGAGGACACCGCGGATGTGCTCTACCAGTACGCCGCTCGACTCGGCACCACCCTGCAGATGCGACCGGAAATGTGGCCCCGCGACCGAACGGCCTTCCAGGAGTACTGGAATGCCACTCTCGCGACCAAGACCGTCGATGCCCGCACCCGCGCGTACTTCAACGATCTCATCGATCTGAAGATGGTCGCCTGGCCGTTGCGTATATTCGCACCGCTGCAGCGGTTCCTGGTGACCAGTCTGCTTCCGCCGCATCTGCGCGCCGAGATGCGCATGGATTGGAGTGAACGCCAGGAGCGCTTCGCGAACCGATTGCTGCGTGCGATCGGCGCCGTGCACCGCATACTTCCCAAGCCCGCCAGGCTCTTTCCGATGAACCTGTGCCTGTGGGATATGCGCAGGCGGCATCGCCTCGGCAAGCCGCTCGTCTAAGACTTGCCGAACAGCGCGCGCAGAAAGAACGCGAGGTTGGCCGGACGTTCGGCGAGGCGGCGGGTCAGATAGCCGTACCACTGGCTGCCATATGGCACATAGACCCGCATGGCATTGCCCGCGGCGGCCAGCCGCAACTGCTCGGGACCGCGGATGCCGTAGAGCATTTGGTGCTCGAGCCGTTCTGGGCCACGGCCGGTTTCGGCGGCCAACTGTTCAACCGCGCGGATCAGCACCGGATCGTGGGTGGCCAGCATCGGGTAGCCGTCGCCGCCCATCAGGATCTCCAGACAGCGCAGGTAGGAATCGGTCACCTCGGCGGCGCGCTGATAAGCGACGGTATGCGGTTCCCGGTATGCGCCCTTGCAGAGGCGAATTCGCGATCCGGGACCGGACAGCTCACGACAGTCCGCCTCGGTGCGATGCAGATAGGCCTGCAATACCGCTCCGAGCCAAGGGAATTCGGTGCGCAATTCACGAACCGTCGCCAGTGTGGCCTCGATGGTGTTGTGTTCCTCCGCGTCGACGGTGACCCACACACCGGCCTCGACCGCCTTGGTGCACAGAATGCGCAGGTTCTCGGTGGCGATGGCTGGGCCGTCGGCGGGAAGTGCCTGCCCGAGTGCGGAGAGTTTCACCGATACCTCGGTGCGCGCCGCGGTATCTCGGAATCCGTTCAATGCCGCCAAATCGTTGATCAGCGAAAGGTATTCGGTCACAGTGGCATCGGCCTGTGCCCGGTCGGTGGTGTTCTCTCCGAGGAAGTCGACGCTGATCAGCCGGCGGCTGGCCAGCAGCTCCCGCACCACCGGAATCAACTCGTCACGGCCCTCACCGGCCACGAAGCGCCGGACGATGTCGGCTGTGACCGGCGTCCGGGTCAGGATGCGCTTCATCCGCGGTGAGGCAGAGGCCGCGAGTATGACCGGCCGCAATGGATTCATTCCGACCTCATGTGCGGATACCGGTAGTCACCCGGCGGCACGAAGGTCTCCTTGATCGTGCGAGGCGCGACCCAGCGCAGCAGGTTCAGCGGCGAACCCGCCTTATCGTCGGTGCCCGAGGCGCGCGCACCGCCGAAGGGCTGCTGACCGACGACCGCGCCGGTCGGCTTGTCATTGATATAGAAGTTGCCCGCGGCGAATCGCAGTGCGGCCGAGGCTTGTTCGACGGCCTTGCGGTCCTGGGCGAAGACCGCACCGGTCAATGCGTAGGGCGCCGCCCTCTCTACCTCGGCCAATATCGCCGCGTAGGAACCGGGTTCGGCATCGTCGTAGACGTGCACCGCTAGGATGGGACCGAAATATTCGGTGGCGAAGGCGTCGTCGCGCGGATCATCCACCACCAGCACCGTGGGCCGGACGAACCAGCCCTCGCTGTCGTCGTATTCGCCGCCCGCCGGAATGGCGATACCAGCTGACCTGGCGCGTTCGATGGCGGCCACATTCTTGTCGTAGGCACGCCGATCGATCAGTGCCCCACCGAAATTCGTCAGATCCGCGACATCGCCGTAGCTGAGCTCGCGGGTCAGTTGCAGGAAGTCGTCACCGATCGTCCGCCACACCGAACGTGCGATATAGGCGCGCGAAGCCGCCGAACATTTCTGGCCCTGATATTCGTAGGCACCGCGAATCAGCGCGGTACGCAACGCATCCGGATCTGCCGACGGGTGCGCGACGATGAAGTCTTTACCGCCGGTCTCGCCCACCAAGCGTGGATAGCCGTGGTAGCGACCGATATTCGCGCCGACCTGGGACCACAGGAACTGAAATGTCTTGGTGGAGCCGGTGAAATGGATGCCCGCCAGCCGTGGATCGACGAGCGCGACCTCCGACAGTTCGACACCGTCACCGGTCACCATATTGATGACACCCGGCGGCAGTCCGGCCGTCTCCAGCAGCCGCATCGTGCAGAAGGCCGCGAGTGTCTGCGTCGGCGAGGGCTTCCACACCACGGTATTGCCCATCAACGCGGGCGCAGTGGGCAGATTGCCCGCGATGGCGGTGAAGTTGAACGGTGTGATGGCGTAGACGAACCCCTCCAGCGGGCGGTAGTCCATCTGATTCCACACACCGGCGCTCGACTGCGGCTGCTGCTGCAGAATCTGGCGCGCGAAGGCCACATTGAAGCGCCAGAAGTCGACCAATTCGCACGGCGCGTCGATTTCGGCCTGCTGGACCGTCTTGGATTGACCGAGCATGGTCGCCGCGGCGACCGTCTCCCGCCACGGCCCGGCCAACAGATCCGCCGCGCGCAGGAAGACTGCCGCCCGCTCATCGAAGGGCGTGGTACGCCAGCCGGGGGCCGCCGCGAGCGCGGACTCGATGGCGCCGTGGGCTTCCGAATGCGTGGTGTCGGTGTAGGTGCCGAGTACATGCCGATGTCGGTGCGGGGCGACGATATCGTGCCGAGCTCCGATGCCCGGCCGGTGTTTGCCGCCGATGACCAACGGAATATCCATGGATTCGGCGGCGATTTCGGTGAGCTTGGTGATCAGCAGTTCCCGCTCAGGGCTGCCCGGCGCATAGGAATGCACCGGCTCGTTGCTGGGAACAGGGACTACCGTGACAGCGTCCATACCCCAAGGCTATCGCCGTTGCGGGGTCATCGGGCACGACTGCGGGACGTGTCAGGCCAGGCGTTGCGCCGCGGTCTCGATACGTTCATCGGAGGCGGTCAGTGCGATGCGCACGTGCTGCCCCGCGCCTGGTCCGTAGAAGTCGCCCGGTGCGGCGAGGATGCCGCGCTCGGCCAGCCAGTCCAGGGTGGCGCGGCACGGCTCGCCCCTGGTGGACCACAGATACAGGCCCGCTTCGGAGTGATCGATCCGGAAACCGGCTTGCTGCAAGGCCTTTCGCAACACCTCACGACGCGCACGGTAGCGCTCACGTTGCACCGACTCGTGGGCGTCGTCACCGAGCGCAGCGGCCATGGCCGCCTGGATCGGGAACGGCACCATCATGCCGGAGTGCTTGCGCACCTCGAGTAGTTCGGCGACGAGTTCCGCATCGCCCGCCACGAATCCGGCGCGGTAACTTGCCAGGTTGGAGGTCTTCGACAGCGAGTGCACCGCGATCAAACCGGTATGGTCGCCGTCGCATACCTCCGGATCGAGGATGGAGACGGCTCGCCCCTCCCAGGCCAAGCCCAGGTAGCACTCGTCGGAGGCCACGACCGCGCCGCGCTCCCGCGCGAACTGCACCACCTTGCGCAGATGCTCGACACCGAGCACCTTCCCCGTCGGGTTCGATGGGGAGTTCACATAGATAAGGGCAGGCGATTGCGGACCCAACTGGGTCAGCCCGTCCGCGCGCGCCACTTTGGTACCGGCGAGCAGCGCACCCACCTCGTAGGTCGGGTAGGCGACCTCCGGGATGACGACCAGATCGTCCGCGCCGAGGCCGAGCAGCCGCGGCAGTCCGGCGATCAACTCCTTGGTGCCGATCACCGGCAGCACCGCGGCCGGGTCGAGTCCGGTGATCCCGTAGCGCCGCTTCAGCGCATCGACCGCCGCGATCCGCAGTTCGGGCGTGCCGTGCGTGGTCGGATAACCCGGCACGTCGGCGACCGAACTCAATGCCGCACGGATCAGCGGGTCCACCGGATCGACCGGGGTGCCGACCGATAGATCGACGAGCCCGTCCGGATGCGCGGCGGCCTTCGCCTTCACCGCCGCAATGGTGTCCCAGGGAAAATCGGGCAGCAGAGCGCTGACCCGGCGACGCGGTGACACAGAACTCACTCAGTACCTATTACTCATTCGGTCGCCATCGGCGGCAGCTCTTTGATGAACGGCGGGTCGTAGTCCACCTTGCCGACCTTCGTCGCACCGCCGGGCGAACCCAGCTCGTCGAAGAAGTCGACATTGGCGTTCACGTATCCGCTCCACTGGTCCGGGGTGTCGTCTTCGTAGAAGATCGCCTCCACCGGGCACACCGGCTCACATGCACCACAGTCCACGCACTCGTCGGGATGGATGTACAGCATGCGACCACCCTCGTAGATGCAGTCCACGGGGCATTCTTCGATGCATGCCTTGTCCTTCACGTCAACGCACGGTTCAGCGATGATGTACGGCACTGCCGCTCTCCTAGTCTGTCCTCACGGGGATAGTCCGCCCAGCGTCACACTAGCCCGGCAGCCCAGGTTACCCCGGGTCAGCCTGCCCTAACTAACTTCGTCCCGAATGCCACTCGCTGGATATGAAACACCACCGACATCCGCGCCTTTGCGAATCATCCGAGTGCGACGACCGGGAATCCGGTATCGCCTAGCCCACTGTCAGTGGCAGCGCCGCGGAGATCTTCCGCGGTGGTACCCCATAAGTCGTGGTGCGTTCGCGCACCGGACGGCCGATACCCTCGGCGATCTCGGCGAGTTCCGCGACGGTCTTGGCGGAACCGTGTTGCGATCCGGCCATGCGGGAGATGGTCTCCTCCATCAAGGTACCGCCCAGATCGTTGGCACCGCCGTTGAGCATCATCCGGGTGCCCGCTGTACCGAGTTTCACCCAGCTGGTCTGGATGTTATCGATGCGGCCGTGCAACATGATCCGCGCGAGGGCATGCGCCGCGCGGTTGTCCCGGATGGTCGGTCCCGGTCGCGCGGCACCGGCCAGGTAAAGCGGTGCACTCTGGTGCACGAACGGCAACAGCACGAATTCGGTGAAACCACCTGTCTCGTCCTGGATTCCGCGCAGCACCCGCAGATGTCCGACCCAATGCTTCGGATTGTCGACGTGGCCGTACATCATCGTGGAACTCGAACGCACGCCGACCCGATGGGCGGTGGTGATCACCTCGACCCATGCGGAGGTCGGCAGTTTGCCTTTGGTGAGCACCCAGCGCACCTCGTCGTCGAGGATTTCCGCGGCGGTGCCGGGAATGGTGTCCAACCCGGCTTCCTGCAGCGCGACCAGCCAATCACGGATGCTCTGGCCGCCGCGAGAGGCACCGTTCACGATCTCCATCGGGCTGAACGCGTGCACATGCATCGATGGCACCCGCTGTTTGATCGCGCGCACCAGATCGGCATACCCGGTGACCGGGAGATCCGGATCGATGCCGCCCTGCATGCAGATTTCGGTCGCGCCGTCGACATGCGCCTCCCAGGCGCGGTCGGCGACCTCGTCCATGCTCAGGGTGAAGGCGTCGGCATCGCCCTTGCGCTGGGCGAATGCGCAGAAGCGGCAGCCGGTGTAGCAGATATTGGTGAAGTTGATATTCCGATTCACCACGTAGGTGACATCGTCGCCGTTGACGTCGCGGCGCAGCTGGTCGGCGAGTGCGGCAACCGCATCCAGTGCCGGTCCGTCGGCCGTTGCCAACGCGAGGTATTCGGCGTCGGTGAGCCCGGCCGGATCGTTTTCGGCGGCACGTAGCGCGGCGAGCACATCGGAATCCAGCCGCTCGGGGGCCGCGACGGCGAGGTCACGAGCCTGTTCGCGGATGGTGTCCCAGTCGCCGAAGGCCCCGACGACATCGGTATCTGATTGGCGGCCCTCGCGGGTCCCTTCGTGGTCACGCAAGCTGCCGCCTCCGTGCCCGTCGCTCCCTGCTCCGCCGAGTGCGGAATCGCTTCGGCTCTCGGTATTTCGGCCCTCGGTATCGATCGAGGTATTGAGATCGATGCGGCCCGCGGATTCCCACGACTCGTCTGGTTCCTGCCAGGGCAGGCCGGCCGGAATCGCATCCGGATTCGCCAGACCGGTTTCCGGATCGGTGAGCGCGGCGACGTGTGCGCCGATGCGCGGATCGACCCATGGGTTGCCCGCGCGCACGTATTTCGGGTGCGCCGAAGTGCGCTCGACGAGTTGGTAGCCCGCGGCCTCGGTGATTTCGCGCAACGTATCGAGGTTCGGCCAGGGCCGTTCCGGATTCACGTGATCGGGGGTGACCGGCGAGACGCCGCCCCAGTCATCGATGCCCGCATCGATCAGGGCCTGGCATTCCTCGTGCGACACCAGATTCGGCGGCGCCTGCACCGGAACGTCGGGGCCGAGCAGCAGCCGGGTGACGGCGATGGTGGCCCGGAACTCCTCCATACCGGCGTCGGGAACATCGCGCATGGCGGTGTCGTCCTTGGCCCGGAAGTTCTGGATGATCACTTCCTGGATATGCCCGAATGCCTTGTGCTGCTTGCGAATCGCCATGATCGACTCGGCGCGCTCGGTCAGCGTTTCGCCGATGCCGACCAGAATGCCGGTGGTGTAGGGCACCGAAAGCCGACCGGCGTCGGTAATCGCGCGCAGGCGCACCGCCGGATCCTTATCCGGACTTCCGTAGTGGCAGTTGCCCTTTTCGGTGAACAGCCGGGTGGCGGTGGTCTCGAGCATCATGCCCATGGACTGCGCCACCGGCTTGAGGCGCGAGATTTCCTCCCAGCTCAGCACGCCCGGATTCAGATGCGGCAGCAGACCGGTCTCCTCGAGCACCATGATCGAGACGGCGCGCAGGTAGTCCAGCGTGGAGTCGTAGCCACGTTCGTCGAGCCACTGCGCGGCCTCCGGCCAGCGGTCCTCGGGACGGTCACCGAGAGTGAACAGGGCTTCCTTACAGCCGAGCTCGGCACCGCGACGCGCGATCTCCAGCACCTCGTCGGGCTCCAGGAACATGCCCTTGCCTTCGGCGCGCAACTTGCCCGGCACCGTGACGAAGGTGCAGTAGTGGCATTTGTCCCGGCAGAGCTTGGTCAACGGGATGAAGACATTGCGCGAATAGCTGATGGTCTTCGGCCGACCCGCCGATTCCAGTCCGGCATCGCGCACCCGGGCGGCGCTGCGACACAGGTCGACGAGGTCGTCGCCGCGTGCGTGCAGCAGTACGGCCGCCTCGTCCACATTCAATGTCACACCGTCGCGGGCCCGCCGCAGCGCACGGCGCACGGCCGACGGCGTTGGCGGTGCGGGCGGGACGCTCGGGGTCGCTAGCTCGGTCACGCCCTCGATCATGCGCTACACATCCTGGGCTGTCTCCCTCCAGTGCTTTTGAGTGAGCGAAGCGAGCGAACCAATAACACAGCAGCGCCACGCTCGCAACGGGGCCGAGCGCAAGCGAGGCACCGTTGTGAGCGGTGATAACTATGCGGTCTCACGCAGTATTCCGGTATGTCGGGTCGAATTATTCCCCTGCAGGTAGGTGGGTTGTAGCAGAGGACGGAGACGGTCGCGCCTTGACGTGCAACCATGGCAAGCATGTCGCAGCCGCGCACGATCCTGGCCGGTCCGGCCTGGCGTCCGAGCACCAAGGCCAAGCTCTTGTGGACCATTCAGGCCGCGATCGGGTGGATGATTCCCTTCGTGGCACTGATCTTGTGGGTTGTCGTCGACTCCGAGCATCGTGGTGCGCAGCTGGCGGTGTTCGCGGTGGCGCTCGTGCTCGCGGCGGTGAGCATCGGGGTGATGCCGCTGTGGCGGTATGCCGTGCATCGGTGGGAGGTGACCGATGACGCGGTGTACACCCGGGTGGGCTGGTTGACGGTGGAGAGCCGGGTGGCGCCCATCTCCCGGGTGCAGACCGTCGACACCGAGCGCGGGCCGCTGGAGCGATTGCTCGGGCTGGCGACGGTGACCGTGACGACGGCGTCCTCGGCCGGTGCGGTGCGGATCTCCGAACTCGATCTGCCGGTGGCCGAACAGACCGTCACGCGGCTGACCGAGATCGCCGCATTGCACCGTGGGGATGCGACGTGAGTTCGTACCTACCGGAAACCGATCTCGCGCCGGAGATCCAGCAGCCGTGGTTGCGGCTGGATAAACGAATGTTGTTGGTCCACCCCGTCAACGAGGTCGTGCGGTTCATTCCGGTGCTGATCGGGTCGGTGCTCCTCGGCACCAATACCGGTAACCCGCTGTGGGGACTCATCGCGTTGGTGGCGATCGTCGGGTTCGCGCTGACGCGCTGGTTCACCACCGCCTATCGGGTCGGGACGACACATGTCGAGTTGCGGACCGGGTTGATTCAGCGCAAGAAACTGTCGGTGCCGCGGTCACGGATCAGGTCGGTGGACATCGAGGCCGATCTGTTGCACCGGATTCTCGGGCTCGCGGTGTTGGCCATAGGGACTGGGCAGCACGCGGATTCGGGTGAGAAGTTCAAACTCGATGCGTTGGATGCGGGTGTGGTGCCGCGGTTGCGGGCGGTGTTGCTCGCCCATACCGCCGGTTCGCCGGAATCTACTGTTGAACAACAGGTTCCAAGCCTCCGGAAAGACCTGCCGGTGTCCGGGAACGCCCGGGAGATCGGACATTGGCGTGCGAGCTGGGTGCGTTACGCGCCGCTGTCGCTGACCGGTTTCGCGATCATCGCACCCATTGTCGGTTTGGCATTTCAGTACGGGTTCGACCAGATCGTGTTCAGTTCCGATGCGGTGCACAGTATCGAGGACGGTAGCGGGGTTCTCATCGGCGTCGCCATCGCGGTGCTGGTTGTCGCGATCGTGGTGATTGTCAGTCTCGCGGCCTGTGCGCGTTATCTGACAACGTATTTCAAGCTGCGAGTGCTCGATAACGACCGCACGCTGCATCTTCGTCACGGACTGTTCACGACCAGACAGATCACCCTGGATCTGGCCCGTTTCCGTGGCGCGACCGTCAACGAGCCGCTGCTGCTGCGCATGGCCGGTGCCGCCGAGCTCGAAGCCATCATGACCGGCCAGAGCCCGCGTCAGAAGATCCTGCCCCAGGCACCGCGCTCCGCGATCGAACGCACCCTCGCGGAACTGCTCGCGCCTCGGGCGGTCCGACGCCCGGGTGCCACGAACGAACTCTCGAGGGCCGAGGATTCGGTGGACCGAGCGCCGCAACAAGAGCCGAGCGCCGGCCGCGCGCCGCGCGCCATGGTGAGCACCGCGGCGTTGATCGCGCACGGCCCGGTCGCGCGCCGCCGTCGGTATCTCCGCGCGCTCAGCCCGATCGCGATACTCGCGGTCGTAATGCTGATCAATTCCCTTGCCGGAGAAGACTTTTCACCTTGGTGGTGGCTGCTCCCCACTTTCACGGCTCTGATCGCGACCGCGCTGGCCGCCGACCGTTACCGAGGCCTCGGCCACGCCGTTCTGCCCGCCACCGACGGCAGTCCGGCCTGGCTCATCACCCGATCCGGCTCGCTGGACCGCGACCGCGACTGTCTGGAGGCCCCCGGCATCATCGGTTGGACTGTCCGCCAATCCTTTTGGCAGCGCCGCTCCGGCATCGCCACCGTGGTCGCCGCCACCGCGGCCGGTAAGAAGCGTTACCTTGTCGTCGACATTCCGCTCGATCAGGCCTGGGAGCTCATCGAATCGGCAACCCCCGGCCGCCTCGGTCGACGCTGACCCACCGAGACGAATTCCCCGACCATGCGCCGTTCCATCATCGCTCCTGATCCAGGTGTCTGAGACCGTTCGCTCCGAGAATGTGGCCGATCCAACTCGCGCGGTGTCGCTGACCAGTTGCCAGTACCGCGCCGAGTTCAATGGTCAGCGTGGTCGAGACCCCGATATCACGGACGCGGGAGTTACCCATTGCCGATCGTCGCGTGCGGCGGATGCAGCGCGGTGACAAATATCGACTGACAGCGATCGGCGGTTTGGCGGCGTTATCGCTGGATGCGCTGTCCAGCGTGGCATACGGGCCCGAGGCGATCGTGCTGGTACTTGTCGCGGCGGGTGCGGCGGCGGTGTCGTGGACTCTGCCGGTTTCACTGACGATCGCTGTGCTGTTGCTGGTATTGGTGCTGTCGTATCGGCAGGTTATCGCCGTACATCCGGATGGCGGCGGGTCCTATGCGGTGGCGAAGAAGGATCTCGGTCGCGGTGCCAGTCTGCTCGCGGCGGCGAGTCTGGTGGTGGACTATGTGCTGACCGTCGCGGTGAGTCTCGCGGCCGGTGCTGCCAGTTTGGCGAGCGCATTTCCGGTGCTGGCCGATCATCTGCTGCTGATCACGCTGAGCGGGCTCGCGGGACTCACCGTGATCAATCTCATCGGGGTGGCCGAATCGGCGAAAGTGCTGATGGGACCGACACTTCTGTTCATCCTCGCGATTCTCGCGGTGATCGTGGTCGGACTATTCCGCTCGACACCGGTCGCGGTGATCGGTACCGATCTGGGGCCGTTCGTGCCATACGACACCGTCGGAATACTGTTGCTGCTCAAGGCATTTTCGGCAGGATGTTCGGCGCTGACCGGTGTCGAGGCGATTGCCAATGCCGTGCCGTCGTTCCGCGCCCCCGCAGTGCGGCGGGCTCAGCACACCGAGGTCGCGCTCGGCGTGCTGCTGTGCACGATGCTGCTCGGTTTGGCGCTGCTGATCCGTCGCCATCACGCGGTGCCGCGCGGCGATGTCACCCTGCTCGCGCAATTGTCCGCGGCGGCCTTCGGAACCGGGTGGCCGTTCTACGCGACCAGTCTGGCCGTCACGCTGGCGCTGTGTCTGGCCGCGAATACCAGTTTCGGCGGACTGCCGGTATTACTGTCGCTGCTGGCGAAAGACCATCGGGTCGCGCATCTGTTCGCGTTGCGCTCCGAGCGCCCGGTATTCCGCTATGGCGTTGCGGCCCTTGCCTTTCTTGCCGCCACCGTACTGTTGGTCGTACATGCCGAAACCCACCGTGTGCTACCGGTTTATGCGGTCGGCGTTTTCATCGGGTTCACCATCAGCCAGACCGGGCTGGTGCGACACTGGCGCGAGCAGCGTGGGTCCGGCTGGATTCGGCGCGCCATTCTCAACGGTTTCGGCGCGCTGCTAACTGCCGTGGCCGCCGTGGTTCTGCTCATCGAGAAGTTCGACGAGGGTGCGTGGCTGCTGCTGATCATTTTGCCCGCGTTGATAACTCTGTTTGCGCGCACCGAGAACTACTACCGCAGTGTGGCCGATCAACTCAGCCTCGGCCGAATCCCCGTTCTGCCACCGCAATCCCCGGATCAGGAGCCGATGCTCATCGTGGTTCCAGTGGTCGCGGTCAGCGAAGTCACCGCGCGTGCCTTGCGCATCGCGCAAGCCTTGGACGGCGAAATCGTCGCCGTCGCAGCCGAAATCGACCCCGCTGCCACCCGTCGACTAAGCGCCCAGTGGAAGCAGTGGGATCCGGGCGTCCCCCTCACGGTCCTCCCGAGTCCACACCGCAATCTCATTACCACCCTCGTCGGCTACGTCCGCGGCCGAACCCGAACCGGACGCCAAGTGACCGTTCTGCTGGCCCAGGTAGAAGCCGCCCACTGGTATCACCGTCCCCTGCACAACCCGCGCGGCCCCGTGCTGGCCGCGGCCCTGCGCGCCCGCACCGATGCCGTAATCGCGAGCCTGGCCATTCGCCTCGACTGAAGGTTCGTTGCGTCCGTATGCGTTGCCGCGACGTCAGTGACTGCTGAATAGACCGGCGTTGCTTCGGATGTAGATGTAGAGCAGCGGCGGGACCAGTCCACAGAACAGCAGCAGCAGGGTGCGCCAGTCGCTGCCCAGCATGATGTCGCCGCCGGGGCCGGTGACGGAGCAGGTCAGGAAGCCGAGGGTCCAGGCGGCGAGGGGGAGCATCATTGCGCTTACGCGGTGGGTTATGGAGCGAACTCCCATCACCAGTAGCACGTTGATTACGCCGGCCAGCACTGCGGACAGGGGGAAGGCCACAGTGTTGATGTAGGTGGGGAGGTAGAGGACCTCCAGGGCGAGGGTGATCAGGCCGTCCAGTACCAGGACGGCGATGATCACCGGGCCCAGGGGCAGGTTCTCATGGGCGCCGGAGGTGTGGTTCGGTGCCTTGGCGAAAGTGACCCTCACGCGACCGGCGGGAAACCGAGGAGGGTGAGCAGGTGGCTCTGCATATCGACGAACGCGTACAGCACCGACATGTAGAGGTCGTGCTGTTGCTGCGCCCCAGGGCGCAGGCTGTCCACGAAGGCAGCGATGGCGTTCTGCAGATCCCAGTTGTACATGATCGGAGTCTAAGCCGAAATCAGTCGCCTTCAATGGGGATGTTGGCGACGACCGGGAACTCTCCGGTGTAGCCCTTACGCATCTGGGCGATCGCGAGCACCCGCTTGCGGGCGGCGAACCAGCCGATGATCAACGCCGGGATGAGTACAACGAGCGAGGCGACGGTCCACGTGCCGACCGGATAGTCGACGCCGGTGAGCACCACCACGAAGAACAGGAATACCAGCGTGATCAGGCCGGTCCACGGCGCACCCCACATGCGGAACTGCGGCCGCTGGAGTTTGCCCTGTTTCCACCAGCGCCACAGCTGCAGTTGGCACAGGACGATGGTGGCCCAGGATGCGATGATCCCGAGCGAGGCCATATTCAGCACGATCTCGAAGGCGCGCTCGGGCACGAGTCCATTGAGCGCGATACCGCAGAGCGCGATCAGGCTGGTCAACAGGATGCCGCCGTAGGGCACATCGTTGCTGCCCATCACCCCGGTGAACTCGGGCGCGCTGCCGTTCATCGACATCGACCGCAGAATGCGTCCGGTGGAGTACAGGCCCGCATTCAGGCTGGAGAAGGCGGCGGTGAGCACGACGACGTTCATGATGCTGCCGATGCCGGGCACCCCGAGCATGGTGAAGAAGGTGACGAACGGGCTCTCACCGGACTTGTAGCTGGTGTAGGGCAGCAGCAGTCCCAGCAGCACGAGCGAGCCGACGTAGAAGACCGCGATCCGCAGGATCACCGAATTGATCGCGCGCGGCATGATCTTCGCCGGATTCTCCGTCTCCCCCGCCGCAGTGCCGACCAATTCCACAGCGGCATAAGCGAATACGACACCGGAGGTGACCACGACCAGCGGCAGGATCCCGGTCGGGAACAGTCCACCATGAGCGGTGACGACACTCGGACCGGTCGCCGCGCCCTTGACGGTGAATCGGCCGATCAGGAATACCGTGCCGACGATCAGGAACGCACTCAGCGCGGCCACCTTGACCAGCGCGGCCCAGAATTCCATCTCACCGAACCACTTGACCGAGACCAGATTGACCGCCAGCACCAGCACCAGCGCGATGAGCGCGAGCACCCACTGTGGAACATGAGTGAATCCGGCCCAGTAGTGAAAATATTGGGCAATCGCGGTGGTATCGGCGATACCGGTCATCGACCAGTTCAGGAAGTACATCCAACCGGCAATGAATGCGGCCTTCTCACCGAAGAATTCGCGGGCATAGGAAACGAACGAACCGGACGACGGACGGTGCAGCACCAGCTCACCGAGCGCGCGCAGAATGAAGAATACGAAGACACCGCAGACCGCGTAGACCAGGAACAGCCCTGGTCCCGCACTCGCGAGCCGACCGCCGGCACCGAGGAACAGACCGGTGCCGATCGCGCCGCCGATGGCGATCATCTGCAGCTGACGTGGTTTCAGACTCTTGTGGTACCCGTGATCCTCGATGCTGAGGTGAGCTTTGTCACCGACCGCTGTCATGAACCGCTATGCCTCCACATCGATGTCCGAAATCACAAAGACCGTACTCGCCGTCTAACACGGCCGCGACAGCAACCCTCGAGCAATACTTTGAAACTAAAGCCCCGCGAACAAATCGTGTTCACGCCCATCCGCCCCCACCGGACCGCGCGTACCACGGACCAAAATGAAGTGCTCCTCCGGAAGTACCGGCTGCGCAACATTATTGGACAGTGCGAACTCGCGCCCCGACGGCGCGACCGTCACCTGTGTGGCATGTGCCCGCAGCGCCGCTCGCTTCGCGGCCAGCGAATCGGACACATCGATGGTGGCCGTCACGGTATGACTCGGCACGCTCGCGAGTTCCCCCGCGGCGGGCAACCGCCAACCGCGCGGCAATGCGCCGGGCAACCCCTCGACGGTCCGCCGGGCCAGCGCCTCGGTGTGCAGTCGCAACATGTCCGCATCGGTGACGGTCCAATAGAACTTCGGGGTGTCCCACCCTTGTTCGGCCGCCGCGGTCACCGCCGCCGAAGTGACCCAGTGCGCCCGAATATGGTCCGGATGCCCGTAGCCGCCGCGCGGGTCGTAGCCGATGACCACCCGGGGCCGTAGTTCGAGCACGATCGTGGTCAGCGCCTCCACCGCCGCGGCACCCGAATGCACGAAGGCCCGCGGATGCTCCGCGGCAGGGGTACCCGCCATACCGGAGTCGCGCCAGCGGCCCGCACCGCCGAGGAAGCGCGGCGGTCCAGCCTTCAGCGCGGCCAGCGCGTTGGTCAGCTCCGCGATCCGGTAGCCGCCCAATTGATCGGCGTGATCGGCGGTCAGCAACGCCCACTCCTCGCCGATGACCTCCCCCTCTTCACCGAGGGTGCAGGTCACCACCGTCACCGGTACGCCGCGGCGGCGGTAGTGCGCGATGGTGCCCCCGGTGGTGATGGACTCGTCGTCCGGGTGGGCGTGCACCAGCAGCAGTCCACCGGTCATGGGATCCTGCGCCACATCGCCGCATCACCGAAGATGCCGACCTGAATGGCACCGCTCAACGACGCACCGTCGACCCGCGGTCCGGATGCGGCGACCACATTGTCCTGCACGATCGGTAGCACTGTCGCCAGAGCCCACAGCCGCGGCTCGGCCTCGGCCAGCGCCCGGCCGACCTCGACACCGCGCAACGATTCGTCGATCGAGGGCTGCAGGCCGGGATCGCAGATGCCGGACAGATTGCTCGGCGCCTTCTTGGCCGCCTCGATGGCGGTCTGCGAATCTCCGTTGCCGGCACCGGTATCCACCGGCGGGCAGCCGTAGCGCGAGGCGAGCACGGTGGCCGGATCCGAACCGGCGACCTCCCAGCCGACGATGGCGTCCACGCCGCTGTCGGTGAGTTCCTTGCCGTAGAGGGTATCGGCCGCGAGACTGCGCACGCTGGCATCTATTCCGGCACTGCGCAATTGGTCCGCAGCGGTATTGGCGACGGCGAGCGCGGTGGCGTCACCGGTTACCGCGCCGATCCGAATCGCCAGTGCCTTACCGTTTTTCGCCACCGAACGGGGCTGCGGTGCGGGCGAGGTCGGCGACTGCACCGGCGGCGTCTCGGGAGCTCGACCATAACCGGCCTCGGCGAGCAGCGCGAACGCCTCCTCCGCGGACGGCCGCGGCGGCGCGGTCGGTGTGTACCCGGGATCCGACGGTGTCAGAATCTGCGCGCGCACCGGCTCGACCCAGCCACCGGTCTGCCCGGCGACGGTGGCCAGCAGCGTCGGATCGATCAGCGCGGTCACCCCGCGCCGCACCCGCGGATCGCTGAGATCGCCACTACGCCCATTGATTGCGAATTGCAGCTCACGCGACTGCGGCATGATAACGGTGCGCACCGACGGGATCGCCGCCAGCTGCGCCTGGGTCGCGACACCACCGTGCACCAACGCCATCTGCGCATCGCCGGTGCGCAGCGAATCGGCCAGCTGCGCGGGAGTTCCGCCGCGGCGCAACAGAATCTGATCCGGCGCGGCCGGGGTGCCCCAGTACCGATCGTTGCGTTCGAGCAGGATCTCGTCGCGTCCCCGGTCGGTCGATTTGATGCGGAAGTTGCCGCCCGAGACCTGAACTCCCTCGACCAGCCCGGTGGCGAAACCACCGGGCTGATCCTTGATCAGATGCGAGGGCAACAGATTCGTGAACAGCTCACGCCAAGCCGGATACGCCTCGGTCATCGTGACGGTGACCGTCTTACCGCCGCCGGAGGAGCTGATATCGGCAATGTGCCGATAACCCGCCGGATCGACGACACCCGGCTGGGTGATCATCTGCTGCCACAGGAACCGGAAGTCCTCCGCCGCGATCGGCGCACCATCGGACCAGTTCGCCTGGTTGCGCAGCGTATAGGTGATGGTGAACGGTTCCTGCGCGGTCACCTCGGCCGAGACCACCAGCGCGGTATCCGGCACCCACTCGGTGGCGCCGGGCACCGCCGGATTCGGCACCGGCCGGAACGGGCTCGGCAACACCATCGAACTCACCGCGGCGGTGGCCGGCGACTGATCGGAACGCAGGTGCGGATTGAACCCGATGCCGATGTCATCGATGGCCACCACGACGGTGTTCTTACCGGGCTTCGCCGGTGTCGTCTTCGGGCTGTCGGTGCTCTCGATCGGCGGTGGCGGATTCGCGGTGCAGCCGGCGAGCACCATAGAGGAGGCCGCCATCATGATCAGCATCGCGCGTCGTATAGCCCCCGAGCTCACGTGGCGCACTCTACTTGCCTTACAGCGCAGCCCGGTCCCGAGCCTTCCGGCGCGACAGTTCGCGACCGCGTTCGGTGGCACCGAGGATGACCTTGCGCACCCGCACGATCTCCGGTGTGACCTCGACGCATTCGTCGGCGGCACAGAACTCCATGGCCGCCTCCAGGTCGAGTTGCAGCGGCTTGGCGAGCGTCTCCATCACATCGGCGGTCGAGCTGCGCATATTGGTCAGCTTCTTCTCGCGGGTGACATTGATATCGAGATCCTCGGCGCGCGGGTTGATGCCGACGACATGCCCCTCGTAGGTGTCCGCACCCGGCTCCACGAAGAACTGACCGCGATCGGCCAGCTGGATCATGGCGAACGGGGTCACCGAGCCCGCGCGGTCGGAAACCAGCGAACCGGTGTGGCGGGCGCGGATCTCACCGGCCCACGGCGCATAGCCGTGCGAGACAGCGTTGGCGATGCCGGTGCCGCGGGTTTCGGTGAGGAAGTCGGTGCGGAAGCCGATCAGGCCGCGCGATGGAACGATGAACTCCATCCGCACCCAGCCCGCGGCGTGGTTGTTCATCTGGACCATCTTGCCCTTGCGGGCGGCGAGCAGCTGCGTGATCGCGCCGAGGTACTCGTCGGGGCAGTCGATGGTCAGCTCTTCGTAGGGCTCGTGCACCTTGCCGTCGACCTGCTTGGTGACCACCTGCGGCTTGCCGACGGTCAACTCGAAGCCCTCGCGGCGCATCTGCTCGACCAGAATGGCCAGCGCCAGCTCACCGCGGCCCTGCACCTCCCAGGCATCCGGGCGGCCGATATCGAGAACGCGCAGCGAGACATTGCCGACCAGTTCGGAGTCCAGCCGCGACTTCACCATGCGCGCGGTCAGCTTGTGGCCCTGCACCCGGCCGACCATCGGCGAGGTGTTGGTGCCGATGGTGACCGAGATGGCCGGCTCATCAACGGTGATACGCGGCAGCGCGACGGGATTGTCGACATCGGCAAGGGTGTCGCCGATCATGATCTCCGGGATGCCCGCGATGGCCACGATGTCACCGGCCTCGGCGACCTCGCCTGGCTGACGCTCGACGCCGATGGTCTGCAGCAGTTCGGTGATCTTGACCTGCTTGATGCCGTCGCCGTGCATCCACGCGACGTTCTGGCCCTTGCGCAACTCACCGCTGTAGATGCGGACCAACGCGAGGCGACCCAGGAAGGCCGAGGCATCGAGGTTGGTGACGTGCGCCTGCAGCGGTGCGGTCGGATCGCCCTTGGGCGCCGGGATGTTCTCCAGCAGCACGTCGAACAGGGCGTCCAGGTTGTCCGCGGCCGGCGCGCTGCCGTTCTCGGGACGTTCCTTGGATGCCTTGCCCTCACGGCCGGAGGCGTAGAGGACCGGCAGGTCCAGCGCGAGTTCGGCGGCCTCGGCGGCCTCGTCGTCCAGATCGGAGGCGAGGTCGAGCAGCAGATCGTGGCTCTCCTCGACGACCTCTTCGATACGGGCGTCGGGGCGGTCGGTCTTGTTCACCACCAGGATGACCGGCAACTTCGCGGCCAACGCCTTGCGCAGCACGAAGCGGGTCTGCGGCAGCGGCCCCTCGGACGCGTCGACCAGCAATACGACACCGTCGACCATGGACAGACCGCGCTCGACCTCACCGCCGAAGTCGGCGTGGCCGGGGGTGTCGATCACGTTGATCACGGTGACCGAACCGTCCGGGTGGTGCCGATGCACTGCGGTGTTCTTGGCGAGAATGGTGATGCCCTTCTCGCGCTCCAGGTCACCGGAGTCCATCACACGATCGACGAGCTCGGCGCGTTCGGCGAAGGCGCCGGACTGGCGCAGCATGGCGTCGACCAGCGTCGTCTTACCGTGGTCGACGTGGGCCACGATGGCGACGTTGCGAAAATCGCGTGCAGACGACACGCCTCAATCCTCCTGCTGTTGGTATAGATGCCGGCCGACCCTTTGCAAACAGGTGGAGAATCGATACTCACCAGGGCATTGCGGCCAGTTACACAGTACCGGCATTCGAATGGCTCGCAGACCAGGCACTCCGCTAAGGGTATGCTAACCAACCATGGGCAAGGTCAAGGCGAAGAAGGTTTCTAGCCTCAAACCGAAGAAGAAGTGCTGTCGCAAGAAGACGCGCTGCTTGAAGTGCCCCGTCGTCATCATGCGGATGAAACGCCTGGAAGCGGCTGGTTGCTGCGGTAAAGAACTCAAGAAGGGCCTCAAGAAGGCCCGCGCCGCCTGATCGACGAATTCGGATTTCCTGATGGGTCCGCCGCGCTGGGGGTACAACTCGCATATGAGCGAACGCAGTGAGCGAACAGACAACACAGCCGCCCGAGCGGTCATGCCGGAGCCGAGCGCCAGCGAGGTGCAGGCATGAGCGAACCGAAACTAACCGAGGCAGAACTCACCGAAGCTTTGACCGAACTGTCGGACTGGACCCGGTCCGGCGATGCCATCACCCGCACGATCGAGGCGAAGACCTTTCCGGCGGGCATCGAACTGGTGCGTCAGGTCGCCGAAGTCGCCGAGAACGCGAACCACCATCCGGATATCGATATCCGCTGGCGTCGGGTGACCTTTACTCTCTCGACCCACGACTCGGGCGGACTCACCGCGCTGGACGTGTCGCTGGCTCGCGAGATAGATCGGTTTGCGGCGCAAACCGATTGACCATGCGCCCGGACCAGATCATCCAGCCGTAGAGCACAAGCACACCGAGCACGTCGACGGCGCCGAGCCAGGACAGCACCCCCGGCCGCGAGATAGTCCAGATCGACGGCTGGGCGAACGAGAGCACCCACGGCACGCCGATGAGGGTGGTGACCAACCAATACCCGGCGAGTATTCGAGCGCCGGACGCCTGCCGCAGCGGCCCGTACACCAACCACATCACCGTGGGCAGCAGCCACACGAAGTGATGCGACCACGAGATGGGCGAAACCATCAGCCCGAACAGCTGCACGATGATCAGGGTCCCCAACCGATCGTCGGGACCCAGTGCGCGCCAAGCGAAGAAGGCCAGTACGGCCACGACCACGACGGCTGCCAGCCACCATGGTCCGGATTGGACGTCATGGCCGAGCAGACGACTCAACGCACCGCGTAGCGACTGATTCCAGACCGACCCCACCGGACCGATCCGATCCGCGTCACCGAGCAGCGTGCCGAAGTACCGCTTGGCCTCCTTGTGGTTGATCAGGAAGCTGACCCCGACCGTCGCACCGAACACCAGCGCCGACCACACGGCGGTCCCCCACCGCCGCCGCGCCACGAAGTACAGCCCCGAAATCGCCGGTGTCAGTTTGATTCCCGCGATCACCCCGATCAGGCCGCCGGACAGCCACCATCGTGAACTGCGCACCGCGAGCATGGCCCCGAGCACCAGGAAAACGTTGACCTGGCCGTAGTCGATGGTGGTCCGCACCGGCTCCATCCAGATGCCGATCGCGGTCCACCAGACCGTGGCGGTGCGCCACCGCGGCTCGCTCATCCGCTCCGCACCGAGGATCAATTCGAAGGCGATCCGCACCACTACATACAGCGCGACGACAATGGCCAGCAGCCAGAGCACCGCGATCATGGTGAACGGAAAGTAGTGCAGCGGGAAGAAGACCAGCGCCGCGAACGGCGGATAGGTGAACGGCAGCGGGAAGTCCGGGGTCTTCTCGGCGTAGGTGAAGTCGTAGAGGCGGTCGGTGAGCAGGGCCGCCGAACCGTCGACATAGACGTGCAGATCGACGAGATTCATCCCGTTCTTCGTCAGCAGCATCCACAGCAGCCTGGCCAACACAGACAGACCGAGCACCGGCACAGCCAATCGGAGACTTCGGTTCAATTCGCAGGCTTTCGAGTCGGTTCCGGGAAGGCTGCGACTAGCCTAACCGCCGCCGCGAGAGATCCCATCAATCCCCTGGACCGACCCGATGTGCGCCTCCGAGTCCGGAGGGGGTAACTTGCGTACCGCGACCGCCGATTATCACTGATAACATTTGCATCAACTTTCACTCTGGTAACAGCGGGAAAGCGCTAGCGTCTGATAACACTGATCGTCCACAACAGAAATAGGGGCACGGCAGCTGTACAACACGGCGGTCATGTCCCTAGAGTGACCCCGAAACGATGGCTTTTTGCATCGCTCCTGATGTACCCGAGGTTAAGGACGGCTAGACCAGTGCTTCGCACCCGAGGATCGCGGATTGTCTTGTCCGCGCTCGCCATCGCAGCGAGCGCGTCGCTCGTTGCGCCGTCGACGGCAGTCGCGGCACCGGCCCCCGCGCCCGTTGCACCGAGGAACACCATTCCGATGGTTCCCGAGGGCGTCCCGATCGATACGCTCGCCTCGTTGGCCCCGGCCATCGTCGGCGCCATCGCCGGGCCTGCCGATGCCAAGCCCATCGCGGATGCCCCGAAGAACGCCATCCTCGACCAGGTCCGGGCGCTGCTCAATGCGCTGAACCTGCCGCCGCAGATCAAGTCCACGCTGGAACGGATCATCACCTTCCTGGACGGCAGCGGTGGCGGCGGCCCGGAGGTCCCGCAGGGCGGCCCGGCCATCGCCCAGTTCCTCTACCCGACCATCGGCAAGGGCTGCATCGGCCCCGGCGCCGATTCGATCGGCACCGCACTGGCTGTGCCCGGCCCGGCCGAGCTGCCGCCGCCGGGACCGCAGGCCGGTCAGACCGGATTCGTATTCACCGCACTCGGCACCAAGTCGCCGACGCCGGAGCAGAATCCGCCGATGACGGTCCAGTGGCTGAATCTCGACACCCGTCAGTCCGGCGTCCAGCAGCTGACCGACGAGGCGCATATCAACCCGGATGGTCCGGCTACGCTTTCGGCGATCGTCAACACCGGCTCGGGCCGGGTCGTCGCGGTCGTCGGCGGTTCGCTGACTACCAAGGCCGATGACGCCGACCCGCGGACCTGCTCGTTCCTGCCGACGCTCGGCTTCTTCACCGTCGCCTAGGCTCCTCCGGTTACCTTCAGGCGCCGAATTCAGGTGCGTGAAGGTAACCGGTCGTCGGCAAGACGTATGCGGTCAGCCCGTGCCCGGCAAGTTACCCGTGTCCTTACGAAATCTGTTGTAGCGAAACGTTTCGATACACACCGTCGAATCGTTCGGTAACTGCGTAGCGCCCTGAACTGTGGTAGACCGAACACATGGCGACTGTCGATAATTCGCTTCGGTCCCGTCCCACGATCCGCTCGGCTCATTCGATCCGGAGCAGACGATCGCGCCGATCGATTCTGTCCTTCCGCTCCGAAGGCTCGATCCTGTCCATCGGCTCGGCCTACTCGATCCTCTCGATCGGCAGCGTCGGCTCGGTGCTGTCCATCGGGGCCGTCGGATCCTTCGGCTCGGCGATCTCGTCCTTCTCCATCGGCAGCCTCGGCTCCGCCTTCTCCGGCATCTCCCGCTGGTCCCTCTTCTCCTGGCGCGGCGACCACGAAGCCCCCGACAACCGCCCCACCCTCCGCGTCGTCCCCGATGACGAACCCGAACTTCGCCTCGCCCCCACCTGCCACTGCCAGACTTGACGGATCAAGACCAGGTGGAATCCGAGGTGGCATCGGCCGAGAAGCCTCCGCCAAAGTTCCACTTGATCTTGATCAACTAGTTCACCACTGGCCGTATTCGGCGGCGAGGATGTTGTTGACGTCTACGCCGATGCCGTCGATGGCGCGTTTGTCGATCTCGATCTGGTGCAGGTGCGCGGCGGGGTGTACGAAACCCTTGGGTGTGCCCCAATTGTGCTGCCAGTACCAGGAACCCAGGCCCGCGGACCGTGCCAGTTCGATGGTCGGCGCATTGGCGTAGATGCCGACGTTCTGTTTGCCGAGCACCGACTCCCAGCCGAGGATGTACGGCGCGATCATGGTCGCGAAATCAGTCGGGGTCGGGTTGTCGTCGATGGAAGCGTAGATCGGCCGGTCCTCCGGACCGCCCGCGGCCAGATGCAGTTCCAGGCCGCGATCGGCATGCTTCTTGCCCGCCTCCAGGCCACCGCGCCAGTCGGCTGTCGAGCCCTTGCCGAACTGGTAGTTCGACACGATCGTCAGCCCGGCGGCGTGCAGTTGATCGACCTCCTTGGCGCGCAATGGCTTCCCCTCCATCCATTCGGCGCCGGGACGACGATCGGAGACGTAACGGATGACGCCGAGGTGACCGTCATCGAGGATCGCGTCCGCGGACGGAACGCCACCCGCGTAGTCGATCAGAGTGCCGAGCACACCGGCGGCCGAAGCGCGGGGCGCGGCGATTCCGACGGCGGCGGCCGCGGCGGTGTAGGCGAACAGCTGGCGGCGAGACACAGAAATGGAACGCATCGCAGGACTCCTTCGCGCAACCTCGACCATGGACAGGTAGCGTGCCCGGCGCACCTTCCCCAAGGTTCACTCACGCGCCGGGAGCCTCGAACGTGCACTCATTTCACCATATTCACATTGGAACCGCTAGACCCACTGGAAACAGGACTTCACACTTGCCACACTGGTAAAGGGCTGGTTCTAGGCGATGCTGTCGAGCCGCGCCGCGACATCGATCGTGCGACCCGCACTGTCGCTGAGCTCGTCGCGCACCACCCCGGCGACCTGCGCGATGACCTGCTTTTTGATACCGGCCAGCGCACCAAGCGTCGCCGCCCGCATTCCACGTGCCTTGAACTCGAGCCGCAGGTCATCGGGTGCGGGCGGTGGCACATCGACGACGATGAGCAGCGGATCGGCCGCCCGCGCTGTGAGCACCAGTGGAATCTCGACATCGGCGCGGTATTGGTTGGCCTTGAGCACATCGACGGTGATATCCAGGCTCACCGGCAGTGTCAGATCGAACGACACCGGCTCGTCCGAGCGATCCGTCAACTGCGGCGTTCGAATATTGCCCTGCACCGTGACGGTGGCGGAGTCGCGCGGTCCGGTGCGTAGCGGCCCGACCTCGATCGGGCGGCCCGCCATCCGCTCCACGAATTCGAAGACCCGATCGCGGGTGACAATGCGGGAGAAGAACTGATGTCCGAATTCGTCATAGCCGATCCAGTCGAATCCGGTCTGGTCGACGTGCTCGGAACGGACGCCATTGATGATGGCCTCGACGTCGAAGACCCGGCCGCGCCGGGCCTGTGGTTCGGCGAGCATCGCATTCACTCGATTAGCGACCTCGCGCTGCACCACCCCGGCGATCGGATCGAGCAACCATTCCCAGGCCGAGTCGATGGCCTGTGCACGCAGCACGAAGCTGACGTCACGCGCGGTGATCGGCGGGATATCGATGACGATGAGCAGCGGGTCCGCGGTGCGCGCATGCAGCGTCAGATCGATTTCGGCGACCGCCTCCAGCCGCATTTTCCGGCCGCCGAGCAGCACCTTCACCGACATCGTCAGTGGCACGGTCAGCTCGAAGGTGACATGCGGTCCGTTGCGCAGAATAACCGGCTTGCCCACCTTGCCCTCGGCCATGAATCCGGCCAAACCCACTGGTCCGAGGGAGAACGGGCCGATGGCGACGCCGTGATCGGTCATCGCGGAGACCGCGGCTTCGATTCGTTCGGCTGTCACCGCGTGGGTGACGAACCGTTCCCCGAAGGCGGCGTAGTCGATCCACACCGGATCATCGGTCTTTTCCTCGATTGGCAGCATCAGAGTTTCCGAAACCCTCACCTCTCAACGGACAACCGACACGGTACGCGACGCAGATTTCGGCGAGGTCGGGCCGACATGTCCCCACCCAGGGGTCCCTGTCCTGCTGATGAGGGGGTAGCAGGACAGGGACCGAAAGACGGCGCTGCCGGGCGCCGCCTAGTCAATGGTAAGTGCTAGCGGAGGACCGCCGACAATGCGTAGCCACTAGGAAGACCGGCTAAGTACCAACACTATTCACAAACGGCCGAATCCCACCACCCCCGGAACCTCCGTCAGTGCGAAACGATGGATCGCGACCTCGCCCAATTCATTGCCGCCCATGGTCGTCACGGTCCCGTTCGCGGCCGTGAGCACGAAATTCGTGTGCTGGCTGAAGGGGCTGCCCTCGGCGTATAGCAGCACGTCACCGGTGCGCGGCTGATATCCCGAACCGAGCGGCGCGAAGCGATTCGCGCCCTGGTAGTACTCCTGCAGCGTGTACACGCCCGGAATCCGCCACGATCCGGAATTCGGATTGGCCAGCGGCGCACCCGCCTCCCGCAGCACCCAGCTCACGAAGTCGGCGCACCACGGCTCGTCGGACCCCTCGGCGTACTTCGAGCCCTCACCCGGTGCCTTGAATTCCCGTTCGAGGACCGCGACGATCCGCCCCTGGACGGGGTCCAGCCCGGACCTGTCGATCGCGGGAAATGCGGTCAAGCGATCACCGGCGATCGCGGGTTGCGCGCGGTCCTGCCACCAGCGCACCCCGACCACACCCGCCGCGACCAGCGCAACCACAAGCAGGCCGAGCACCGGCCACACATACCGTCGCCGCTCGGCCACCTCATGCACCGACATGCTCCCCTCCAGGATTCAAATCTTGATCATTAGGACGAACGAGATCGCTCCGCGGTTCCCGCGGATGTGGTCGAGGTCGGCGACTGTTCCGAATTCCTGTCAGCGCATGACATTCAGTGATAATCTGCGGTGGACTTGGGATGCGGTGAAAACCAAACCGCATGTCGGGCAATCGTTTTGTAGGTTGTCTAGGCGAGTTGCGTCGGACGTTGAAGCTCGATGGAGACCATGTAAGACCTGGCGTTGCCGGGCGGCGGTATTGCCACGAGCAGACCTGCGACTTCGGTTGCAGGCCAACCCTGGTGGAGTAATTCGTCAGGTCGTGCAAGCGTGCCGCACCTTTTGACACGTTTCACGAACGGAGGTACGGCCCTGGACACATTGTGGACGTTCGTAGTGCATCGGCGCGCACAGCTGGTCACCGATTCGTATTTGCATGTCTCGGCGGTGGCGCAGTCGATACTGCTCGCGACGATCGTGGCCGTGCTGATCGGAGTGCTGGTCTACCGCAGCCCGTTCGGTTCCTCGGTGGCGACGGCGCTGGCCAGTGCCATACTCACCGTCCCGTCGTTCGCGCTGCTCGGACTGCTGATTCCGTTCCTCGGACTCGGTGTCGGGCCGACGATTACCGCGCTGGTGCTCTATGCCCTGCTGCCGATTCTGCGCAACACCATAATCGGGTTGGCCTCGGTAGACCCGGCGATTGTGGATGCCGCGCGCGGAGTCGGCATGAATCGACTGCGCGTGCTCGCGCGCATCGAATTGCCGCTGGCCTGGCCATCGATACTGACCGGGATGCGGGTCAGCACCCAGATGATCATGGGCATTCTGGCCATTGCCGCCTATGCCAAGGGACCTGGACTCGGCAATCTGATCTTCTCCGGCCTGGCCCGGCTCGGTAGTCCGAATGCGGTGCCGCAGGCGCTTGTCGGCACGATCCTGATCGTCGTACTCGCGCTGATCCTCGATGGGATCTTCGTCATCGTCGGGCGACTCACCACCTCGAGGGGAATACGTGACTGATACCGAAATCCGCGGCGACAGTATGGCATCGACGGTATCCGGCGTCGAGATCGTGCTCGACGAGGTCACCAAACATTATCCGGGCCAACGTGATCCGGCTGTCGACCGAGTTTCGCTGACCATTCCAGCGGGCGAAATCGTCGTCCTCGTCGGGCCGTCCGGCTGCGGTAAGACGACCACCATGCGGATGATCAACCGCCTCATCGAACCGACCTCGGGCACCATCACGATCGGCGGACACGATGTCACCGGCGTGAATCCGGACCAATTACGCAGGGGCATCGGCTATTCCATCCAGCAGGCCGGGTTGTTTCCGCATCTGACGGTCGCGAAAAACGTTGCGACAGTGCCCGGCCTGATCGGCTGGGACCGCAAGAAGGTCGCCGCGCGGACCGACGAAATGCTCGGGCTGGTCGGCCTGGATCCCGACACCTATCGCCATCGTTATCCAAGGCAGCTTTCTGGCGGTCAGCAGCAGCGCGTCGGGGTGGCCCGCGCGTTGGCGGCCGATCCGCCGGTGCTGTTGATGGACGAGCCGTTCGGCGCGGTCGATCCGATCACCCGCGGCCTGTTGCAGGACGAGCTGCTACGTCTGCAATCCGAACTGGGCAAGACCATCGTGTTCGTCACCCACGATTTCAATGAGGCGGTGAAGCTCGGCGATCGAATCGCGGTGCTGGGCAGCCAATCTCGTATTCTGCAGTACGACACCCCGGCGGCGATCCTGGCCGATCCCGCGGATGAGACCGTGGCCGGTTTCGTCGGCGCGGATGCCTCGCTCAAGCAACTCACCCTCACCCGGGTCCGCGATGTCGAACTCGGCGGCTGCCCGACGGCCCCGGAGTCCGATTCGGTCGACAGCCTGCGTGCCGCGCTGGCCGGACGAGATTGGCCGTGGGCGCTGATTCTCGACGCCCAGCAGCGGCCGCTGCGCTGGATTTCGAGTGAACAACTCGCACACGCGAATTCGTTGCGTGATATCGGATCTCCGGTCGGTGAGCAGTTATCGCTGCAGTCGACACTGCAGGATGCGTTGGAGGCCTTGCTGGCCGAGCAGACCGCGACCGCGGTCGTCACCGGCCGACGCGGTGAATACGCCGGATTGATCACGATCGATACGCTCGTCAGCCATCTGTCGGCCATGCGCGCCACGCATGCGGACGCGGAGACGGATGCGACGACATGACCACGGCGACCACCGCACCGGCCACGGCATCGCCGACGACACTGCGGCGGGCCGAACGCATTCGGCTGCTGGTCCAACCGGCGCTCGTGCTCGTACTGACGGCGGGTGTGCTGGTGTGGGCCTTCCGGCGCGATCTCACCGCCACCCAGCAGGCCAGCATCAGCGTATCCAATATCGCGACCGTCACCTGGCAGCATGTGTTGATCACAGCGACAGTGGTGGTGATCGTCGTCGCGGTGGCGGTGCCGCTGGGAACACTGCTCACGCGGCCCGGATACCGCCGCCTGGCACCGCTTTTCGTCGGGATCGCCAATATCGGCGCCGCAGCTCCTGCGATCGGTCTGATCGTGCTGTTCTACCTCGCCACCCGCACCACCGGCTTCTGGATCGGCGTCGCGCCGATCGCGTTCTATTCGCTACTTCCGGTGCTGCGCAATACGATCCTGGGCTACCAGCAGGTGGATCCGGCGGTAATCGATGCCGGACGTGGCCAGGGCATGTCGGCGCTGACGGTATTGCGCCGCATCGAATTTCCGCTCGCCATCCCCTATATCCTGGCCGGGCTGCGCACCTCGCTGGTGCTCGCCGTGGGCACCGCGACGCTGTCGTTCCTGGTGAGCGCGGGTGGCCTCGGCATTCTGATCGATACCGGGTACAAGCTGCGCGATAATGTCACGCTGGTGGTCGGTGCCGTACTCGCGGTCGCGCTAGCGCTGCTCGTCGATTGGCTGGGCGCGTTGGCCGAACAGTACTTGGGGCCGAGGGGGTTGAAGTGAGGGCGTGGGTACTGGGTGTTGCGGCCGTATTCGTGTTGAGCGCCTGCGGATTACAGTCCGGAAGCGCGGTGCCGCTGCGGGTGGGTCCCGGCAGTATTCGTCCGGTACCGGAGCTCGACGGGGTGTCGATTACGGTGGGCTCCAAGGATTTCACCGAGCAGAACATCCTCGGATATCTCATCGAATTCGCGCTCTCGGCGGCGGGCGCGCAGGTCCGCGATCTGACGAATATCCAGGGCTCCAACAGTGTTCGCGATGCCCAACTGCACGGGCAGATCGACATCTCCTACGAATACACCGGTACCGGGTGGATCAACTATCTCGGCAACGAGACACCGGTTCCGGATGAGGTCGGGCAGTTCGAGGCGGTTCGCGACGCGGATCTGGCCGCGCACGGCATCGTGTGGACGGATATGGCCCCGATGAACAACACCTACGCGCTGGTGATGAGCGCCAACACCGCGAAGGAGACCGGTGTTGTCACATTGTCCGACTACGCCCGGCTGATCGCCACTGATCCGGCCGCCGCCGCGACCTGCGTCGGCACCGAATTCAATGTGCGCCAAGATGGTTATCCCGGGATGGCGCGCAAGTACGGGATCGATACCGGCAAGGTGCACAAGCAGATCGTGCAGGATGCGGTGGTCTATCAGGCGACCGCAGATGCCAAGCAGTGCCGGTTCGGTTCGGTCGCCGCCACCGACGGCCGGATTCCGGCGCTCGGGCTCGTCTTGCTGAAGGACGATCTGGGCTTCTTCCCGAAATACAATGCGGCACTGGTGATGCGGAGGTCTTTCGCCGATGCGCATCCACAGGTCGCCGACATCATGGCACCGATATCGAAGAAGCTGACCAATGAGGCGATCACCGAATTGAACCGCCAGGTGGACGTGGATGGCCGCGAACCCGCTGAAGTAGCGCGGGATTGGATGGTGGCGGAAGGGTTCGTCACGGCTCGCTGAAATGGGTCCGAGCGCACACTTTGCACACTCGGACCCATTTGAATCAGGCCTGGGGATCGCGGCCCAGGTAGCGCAGCAACTCGGCGACCGCCGTGTCGTCCTGCGCACCGTCGACGATTGCGGCGTACGCACCCCACTGACGCAGCGGCTCAACGATTTCCGCCTCCGGACCGCCGCCGGGCGCTGGGTTCGTGGTCCGCGCGGCAGTGAGCAGGTATTCGGCGAGTTCGTCGTTCAACGGTGACGACTGTCCGGTAGCGATCGCGATATCCCAGGCGTGCACCGCCGCGTCCAGTGCGCACATGACGGCGGCGACCGGGGTCGGCAGCGCGCCGTGCGGCAGCGGGGTGGGCACCGTCTCGGTCTCGTCGGTGACGGTAGCCCAAGCGGTCTCGGTCTGCTCGACCGCATCGCGCACCAACTCGGCGGCGGTGCCCTCGATGGCGCCGGACGGGTCGAAGGGGTTGTAGGCCGGGCCGATTCCGATACCGAGCGCTTCGGCAAAGGCGAGCTGATCGCCTGCGGCGTGCTGAATCACCTGCGTGACATCCCATTCCGAGCACGGGGTCGGCAACTGCCACTGGTCGTCGCCGATACCGGCGACCACATCGGTCAGCGCGCGGTAAGAGGTGGCGAGGACATCACGCCAGACGGGGCGCAGGGTCGCGGTGGCGTCGGCGGCAGTGGTGATGTTCATGGCTGGCCTTTCTTTTTCCTTCTTGCTGATGTCACCAAGCCTATGCAGCTATTAGGCTAGTTTCGTTCCTAATACATCGGCTTAATCCAAAAAGATTTTCGGAGGCGACGGTGGCGGCCACCACAACGCGAGTTCTGCGCCTGCTCTCGCTGCTGCAGGACCGCGCCCATACCGGCCGTGAGCTGGCCGAACGGCTCGACATCACGGACCGAACGCTACGCAAGGACATCCAACGGCTGCGCGAACTCGGCTATCCGGTGCACGCCGAGCGGGGTGCGATCGGCGGCTACCGGCTCGGCCGCGGCAGCACCATGCCGCCGCTACTGCTCGACGACGATGAGGCCGTCGCGGTGGCCGTGGCCATCGGCCTGGCCGAGGACGGCTCAACCGGCATTGCCGATATCACCGGGAGTGCCGCCCGCGCACTGGCCAAACTCGAACAGATCCTGCCGAAACGCCTGCAGCGCAAGGTGACAGCGCTGCGCAACGCGACCGCCATCGGACCGGCGACCACCGGCTCCCGCGAACCGGATGCCCCGGTCCCCGCCGCGATACTGACCACGCTCGCGAGCGCCATCCGCGATGGCGCCACCGTGCAGATCGGCCTGGATGCCGACGCGGACAACGAAATCGAGCCCTACCGGCTGGTCAACTGGCAGCGCCGCTGGTATGTGGTCGCCTATGACCTCGAAACCCATTCCTGGCGTGCGATTCCTGTCGCCCAGATACTGCGCGCGGTCGCGGGGGCACGCCGATTCGCCGCACGGTCGCTGCCCGATGACGACCTGGTGGCCTTCGTCATGCGCGATATCGCCAGCACGGGTTGGAAAGTGCACGCCCGGGTGACGGTCCTGGCACCCGCCGAGACGGTAATCGCCCGGGTAAACCCGGCTGTCGGCGTGGTCGAGGCCGTCGACGCCGATACCTGCATCCTGCTGACCGGCGCGGATGCCCTCGAGACCATTGCCATCTACCTGAGCATGCTCATGATGGACTTCCGGGTCGAGGGCCCGCCGGAACTGGTTGCGCACCTGCGCACCCTCGCACGGCGTTATACCGAGTCGGTCGAACTGGCACCTTAGCGTTATCCAACGTCGCGGCAAGGCTTTTCGGTCGAAGTTAGGTTGTAGCGGGTACGTGAACGGTGGATCAGCTCTTGATCCCGAGGGAATCAGGAGGCATATCACCATGGCGGACACCCGCCCTTCGATCGCCCGCTATCTGCGCGAGCGCCGTGCAGCAGCCGGGCTCACGCACGCCGCGATGGCCGTGGCCACCGGATTCCCGCAGTCGGTGATCGAGGATTTCGAACAGGGCGTGGTCGCGCCCACCTCGGCAACGCTGGGCCGGTTGTTCGATGCGCTGGGTGTACCGGTGTTCTTCCGCGACCACATCGTGAGCCTCACGCAGGCGAGCCAGTTTCCGGATACCTACGGTCCCGTGCCGAGCGTGCCGCTGCCCACCGATCTGCGCACTTTGCGCAGCATCGCCCAGCCCGCCTGGTTCCAGATCGTGCCTACCTTCGATCTGGTCGCGGCGAACTCCGCTTATCTGCGGCTATTTCCCGGGCTCGAGCCCGGCGACAATATCCTCGAGTGGACGATGCTGAATCCGGACGCCAGACAAGCCGTGCACGAGTGGCACAAGGAAGCGCATCTGATGGTGTACGCGCTGCGGATGATGGCACCGGGCCTGGTGCCGCAGGAGCGGTTGGACAAGATCATCTCTGCCTGCCGGTCGGCGCCGGAGTGGGAGCAACTGTGGCTCACCGATGTGGCACCGGCTGATATCGCCCGGCCATGGATCCACGTGCGCGATCCGGCACGCCGCGAACCGCGCCGAATGATCTTGAACGTCTTCATGTCCGAATTCTCGCGGCGGCCGTGGTGGATGTACACGCTGGTGCCGATCGACTGATCCGCCTCGGCGGCCGGCTCGTCACCCAGGTGGCCATTCAACGGCCCGAATGCGTGGCCGGTCAGGTGCTCGATCCGGCCATCGAACGACGACGGGGCCGATCCTCGCCATTGCGGATCGGCCCCGTCGTCGTTCGAATGATCAGGCGTGCCCGGCCTTGTCGGCGGCATCGGCTGCCTTGCGCATCGGAATCACCAGCGTGAGCACGATGGCGACCAGGGCCGCGGCCGTGGCGATCAGGAATGTGGTGTGGAAGCCGTCGCGCGAGGGCAGCACGTGCGGGCCGAGTTGCATCGTCATATGGGCGAGCACGACGCTCATCACCGCCGCCGAGGTCGAGGTGCCGATCGAGCGCATCAGCGAATTGAGGCCGTTGGCCGCGGCGGTCTCGGTGAGCGGCACCGCGCCCATGATCAGCGCGGGCATCGCGGCATAGGCCAGACCGACACCACCCGCGACGATCATCGCCGCGATCATGAGCTCCCAGACGCTGTTCATCAACACCACGGCACACAGATAACCGACCGCGATCACCGCCGAACCGAGCGCCAGCGTGACCTTCGGGCCGCGGGCCGCCGACAGCCGCGCCGAGACCGGCGACAGCAGAATCATGACGAATCCCGTTGGGGCCAGCGCCAATCCGGCATTGACCATGGACAGCCCGAACCCGTATCCGGTCTGTTCCGGCGCCATCATCAGCTGCGGGAAGGTCAGCGACATGCCGTAGAGCGCGAATCCGACCGCGATGGAAGCGAAGTTGGTGAACAGCACCCGCGGCCGCGCCGAAACCCGCAGGTCGACCAGCGGCGAGCGCTGCTTCAGTTCGAAGAAGCCCCAGATGAGGAATACCACTACCGACAGTGCGAACAGGCCGAGCGTGCTCGCACTGCCCCAGCCCCAGTCCGCGCCCTTGGTAATCGGAATCAGCAAGGCCAACAATGCAATCGACAGACCGACCGCACCACCGAAATCGAAACGAGCGGGCGTGCGCACCGGAGACTCCGGTACAAAGACGAAAACCAGTGCGGCACAGACGACACCGAGCCCGCCCGCGGTCCAGAACAGCATGTGCCAGTCCGCATTCTGCGCGATCGCCGCCGCCAGCGGCAGACCGAGCGCACCACCGACACCGAGCGTGGCACTCATGATCGCCATCGCGGAACCCACCTTCTCGGCGGGCAATTCGTCACGCATGATGCTGATGCCGAGCGGGATCGCGCCGACCGCCGCGCCCTGCAGCGAGCGCCCGATGATTTCGGGAACCAGCGAGGAGAACAGCGCGCACACCACCGAGCCGGCGACCAGCAACACCAGATTGGCGAACAGCACCCGGCGTTTGCCGAACATATCGCCGAGTCGGCCACTGATCGGGGTTGCCACGGCACCGGCCAGCAGGGTCGCGGTGATCACCCAGGACGCATTGGACGCCGAGGTGTCCAGCAGCGTCGGCAGGGTGGGAATGATCGGAATGACCAGCGTCTGCATCAGCGAGACGACGACACCGACCATGCCGAGGGTCGCGATGAGCAGACCGGATGTGGGGCGGCGCGCAGCGTCGTCCTCGGTGACGGTCGAAGACACGTCGGCGGCAACAGACATGAATATGTACGGTACATATCTTATGTATCGTGCACAATTTGCAATCGGCGTGATTCAGCCGACATAGTGTGGGCCATGTCCGAATCAGGTCCCGAGGATGACGATGCGCTCACCCGCCTCGTCTTCGAGCTGACCCTACTCTCCCGACACTTCCCGGCCTCGCTGCTGCGCCGGCCCGGATTCCAGCTCGACCGATCGGCGTATTTGATCCTCACCAGACTGGAAATGGACGCTCCCCTGAGCCTGCGCGAGCTGTCGGAGGCCTTCCAGCTCGATATCTCCACCATCAACCGGCAGGTCGCCGCGATGCTGAAGCAGGGACTGGTCGAGCGCGTTCCCGATCCGGACGGCGGTATTGCCCGCAAGATCCGCGCCAGCGCCAAGGGCCTGGAATTGGTGGCCGCCGATCGCGAGCAGAGTCAGGAGGGCATCGGCGCGGTCGTCGCCGACTGGACCGCCGCCGACATCACGCAAATGAGCGGGCTCATCTCCCGGTTCAATATGTCGATAGAGCATCTCGAAGAGAACCCGTGGCCGCGCCCGCCCGCCGCCCACTAGGGCGAGTGGCGCGGCGCCCGCGACGTCGGGCAATATCGCTGCGGTGAGGTTCGGGTACGGGGTGGTCGCGGCGTCGCTGTTCGTGACGTCGCCGCTCGCCGTCGGCTGCGGACTCGATACCGAGGCCGATGAATGGAACGGCTGGACGGTGACGGTGTACTACACCGCCGTCGAGTCCTATCACTCCGGCCCACTCGAAACCGTGCGCGGCTGTAGCGATCTCGAATGTACCGATGCCAGTGTTGAAATCGGCTCGCTACCAGAGGATTTCGTCGATGTGGTGCGCGATGAGGGCACCGGCCGGATCACCAGCGGCGAGCACGCGGGTCAATACCTGAATTGGTCCTACGATGTCGGTTTCTGGCTCGACACCGAACCGAGGGACACCCGAGGCGAGGCGCTGCATCCCTTCGAGAGTGCCGCGGCAGATGGCATCGAACCGGGAACTCGGTTGCGGCTCACCGGTTGTGGAGCAGCGGGGCCCGAGAGCGTATGCGGCAAATTCACTGCCGCGACTTGGACGATCGGCGACGAATTCACGCCGGGACTCGGCGGCCCACGGCATCTGGACCTCTACATCGGTGAGGAAGATTCCGAAAGTTTCACCGAGGGACCGGATTTCGTGACATTCACCGGTGCGACGCTCGAACCCGTCGAGCCCTGACCCGCTTCGAAATACACGCCGGGGGTAATGCCGTAGCAGCGCCGGAACCAGCGGGTCAGATGAGCTTGATCGGCGAATCCGGCTTCGATCGCCGCCTGACTGATCGGTCGCCCCGCGACGATCAATCTGCGAGCCGTGCGTAGGCGCAGCAGCCGTTGGTAATCGCTCGGCGCCAGACCGTAATTGGCGCGGAAGGCGCGATACAGCGCGAATCTGCTGCATTCGGCGGCCTCGGCCAGATCGTCCATGGAGATGGGATCGAGATGGCGATCGTGCAGCACGGCGCGGACCCGTCGCGCGATATCGGCTACCGAACTGGCCTGCACCACAGCGGTTCTCGTCGGCGTTCGGGTGCCGCGCTGCACCAGTGCCGCGACCGAGGCGGCCAATGCCTCGTCGGCGGCGAGTTCGGTCGCGGGGCCGATCAGACTCGCACAAAGCTTGCGCAGCGCCGATAAAAGCACCGGATCGCGGAGCACCGGGTCGGCGAACAATGGCAGACCGATCGGGCGGCCCGCACGGTCGGAAAGCAGATCGGTGATCAACTCCGATCCGATATGCGCGATCCAGTAGGTGAATCCGAGTTCGGTCGTGCTGTGGCCGTCGTGTGGCTCGTCCGGATTGAATGCCATCACCATGCCCGCGGCACTGGTGCGCGTGGCGCCGCGGCAGTCGAAGGTCTGTGCGCCGAATTCGGTCAGTCCGAACGAATACGTCTCGTGACTGTGCAGGTCGTAGACGTGCCGTTCGAAATGCGCGTGCATGACCTCAACCGAGCGGTCCGCCATTCGCCGGTAGTCGACCCATTCACGCTCGGTCACCTGTCCATTGTCGCCGCACCAGCGTTCAATACTCGGGCGCGACCCCCGCCGATGATCGAGCTGTGCGTATCCGATTGCTATTGATACTGGTCATGGCGTTGTGGGGCAGTGCGTTCGCCTCCTCGAAACTTGCGGTGAACGAGGTGCCGCACGCGGTCGCCGGATTTCTGCGGTTCCTGATCGGCACGGTTGTGCTGCTCATCGTGCTGCGGGCGCCGCGGCTACCCGCCCCGGATGCCGCTCGCGCGGCAGGGATCGGGCTGGTCGGCGTATTCGGCTACAACTTTCTGTTCTTTCTCGGGCTTGCCCTGGCTCCCGCCGCGGACGGCAGCGTGATTGTTCCGATGGCGGCACCTATTTTCACGGTCGCCGTGACGGCATTGCTCGGCCGCACTCGGTTGTCGCGCATCCGAATGGTCGGGCTGACCGTGGCCGTTGCCGGCGCGGGCGTGTTCATTCTCGGCATCCCCGAGACCGGCTCCCATCGACTGCTCGGCGATCTCGTCTTCCTCGCGGCGGCGGCCTGCTGGGCTGGTTACACGATGCTCGGAGCGCCACTGTTGTCTCGGTTGTCCGCCCCGACCGTCACCGTGTACGCCACCGCCGCGGGCACACTCGCGCTCGGACTCATCGCCGCTCCCGAACTCTCCGACGTTCGGTGGTCGGAGCTGGACTTCGGATTCTGGCTCAATCAGGCCTATCTGGGTGCGCTGCCCACCGCCCTCGCATATGTCCTCTACTACCGCGCGGTGAGTCAGATCGGTCCGGCGACCGCCTCCGCGGCCATGTTTTTGGTGCCCGCCTTCGGCCTCAGCTGTGCGTGGATGTTGCTCGGGGAGTCCATCTCACCGACGCAGACGCTCGGCGCCGCACTCATGTTCATCGGTGCCTGGCTGAACACTCGCAGCGAAGCACCACTGCCCGCTCCAGAGCCAGTTGACGTGCGTTCCTGAGGTTTGGATGGCCGCTGGCGAGGCATTACGTGGACGACACGACCGTCTGGGCTAGGAGGATCGGGTGTCTTCTGCAGTAATAGCAATAGTGGTCGTCGTGGTGGTGGTGCTGGTCGCGGCCGGGTTGATGGTCGCGGCTTGGCCGATGCTGCGGCAAAGGCGACTGCGCAAGAAGTTCGGGCCCGAATACGACCGGACCATGCAAGAGCTGGACAGCCGTAAGGCCACTGACCGTGAGCTGAGCGGACGGGAGCGGCGCCACGCCGAACTCGATATACGGGAGCTGTCCGAGCAGGAAAAACAGCGGTATCGCACCGAGTGGGCGCAGATGCAGGAACGCTTCGTCGACGCTCCGGCGGATGCGGTAACGGCGGCCGATGTGCTTGTCGCCGACATCATGGCCGAGCGCGGCTATCCCACCGAAGGGTATGACCAGCAACTGGCCGATCTGTCCGTCGAGCACGCGGCGACGGTGGGCCACTATCGCGCCGCACACGAGATCGCGGTCCGGCGCTCCGATACCCGAATCTCCACCGAGGACATGCGTTTCGCGGTGGTGCAGTACCGCGAGTTGTTCGAGGACCTGCTCGGCGGCGCGCCGGAGGACAGGAAGGATGCAAAGCGATGAGCACGGAGCAGGAGCGGCGGCGGAATCTGGAAGCCGAAGTACCGGAGGGGGTTTCGCCTACCGCGACACGGACCGGCACCGAGACCGATTCGGCTGCGTCGTATGGGCCGGCACCGATATCGGAAGCTGAGGCGAGTGGGGGCGGCGATACCTCGGCGGTCAGCGGGGCTGAGGGCAAGGGCGCGGCGGCGGGTGAGGGCGCGGCCGCAAGCGAGCGCACGCCGGCGGGCGAAAGCGCGGCCACGAACGAGCGCACGGCCACAGGTGAGGGCACCGCCACAGACAGGGGCACCACCACAGACCAGCACACGGGCGCGGGTGGGAGCACCGCGGCAGGCACAGACGCGGCCACAGACCAGCGCGAAGCCGCGGGCAGGAGCGAAGCCGCGGGCAGGAGCACGGCCGCAGAGCAACGCACAGCGGCAGACCAACGCGCGGCAGCAGGCGGGAGCGCTGCCACAGGGCCACAGGAGATCGGCGATCAGCCGCTCATCGATGCTGCCGATGTTGAGCGCTTGCGCACCGCATGGCGGCAGGTGCAGGGCAGTTTCGTGGACAACCCCCACGATGCGGTGACGCAGGCCGACGATCTGGTCATGGCGACGGTTCAGCAGTTGTCCGCCACACTGGCCGAGCGCAAGCAGTCGCTGGAACGGCTGTGGTCGCGCGAGGAGGACGGCGACACCGAGGATCTGCGACTGGCGCTGCGCAGCTACCGCGCCTTCTTCGACCAGTTGGTCGGCAGCGGGAAGTAGCGCGGTTCCCCGCGGCGTTGCCGAAATCGCGGGCGTCAGCCCGGGCGCGCGACACCGCCTGGCCCAATCTGCGCGACAACATCCTCGCCGGACTGGACCGTCTCATCTCCACTGGATGATGGATGTGAAACACCTATGTCGCATGGGCGCGGCAATACCATAGGCTTGCGCCGTGATTTCCGAGCGTGCAGTGGTCGACGGGCGTTTCGAGTTGCTCGAGCCGCTCGGCAGCGGCGGTATGGGGACGGTGTGGCGCGCATATGACCTCGCGCTGCATCGCGAGGTCGCGCTCAAAGAAGTGCGGGCTGAGACGGATGGCGCAGGCTCGCCCGGCGTGCACCGCGAGCGGGTGTTGCGGGAGGCCAGGGCGCTGGCCCGGATCGGTCATCCGAATGTCGTCGCCATCCACCACATCGTGGATTCGCCCGAAGTCGCACATCCGTGGATCGTCATGGAACTGGTTCGCGGACAAAGTCTCGCCGATCACCTGGCAGGTGGGCCGATGCCGCCGTTGCAAGCGGTGCTCCTCGGCCGTGGCATCCTCGCCGCCCTCCGTGCCGCACATCAAGTCGGTGTACTGCACCGCGACATCAAACCCGCGAATGTGCTACTGCGCGAAGACGGTTCACCGGTCCTGACCGATTTCGGTATCGCCGCCATCAACGGCATGAACGGTTTGACCTCCACCGGCAGCGTGGTCGGCTCGCTGGATTATGTTGCGCCGGAACGGCTCAGCGGCCAGGAGGGACACACCGCCTCCGACCTTTGGTCGTTCGGTTTGCTGCTGTACTTCGCGGTGGAGGGGTTTCACCCGATGCGGCGGGAGTCCACAGTGGCCACACTTGCTGCCGTCATCAGAGGGGAGGTGCCGCCGCCGCAGCGGGCTGGGGTGTTGACCGCGGTTTTGACGGCACTGTTGGTGCCTGATCCGGATCGTCGGCCGAGTGCCGAGCAGGTGGATCTGATGCTTGCGCAGGCGATTGGGTTCGGCGGTGCGCCGGGGGTGTTCGGTGGGGCGGGTGCGAGGAGTGGGCCGGGAGTTCTTGGTGAACCCGATGCAGGCAGGGGTCCAGGGGCTATTGATGGACCGGGGGCGGGCAGTGGCCCGCAGGCTTTTGCCGGGCAGAGTGGGTTTGGCGGGCAGAGTGCGGCCGGCGCGCCGGCCGGATCCAACCCCCTAGGCGCGGCCCATGCCGCCGTCAGCCCACCAGCCTATGGCCCTGGCGGCTTCAGCACTCCCAGCGCATTCGACACCCCCGGTGCGGGAAATGCGCGCGGCGGATCCGAAACGCCAAGCGCGCCCAACACGCCTGGCGGATTCAGCACGCCAGACGCGGGCAACGCATCAGGCGCATTCAGCGCACGCGGAGCGGCCGACACACCCTATGCACCGGGCGGATTCAATTCGCGAGGCGCGGGCAATGCCCCCGGTGCCTTCAATTCGCCCGGCTCAGTTGACGAGTTGCACGGCCCCAGCGGCATGGCACCCGCCACGTACCCCCATGGCTTCACGAATCCCCCTGCACGCAAACCACTCTCACGCGGGATCGTCGCCGGCTTCGCGGCCGCCGCAGTCATCGTTGCCGTCGTCGCCACGATCACGATAGTGGTCCTGCGCCCCGATTCGACCGGCAACCAGGCCAATCCGAGCAATCCCCCCACGACCGGTGAATTCCCCGCCACAAGCCGAGCCGCATTCCCGACGTCCGGAGCACCCGTAACCGGCAAAGCCGTCGACCTCCTGACCCCGACCGGCATCCGGCAGGCCATAGCCGCGCTCGAAAAGGTCTCCGGCAGCCAAGAATTCAACGAAGCAACGTTCTATCCGACCTATGCCAACGTCGGCGCACCGGTCAAAAACAAACCCGACCTCTACGACCTGTTCGTCTATCGCGACGGAACAGCCACCCGAAAGGGCGCGGGCGGCCCGCTCTCGGACAAGGCCACCGTAAAGCTGAGCTCGATCAACTGGGACATCCTCCCCGACCTATTCCGGACCGCCGACGAAAGCCTCGGTATACCCACCCCCACCCTGCGCTACGTAATCGTCGACCCAGCCTGGACCTTCAACAACGACCAGCCAACCGTCATGGTCTACCTGACCGACGACTACGGCGGCGCCTACCTAGCCGCCAACACCGACGGCACCGTAGTAACCAAATACCCCAGAGGCCGCTGACCCCATCACCTTTCGCCCGCACCGACACGAAACCCCCTGCACCTGACTCGAATCAGGTGCAACAGCGGATTTACAATCAAATATTCGTACCGGGAATCACGCACCGCCCGTCGGGCCCAATATTCCCGATGATCATCCCATCCGACAACGTACAAAAGCTGCCGATCTGAACGCACTCCCGATGCGTATTCATGACCATCTGATCCCCACAAGGCATCCCAGGATCATCCGGATCAGCCTGCGCACTCACCGGAAACAGCACCGCAGCTGCAGCAGCAATAAATAGCGAAATACGAAACATGATCAATCCTCCGAACCATGACGGATCGCGCACGCACTCTACAATTCAGACCGTCCGATCCTCGACATTTCGCATCGAACAAAATCCGTCCCCGACCAGGTCGATCCTACTCCGGCACTCCCAATCGCTCACACATACGAACGCCACCGCACATATCCCATGCTCCAAAAATTCAGTCGGTCGTAAGACCGTGGTCGGAGTCGGCGCGGCGGGGTCCGCCGTCGGTGTCGGGTTGGTCGCCGACCGGGACGACGCTCCCGCCGCGTACCGGACCCACACCACCGAACTCGTCCTGCACCGGCCACCGCTCGGCGTCAACTGACTACCGCGCTACCCCGCGGAGCTGAGTGCTGGGGCACCCCGGGTGCTGAGGTAAGTGCGAAGTTCCGCGCCGCGGACGCGCCGAGGTCATCGCGATCGCTTGACCATACACATAGGACTAGATGTATTGTCAAGCTACCTCAGCCGGATCGAAGGAAAACTATGACCCCTCCACGCCCCAAACAACTCGACTCCCCCGTATTGCCGAAGATCTTCAAATACACAGGTAAAGCCCAAGTTTGGGTCTACCAACGCACCGGTGGACGCGTCGGCGGAAAATGGCGCATCGGTGCCGGATTCCGCAAGCCGGTCCCGACTCTGCTGCTCGAACATCGAGGCCGGAAATCCGGGAGCACATACACCACGCCGCTGCTCTACATCACCGATCGCGCCGACACGGTTATCGTCGCGTCCCAGGGCGGCCTCGCCAAACACCCGCAGTGGTACCACAACCTTTGTGCCGCCCCCGAGACCCACATCCAGATCGGCCGCGAACGCCATGCTGTGCGCGCAGTAACCGCCGACTCGGACCAACGCGCGCGCCTATGGCCGAAGCTGGTCGACGCCTACGCCGACTTCGACACCTACCAAGCATGGACCGAACGCGAAATCCCGGTCGTCATACTCCAACCCCGCACCGCGCACGACTGACCCCCTACTGTGCGGCGCAGTGCCGAAGTCGGTCACAATCGAGCAATGCCAGGCAGGGTGAACGCTATCGGCCCGGAATTCGACTGGGATCAGGACGTCGCGGTGAAGCCGGCAAATGTCGAGCCGCAGGAATGGCCGCCCGCAGCCCCAGCATGATGGCGCTGCACCGGGCGCAGCCGCGCAGCCTCGATGCTCCGTATTCGCGCCAGCTGCATCCTCGTTCGGTGCGGTGGCCAGAATGCTTGCGCGACAGGCCACTTCCGCGGCAATGCTCCGTAGGCGACTACGCTCACCGCAATATCGGCATGGGTGACGTGATCAACGAGGGAAGGCGTAATGGAGGATCTCGCCGCGCGATTCGAGGAGCTGGGTCGCCTGGTACCGATCCCCCACCCATGGGACATAACGGAATACATCGCGCGGGTGGCAGAGTACCGGGGACGGCCGATCACGTTGTGCCCGATCGACATCGGCGCACTCTCGGGCAACGGATGCGGCACCGGAAGTGGCCTGTGGATTGCCCGGGAAAGCGACGACGTGATCATGTACGGAGCCGACTCCGAATGGCATGCCGATCACATCATCGCCCACGAGATCGGACTCGCCGCCGCCCTCGCCGAAAACCTGGGGCGGTTGGTGAGGTGAACCCGGACGTGCGGTATGCGGGGTTCACTCGCAGTGGCACGGGGTCCTCCTGTGAGTCTGTCACCAGGGCACTGTTCCAGCGTCGGAAAAGAATCCGCCGGTCGGTCCGTCGTCGGGCAAGGTGGCGAGGTGAATCGCGATCGCCGCGCCCTGTTGGGGGGTTCGGACGCCGCGGAAGCCGTTGAGGTCGGTGGCGGTGAAACCGGGGCAGCCGGCGTTGATCAGGATGTTGGTGTCGCCCAGTTCCTTGACGTATTGGACGGTGACTGCGTTCAGGAAGGTCTTCGATGCCGCGTACGCAGCGCAAATCGGGCCCGTGACGGTGCCGGGCGTGGTCTGCAGCGTGAGAGAGCCGACGCTGCTGGACATGTTCACGATCCTCGGTGCTGCCGAACCGCGCAACATGGGCAGCATCGCGTTGGTGACACGGATGACCCCGATCACGTTGGTTTCCACGGCAGCTCGCACGGTCGCGGGATCGACCAAGGTGGGTTCCTGTGGCATGCCGCCGGTGATCGCGGCGTTGTTGACCAGGACGTCGAGCCCCCCGGCGCGGTCGGCGATCAGATCGGCCGCGGCGGCCACGCTCGCGTCGTCGGTCACATCGAGCGGAACGCCGAATGCATCGGTCCCAGCCGCGCGTAATTTCTCCACCGCCGTGTCGCGGCGTTGTCCATCGCGCGCGCCCACACCGATTCGCCAGCCGAGGGCGCCTAGACCCGCCGCGATCTCGTATCCGATTCCCTTGTTCGCACCGGTCACCAGCGCGATTGTCTGTTCACTCATACCGTCGATCCTGGTTCGGTCTCGGGTGGTGCGTCCAACACCAGCTGGGTGGCCGCTCATACCGCACGGGTATTGGTGGCGGTGAGCGCCGGATACGATGACATGGTGGAGACGCGGGAGTTGCGATACTTCGTCGCCGTCGCGGAGGAGTTGCATTTCGGGCGAGCGGCACAGCGACTCGCCATGGCGCAACCACCGCTATCACGGGCGATCCAACAGCTCGAGCGGCGGCTTGGCGTGGTTCTGCTGCACCGCACCACTCGCTCAATCGCCCTGACCGAGGCCGGGTCGGTGCTTTTGCGGGAGGCCCGCGCCGCGCTCGACGCGGTCGAAGCCGCGGAGCGGCGCACCCGCCGCGCCGCCGATCGGCCCGGTGTGGTGCTGGCCACGAAGGCCGGAGCGTCCAGCGAACTGCTATCGAAGCTGCTGGACGCCTACGCTGCCGAACCGGGCGCTGTCACCGTCGAGGTGATGCTGTGTGGGCCCGGCGAGCAGGAGGGACTGCTGCGCGACGGCCGTGCCGACGTCGCCCTGCTCCACCGGCCCTTCGACACGACCGCAGGATTCGACACCGAGGATCTGCACACCGAACAGCAGGTCTTGGTCCTGCCCGCGGGCCACCCCCTCGCCTACCGGCCCCACATGTCGTTAGCCGAGGTCTCTGCCCTGACGGATCTGCCCCTGCCGCGCTGGCCCCGACGGGACGGGAGCTATCCCGACGGCCCTGGCCCGCAGGTTCGCAACCACACCCAACTGGCCCAACTGATCGCGCTCGGACGAACCTGCGCAATCATGCCCGAGTCGGTCCGAACCCAGCTACGCGACGATCACGCGATCGTGCCGGTGCCGGACGCACCAGCGGTCACGACCGTCATCGCCTGGCCACCACACAGCAGATCCAAAGCCGTCGCCGACCTCGTCCGCACCGCGATACGTCTCTAGCCGACACCGCTGCGACACCGTGGTTCCTCGGCCGCCTTGTGCCGATTTGTGATCGGGCGGGCGAAGGAACACCGGTTCGCAGGCATACAGTTCAACGCGGTGGCAGAGCGCAACCACCGGGCGGTTGACCTCTACCAGCGTCTGGGGTTCGAGATCACGGGAACCGTGCCTGATGCGTTTCGCCACCCCACGCTGGGGAGAGTCAGCCCGCACGTCATGTACTGCGAGTTCTAGGCATCGGCAGCGGATAAGGCCGGTATCGTCCCGGACCGATTCTATCGGTGGTCAACACACCCTCGTAACCGCATACCGCGCTGACCGAACCGGCCAGCATGGGCGCGGCCGACAGCGAAACCGACTGCGCCCCAACACATCCTCTTCCGCCGAGTTCAAGGGGGCAACTGACGCACAGAACGTCTTTCTATGCCGCTGATCGTGTGTCGGGCTCGCCGGTCATATCTTTGTGTCCGGGGTAGGCGACGTGCCTGCGCGTTCCAACAGCTCGGCGGTCGCCTCCCACAGGCGCCGCTCCCGGCCGCGGTCGTGGGCCACTGGCTGAACCTCGGTCAGCTTGGTCTTCACGACGAACGCGCCGTCACGCAGGTGTGCCCACCGCTTGTCGAGGGCCATCGCGGCCAGCAGCGGCCCCGAGCGCTGCGGCGTCGAGACCCCGGGAATCCGCCCCAGGGCGCGGCTCATCGCCTGGAACGCCGCGGGGGCGCCGCGACCCAGCGCGGTGCCGGGCATCCAGCCCGGCTCGAACACGGACACGTTGATCCCCGGGCCGGCCTGACGCTGCAACTCGTGGGCGTAATAGAGGATCGCGAGCTTGGCGTTGGAGTAGGCGATGCCGGAGGCCTCCATGCCCGGGGTTCGCTCACCACCGGCCGGGCGGGCGAGCTCGACGGGGTCGGTCCACTCGGCCTCGGCCACGTGTAGCAGCTTGCGCCAGAAGTTGGCGTGGTAGGTGTTCGAGCCGACCAGCACGACCCGCGCCGGGGCGGTGAACGAGATGAGCAGGTCGCCGATGAGCTGTGCGTGGGCGAGGTGGTTGACGGCGAAAGTCAGCTCGTAGCCGTCGGCCGAGACCCGCCGGGTGTCGGCCGACATGGTGCCGGCGTTGGCAACCAGCGCGCGCAGCGGACGGACGGCACCGTGGGCGAGGAGGCCGTGAGCGGTAGCCGCGGCGGCACGGACCTCCGCCAGGCTCGCCAGGTCGCAGCCGATCTCGTGGACGCGCGCCCCAAGGGCACGAGCCTCGTCGGCGACCGCGGTCAGGTCACGCCCGGCGCGGCCGACGAGCAGCAGGTCGGGTCGCTGCCCGTCCGGGCGGTCGGCCATGGCCAGCACGGCGTGGCGGCCCAGGTTGCGCGTGGGGCCGGTGATGAGGACGGTTCCGGGTTCGGTCATGGCTCCAGCCTGCGAGCGCGAGCGGGTCGCAGCCAGTCGTCCGGTTTTCGTAGGACCGTCAGGACCAGGACAACCGGTGCAGACTCGTCCAGAATGGACCGCGTGGAAGCGTGGGAGTTCGGCCGGACGGTGCGTCGCTGGCGCGACCGGGTGGCACCCGAGGCCGTCGGTGTCTCGGCAGGCCGGCGGCGCCGGGCCAACGGGTTGCGCCGCGAAGAACTGGCCGCGCTCGCCGGCATCTCGGCCGACTACCTGACCCGCCTCGAGCAGGGACGCGCGACCGCGCCGTCGACGCAGGTCGTGGAGTCGCTGGCCCGCGCGCTGCGCCTGGCCGACACCGAACGTGACCTGCTATACCGGCTGGCCGGGTACGCCGCGCCCGGCCCGGACGTCGTGCCGTCGCGGGTCACCCCCAGTGTGCAGCGGCTGCTCGACCGGCTGTCGCACACGCCGGTGGTGGTCTACGACGCCACTTGGACGCTCGTGCTTGCCAATGCGCCGTACCACGCGCTCATGGGCGACACGACCACCTGGCGCGGGCTGGAACGCAACGCCGTCTGGCGCAACCTCACCCGGCTGCCCTCGCGGGTCGTGCACACCCCGCGCGAACAGGCCGAACACGAAGCCCGGCTCGTGGCCGACCTGCGCCTGACCGCGTCGCGCTACCCCGCCGACCGCGCGCTGCGGCGCCTGGTCGCCGACCTGGCCGGCGGTAGCGCGCGGTTCGCCGAACTCTGGGAAGTCGAAGCCCCGCCGTCCCTGGCCGCCCCATCCCGGCGCAAGACCATCGACCACCCGGCGGTCGGTCGGATCGCCCTCGACTGCGACACACTGCTCGTTGCCTTGGACGACCTGCGTATCAGCGTCTACACCGCCGAGCCCGGCACCGAGGACGCCGACCGCCTGGCGCTCGCCGCCGTCCTCGGCACCCAGTCGCTACAGCTCTGAGCGCAAATGTTCGGAAGTGTCGGGTGAGACGCCGTCGGGCGTCCGGCCGGGTTTCTACCCAACGTCCGCTCGTAGCCGCATACCGCGACGACCGAACCGCCCAGCGTGCGGTGCCAGAGAAAACGACTGAGCCCCCACCCCGACACCGGATGGGGGCTCAGCAGAGTCTCTACCAGCAGCAGCGATACACGCGCCGCCCTACTTCTTCACAGAAGCTGAAACGCTATACGTTGAAACGGAACTCGACTACGTCGCCGTCGGTCATGACGTAGTCCTTACCTTCCATGCGGACCCTGCCTGCGGCCTTGGCGGCGGCCATGGAGCCGGCGGCGATGAGGTCGTCGTAGGCGACTACTTCGGCCTTGATGAAGCCTCGTTCGAAGTCGGTGTGGATTACGCCGGCGGCCTTGGGGGCGGTGTCGCCTTGGTGGATTGTCCAGGCGCGGGCCTCTTTTGGACCTGCGGTGAGGTAAGTCTGCAGGCCCAGGGTGTGGAAGCCGGTGCGGGCCAAGGCGTGCAGGCCGGGCTCGGATTGGCCGATGGATTCGAGCAGTTCCAGGGCGGATTCGTCGTCGAGTTCGAGGAGTTCGGCTTCCACTTTGGCATCGAGGAAGACCGAATCCGCCGGTGCGACAGCGGCTTTCAGTTCGGCGACCTTGGCCTCGTCGGTGAGCACGGACTCGTCGGCGTTGAACACGTAGAGGAACGGCTTGGTGGTGAGCAGCGAAAGTTCTTTCAGCAGTTCGCCATCCAGTTGGGCGCGGGCGGAGAAGAGGGTTTTGCCGCTGTCGAGAACTTCCTGGGCGGCCTTGGCCGCGTCGAGCAGCGGCTTGCGGTCCTTTTTGACCTTGGCTTCCTTCTCCAGCCGCGGGATCGCCTTTTCCAGCGTCTGCATATCGGCGATGATCAGCTCGGTTTCGATCACCTCGATATCGGCGAGCGGATCGACGCGCCCGTCGACGTGCACCACATCATCGTCGGCGAAGACTCGCACCACCTGGCAGATGGCATCGGCTTCACGGATGTTGGCAAGGAATTTGTTGCCGAGTCCGGCGCCCTCGGAAGCGCCCTTCACGATGCCCGCGATGTCGACGAACGACACCGTGGCGGGCAGGATGCGCTGGGAGCCGAAGATCTCGGCCAGCTTGTCCAGTCGCGGGTCGGGCAGCGCAACCACCCCGACGTTCGGCTCGATGGTCGCGAACGGATAGTTCGCGGCAAGCACGTCGTTCTTGGTCAGCGCATTGAACAGCGTCGACTTTCCGACGTTGGGCAGGCCGACGATTCCGAGGGTGAGACTCACGAGAGAGAGAGTCTACGCGGCAAGAAGTAGAGCTTCGGCAGCGGCCGAGCGAGCCGCCCACATTGCCGTAGCGCATCCGTAGCATGACCGTAGGCATTGCCGATATGGTGGGTACATGGGCATACCCGCCGAGCTGCCTGAGATCCCGCAGCGTGAACTCCGCAACGAGGCCAGCCGAATTCTGCGCGAGGTCCGAGCCGGACAGTCGTACACCGTCACCGTCGATGGCGCGGCGGTTGCCGATCTGGTGCCGCACCGCCCCGCGCGGCGGCGTACGGCGGTGCCTCGTGACGAGACGATCGCCGCGTTCGCAGGGCTGTCGGGCAGCGACGACCAAGACTTCGTCGATGACTCGTTGTACGACCCCTATGACCGCGCCTACCGCCGTGGGGAATTCGCGCCCGGAAGCGATTCATGACTACCGTCCGCGAGCGAGGCTTGGTCGATAGCAATGTCTTGATCCTCATCGACGCCGTCGACCCAGACGAACTGCCTGCCGAAATTGTCATCAGCTCGATCACAATGGCCGAACTCGCCGCAGGGCCGCACTTCACGACCGACCCCGGCGAGCGCGCCCGCCGAATCGAACGAGTCCAAAACGCAGAGGCATTGTTCGAGCCGCTGCCGTTCGATACGCGCGTAGCACGCCGTTATGGCCATGTCGTCGCGGCGGTGCTCGCAGCGGGGCGGAATCCGAAGCCGCGCCGGATCGATCTGATGATCGCCGCGATAGCGTCCGCGCATGGACTGGCGCTGTACACCGTCAACCCGGCGGACTTCGTAGGACTCGAGGATCTGGTGACGGTCTCGCCCGTGACGCACCCGGACGCACGCTGACTTCGTCAGGGAATCAGGACGACCTTGCCGAGGTTCGAGCGGTTCTCGATGACGGCGTGGGCCTCGGCGGCGTCTGCCAAGGGGAATTCCGCGTGGACGACCGGGCGCAGGAGGCCGGAGGCGAAGTATTGCCAGAGTTCTTGGCGCCAATGTTCGTAGCGATCCGGGGAGTTGCGGGCGATGCGGGCCATTTGGAAGCCGATGACCGATTTCGCGCCGACTAGCAGGTCGTAGGCCTGGATGGTGCCGCCGCCGGAGCTGTAGGCGACGAGTCGGCCGCCTGGGGCCACTGCCGCGATTGCCGGGGTGAGAAGGTCGCCCCCGACAGCGTCGAGGACGTAATCGACGGGTTCGCCCCATGATTCCTGGTCGTACGCGACGACTTCGTCGGCGCCGAGGCCGCGCAGGAAGTCGGTCTTGGCGAGGTCGGAGACCGCCGCCACCACTCGTGCGGCCCCGCGCACCCGCGCGAGCTGCAGGGCGAGATGCCCGACACCACTGGCGGCGGCCGTGATCAGGGCGGACTCCTCCGGCTTGGCATTCGCGGCATCGAGCGCACCGAGTGCGACCAAACCGCTGCGGACCAGCGCGACCGCGTCGACGGCCGAGGCGCCGTCGGGAACCGGCGATGCCATCGCGGCGGATAGCAGCGCGTAGTCGGCATAGCCGTGGCCGAAGACCAGACCGGTGACGCGGTAGCCGGGCATACATGTGGTCACGCCCTCACCAACAGCGACCACCTCGCCCGCGACCTCGCCGCCCAGCGCGATCGGCTCCCGCGGCTCACGCACCTTACGAACGACCGGCAGCGTCACACCAACCGCCTCGACCCGGACCAGCAGTTCCCCGGGGCCCGGCGTCGGCACATCGGCCGACACCACCTCGAGTACCTCCGGGCCACCGCTGTGCTGGTATTGCACCCGCCGCATCACACCTCCAAAAATCCTTAGGAGAGGTAAAGGTAGCCCGGCGCTGCGACAACCCTCATCCACTTACCGCGCCGAGTGCGAAATCTCACCGCCGCGGCCGCAGGGTGAGCGGCACTACGATCCGAGCCCACGTACGAGCGTCTGCGCCAGGTCCTCGGCAAGTTCGTCCGGGGCGGGGGTGGCATCCGGGCCCTCCTCGTAGAAGCGCAGAAAGGCCTGGTGGAAGCAGGTGCCGTCGAGGAGTGCGGCTGCGGTGTCGACGTCGACTTCGGGGTCGACTCGGCCGAGTTGCTGTTCGGCACGCAGGTAAGCGGCGATTCCGGCGATGGCGTGGCCGGGGCCCGCGCCGTGCCGACGCATCGAATCGCGATGCGCCGCCATGCGTTTGGGTTGTGCGAGTAGTCCGCCGAGCAGGGGTAGGGATTGCTGATAGAAGGCCAGGGCGGCGCGGGCGAGTGCGGCGAGATTGGCTTCGACCGTGGCGGATCCCGGTTCGGGTCGGGTCGCGGCGGGGCCGGGCATACGGTGTTGGAGGACGTTCAGAATCAGGTCCTCTTTATCGCTGAAGTGCTTGTAGAGCGCGGCTTCGGAGTAGCCCGCCGCCTTGGCGATCTCCTTGGTCGTGGCCTCCACCACGCCGCGGTTGCGCATGATCTGCGCCGCGGCGTCGAGGATCTGGTCGCGCGTGCCCATGCGGCCTCCCGGTTGACAGGTTAGTAAGTACTCACCCATCCTAGGTTAGTAAATACTCACCAACCTGAAGGGCTCAACATGCGACTCACGATCTTCGGAGCGACCGGACGCACCGGCGGACATCTCGTGCGACAGGCACTCACGGCCGGCCACGAGGTGACCGCTGTCGTCCGCGGCCAGCACGCCATGACAGATCATCCACAACTGCGCGCGATCACGGCCGACATCATGAATCCCGACGACATCGCTATGGCCGTCCGGGGCGCCGACGCGGTGCTCGACACCATCGGATCACGGGACAAAGGCCCGACGACGGTCGCCACCGACGCAACACTCGCCATCACCAAGGCCATGGCATCGGTGGGTGCACGGCGGCTGATCCTGATCAGTAATAGCGCGAGAATCGCTGGACCGGGCGACGATTGGTTCACCCGCTTCGTAGTGAAGCCGCTCATTCTGCGTCCGCTGCTGCGGCACAGCCTCGACGATATGGCCGCGGCCGAACAGGCGACGCGCGATACCGAACTGGATTGGACGATCGTGCGAGCACCGCAGCTCACTGACCATCCAGCGAAGGGTTCCTACAAAACCGCGGTCGACCGCAACGTGACATTCGGCATCCGGATCAGCCGCGAGGACCTGGCCGCGTGCCTGCTCGAGCTGGCGGCGGACCCGCAGTCGATCCACCACCACATCAACGTTGCCGGCTGACTCACCTCGCGCTAGCCGACCGGCGGCGTAGCGTTGGCCGGTATGGAGCCGACCACCGAAGTGGTGACGGCGCGCCCGGCACCTGCGCTCGCGGCGTACATCGATGGGTACGTCGGGTATCGACTGAGCGGGTTTGCGTCCGGGTTGCATCGGGGACTGCCGTCTCGGCATATGACGTTCATCGTGTCGATCGGGCCGAGTATCGACGTTGTGGCGCAGACGGATTCGCTGCAGTCGCCGCAGGACTACCGGTGCGTGCTGAGCGGGTTGCAGGCCAGTTCGGCGGTTATTTCGCACAATGGCTATCAGGAGGGGATCGGGATCGAGTTGACGCCGCTCGGGAGCCGAGCCCTGTTCGGGATGCCCGCGAGTGCGCTGTGGAACACCTCGGTGGAATGCGCCGAGGTGGCGGGACCGGTCGGGCGGCAGCTGTGGGAGCAATTGCAGGAGTTGCCGTCCTGGCCGGAGCGGTTCGCCGCCTGTGATCGGGTTTTGACCGCGCTGGCCTGTCACGATCGCCTGGTGACACCCGAATTGACTTGGGCTTGGCGCACTTTGGTCCAATCCGACGGTGCGGCCCAGATCGGCCCGCTCGCCGAGGAGATCGGTTGGAGCCGCCAGCATCTGGCGCGACGCTTCGGTGCGGAGTTCGGGCTCAGCCCGAAGCTCGCCGCTCGGATCGCCCGTTTCGAACGCGCGAGGCGGATGATCGGGCACACACCGTCCTATGTGACGATCGCGCAGGTGGCCGCGACCTGCGGATATTACGATCAGGCCCACCTCAACCGCGACTTCGCGGAACTGGCCGGTTGCAGCCCCACCGCATGGCTCGCGGAGGAGATTCCATCCGTCCAAGACCCGGAGGGGTCCCGCACGTGAGGCTGGATCCATGACAACACCAACAGGTTCAGCACAGACAACAACCCGCACCGCCGTATGGCCGTGCCTCAATTTCACCGACGCTCGCGCGGCAGTGGCCTTCCTGACCAGTGCATTCGGCTTCGAAGAAGTCGCGCTGTTCGCCAGGGAGGACGATGCGTCGTTCATCGAGCACGGCCAACTGCGCTGGCCGCTCGGCGGCGGAATCATGTTCAGTTCCATCGGCAAGGGCGATAACCCGTTCTGTGAACGGGGACCGGGCACCGACTCGATCTACCTCGTCTGCGAGGAACCCGATGCCCTGCACGATCGTGCGGTCGCCGCGGGCGCGGAGGTGGTGCGCGGTCTGCGCGATGAGGACTACGGCTCGCGCGGCTTCACCGTCCGTGATCCGGAGGGCAACCTCTGGAGCTTCGGCACCTACTGGGGCGAGTAAGAACGACGGCCGCCGTCGGCGCGGCCGTCAACGCCCGCCGAGACCCGATGCCGCGATGCCGCGCACGAACGCCCGTTGCGCGATCGCGTAGACGACCACCAGTGGCAGCAGAATGACCACGGCCGCGGCCATGAGAATCGGCCATTGCGTATGGTATTGGCCTTGCAGCCGGACCAGACCTAATGTGGCGGTGGCGATGTCATTGCGCTGGATCATGATCAGCGGCCACAGAAAGTCGTTCCAAACGGTGATCCAGGTCAGCACACCGAGGACCATGAGCCCAGGACGGGTGTGCGGCAACAAGACTCGCCAGAACACCTGCCAGGTCGTGCACCCGTCGACGATCGCCGCTTCCTCGAGCTCGGCAGGCAACGTTCGGAAGAACTGGCGCATCAGATAGGTGCCGAATGCGCTGCCGAACAGGCCGGGAACAATCATTGCCCACGGCGTGTCCACCCAGCCGAAGGCACGCATGATCAGGAATTGCGGGATTACGGTAACCGTCAAAGGCACCATAAGCGTGCCGAGGTAGGCGAGAAAAAGTACGTCGCGACCACGAAATCGCAAGCGCGCGAATGCATATCCAGCCAGCGAGCAGAAGAATACCTGCCCGGCCGTGACACATAACGCATAGCACGCGGTATTGAGCAGCATCCGCCCGAGCGGCAGTAGGTCGAAGACCTTCCCGTAGTTGGACCACTGCGGACGCGCGGGAATCAGTGTCGGCTCGGTGATTTCGCCATCGCGCTTCAACGAACCCGACAATGCCCACAGGATCGGAAACAACGCACACCAGGCGACACCAACGAGCGCCACGTAAATCAGGATGCCGCGCACCGTCCGGCGCAGAATGGCCCGCTCCACCCGGCTGGTACTGCGCGCCCGCACAACGATCCGCACCGGAAGCGACCGAACCACCTCGTGCGCATTCACAACTCGACCTCCGACCGGCGCGCGAACCGCAGTTGTAAGAGCGTCAGCACCAGCAGGATCGCGAAGATCACCCAGGCCAGCGCTGCCGCATAGCCGATCTCGTAGAATCCGAAGGCGTTCTGGAACAACATGATTCCGAGCAGGTATGTCCCGGTCTCCGGCCCGCCATTACCGCCGGTCAAGGCATAGGCCTGATCGAAGGCCTGCACCGAGTTGATGATGGTGATGACGAAAACAAAAGACAGCGGCCCACGAATCAACGGCAGTGTCACCGACCAGAACCGCCGCAGCGCCCCCGCGCCGTCGATGCGCGCTGCCTCGTACAGCGTCGCGGGCACGCCCTGCATAGCCGCCAGCAGGATGACCGTTGCGAAAGGCACACTCTTCCATACGGTCACGGTGCTCAGCGAAATCAGCGCCCAATCCGGGTCGGTGAGCCACGGAACCGGATCGAAGCCGACCCAGCCGAGCATAATGTTGAGCAGACCGTCATCGGTGGTGAAGATGAAGCGCCACACCACGGCCATGGCCACGGTCGAGGCGACCAGCGGCAGGAACGCGATGGTTCGAAAGATGCCGATACCGGCCAGCTTTCGATTGAGCACCGCCGCTACCGCGAGCCCGATCACCACCGTCGGCACCAGTGTCAACACGGTGAACACCGCGGTATTGCGTAATGCGATGAGGAACAACGGATCCGATGCGAACAACCGCCGATAGTTCGCAATCCCCACGAACCGTGGTGCACTGAACAAGTCCCACGAGTGCAGACTCAGATACAGCGATACCGCGAGCGGAACCAGCAAGAACACCAGCACCGCAGCTAGATTCGGTGCCACGAACATCCAGCCCGCCCGCTCACGCCGCCGCGCCAGCCGCGCTCGAATCAGTTTCATGAGGGTTCCAGAAGGGTATTGATATCGGCAGTCAGGGACGCACTCTCGGACTCCGCGGTGGCAGCTCCGCGTAGCACCCGATTGCCACCGCGTTCGAGCAGCGCGGAAACCTTGCCCCAAACCGGGGTAACCGGCAGCGGTCGCGAATTCTCCGGCCCCTCCGTGAGCACTTGAAGATTGCGTATCTCGCGATGCGCATTCGCGAATCCAGTAGAGTCCATTGCGGATTTCAACACCGGCACGAACAGACCGGAGGAGGCGATAATCGCTTGCCCCACCGGCCCGGTCGCGAATTTGACGAATTCCCAAGCTTGTTCGATGCGCGGACTATCGGCGGCGATCGACAACCCGGTACTCCCCACATCGGTAATCGCCCCAGGCCCGCCATGCGGGCCGGCCGGCAGCACCGTGACATCGATGGGCAAATCGTCCTGTCCGGCGAACTCCGAATACAGCCAATGCCCACCCATCGCCATTGCCGCCCGTCCTCGCCGGAACAGATCGGGAGCCGAAACCGACTGCTGATCGGCGACTTTCGGCGCGACCCGATGGCGAACCGAGAGATCAGCATAGAACTGGAACCCCTCGGCGAACCGCGGATCGCCGAGATTGGTCCTGGTCGGATCCACCGACGGCGAGAACCACTCCGCCCCATTGTTCATACCGAAACACGCGGCCGAGAAGTACGGCACCCAGGCATCGGCGAAACCCCACTGCCGGTTCCGCTCGGATGACTCTCGCCGCGTGAGTGCCCTTGCAGCATCGAGGAATTCGGCGAAAGACCAGGCATCGCGCCACCGCGTCGGCGCGGTCACTCCGGCTTCGGCGAAAAGCTTCCGGTTGTAGTACAGAAACACCCCCGACCACTGTTCCGGCAGCGCATATTGCCCGCCGCCATAGGTGAAGGTGTCATAGAGCGCCGGATAACTGTCGGCACGCAGTGCGGCAGCGTATTCGGGCTCCCGACCGAGCAGCGTGCGCAGATCCAGCAGCACCCCGCGCTCGGCGAGTCCGGCATAAAGCAACTCCCACGCCATCATGACGTCGGGACATTTGCCACCCGCGCAGTAGGTCAGCATCTGCTGCAGCGGATCCGGCCCGGACATGATGGTGCGAATCCGGATCTCCGGATGCCGCTGCTGGAACTCGTCGATGATCTTCAGCCGGACCCGCGTCTCCTCGGGCCTCGCCTGGAAGAAGAAAGTCAGCGCGTCGTCATCGGATCCACAGCCGGTGCCGGCGAGCAGCGGCGCGGTCAGCATCGAGCCGAGCAGCGTGCGCCTGCGCAACGAGGCCCTCCTCCAGGCGGGTGTGGAGTTTGGCGGAATCGCATGGCAGCATACGTTCGGCAACACCGAGGTGATGGCCGACACACGAACAAAACTTAACGTTGTCCAAAGCCGATCGGAAACGAGCCCGATCGACATCACCAATCGGATACGTTGTCAGATGTTTGAGCAGGATCCTGCGCGTTTTTCAGGAGAGTAAGCGGATGGCGACAATCGAATATTTGCGGACGGATCCCGATCTGCCGCCCGTCGGGGTGGTCGATCACTCCACGATCACGCCACGGAAGAAGGCGATCTTCGGGGCGATCGCAGTCGTCGGAGCGATAGCCTGGGCCGTCCTCGCCATCTCCCGCGGTGAGAACGTGAACGCGGTGTGGATCGTGATCGCGGCGGTGTGCACCTATGTGACCGCCTACCAGTTCTACGCCAGGCTGATCGAATACCGGATCACCAAGCCGCGCGACGATGTGGCCACGCCCGCCGAGGAATTGGAGAACGGCAAGGACTACATGCCGATGGATCGGCGGGTGCTCTTCGGGCATCACTTCGCCGCCATCGCGGGCGCCGGTCCACTGGTCGGACCGGTGCTGGCCGCGCAGATGGGTTATCTGCCGGGCACCATCTGGATCATCGTCGGCGTCGTCCTCGCCGGCGCGGTGCAGGACTACCTGGTGCTGTGGGCCTCGTCGAAGCGGCGTGGGCGCAGCCTCGGGCAGATGGCCCGTGACGAACTCGGTCCGATCGGCGGTGTCGCCGCGATCGTCGCGGTACTGGTGATCATGATGATCCTGCTCGCGGTGCTCGGCATCGTGGTCGTGCAGGCGCTGGCCGCGGTCAAGGGTCCGGACGGCGCGCTGCACGGCGGCAGCCCATGGGGTGTGTTCTCCATCGGCATGACCATCCCGATCGCCCTGTTCATGGGCCTGTACCTGCGCTTCGTGCGGCCGGGCCGGGTCGGCGAGGTATCGATCGTCGGCTTCGCGCTGCTGCTGTTCGTGATCATCTCCGGCCGTTGGGTTTCCGAGTCCGGTTGGGGCCGTGACCTGTTCACGCTGTCCGGCACAACGATCGCCTGGCTGCTGATCGTCTACGGTTTCATCGCCTCGGTACTGCCGGTGTGGCTACTGCTCGCACCGCGCGATTACCTGTCGACGTTCATGAAGATCGGCACCATCGGCCTGCTCGCGCTCGGCATCGTGTTCACCATGCCGGTGCTGAAAGCGCCCGCGGTGTCGCAGTTCGCGCACAACAGCAACGGTCCGTCCTTCGCGGGCAGCCTGTTCCCGTTCCTGTTCATCACCATCGCCTGTGGCGCGCTGTCCGGATTCCACGCCCTGGTCTCCTCCGGCACCACGCCCAAACTGCTGGAGAAGCAATCGCATGCGCGCATGATCGGCTACGGCGGCATGCTGATGGAGTCGTTCGTCGCGATCATGGCGATGATCACCGCGAGCATCATCGACCAGCACCTGTACTTCGCCATGAACGCGGGCGCGGGTCTCACCGGCGGAACCGCCGAGAAGGCCGCCGCCTACACCAATACCCTTGGTCTGAGCGGTGATCCGGTCACCGCGGGTGAGCTGACCCAGACGGCCAAGGATGTCGGAGAGACCAGCATCATCTCGCGCACCGGTGGCGCGCCGACGCTGGCGGTCGGCATGTCCCAGGTGATGTCCGGATTCCTCGGCGGCTCCGGGATGAAGGCGTTCTGGTACCACTTCGCGATCATGTTCGAGGCGCTGTTCATCCTCACCACCATCGACGCCGGTACCCGTGTCGCGCGCTTCATGCTCTCGGACTCACTCGGCAACCTTGGTGGCCCGGCGAAGAAGTTCAAGGATCCGTCGTGGCGGCCAGGCGCATGGGTGTGCTCGGCCATCGTGGTGGCGGCCTGGGGTTCGGTGCTGCTGATGGGTGTCACCGATCCGCTCGGCGGCATCTACACGCTCTATCCGCTGTTCGGCATCTCCAACCAGCTGCTGGCCGCGATCGCACTCACCGTCGTGCTGACCATTCTGATCAAGAAGGGCCTGGTGAAGTGGGCGTGGATTCCCGCGCTGCCGCTGATCTGGGATCTGATCGTGACGATGACGGCCTCTTGGCAGAAGATCTTCTCCGCCGATCCGAAGATCGGCTACTGGAAGCAGCACGATAACTATAGTGCCGCCCGTGATGCCGGAAAGTTGTTGGCACCGGCGAAGACTGCCGACGATATGGACAAGGTCGTGCGCAATACGTTCATCCAGGGCACGTTGTCGATCATCTTCGCGGTGTTGGTGCTGGTCGTCGCGGTGGTCGGTGTGGTGGTCTGCTTCCGTGCCTGGCGGGCGGGCGGCGGACCGAGCAGTGAAACGCCGGATGAACCGTCGAAGATCTTCGCACCGCGCGGCTTCATCGCCACCGCGGAAGAGAAGGCGGTGCAGAAGGAATGGGATGCCCTGATCGAATCGGGGCAGGTCCGGGCACCGGGCGCCGCACATACCAAGGGCACGACGGCGGAAACCCCAGCACATTGACCGCAGCAGCTCAGCCGAATGACGGCCGGTCACCTCGACCGGCCGTCATTCGGCGTCTGCGACTGGCCGCAAGTGCCTGTGCCACAAGGGGTCGCGCATTCGTTTCGTGGTTCAATGCGGTGCTGGGCGGGCAGGATTACCAGCGCTATGTGGACCATCTGCAGCGCAATCACCCTGGATGTGAAATTCCGTCCGAGCGGGAGTATTGGCGTCGACGGCATGCCGACGCGGACAGCAATCCACAGAATCGCTGCTGTTGAGCTCGCTATTCGGCGTGATCGAGCTGCCGATACGTTGAGTCCGTCGCCCCGAGTGGGCCGAAACCGGCTCCCAGCGCAAGATGATTCGAGGCGCACCTAGGTGTAGAACGTGTCGGTCTACGCCATGCGCAACTGGACGTCGGACGTGCCGCCTTCGTGGTCCAACAGCCAGCGTTTCACCGGCAGCCCCCAGCGGAAGCCACCGAGCGCGCCGCCGATGCGCAGCACTCGGTGGCAGGGCACGAACAATGCCGCGGCATTGCGGGCGCAGGCATTGGCCGCGGCGCGGGTGGCGTCGGGACGGCCGGAGATGGCGGCGTATTCGGTGTAGGTGACCGGATCGCCCGCCGGGATCTTGCGCAGCACTTCCCATGCGTGCACCAGGAATTCACCGGATTGCTGGCGCACCTCGATCGCGTCGATCGCGGCCAGTTCGCCGCGGTGGTAGGCGGTGATCGCGCGGGTCACCTCGCCGAGGTCAGCACGCCTGCGAAGCTCGCTGGGCCGCAGACTCGGGTGGATCAACTGCCGCAAGTTCTCGGCGTCGGCGGTCCAGCCGGAGGCGAGTACGGCACCATCGACGTCGACCAGTGCGGTGAACGGCCCGATCGGGGTGTCGGATGTCGCGAAATCGGTTGTCACGATCGGGTCTTCACTTTCGTCGGGGATGCTTTCGGTGGTACTGCCTTGCGACCGGCGAGCGCGGCCTTCCACAGGTGCATGGATAGATATGAACGCCACGGCGCCCAGCGCGCGGTATCGGTGAGATCGACGCCGAGGAGGGTAGCGCCCTGGCGGACAACGAGATCGGTGTCGAGCAGGACGTCGGGATCGGCCAGCAGTCGCATGGTCACGTAATCGGCGGTCCACGGTCCGACGCCCTCCAGAGCCAACAGGTCGCGGCGGAGGTCGGTGGCGGGGCGGCCCTGGTGCAGCACCAGATCGCCGGAGGCGAGAGCCGAGGCCACGCCGATAATCGAGCGGGTCCGCCGCGCCGGACCCGTCAATACCTCGGCTCCGCGGTCGGCGATCGAGGCCGGAGTCGGGAACAAGCGCGCGACCGGTCCGTCGATCGGTTCGCCGAGCGCCTCGACCAGACGAGCAGTGTGCGTCGCGGCGGCGGACACCGAAATCTGCTGACCGATCATGGTGCGCAGCAATAACTCCGGACCATCTAGGGAGCCGGGCACCCGGATGCCGGGAGTGAACGGTGGGCGGGCTCGGGCACGGCGGGCGACCACCCCGACATTGAAGGGATGGTCGGCCGGTGCCGCACCGACGTCCGGGAGATCTCGCCCGGATGTCTCGATAACGTCGGTGTCGGCGGGCACCACGCCGAGCGCCTCATCGATTCCTACCGGGTCCGCATCCAGGTCCAGCAGATGGCGCAAGCGTGCGACAGTCGGTGCGAGATCGCGCATATCGTGCAGCGACAGTTCGGCGCGCACGTGGTCACGCTGGAAACTCAGCCGCGTCGTCGCATATCCGTGTGGGGTGCGCAGGCTCCTGGTGTATGCGCGGTCCTCCCATAGCTCCATGCCCGCCACGACGTGCGAGGAGAGGAACCATTCGAGCCAGCCGCGGTCCAGCGGCTCGCGGAAAGGCAGCCGCAGCGTCAGCGAGCCGTTGGAGGCGGGCACCAAGTGGCTGTTGGAGCGCGTCACCCGCTGCGCCTCGGTGCGCATGGTCGTCGGACTGACCGCGAACACCTCGCGGACGGTGTCGTTGAACTGGCGAATACTGGCGAATCCGGCCGCGAAGGCGATATCGGACATCGGCATATTCGTGGTCTGGATCAGCAGCCGCGCGGTGTGCGCGCGATGCGCCCTGGCCAGCGCCAATGGACCGGCCCCCAGTTCGGTGGTCAGCACCCGAGTGAGCTGGCGCTGCGAATAGCCCAGCGTGGCGGCCAGTGCGGGCACGCCGCCGCGCTCGATGACGCCGTCGCCGATGAGTCGCATCGCCCGCGCGGCCAGATCTGCGCGGGTATTCCACAGCGGCGATCCGGGTGCGGCATCGGGCAGGCAGCGGCGGCAGGCCCGGTATCCGGCCTGCTGCGCGGCGGCGGCCGTCGGCAGGAACGTCACGTTGGTCGGTTTCGGCGTAATCGCCGGACATGAAGGGCGGCAATAGATTCCGGTAGTTCGCACGGCGGTGAAGAACTGGCCGTCGAATCGGGAGTCCCGGGTCGACACCGCCCGATAGCAGCGTTCGAAATCCAAAGCCGTGATCGTCACCCAATCCACAATGGCAGCAACCCGCACCGAACGCTAGCGGAAATCCGCCATTACCGCCACGGTGGGCCTGGACGAGCCAGCAGCCGCGGGGACCCGTAACCGTTTACTCAGGCGACGGTGGTGCGGAGTTGGGAACCCGCTCGCCCGCGTATGACGTGCAGGCGGCTCGGAATTCGCTGGCGCATCTCGTCGACGTGGCTGACCACGCCGACCACGCGCCCGCCCGCACGGAGTTCGTCCAGAACTCCCATGACCGCGTCGAGGGTGTCGGCATCGAGTCCGCCGAAACCCTCGTCGATGAAGATGGTGTCGAGCACCACGCCGCCGGATTCGGCTGCCACGGTATCGGCGAGGCCGAGAGCCAATGACAGCGCGGCCATGAATGATTCGCCGCCGGAAAGGGTCTTGGCGGGGCGGACGGCGCCGGTGTAGTCGTCGCGGATATCGAGGCCGAGGCCACCGCGACGGCCACGCGGGCCTGCCTTGTCGGAGTGCACGAATTCGTAGCGACCGCCCGACATTCGGCGCAGGCGAACCGAACCCGCCAATGCCACCTCTTCCAGCCGGGCGGCAAGTACATAGGAACGCAACGACATTCGGCGATTGTTCGCGCCTCGGCCCGCAACAACCTCGGCGAGCGCGGCAAGTTCCTCATGGGCGCGCTGCACCGGGGCGATCCGATCGACCGCGGCCCACAGCTGACCGCCCAAATCCTCCAGCAGGTTCACCCGTCGAGCGGTCTCCGCATGCGCGGCGACCGCGGCATTCAGCTGGGTCTGCGCGGCGGCCACGGCAGACTCCAACTCCTCGAGATCGCCGGGTTCGGTTGACGCCGCGGCCTGGATCTCCGGCTCGGCCAGGACTGCCTCGGCATGCGCACGAGCCCGATCGGCGGCGACCAGCTCCGCTTCGATCTGACTCTGCCGCTGGGCAGTTCGCGAGGCCGCGGTGACCACTCGCGCGTATGCCTTCAACAAGGCCACGTCATCGCGTGGCCGGGCGTCGGCTTCGACGACCGCCGAACCGGCGGCTTCCCGATGGTCGACACTCGCCTCGGCCGAATCGGCGACCGCACCAGCACCATCGGCGACCGCACCAGCACCATCGGCGTCGGCGTCGGCGTCGGCGTCGGCGTCGGCGTCGATGACCGCATCACCACTGCCTGCGCCCTCAGGAGCGGTGCGCGGCGACGCATCCGGACCAGCCGCCTGACCGGGCGTCGCACCGCTCGCGACGGACTCCGCTGCCTGCTCGATAATGAAACCGGCTGCCAGAGCGAGGCTTTCAACTCGGTCAGCGATCATGGTGACCTGCTCGATTGCGGCCGACTCGTCGTTGCGGGCGTCGCGGAGGGCGGTAGCGTCGCCGATCAGGGTGTCGAGGCGGGTGCGGCGGCGGTCGATGGTTTCGTCGGCGCCTGCGGCAGTGCGCAGGCGGTCGGTGAGTTCGGTGAGGCGCGCGGTGGCGGCGGCGATGCGGGTGGTGACGATGCCGCGGCGGGTATCGGATTCGCGGAGTTCGTCGTGCAGGCGCGATTCGTCGGTGCGCAGGCGGGTCAGTTCGGCCGTGAGGCTGTCGGAGAGGGCGGCGAGTTCGGACACGTCTTCGTAGCGATCAGTGGCGGCGCGCAGGGCGGCGGCCAATTCGACGCGGTCGGCATCGCCACCGCGGGCGATGAGCGCGTCGATTTCGCGTTCCAGATCGGTGATTCGGGCCAGCACTCGGTCGCGTGCGTCCTCGGCCGCGCGCTCCGCGGCGGCCGCCGCGTCTTCGGCGTCCTTGGATACCGCGCTGGCCGCAGCGCGAGCCGGTGCGGGATGGTCGGCGGAGCCGCAGACCGTGCACGGCTCCCCGTCGGTCAACTGACCGGCGAGTTCGGCAGCCATCCCGGCCAGCCTGCGTTCGCGCAAGTCGAGTACGCGTTCCTTGGCGTCGAGGTGTGTGGCGCGGGTCGACTCCAATTCGATCCGTGCGTGGTCGAGAGTTGTTCTGCGACCGGCGAGTTCGACCGCCGCCAGTGCCGCGGTCCGCAGGCTTTCGCATTCGGCGGTCAGGGTGGGCAGTTTGGCTGCGGCCTCGGTGGTTTCGCGCAGCCGGGCCTCGATTGTGGCGATCGATTCGGGCAGCTGCTGACGTATCCGGGTCAGCTTGTCCACGCGGCCGGTGAGAGCGGTGTCCTCGTCGCGCAGTGTGGCCAGTTCGGAAGTAAGCCGGGTCGCGGTGGTCGCATCGGCGCTAACCTCGTCGAGCGCGCCCATCTGGGCGCTCCACCGTAGAATCGCCGCATCGACATCCGTGTCCGCGACGACAATCGGCGTACCGTCCGGGCCGGACTGGACCGTGATCAGCTCATTGCCGGCGACGTCCGAGCCGGCAGGATCGGCGAGCAGTACGGCCAATCGTGCTGCGATGCGATGGGTTTCGTCCGATTTGCGCCTGGCGTGCATTACCGCGGCGCGCGCCTCAGCGATGGCCTCGGCGACCGGTGCGGCACGGCGGGCTGATTCGAGTTCGGCCTGCAGGTCAGCGCGGTGGCCGGCGGCGGCCGCGTATTCGTCGAGCCGCTCGCGGGCCGCGATCATGCGGCGACGCAGTTCGTGCAAGCGGCGTTGCTCCTCGGCACGAGACCTGATGCGCGCCGATTCCTGTTGGCACCGTTCGGCTTCCGCCGCAGTCATGGTGAGCGCAGCACGCGCGGTCGCGAGCAGATCTTGCGACCAGCCGACCGCTTCCAATGGCCCGACGGATTCGGCCACCGTCTCCCCCGCTGCCACCGCGACCTGTGCGATCAACCGATCGATGCCCTGCTTGCGCGACTCCACGTCAGCTGCCGAGGCGCGACGTTTGTCGGCCAACCACTGTTCGGCACTACCGAAACGCTCGGTGTCGAAAAGCTTTTCGAGCAGCTTCTCGCGCTCCTCGTTCTCCGCACGCAGAAATCGCGCGAAATCACCCTGGGGCAGCAGCACGACTTGGAAGAACTGGTCCGCGCTCATGCCGAGCAGCCGGATGATTTCGTCGCCGATATCGGTCAGGCGAGCGAGGTTCGCGCCGCGCCCGTCCAACCATTCCAGCGTCGCGGCGGCATTCTCCTTGACCCAACCGCTTTTGGCTCGCTTGCTCGGCCGCTGGAATTCCGGCGTGCGCGTCAACCGCACTCGTCGGCCACCCAGCGTTGCCTCCAGCACGACCCGGGGCGGCGTCTGCTCGTCGGCATGATCGGAATGCAGCCGCTTACTCTCGCCGCGTGCGCCCGGCACGCTGCCGTACAACGCGAAGGCGATAGCATCCAGCACCGTCGTCTTTCCGGCCCCGGTCTGCCCGTGCAGCAGGAACAGCCCATCCGCTCCGAGCGTGTCGAAGTCGACAACCGTAGTTTCGGCGAACGGGCCGAATGCGGTCATCTCCAGCCGATGCAGCCTCATTCAGCGCCCCCGTCGAACGCGGTCGACGTCGCGGGCAGCACCAGTAAACGTCCTGGGTCGGCCTCGTCCTCGTGGAACCCATTCAGCGCGCGGACGCCTCGCGCAAGCCCGCTGCCGGAACCTACGCCCGAGGCAAAGCTGTTGCGATAACCAATGCCGCGAAGGGTTTTCGGCATGCGCGCCAGGGCTTCGCCGTAGCGATGTCCACTGGTGACCGGTCTGAGCGGGCCACACGTCAACCGAGGGCCGCTCACGCGGAGAGTTCCCCGGCCAGCGTGTCCAGTACCGCCACCGCCCGGTCCGGTTCGGCGACCGCCGCGGCGAGCGCACGTTCCAGCCAGGCCATTTCACCCGGTGTGGGTTCCCCGCGGACGTCAGTGAGGAAGCTCTGCGCTACTTCGGTATCGCGGCGGCCGTGCACGCGCTCACGGTAGCGCAATTCCGGGTTGCCCTCCGGGCGCGACCATTCCACGTGCACCGCATGCGGGAAGCGCTCGCGCAGTTTGCGCATCGCGTCGACGGGACGGGCGTAGTCGGTGAGCGTCGCCGAGACGTAGTGCTCCTCAGCGTCGGAATAGGCTGCATCACCGAGTAATTCGTCGAGGGTACCCGTGAGACGACTCAAACCCCGCACGAGCGGAAGATTGCGGCGCTGCACCGAATACAGGCCGGAAGCGTTCAGATCGACGAGCCATACCGCCTTCCGGTGCGAGGTCTCGGCGAACGAATAGGGCAGCGGGGAACCGGAATAGCGCACCGATTCCGAGAGCGTCTGCGGCGAATGCAGATGCCCGAGCGCCACATAGTCGATGCCGTCGAATGCCGACAGCGGCACCGTCTCCACGCCGCCGACCGAAATCGAACGCTCGGATCCGGTCGCCTCGCCACCGACAACGAAGGCGTGGGCCAGCACCACGGTGCGGGTGCCGGGACGCTCGGCGATATCGGCGCGGATCCGGCTCATCACCGCGTCCAGAATCTCCGCGTGCGAACGTGCTTGCGGTACACCGAGTTCGGCGCGGGTGATCTCCGGCTCCAGATACGGGATGCCGTAAAAGGCGATCGCACCGTGCTCGTCGGACAACAGCACCGGCTGATCGGCGGCGGCGACGGTAGTCCGCAGATGCAGCCCACCCGCCGCCGCGAAACTCGCACCCGCACCGAGACGTGTCGGCGAATCGTGATTGCCGGAGGTCGCGACGATCTGTGCCCCCGCCGCGCGGATGGCTTCGAATCCCTGGATACACACTGCGATCGCGTCGGCGCTCGGAATCGATCGGTCGTACACGTCCCCCGGCAGTACCACGACGTCAACGGATTCCGCCGACACCAATTCGGCAATGGCCGCGAGCCCGGCGGCCTGATCGACGAGCAGATCGACCCCATGGAATGTGCGCCCGATGTGCCAGTCCGAGGTGTGCAGCATCCGCATGTCGCGAAACCGTAGGCGATCGCACCGACAGAGTTCAATAATTCTGCCGCGCGGGCGCGGCGTGTTCGTAAGACTCGCTCCGTCGTGGTCAACTGAGCAGGAACCCGACCTCGCAATAGAGCACGCAATCGGTGTTGCTGCGTTCCGTCGATGACCGACCGATCAGTTCGAAACCGCGGCTCGTGGCCTTTCGTCGATGCGCTGCTGCCCGATTGCTCACGGGTTTCGAACTTGTCGGAGTCATGCGGCACTATCGGCACTATGACCGCACCGATGCTCGTCGCACTGATGCTGGTGTTCGCCGCGGGGGTAGGGCTGGGCTGGCTCGGACATGCCGCGCGCGCCGGGCAGCGCGCGACGGCCGCGGAGGCGAGACTGGCCGCCACCACCGATAACGAGCGGCTACTGCGGCAATCGCTCACCGCGGCGAATGAGGATGCGGCACGCCGACATTCGCATGCCATCGGCGCGATGGTAGATCCGCTGCGCGAGGCCGTCGGCGCGCTGAACCAGCACATTCAGCAGGTCGAACATCATCGAATCAATGCCTATTCGAGTCTGCGTGAACAGGTCGCGGGGATGCAGCGCACGTCACATCAACTCACAAGCCAGACCGGTCAGCTGGTGGCCGCGCTGCGCGCGCCGCAGGTGCGTGGGCGCTGGGGTGAGATTCAGTTGGAGCGGGTGGTGGAGCTGGCGGGCATGACCAGGCACTGCGATTTCGACACCCAGGTGAGCCGGGCCGCGCGCAGCGACGGCGCGACCGAACGCACCGGCATGGTGCGGCCGGACCTCGTGGTCAATCTCGCGGGCGGCAGGCAGATCGTGGTGGACGCCAAGGTGCCGTTCACCGCCTATCTCGACGCCACCATGACCGACGACCCGGACGAGCGCGCCGAACTACTCGGCCGCCATGCCAAACATCTGCGTGCCCATATCGATCAGCTGGCGGATAAGGCCTATTGGCTGGCCTTCGATCCCGCGCCGGAGTTCGTGGTGCTGTTCGTACCGGGCGATCCGTTCCTCGATGCCGCACTGACCACCGATTCCGGCTTGCTCGAGTACGCGTTCGGCCGCAACGTGATCCTCGCTACTCCGACGACTTTGATCGCGTTGCTGCGTACGGTCGCCTTCGGATGGCGGCAGGAGGCGCTGTCCCGCGATATGGCAACTGTTCAGCAATTGGGTCGCGAGCTCTACAACCGGCTCGGCATGACCGGACGACATCTGGACCGCCTCGGCGCGCAACTCGGTAAGGCCGTAGACGCTTTCAACTACACCGTCGCCTCGGTGGAGTCGCGGGTGATGGTCACCGCGCGCAAACTGCACGATCTTGAAATAGCCGAACAGGAGGTGCCCGCAATCCATCGGGTGGATTCATTGCCGCGGGCGGTCGGCTTCGCCGACGCCGACGATTAGCCCTGCGACGGCCGTGCCGTAACGCCACCGAGCGCGGCGGCGGTTAGTGTCATGGTGTGGCTGCTTCCCAACGTGTCCGAACCCGGGTGCCCGCGCCGCATCGTTCGATCCTGCCCTCGGTGCCGGGTATTCCGGCCGGGGCGGCGGTTCTGATCGCGGTGGCGTGCGCGTTTTTGGGGTTCCTGATCGATGCCCACGGCGAGAATAACGAGCTGACCGGGACGTTCAACACGTTGTACGTCCTGGGCTGCGTCGCGGCTGTGCTCGCCGTTCGCTATCGCGGACTCTTCACGACGATGGTGCTGCCACCGCTGTTGCTGTTCGTCGCGGTGCCGCTGGCTTATCAGCAGCTGATCGGTCATGCCTCGACCGGCCTCAAGGACATCCTGCTGAATCTGGCGATCCCGCTGGTCAATCGCTTCCCGATCATGGCGCTGGCCACTGTGCTGGTGCTGGCCATCGCCGGTGGGCGGATCCTGCTACACAGGCGCGAGGAAGCCACGGGACGCGCAGACGAATCCCGTCGCGGCACCAGCTGGGGCCGCAGCAATGCTGCCAAACGCCCCAGGTCGGAGCGCGCCGACGGCGGTTCGCTCGCCAATGCCGCGCGCCGCCGCACCCGCCGTTCCCAGGTCGACACCTCCGACCTCGATACCGATCTGCATCTGCCGCGCCCGAGCCGGCGCGGGAGTTCGGAAGTAGCAGACACCCCACCGCGCGTCGGCAGCGCCGCGAAGAGCGCCCGGGGTGACGAGCGCCCGAGCCGCGAGCGCCGTTCGAGCACCCGCGCCGCGGCGAGCCGGGGCGCGGTCGAATCGCCCCGAGACGCACGACCGGCGGCAACCGCTCGGGGCGAAGGCGACACGACACGAGCCGCACGAGCAGCGGCAGCCCCTCGGGCCGAGGCCGATGCGAGCCGCGCCGCGCCGACAAGACGGCGCGGCGAGGTGCCGCCGCCCCATCCCCAGCCCAATGTGCGCTATCGCGAACGCGATTCGAGCCGGACCGAGCGACGGCGGCCGGAAAGCCTCTAACCGGAGGGTTTCTCATCCGCAGCTGCCTCCATGAGGCGTCGGATCTCGGCCCGAAACGATGGCTCACGACAGCCCGAATCCCGCTGGCACAGGCCGATAGTTCGAAGCGCACAGCCCCGGACAATGCGGATGCCAGTGCTGTGTGAAAGCCATTGGCACAGCTCAGCGAGACAAATCGCACGGCCCCAGTGCAGCACTGGATACGAACGTTGCGTGCAGGGTTGACAATCGTTGCAGCGCCCCGGTGATACAAGGGCACGCAGCTCTCGGGGCCAGCCCGAATGCCAGCACTATGTGGAATCGCTGGGACAGTTCAACGACGCGAAGTGCGCAATTCCCTGGGCAGTGCGAAGACAAGCGTCTCATTGGCCGTCGTGACCGGCTGCACATCCCCGAATCCATGCTCGGCGAGCAGATCCAGCACACCGCGCACCAGGATGTCGGGCACCGAAGCACCGGAGGTGACGCCGATCGTGCGCACCCCGTCCAGCCACGCCAGGTCCACCTCGCGGGCGAAGTCGACCAGGTAGGCAGCCTTGGCGCCCGCACCGAGTGCAACCTCGACCAGCCGCACCGAGTTGGACGAGTTACGCGAGCCGACCACGATCACCAGATCGCACTCGGGTGCCATCGCCTTCACCGCCACCTGGCGGTTCGAGGTGGCGTAGCAGATGTCATCGCTCGGCGGATCCTGCAGTGTCGGGAAACGCTGCCGCAGCCGCTGCACCGTCTCCATGGTCTCGTCGACGCTGAGCGTGGTCTGGGAGAGCCAGATCACCTTGGACTCGTCGCGCACGGTGACCCGGTCGACCGCATCCGGACCGTCGACGAGCTGCACGTGCTCGGGTGCCTCCCCGGCGGTGCCCTCGACCTCCTCGTGCCCCTCGTGACCGATCAGCAGAATGTCGTAGTCGTCGCGGGCGAAGCGCTTGGCCTCCTGATGCACCTTGGTCACCAGCGGGCAGGTCGCATCGATCGTGCGCAGATTGCGCGACGCCGCCGACTCGTGCACCGCGGGTGAGACACCGTGCGCGGAGAACACGACCAGCGCACCCTCGGGCACCTGGTCGGTCTCGTCGACGAAGATCACACCCTGCTCACGCAGCGTATCCACCACGTGGCGGTTGTGCACGATCTCCTTGCGCACGTAGATCGGCGCGCCGTGCTTCTCGAGCGCCTTCTCCACCGTCTCGACCGCACGGTCAACACCCGCGCAGTAGCCGCGTGGTTCGGCTAGCAGCACGCGCTTACCACCATCGGCATCGACGGATCCGGAACCGGCCGAGCGGGCGATTCCGACGTTCAAAGGGATGGCCGAAGACATGCCCCTCAGCTTACGTGCGGCCGATGGATGGCGGGCCGCCCGGTCAGGTCGTTCTCGACACACTCATACCGCGCGAAATTGCGGCCTAATGGTGCAGAACAATGTGTCTGTGACACTAGTGCTTTGCAGAACATCCCGTATCGGGCAGGCTAGGAGCATGTTTCGACCACCGTTCCTGGCCCGGGTCGCCGCCGGCGCCGCCGCATACGCCATCGAAGAAACCCGTCGGCTACCAACTGCCGCAATGAATTTCCCGATCACCGCGATCAGCCAGATGCTGCAGACCACCATGCACGTCCAGCAGTTCGTGACCAGCCTCGCCCTCAAGGGCGACGGCGTATTCGACCGTCTCACGAACACCCCGGTCGAGCAGCCCGAGTGGGCCACCTTCGACGAGGACAGCGAGCCGGAGTTCACCGCTCCCGCCCGCACCAGCCGTTTCGACCTTTACGCCGAGGACGAACCGACCGACTTCGCCGCCGATGCCGCCCGCGTCGGTGAGACCAATGGTCATGCCGCCCCGGTACAGACCATCGCCGTGCCGGAAACCGAAGTTTCCGAGGCGCCCGAACCCCAGCCGGAGCCCGAGGTTTCCGAGGCACCCGAGCGCGAGCCCGAGATCGTCGAGCCCGAGGTGGCCACCCGCTACGACTACGCCAATATGACTCTGGCCCAACTGCGCGCACGCCTGCGCATGCTGACCGTCGAGGATCTGAACGCGCTGCTCGAGTACGAACAGCAGACGCGTGCCAGGGCGCCGTTCGTGACCATGCTGACGAACCGGATCGCCACCGTGCGGGCTCAATGAGTCCAGCATCGCGGAGCGATTCGACGGGGGTCGGTGGCCGGGAGGCGGGTGCGCCCGAACCAGCCGCGTCTTCGTCGACGGTTGGCCGGGAATCCGCCGGCCAACCCGACCGAGCGGCTCCCGCCAACTCCGCCGAACACCCGTGGCCGGTGCGTTCGGTCGCCATCAAGGTCGCACAGTGGATCGATCGGCTGGGCAGCATCTGGGTGGAGGGCCAGATCACCCAGATCAATCTGCGTCCCGGCACCAGCACCGCATTCCTGGTGTTGCGTGATACCGCCGCCGATATGTCGCTGTCGGTGACCTGTCATCCGGATCTCATCCGCCGCTCCGAGGTCCCGCTGCAAGAGGGCAGTCGGGTTGTGGCCTACGGCAAGCTGGCGTTCTTCACCGGTCGCGGCACGATTTCGTTGCGCGCCATGGAGATTCGCCCGGTCGGTATCGGGGAACTACTGGCCCGCATCGAACGGTTGAAGGCATTGCTCGCCGCGGAGGGACTCTTCGATCCCCGGCTGAAGCGGCCGATCCCGTTCCTGCCCAAGACAATCGGCCTGATCACCGGTCGAGCCAGCGCCGCCGAGCGCGATGTACTGACCGTTGCCCGAAACCGTTGGCCCGCAGTCCGTTTCGAGATCCGAAATACGGCGGTGCAGGGGGCGACCGCGGTGCCGCAGATGGTGCAGGCGCTGGCCGGACTCGATCGCGATCCGGCCGTCGAGGTCATCGTGCTGGCACGCGGTGGTGGCAGCGTTGAGGATCTGCTGCCGTTCTCCGATGAGACGCTGTGCCGCGCGATCGTCGCGGCGACCACACCGATCGTCAGCGCGATCGGGCACGAACCCGATAACCCGCTGTGCGATCTGGTCGCCGACCTGCGCGCTGCCACGCCCACCGACGCCGCCAAACGCATCGTCCCCGACGCGGCCGCCGAGCTGGCCGGAGTCCGCGATATGCGCGACCGCGCCGCCGCCGCACTGCGCGGCTGGGTAGACCGCGAGACCAGGGCATTGGCCCAGCTGCGTTCCCGGCCGGTACTGGCCGATCCGCTGCGCGAACTCGACCGCCGCTACGACGAGATCGAACGCCTGCGCACCGCCGCCCGCCGCACCGCCGAACATCTGATCAGCACCGAAACCACCGCAACCCGGCACCTGCGCGAGAAACTCACCGCGGTGGGCCCGGCCGCGACGCTGGCCCGTGGCTACGCTGTCGTGCAGCGCGTCAGCGGTAAGGAGCGGCATGTGGTCCGCTCGATCGAGGACGCACCCGCAGGTAGTCAGCTGCGGATCCGGGTCGCCGACGGTGCCATTACCGCCGCCGCGCTCGGTACCCGAGCATTGGGCAAGACCGATACAGGGAGGAACTGACCTTGGCCGATCCCGGCAAGGACGACGAACTGGCCGAGATCTCCACCTTCGGCTACGAGCGTGCCCGCGACGAACTGGTCAACGTCGTCAAAATGCTCGAACAGGGCGGCCTCGACCTGGACGAATCCCTCGCACTGTGGGAGCGCGGCGAAGCGCTGGCCACCCGCTGCGAGCAACATTTGGCAGGTGCGCGGCAGCGGGTCGAGAACGCGCTCTCGCGCACCGACCTCGAAGGCGACGAATGACCATCCGCCGCGCGACCCCAGATATCCGCACCGAGGACATGGCGGCCAGCCGCGAGTTCTACCGGCGGCTCGGCTTCGAAGAGGCCATGGACCTCGGCTGGGTGGTGACGATGGCATCCCCGACCAACCCGACCGCGCAGGTCCTGCTGGTCGGCCCGGAAGCCGAGCAGCCGCAACCGGATATGAGCGTCGAGGTCGAGGATGTCGACGCTGTATACGCGGACGTGGTCGCCGCGCGCGCCGAAATCGTCTATCCCCTCCGCGACGAACAGTGGGGTGTGCGCCGCTTTTTCGTCCGCGACCCCAGCGGCACCATCGTCAACGTAGTCAGCCACCGCTGAGCAGGCAGCACAGGCAGCCACTTCCTCTCGTGGCACAAATTCGCTCACGGTGGGACTCATGACCGCAATCCCCATGCGCGAACTCTCGCATCACACAGCTCGGTGCCTAGCGCCGCTCCGACTACCGCGCCAGCGGCTGGGCGGCGCCGATGGCGGCCGCCAGCGTGGTGAACCCGGCGTGATTGGCCGCGCCGGTGATCAGCACTCGGGACTGGCCGAAGTCGGCGATCCACGCCGTCTCGGAACCCTGCTCGGCGTAGACGACCCATTTCTGGTCGCCGACCTGCTCGGTACCGGTGCCGTAGCGGGAGCCGAGTACGAAGCGCGATAGCGCCTCCTCGGTCGCGCTGCTCTGGCTCATCCGCAGGTAGGTGCCCTGCGGTGTGATGAAACCAACAGTGCTGACCGGCCCGCCGCCGGTGCTGGTGATCGTGTCGCGGCTGCCGGAGTTCGGGGTCCAGTGTTCGGGCAGGCTCGGATTGCGGATCGGGAAGGACATCGTCTTCGCATCGTTGGCCAGCGCGGCCGTCACGTCGAAGTTCGGAATATGGCCCTGCGTCGGCCCCTTCGCCGCGAAGCTGCACTGGCTGGCGAGCCCGGCGAAGACCCCGGCGATCAGCACCAACGGGATCAGTGACCAGAACAGATCCCGGTAGTCGTGCAGGATTCGCGGTTTTTGGTACGACACGCTCCCAGTATCCACATCCGTTCGGGTCCGCTCCCGTAGAGGTGGTCGGAGATCTGGAGCCGACCTTTTCGAGCGACCTGCAAGCAATCGCTACGGGTAGTGCCTGATCGGGAACGGTCACGCTTCTGAGAGAATCAGCGGTAGCAACGACCGTAGGAGGCACACCGTAATGACGGCATCTTCGCCCGCACCCAGCCGCCGCGAGGCACCGGACCGCAACCTCGCGCTCGAACTGGTCCGGGTCACCGAGGCCGGTGCGATGGCCGCGGGCCGCTGGGTCGGCCGTGGTGATAAGGAAGGCGGCGACGGTGCGGCCGTCGACGCCATGCGGCAGCTGGTCAGCTCCGTTTCCATGCGCGGCATCGTGGTCATCGGTGAGGGCGAGAAGGATGAAGCGCCCATGCTCTACAACGGTGAGCTGGTCGGCGACGGCACCGGTCCCGAAGTCGACTTCGCAGTCGACCCGATCGACGGCACCACCCTGATGTCGAAGGGTTCGCCGGGCGCCATCGCGGTGCTCGCGGTCGCCGAGCGCGGCGCGATGTTCGACCCGTCCGCGGTTTTCTATATGCACAAGATCGCGGTCGGTCCCGATGCGGCGGGCGTGATCGATATCTCCGCCCCGATCGGCGAGAACATCAGCCGGGTGGCCAAGGCCAAGAGCCTGTCGAAGTCCGATCTCACCGTCTGCATCCTGGACCGCCCGCGCCATGCGGAACTGATCCAGGAGGTCCGCGACGCGGGCGCCCGCATCCGCTTGATCTCCGACGGTGACGTCGCCGGTGCCATCGCCTGCGCTCGCCCCGACTCCGGCACCGACATCCTGGTCGGCATCGGCGGCACCCCCGAGGGCATCATCGCCGCCGCGGCCATGCGCTGTATGGGTGGCGAGCTCCAGGGCATGCTCGCCCCGAAGGACGACGAGGAGCGGCAGAAGGCGATCGACGCCGGCCACGACCTCGGCCGCATCCTCACCACCAATGACCTGGTCGCGGGCGACAATGTCTTCTTCTGCGCCACCGGCGTCACCGACGGCGACCTACTACGCGGCGTCCGCTACTTCCCCGGCGGCGCCTCCACCGAGTCCATTGTCATGCGCTCCAAGTCCGGCACCGTCCGCATGATCGACGCCTACCACCGGCTCACCAAGCTCCGCGAATACTCCTCGGTCGATTTCGTCGGCGACGAAGATGCGGTGCCGCCGATGCCCTGATCTTCTCGAATGTGTCGAGCCCGGTCCGATTCGGATCGGGCTCGACACATTTTCCGCGCTGTGCGCGATCCGCGATGACATCGGTAAGCTCCGGAATCCCCTACAGACCAAGGAGTTCCGATGGCGATCCTCGGGAAACTGTTGAAGAATCGGCGCGCCGGAGACCATGGCCTCGCCTGGCATCTGCCGAACCTCGCGGCGGGGGCGACCTTCGAGGTCAACAGCCCGGATTTCACCCATGAGTCGCCACTGCCCGAGGTGCACGCGTCCAAGCGGATCGGCGGCCGTGACGTATCCCCCGCGCTGGCGTGGACCGCACCCGACGGTGCGGCCCAACTGCTGCTGGTCATCGAAGATCCGGACGCACCAACAGGATTGCCATTCGTGCATTGCGTAGCCCTGTTGGAACCGACGCTCGTTGAACTGCCCCGGGACGCGCTGCGCGCCGATGATCCCGCACCGGGCGTCAGTATCCTGCGCTCCGGCTTCGGCCGCGGCTACCAAGGTCCGGCCCCCATCAAAGGCCACGGACCACACCGCTACGCATTCCAACTCTTCGCCCTGACCGAGCTGATCACCACCGTTGGCGGCAAGCCCGCAGCGAAAGCGAAACCACGCGACGTCTTCTCCGCCGCAAAGGCAGTCGCCCGTGGCCGGATCGATGGATTCTACGAACGGCCGTGAAATATGTAGGTTCGCCCGGGGTGCGGGGATTGCGGTATTCCGGTGACTGGTGTGCGAATCGCCTCAGGCGTGGCAGCCCCATGGCGTGCGTCCGCGGCATAGGGTCGGGAATATGACGAGCGAGGAGACGCAGTACCGCATCGAACACGACACCATGGGGGAGGTTCGGGTTCCCGTGCACGCGTTGTGGCGGGCGCAGACCCAGCGGGCCGTGGAGAACTTTCCGATCAGCGGGCGCGGGTTGGAGCGGGCGCAGATCCGGGCGCTCGGGCTGCTCAAGGCCGCGTGCGCCAAGGTGAACAAGGATCTCGGGCTGCTCGATCCGGCCAAGGCGGATGCCATTATCGCCGCCGCGAATGAGATCGCCGACGGCCTGCACGACGACCAGTTCCCGATCGACGTCTTCCAGACCGGCTCGGGCACCAGCTCGAATATGAACGCCAACGAGGTGATCGCCTCGATCACGAAGGCCAACGGCGTGACCGTGCATCCGAACGACGACGTCAACATGTCGCAGTCATCGAACGACACCTTCCCCACCGCGACCCATCTCGCCGCCACCGAGGCCGCGATCAAGGATCTGATCCCGGCGCTGGACCACCTGCGGCTGGCGCTGCAGGACAAGTCGACCGAATGGCGCACCGTGGTGAAGTCCGGGCGCACCCATCTCATGGACGCTGTGCCGGTGACCCTCGGCCAGGAGTTCGGCGGCTACACCCGCCAGGTCGCGGCGGGTATCGAGCGCATGATGGCGGCGCTGCCCCGGCTCGGTGAGCTGCCCATCGGCGGCACCGCGGTCGGCACGGGCCTCAACGCGCCCGCGGATTTCGGCGCGAAAGTCGTTGCCGAACTGGTGCTGTCGACCGATATCGACGCCCTGTCCGAGGCACAGGATCACTTCGAGGCGCAGGCCGCCCGCGACGGTCTGGTGGAAGCGTCCGGCGCACTGCGCACCATCGCGGTCAGCCTCACCAAGATCGCCAACGACATTCGCTGGATGGGTTCGGGGCCGCTGACCGGTCTCGGCGAACTCCGGCTGCCCGATCTGCAGCCCGGCAGTTCGATCATGCCCGGGAAGGTGAATCCGGTACTGCCCGAGGCGGTTACGCAGGTCGCCGCGCAGGTGATCGGCAATGACGCGGCGGTCGCGTTCTCCGGTGCGAGCGGCGCGTTCGAGTTGAACGTCTACATCCCGGTGATGGCGCGCAATCTGCTCGAATCGATTCGGCTGCTGGCCAATGTGTCCCGGCTGTTCGCCGACAAGTGCGTTCGCGGTCTGATCGCCAACGAGGATCATCTGCGCACCCTCGCCGAATCGTCGCCGTCGATCGTGACGCCGCTGAATTCGGCCATCGGATACGAAGAGGCGGCCGCGGTCGCGAAAGAGGCGCTGAAGGAGAAGAAGACCATCCGTCAGGCCGTGATCGATCGCGGTTTGCTCGACGAGAAGCTGACCCTCGAAGAACTCGATCGCCGCTTGGATGTGCTGTCGATGGCCAGGGTCGAAGACGCAAAGTAGTCGGAATCAGAAAACGCGGTCGAGCGTCACGTTGGACACTTCACGCCCGATCCAACGTGACGCGCATACGCGCAGGTACCGCGGCTGCCCGCGCTGGTCGTCACGGAACGATGCCGAGAGCCGCGAGAAAAGCGACGCGGTGCGCAAAGAAACCGGCCGACGCACAAAACTGTGCGCCGACCGACTCATTTTCTGGACGTGACCGCGAGAATCAGGCCAGCGATCCGGCCCGCAGATGCGCGAGTTCCGCGCGCGCCTTCTCACCGTCTTCACCGATATCGGTGCGGGTGAAGAACTGCCACCGCTCCAGCAGCGGGCCGAAAACCAATTCACCCTCCCTGGCACGGTCGTAGATGCCCGCTTCGGCGAGCACATCGTCGCTGCTGCGCCCATCGGACAGTGTCACCGACGGCACCTGGAAACGCGTCACGCTGTCGGCAATGGCGCGCATGGTCTGATCCGGTGCGACGCCGAACGCCGCGCTGACCAAGTTGGCGAAGAAGATCGACTGCAGCTCGTCGTCGGCCGCGATGCGCTCGGCGATGGCGGTGACCATCTTGTTCGCCCCGAGCGCCGCGGTGTTGCGATGCCGGATGGCGGCGGCCGCCTCTTCGAATGCACAGGTGGCGAGCACATCGAGCAGGTGCAGCGCGGGACGCCGGAAGCCCTTGGTCATGTGGTCCATCCGCAACCGCTCCAACTGCACCGGGTCGACCGACCGGGTGACCATGAGGTAGTTGCGGATCATGATCTCGTGCCGGTTCTCCTCGGCCGTCCACCGGCCGACCCAGCGCCACCACGACCCGGTGCGCAGGTACTTACCGACCTCACGGTGGTAGGAGGGCAGGTTGTCGGCGATGAGCACGCTGACCGTCAGCGCCAGCTTGGCGGTCTCGCTCAACTCGGATTGCTCCGGCTCCCAATCGATTCCGCCGAGGAAGCCAAAGTTTCGGCCGTCGTCCCACGGCACATAGTCGTGCGGCTGCCAGCCGTCGGCGGCGGAGATGTGGCGGCGCAGATTCAGCTCCACCTCATCGGCGAGGGACGCGAGCAGTTCGCGATCGGTCAAGAGAGTTTGCACTAGCACAACCTAGCGGCTGGGCCCCGCGATGCGGGGATCTACGAATAGGGAATCGGTACCGGCGTCCGAGCGTACAAGCACCAGCTCTTTCGAGCGAACCGCGAGCACTGACCAATAATGGCACGTGAGCGCCCGGACGCCGGCGCGGATCAGGACTTCGGTGTGACGGTCGTATTGCCGTCCACCCAGGTGATGGTGCCGCCGACGAAATCGCTCTCCTTGCCGCCGGGGATGTCCTTCTCGTCACTCGCCGGGTAGCCGATATTGCCGCCGGGTCCGCCGTTGTCCTCCCACGCCTTGCGGATCTCGCCCCATACGATGTGTGCGCCGTTGTCGTTGCTCCAGACGATCGCGCCGCCGGTGAAGTCCTGCCACTTGCCGTCGTTTGGAGCATCCTCCTGTGCCTTCAGCGGCGCGCCGAGCGGGCCGGTCGGACCGCCGGACTGCACATACTTGTCGAAGATGATGCCGGAGACGGTGATATCGCCGCCCTGGGTGGCGATCTTTGTCTCTTCCGCCGCACCGGACATATGCCCCTCGCCGTGCGCGGCCGCCGAGGTGGTCGTCATGGCCGCGGCGGAGTTGTTGTCCTTGTTGTCGTCTTTGCTGCAGCCGGTGGCCAGCAGCAGTGCCGCAGCCGCGGAGACCGCGGTGAATCCAGCCGTTCGTCGAGCGAAGTGGTGCATTTCCATCCTCTCGAAAGGTGGCTCTATCGATGCCACCGCGGAGGCGGTGACATCGCGCGTAGCCTAGGCCGACGTCCGGCAACGGCCCGGCGAATCCTTCCAAGACTCGCCGGGCCGCCGCTGAACAGGTATCACGCGGATATTACCCGTCCAATTGTGAGGAGAAACACACCCTGGATAGTTGCTGTTACCCGCTATGCACTCGGGCCGTACTCCTCCAACATCTCGGTCACCAGCGCCGCGATCGGCGACCGTTCGCTACGGGTCAGCGTGATGTGCGCGAAAAGCGGGTGCCCCTTGAGCTTTTCGATCACCGCGGCGACACCGTCGTGCCGACCGACCCGCAGATTGTCGCGCTGAGCCACATCATGGGTGAGCACGACGCGCGATCCAGTGCCCAGTCGGCTGAGCACCGTCAGCAGGACATTGCGCTCGAGCGACTGCGCCTCGTCCACGATCACGAACGAATCGTGTAGCGAGCGACCGCGAATGTGGGTGAGCGGCAAGACTTCCAACATGTCGCGGCTGAGCACCTCCTCCATCACCTCACGACTGGCCAACCCGTCGAGCGTGTCGAAGACGGCCTGCGCCCACGGGCCCATCTTCTCGCTCTCCGATCCGGGCAGATAGCCGAGATCCTGCCCACCGACCGCGTACAGCGGACGGAACACCACCACCTTGCGTTGTGTGCGACGCTCGAGTACCGCCTCCAGACCGGCCGTCAAGGCCAGCGCCGACTTGCCGGTACCGGCCCGCCCGCCGAGCGAGACGATGCCGACGCTCTCGTCCAACAGCAGATCCAGCGCGATGCGCTGTTCGGCCGAGCGGCCGTGCAGTCCGAAGGCCTCACGTTCACGCACCAACTGCACCCGCTTGTCCGGCGTGACCCGGCCCAGGGCGCTGGAGCTTGCGCCGAGCAACCGGATTCCGGTGTGGCACGGCAGTTCCCGCGCCTCGTCCAGATCGATCACAGTCTCGGCGTAGAGCTGATCGACCTGCGATTTGGAGACATCCACCTCCACCATTCCGGACCAGCCGGAAGTCACCACGTCCTGGGCGTGGTATTCGTCGGCGTGCAAACCCACCGCACTCGCCTTGACACGCAAGGGAATGTCCTTGGACACCAGCACCACTTGACGGCCCTCGGCCGCCAGGTTGAGCGCACAGGCCAGGATGCGGGAGTCATTGGTGTCGGTGCGGAATCCGACCGGAAGTACCGCGGGGTCGGTGTGGTTGAGTTCCACCTGCAGCGTTGCGCCCTCGGTGCCGATCGGCACCTGCTGATCCAGCCTGCCGTGCTGCAGGCGCAGATCGTCGAGGTTGCGCAGGGCTTCCCGCGCGAACCAGCCCAGTTCGTGATGGTGGCGCTTACCTTCGAGTTCGCTGATCACGACCAGCGGTAATACGACATCGTTTTCGCCGAACCTGGTGAAAGCCCAGGGGTCCGACAGTAGAACCGAGGTGTCGATAACGAAGGATTTCACACCGGAATTCTGGGAATGCGAGGGGCGGGCCCCCTTCGCGGCGGCTTCGCCTTTCGCGGAGCTGGAGTGCGCCGAGGGAGCGGGAACGGAGCGTGCAGCAGTCACGGTGGGCTCCTTTATGTTCGCGCGGCACCCGCACGAACGATCTCGCTGGACCGGTCCGTCCTGATGGGATCCGACTTGCGTCAGATGCCACGAGGGCCGGGTGCCGGCCCCCTCGTACTGAGTAGCTCAGTCACGGTTCAGGACCTCCCGAACGAGCCACAACGACGCGGCCCGCACCAACGACGCTACCGCCGACTGCCCGGTCTCCGCTCGGGCACTGGTAGGCGTGTCCGTGAATTTGTCGTTAACCCCTGCTTCGTGTGCGAGATAGAGTCGCAGGTATGGCCGGTAACGAGGAGTTGGAGAAGCTGTCGTCCAAGGAGCTGCACGACCGTGCGGTCCGGCTCGCGGCGCGGCGCGGCGACATCAAATATCTGTGGCGGCTACTGAAGTCGATTCCGGCCGCCGAAGCCGCCGCGGGTGATCTCGGCGAGAGCGAGGCCGACATCAAGTACGTGCTGCCGATGATCGACGACTACATCCACGCGGGCGACGGCAAGATCGCCGAGATCCTGCGCCCCTACTACCTCGACTACCTCACCAAACACACCTGACTCCGCACACCCGGTCCTCGGCGAAAGCGCCGACGGCAGTCGAATGGCGGCTGGCGCGGCGGCCCGGAGCCACCATTCGACCACCGTCGGAAGCTGCCTCGAGTGTGCTGGATCAGCTGCGGGGCAACGCGGCGCGGACAAGTCCGACGGCGGTGCCGCGCAGGAAGTTCTCCCAGCTGAAGTGGTCATCCCACAGGATGATTCGGCCATCGCGCAGTTCGAAGGTGCCGCAGACCCAGAACGCGATCCGAAGCGGGCCCACGCGCAGGATGTCCGTGCGGTCGGTCAGCACGAAGTCGCCGTCGGCGGCGATGTGATGCATTTCAGCGGCGAAGCCGATGGTGTCGCGGTTCAGTCCGCGCAGTATCTTGCGCGTGAGGCCCCCGCCGACCGTCGGCAGTGAGGTGTTTTTCCAGACGACATCGGGGTGCAGGAGGTCCAGCGCCTCGTCGACGGCACCGATCTCGAGTGCGGCGAAGAACTCCCGCACCGTGGTGATCGCGTCCTGTTTCAGTTCCAGTTCGTCGGTCATGCCCTGAGCGTAAGCGGTGGCCTCGCATTCGCTCGCCCAAGCGCAACAGACTAATGACGGACTTCGTCCGGCTGCGCCCGATTGTGCCGCTACGGTCGGCCACGCTCCGCGATGAGGACACCCAGACCATCGAGAATTCGGTCGATGCCGAAGCTCAACGCATCGCCCGGGCCGCCGGTCGTGGGTGATGCGCCGGTGGCGGCGGCCTCCTCGGCGAAAGCGGCCGCGACCAGGGGAAAACGGTCACCGGCGGCGACCATTATCTCCGCGAACTGGCCCGCGATCTGCTGCGCCGTCTCCTGCCGACCCGCGGTCGTCACCTGCTGCACGAGGCCGCGGACGTGCCCATTGAGCAGCACGATGGTGTCCAGCCGCTCCGGCCCGGTCAACCCGGTGCCGTCGAGTGCGGTCAGCGCGGCGTTCACCCAGCCCATTTCATTGGGGCCGATCGCGCGCACACCGATGGTCAGAGTGATCGACCAGGGGTGTGCACTGTAGCGCTCGAAGATCGTCTCGGCCCAGCGGCGCAGTCCGGCCCGCCACCGCTCCTCGCTAGAATTCTGTTGCGCCGCAACGACATCCGGCGGATCCCCCATCGCGGCATCCACCATCAGCGCGGTGAGCTGTTCCTTGCCGGGTACATACCGGTACAGCGACATCTTGGTGAAGCCGAGACGTTCGGCCAGACGCTGCATAGACAGGTTCGCCAGTCCTTCGGCATCGGCGAGAGCGATGGCCTCCGCGACGATCCCCTCCAGTGACAGCGCGGGCTTGGGTCCGCGCTTGGGCCGCTGCTGGGTCCCCCAGAGCAATTCGACGGTGGTCGGTGCAGGCATTTCCACATCCTTACGCATTGCGTGTTGACAAGTAACTGTGTCCATCATACTCTAATTCGTGTCTAGCGGATACAGATTCCGTCGGACGCAGATATCGACCTCAGGAGACATCATGCGCAGCAAGACCGTTCTCATCTCCGGCGCGAGCATCGCCGGCCCCGCACTCGCCTACTGGCTGTCCCGCTACGGATTCGCCGTCACGGTGGTCGAGCGCGCACCGCAGCTGCGACCCGGCGGCCAGGCCGTCGACTTCAAGGGCGAAACGCACCGGGATCTGCTGCAACGGATGGGCATCCTCGAGGAGGTCTACGCACACCGGACCGGCACCACCGACACCGTGTTCGTCGACGACAACGGCGAGCAGCTGGCCTTCATGTCCGGTGATTTCACCGGCGGCGATGTGGAGATCCTGCGCGGCGATCTGGCTCGAATCATGTACGAAAAGACCTATCAGAGCTGCGAATACGTCTTCGGGGATTCGATCAGCGCGCTGACCGAGACCGATTCGGGCGTGTGGGTCGAATTCGAGAAGGGCGCGCCGCGCAGCTTCGATCTGGTGCTCGGGGCGGACGGAATCCATTCGCGGGTGCGGCGTTTGGCATTCGGGCCGGAGAAGGACTTCGTCCAGCACAAGGGGCACTACTACTGCGTCGCGGGTGCGAGCCCGTGGGCCACCAGACCCGAAGGCGAACCCGAGCGCGCGACCGCATTCGGCCACAACGCTCCGGGTCGGCTGGTCATCACCGGCGGGCCGAAGGCACAGCAGCTGTACATGTTCGTCGCTCCCGAACTCGACTACGCCCGTGACGATGTCGCGGCTCAGCGGCGGATCGTGCGGGACGCCTTCGCCGGTATGGGCTGGCAGGTGCCGCGGATGCTGTCGGAAGTGGAGGAATTCGACGATTTCTACCTCGATGCGATCGCCATGGTGCGGCCGATGAAGAGCTACGCCTGCGGGCGGATCGCACTGGTCGGCGATGCCGGATACGGAAATACACTGGCGGGCTTCGGCACCGGCGCGGCAGTGGTCGGCGCGTACGTGCTCGCGGGTGAACTCGCCATCGCCGAGGGCGATCACACGGTGGCCTACGGCCGCTACAACGAGATCATGCGCAAGTACACCAAACTCGCGGACTCGGCGGACGCCGGTCGGTTCCTGTGCCCGAAGACCGCGCGCGGCATCAGGTTCCGCAACTGGTTCCTCGGTTCGAAGGGGATGGCCATGATGGAAAAGATGTCCGAGAATGCCAAGACCGTGGACCTGAAGGACTATCCGGCGCTGGTCAGCGCCGCGGATGCGCACTGAGCGGCCGACCGGATGGTCTGGCGTGGCGAGATCGGCTGTGTTTCGATGGAACCGGGGCGGGGCCGAGTGCGTCTATAAGGTCAGACGGCACTGACGGAAGGGGCTGGCTCGGCCATGACAGCACAGATGGACGGCCGCGCGATCACCAATCCCGAGAACGCGCAGAATTTCTCGCACGCGGAGATCAAACAGGCGGCCGACCAGATGAATCCGGGCGGACTCGACGGCGCGTTCGATGCCTGGGCGGCCATCGCGGCAGCGGTGACCAAGGCTGGACAGCAGTTCGAAACCGCGATTCAGCAAGCGGTGGACCAACATTGGGAGGGTGCGGCAGCCGACCGGGCGGTGCGCGGCATTCGGGAGTATGCCGCGCGGGTCGGTGAGCTGGGCGAGTCGCTGGATCAGCAGTCGACGCCGCTGTCGGCGGCGGCGAGTGCGGCGGGGCGGTTCAAGGTGGCGGTGCCGTCGGTGGTGGACAGCTCTGGGCCGGAGCTGCGGAATTCGCAGGAGGAGCAGGCTCGAGATGATATGAGTACCTTTTATATCCGGCCTTATGGATGTACGGCGCCGTTGCTTCCTACGTTGCCGGCGCCGGTTGATCCGATTTCTGGGGTGTCAGGGGTGCTGGGGGCTTTGCCGGGCGGGGATTCCGGGTGGGCTGCGGATACGAGCCCAGCGGAAGGCACCGGCAAGGGTGGGAATTCCGGCAAGGCAGACGGGATCGCTGGAGATACAGCCAAGGCGGAGGACACCAACGGGGCCGAAAATACCGGCAAGGCAGACGGGACCAACGGGGCCGAAAATACCGGCAAGGCGGAAGAGACCAGCGGGGCCGGGAACACGGGTAAGCCAGCGGACACCAGTAAGGCCGGGGATCCGAACGGGAGCGGAGACACAGTCAAGACGGAGCGGCCCGGTCAGGCTGAAGCTGCTGCCCCACAAACTATTTCGTCAGCTCAGAACGGTGACTCGTCGACAATGCCCGCCTCCGCTATGCATACATCCCCGACCTCGACGATCCCCTCGGCGGCCGGTACACAGATTTCACCGAGCACCGTCACCTCCGCTGGGATCACACCGGGTACCTCGACCTCGACGGGTACTTCCCCGAGTCCCGGTGGTGCGCTTAGTCCCGGTAGTGCGCCTAGTCTCGGCGGTGCACCCAATCCCGGTGGTGTACCCGGCACCGGTGAGACTCCGAGTCCTGGCAAGTCGGTGCCCGGTACTACACCGGGAGCGACGGCGACTCAGCCCACCACCAATACGCCGAGTCGGGTGGGCGCGACGGGTACCGCCGGATACTCCGGGATGCTTCCGCCGGGCGCGCGGCCCGGACGGGGTGAGGACGGTGAACACAAGTCGGCTAAGTACCTGCGCACCGAGGAGCACGGCGAGGAGTTGATCGGCGAAGTGGAGAAGACCGTGCCGCCCGTACTCGGAGCGCAATGATGACGCAGTGGACCTTGTCCGCCGAGCAATTCGCGGCGGCCTGGTTCGGCACCGGCCTGGATCGCATGCCCTTTCCGTTTCGCTTCACCAGCCGCTTTCCCGGACTCCACGAATATCGTGCCTACCAGCGCCAATTCCGTGCGGAACTGGCCCATGACGACAATGCTTCGCTGCAGCGCGCCATCGGTGTGCTCGCCAAACCCGAGTGGCGTATCGAACTGTTCGGCGTCGATAACTCCCGCGGCGCGATCGAACTGCGCGCCATCGGCTGCGCCACCCGCACCGGACCGGGCGTCATCGCACAGCAGGCGCCCGCACCGGATGGCGGCAAGGTTCGGCTGCGGCGCGTCCGCGTCGACCAACTAGCCGCCGAACTGATCCGCCTGCTCCCCGACCCACCACCCGGCACCGCAGCCGAAAAGAGTTATCTCCTCGACGATCTCAACGACGACCGCCCCGACCCCTTCGGCAACTCACCTTCCCGCGCCGTCCAGGACCGCTACCGCCGCTTCTGGCGCCAACCGTGCGCGACCAGCGGCACCGTCACCGTCCTGGTCGGCCCCCGCAATGCCGAGCCCCTTCGCACCGGAAAACTCCGCTGGATCGACACCAATGCCGGCCGCTACTGCGAAGTCCCCGCCAACCGCGCCCTCATGATCCGCCCCGCCACCAGCACCGACATCACCCGCTACCTCGATGACTCGATCGTCCGAGCCAAAGCCCGCGTCGACCAGTAGTACTCACAGGCCGAGGCAGGGCCGAACGCGTGCAGTCACGGACTAGAGCAGCCTGCGACAGCACGAGCGGATACGTGCGCGGAGGCCAACGGCCGCGCATAGCAAACCGCAGGCCTGGTCCCGAACACCACCGTCCACATCCTCGAACCCGGCAATCCGCTACCCCCTCCTGAACCATCGCGCATCCGATGCCGTCGAAGCGGGTGACGCCGGACTGATCTCACCCGAGGGGTGCCGCCGCGGAGCAGGACCAGGATAGCGTTCGGCCGAGGAGGAGCGCTTTCGGTTGTGCCCCGAAAGAATTCGCCTGGGAACCCCCGCACCCAAACAAATACCGTTGATACGCAGCCGGATTCCCAGGCGAATAAGACAGGCTCAGCCGAGCAGGTGCCAGTCCTCGAGGCCGTTGTAGAGCGGCAGGTCCCGGGCCAGTTTGGTAACGCGGGCACGCAAGGTGTCGACATCGGAGCCCCCAGCCAGTGCGGTGGCGATGATGTCGGCGACCTCGGTGAATTCGGCATCGCCGAAGCCGCGGGTGGCCAGGGCGGCGGTGCCGATGCGCAGACCGGAGGTGACCATCGGCGGGCGCGGGTCGAACGGAACGGCGTTGCGGTTCACCGTGATTCCGATTTCGTGCAGCAGATCCTCACCCTGCTGACCGTCGATCTCGGAGTTGCGCAGGTCGACGAGCACCAGGTGCACATCGGTGCCGCCGGTGAGGACGCTGATGCCCTTGTCCTTGACATCCGCGCCGCCGAGCCGCTCGGCCAGAATCTTCGCGCCGGACAGGGTGCGCTCCTGGCGCTCCTTGAATTCGGCACTCGCCGCGATCTTGAACGCGACGGCCTTGGCGGCGATCACATGCATGAGCGGGCCACCCTGCTGACCAGGGAACACCGAGCTGTTGAGCTTCTTGGCGTACTCCTGCTTGGCCAGGATCAGACCGGAGCGCGGACCGCCCAGGGTCTTGTGCACGGTGGAGGACACAACATCGGCGTAGGGCACCGGCGAGGGATGCAGACCGGCCGCGACCAGACCGGCGAAGTGCGCCATATCGACCCACAGCTTCGCACCGACCTCATCGGCGATCTCCCGGAACGCCGCGAAGTCCTGATGCCGCGGGTATGCCGACCAGCCGGCGACGATCACCTTCGGGCGCGAGCTGAGCGCGGTCTTGCGCAACTCCTCCATATCGATGCGGTGGTCTTCCTTGCTGACCCCGTAGGAGTGCACCTCGTAGAGCTTGCCGGAGAAGTTCAGCCGCATGCCGTGGGTGAGGTGACCGCCGTGCGCGAGGTCCAGGCCGAGCAGCCGGTCGCCCGGCTCCATCAGTGCCATCAGCACCGCCGCATTGGCCTGTGCGCCGGAATGCGGCTGCACATTGGCGAATTCGGCGCCGAAGAGTTCCTTGGCGCGGTCGCGGGCGAGGGTCTCGACGACGTCGACGTGCTCGCAGCCACCGTAGTAGCGACGGCCCGGGTAGCCCTCGGCGTACTTATTGGTGAGCACGCTGCCCTGCGCCTGCAGCACCGCGCGCGGCACGAAGTTCTCCGAGGCGATCATCTCGAGGGTGTCGCGTTCGCGGGCGAGTTCGCCTGCCATCGCGGCAGCGAGCTCCGGATCGAGCTCACCGAGGGATTGGGTATTGACAGAGGCGGTCGTCTGCGTCACCTGGCCGAGTCTATTGGCCGTCCGCGCCGCGCCGATCAGGGGGTTCTGTGTCTCGGTATGCATCGCAACCTCCGTGGTCCGGGTGCCCCGGAGTGCGCACCCCGAGGCCATGAGCCCGGCACCCAGGCGCGCGGTGCGGGGCGAGGGTGCTTCCCGGTGGTTGCTTCCACCTCGAGTGCGCCAGTCGCGGTCCAATCATCTTATCGGTGGGTCGGGGGCCGAGACCCGTCAAGCCCCGGGTACGGCGGACCGCAACAAGGCGGTGAGGTGCACTTGCGCGTCGTCGAGCGGCCGGGTGGATTTCAGCGCCCGCGATTGGATGATGGCCCCTTCCAGCGCACTGATGACGAATCCGGCCAGCGACCGCGCCTGCTCGGCCGATAAACCCTTGTCGCGCAAGCCGTTCGCGAGTTGGTCGGTCCAGTCGGAGAAAACGGTGCCCGCGGCGGCCTGCACCCGCGGTTCGGCTTCGGCGAGTGCGGCGCCGACGATCGGACAGCCCGTGGTGAACGCGGACTTTTCGAGCGTGTGCCGCCACCAGCCGACGAGCGCGGCGATCCATTGCTCAGTGGTTCCGGATCCGGTGATCTTGTCGGTTACCGCGGCGAGACGCGCACCCGCCGTCCTGGTCGCGACCTCGACCAGCTCGCTCTTACCGGATGGAAAGTGCTGGTAGAGCGAGTTGCGGGAGGCACGGCTGCGTTCGAGCAGAGTGGCGAGCCCGGCAGCGTGCACGCCCTGTTCGCGCACCAGCTCGATGGCTCCCTCGATAAGCCGGTCGCGCGGACCCAAGGTCATCGCCATCCTCCTTGCCCATGCTTGCGTGAACCGATCGGTCCATGCTGCAATTATGACAGATATGGACCGATCGGTTCATCGAAAGGACGGGGTTCATGAGCGAGCGAAGAATCAACACAGCCGCCTGTGCGGTCGTGACGGAGCCGAGCGCCAGCGAGGTGCGGTCATGACCGCACCGACCGATCTGTCGCAGCTGCCGGGACTCGAACTACTGCGCACCGCGATGACGACCGACTCCCGGCCCCCGTTCATCGGCGACCTGCTCGGCCTGGAGGTCCAGGAACTCGAGTTCGGCAAGGCGGTCTTCGGGCTGCGGACCCGGCCCGATTTCGCCAACCCGCTCGGCACCACGCACGGCGGCATCTGCGCCACCCTGCTCGATTCGGTGATGGGCTGTGCGGTGCACACCACCCTCGATGCCGGCGTCGGCTACACCACGCTGGAACTGAAGATCAACTACATCCGCGCGGTACCCACCGACGGCCGTCCCCTGATCGCGACCGGCACCACCATCCACGTCGGCCGCACCACCGCGACCGCTGAGGGTCGCGTCGTGGACGACCAGGGCAAGTTGGTCGCGCACGGCACCACGACCTGCGTCATATTCCGCTGAAAGGAGCACAGCTATGACTGAACGCAGCACAGCAGCAGCCGTGCGCAAGTTCCGTCGAGAACGGTTCATCGGGCACTATCTCGTCAATCCCGCTGTCGGACTGCTGGATCGGATCGGCATCCGCTCCACGATGCTCGCCGAACTGGAGACCATCGGCGCCAAATCCGGTCAGCCGCGCCGCGTGCCGGTCACCGTCTCCATCGATGACGAGGGCGCATGGCTGATCTCCCAGCACGGCCATCGCGCGGGCTGGGCCCGCAATATCGCCGCGAATCCGCAGGTCCGGCTGCGCCAGGGTAAGCGCTGGTACACCGGGACCGCGGCCTTCGTCCCCGATGACGATGTGACCGCCCGCGCCCGCACCTTCGCCAAGAGCCACGCCGCCGAATCGGCCACGGCATGGACGATCAAGGCACTGGAATCCGACCCCATCTCGGTGCGCGTCACCTTCACCGCCGCCTGAGGATGTGTCTCGCGCTCACCGGATGGATCACGGACCAGGCGGCCGCGCAGTCACCAGTAATCACATGGCGCGAAGGGCGCCAGGGGTGAGGGGTTCGTCGAGCAGGCGACGGAAGCGGTCGGCGCGGTCATCGGCGTCGACGGCGCTGTCCAGCCAGCTGCCGAGCAGGCGGTAGCCCTCGACGTAGGTGCTGATGTAGGCGCGCCAGAGCGGCGAGGACAGGAAACGCAGCGATTGGCGGGCGCGTTCCTGTGTGGTCAGGCCCCAGCGCCGCAGGAATTCGGCGACCTCGTCGGCGTCGCGGCGCCGGTCGTGCAGCAGCAGTGCGGCGTCCTGCCTGACCCCGAGCAATTTCGCCGAGGCATTCGAAAGCTGTTCGGCGCGTTCACCTTCGAAACGCAACCCCAGATCGGCGTAGATTTCCTGCGCCCACTTCCCCCAACCAGGTCCGACGATCGAGCGCAGCGCCAGATCCGCCAGCCCCTCCGCCATCAGGCACTGGGGGGTATTCACCAGGAACAGCGTCTGCTCGGCCTGGCCGTTGGCGACCAGACCGGCCTCCTTGCGGCAATGCTCGGTGTGATGCCCCGGATAGGCCTCGTGCGCGATGAGACCGGGCAGATGCGCCATATGTTGCTGGAGATCGGAATTGATCGCCACCCGGGAGTGGTAGTTCCCCAGGTAGTAATTGAAGCCGGACCATGGCTTATCCCCCACCACCTCATAGGTGACGTGCTCGTGGTCGGGAAGCGGATAACGCTCGCGCACCCGTTCCCGCAATGCACTCGAGAACGCCTCGACGCACACGCTCAACCGCTCCGGCGGAACCTCATCGGCCTTGCGGAATGCGGTCACCCGCTCGGCGAGCGGACCGTCACCGGGCAGCACCTCGTCCATCTGGCGGTGCGCGTCGCGGTAGTCCTCGACGTCGCCGGGTGCGATATCGACATCGAAGTACGCGCGCACCTCGTCGACGAACCCGATATCGTCCCCGGCGAACTTGCGACCGGAACATTCCAACGCGCGCAGGTGCACATCGAGGAATTCGGTCCGCTGCCGCGGCAATCCGGCCGCGGGAAGTTCCGCACGCAAGGCCGCCGCCCGCCGCGCCAACTCGCGCGGCTCGGGAGCGGGCGCGTTCTCCACCTCGCGACGCAACCCCGGATCACCGGTATAGGCGTCGACGAACCCTTCCTCGAGTCGGTCGAATGCCAAGCCGAGTCGCAGGTACTCGGTCACGAGGGGATGCGCTTCCATGACCGCCGACATTAGCCGCTGAGGGCCATGTCATCGACCGGATACCACCGGTATCGGCACCCCGCGTTTCACACGATGTTGACGCAGAGCAGAATTCGGCTATGCGAGAGCTGGACCGAATCTCATACAGTCGGCGCGCGACGTATGCGTGTTTGTCTGAACGGAGTGTCGGGTAAGTGGCACGAATGAGCGAGCCGAGTCCCTATGTGGAATTCGACCGAAAACAGTGGCGGACCCTGCGTAAATCGACTCCCTTGGTGCTCACCGAGGAAGAACTGATCGGTCTTCGCGGCCTCGGCGAACAGATCGATCTGGAAGAGGTCGCCGAGGTCTACCTCCCGCTCGCTCGCCTCATCCACCTGCAGGTCGCCGCACGTCAGCGGCTGTTCGCCGCGACTGCCACCTTTCTCGGGGAGACCCATCCCGATCAGCAAGTGCCATTCGTGATCGGTGTCGCGGGCAGTGTCGCGGTCGGAAAATCAACCACCGCGCGCGTACTACAGGCCCTGCTCGCGCGGTGGGATCACCATCCGCGTGTGGATTTGGTCACAACCGACGGATTCCTATATCCCACCGCGGAACTGACCCGGCGCGGCATCATGCACCGCAAGGGTTTTCCGGAAAGTTATGACCGCCGCAAACTTCTGCGCTTCGTCACCGAGGTGAAATCCGGTGCGGCCGAAGTATGTGCGCCGATGTATTCACATATCTCCTATGACATCGTGCCGGGCAAGTTCCACTGCGTGACTCAACCCGACATTCTCATCGTGGAGGGTCTCAATGTGCTGCAGACCGGTCCGCGGTTGATGGTCTCGGATCTGTTCGACTTCTCGATCTACGTCGACGCGCGCATCGAGGACATCGAGAACTGGTACGTGCAACGGTTTCTCACACTGCGCGAGACGGCCTTCGCCGATCCGAACGCGCATTTCCACCATTACGCGGGCTTCACCGACGACCAGGCGACGGCCGCCGCGAAGGAGATCTGGAACTCCACCAACCGGCCCAATCTGGTGGACAACATTCTGCCCACCCGTCCGCGCGCGACGCTGGTGCTGCGCAAGGACGCCGACCACAGCATCAACCGGCTGCGGTTGCGCAAGCTTTAGCCGTAGCGACTGCTTGCAGGCGGTAGCGACTGCTTGCAGGCGGTAGCGACTGCTTGCAGGTCGCTCGCAACGGTCAGCTCGCAACGGTCACAGCTTCCAGGCCGCATCCAGCCGGGCGGCGACATCGATATCGCGCACCGCGGCGATATGCGGTTTGCGGATTTCGGTGGCGAGATAGCGCGCCACGAAGCGCCGGATCTCGTGATCGACGCTGGCCAGGATGCGCAGCAGCTGTCCGCGTTTGGTGGCGGTGGCCACATTGATGCGGACATCGCTCGGACGCGGTTCGGCGATATCGATGATGACGCGCAGCGGCTCGGCGGTGCGCACGGTCAAGTGCAGGTGGATATTGCCGTCGATGTGGAAGCGATGCCGGTCGACGGCGAGATCGAGCAGCAGATCGACCTCGAGCGGGATGACCAGTTCAAAGGCGATGACCTCGTCGACGAACCGTTGCAGCTTCGGCTCCCCGAGTTGCACCTGCGCGGCGACCTTCGCCAACTTGGCCGGCCCGACACCGATCGGGCCGAAATCGAAGGCGGCACCGGTCAACTGGTCGAATGCACCCGAGATGCGCTGCTCCGAGGCCGCGTATTCCAGAAAGCGCCGACCGAATTCCTCATACCCGATATAGGACATGTCCCCATCCACCCACCGCAGGTTCACTTTTCGGCGCCAACTCGCATCGCCGACACGACCACAACGGAGCGAGTCTTACGAGCGAGGAGTTCGCGGCCCGTCTCGCGTCCGAGCCGTCGAAGCGCATGCGCCGAAGGCGCGAGTCTCGACGGCTCGGACGCGAGACACCAGGGGGCCGCGAACACGCGGCGCCGCAGGCGCTGCAAATTAGACACCGAACCGGCGATGTCGAGCGGCGTAGTCGCGTAAGGCGCGTAGGAAATCCACCCGCCGGAATTCCGGCCAGTACGCCTCGGTGAACCATATTTCCGAGTATGCGCTCTGCCACAGCAGAAACCCGGAAAGCCGCTGCTCACCGGAGGTTCGGATGACCAGATCGGGATCGGGCTGACCGGAGGTGTAGAGGTGCTGGCCGATGGAGTTCACCGATATCGACTGGACCAGATCCTCACCGGTCTCCCCCGCCGCGATCTCCTGGCGCACCAACTTGCGGACCGCATCCGCGATCTCCTGCCGACCGCCGTAGCCGACTGCGACGTTCACGTGCAAACCGTCGCGTCCGCTGGTGCGTTCTGCCGCGGTGCGCAGCCGCTTGGCTACCAGCTCCGGGAAGCCGTCGAGCGTGCCGACGATGCGCACGCTCCAGTTCTGTTCCGGTGCCGACAGCTCCTCGACGACATCGGTGATCACCTCGAACAGGGTCTCCAGTTCGTCGGGATCGCGCTGCAGATTCTCGGTGGACAGCAGATACACGGTCACCATCTCGATGCCCTCGTCCGCACACCAGCCGACAAGTTCGGCGATTTTCAGCGCGCCGACTCGATGTCCGTGGCTCACATCGGTGAAACCGTTTTCTCTGGCCCAGCGCCGATTACCATCGCACATCACCGCGACGTGCCGAGGATGTTGTTTGCCGGCCAGCTGCTTGGACAGCCGCGCCTCGTAGATGCGGTATGGCAAACCACGCACCTGACTCGGAAGCTCCACGGCGACCAACCCTACGCCTCAGCGGCGTGATCCCGGCATCGACTGTGTTCGATCGCGGCGTTCACGGTGCCCTCCGTGGTTACGCTCCGCTGCCGCCTCCGGGCCCGTCGCTCACGCCGCGGGTTTCCGCGTACAGTGACGGGAGGCCACAACTTACGGTACCGTAAGTTACTGACGGGTATCACTAGGAGGTAACTTGTGTCCGAAACGGCTGGCGCGACCGATACGACACCGGTGGCGATCCCGAACTCGTCAACGCTGCTCAAGCCGCGGATGCGGGGCTGGATTCACACCTGGGCTGTGGGCATCGCGGCAATCGCGGTGCTCGTATTGGTCTTGAAGGCCGCAACCGTCTCAGCGACGGCAGGTTGGTCCACCCTCATCTATGGGCTGACCGTGTGCGGGTTGTTCGGTATCAGCGCCGTCTACCACCGGGTGACCTGGGCGACCACAAAGGCACGCATCCAGATGAAGCGCGCCGATCATTCGATGATCTTCCTGTTCATCGCGGGCAGCTATACACCGTTCGCATTACTCGGCCTGCCCGGACGGACCGGACAGATACTGCTGCTCGTGGTGTGGCTGGGCGCGCTGGCCGGGGTGGCATTGAAACTGTTGTGGCCGACCGCTCCCCGCTGGGTCGGGGTGCCGCTGTATCTGCTGTTGGGTTGGGCGATCGTGCCGGTGGCCGGACAGCTCAATACGAATATCGGGATCGCACCGCTGATCCTGCTGCTCATCGGCGGTCTGGTCTACAGCGGTGGCGCGATCCTCTACGCGACCAAATGGCCGAACCCTTGGCCCATGGTGTTCGGCCACCACGAGTTCTTCCACGCGGCGACCGTGCTCGCCGCGCTGTGCCACTACGCCGCGATCTGGTTGGTCGTCTTGCGCTGAGAGCGTCTGGGCATCCCGACACAGGGGTGCCCTGCTCTGACCCGGGTGCCCGGACGGAACATCGTGGACATGCCGAATTGCCCTTTGCGGCAATAGAGTTGGGGACGGATCCGGATCCGGAAGATGGCGGGGCGAGATGGCACAGCAGAGGATCGATGCCGGCAGAAGGCAGGCCGTGAGCGAGCGGGGGATCGGCTACCGCTGGGGCGTTGCGATGGCACAGCATCGGCGGATCGTCGGCGTGGTGTGGTTGATCTTGATCGCCGCGTGCGCCGTCGCCTACCCGCAGCTCAACGGCCGCTTGGAGGCCATGGAGTTCCATGCCGACAAGGCGGAATCGACGCGGATCACGGAACTGCTCGCGGCGCACTATCCCGATCTGGGTGCCGAACAGCTTGCGCTGGTCTTCGATTCGGAGCAGCGCACCGTCGATGATCCGGTCTACCGGGCGATCGTGGAGCGGGCAGTCGCGGATTTGCGTGGAGTGCCCGGGGTACGGGTCGCGGTGGGTCCGTTCCAAGGGGATCAGAAGTCGCAGATCTCGGTGAGCAGACATGCGGCGCTTGCGGTCATCGGGATCGACGGCTCGATTCCGGCGCGGGCTGAGTTGGCCGGTGAGCTGCAGGAACGGGCGGGGCAGTGCTCTGGTGACGGGGTGAGCGTCGGCCTCACCGGCTTCTCACCGGTGCTGCGGGATCTGATGGAAATCGAGGTGGCCGATTCCGGGCAGGCCGAGGCGCTGGGCCTGCCGGTGGCATTCGTACTGCTCATCCTCGCGCTCGGCACGGTGGTCGCGGCATTGGTGCCGGTCATGGTGGCGTTGACCGGGCTCTTGCTCGCGTTCGGCGGACTGTTTCTACTGTCGCATGTGATGGCGACCAGTTCGTTGTTGCTCGCGGTCGCGACCATGATCGGCACCGGCATCGGGCTGGACTATGCGATGTTCGTGGTCAGCCGGTTCCGCGAAGAGCTCGCGAAGCCGGGCGGCAGTTCCGCGGCCGGTGTGGCGCATGCCTGCGGGATCGCGATCGCCACGGCAGGTAAGACGATCGTCGCCTCGGGCTTCATTGTGATGATCTCGCTGTGCTCACTGGTTGTGGTGCGTGCGCCGGTGTTCCGCGGTATCGCGGTCGGCGTCGCGATCGCGGTCGTGGCCACGCTGATGGTGGCGCTCACGCTGCTGCCCGCGGTGCTGGCAATGCTCGGGCCGCGGGTGAATCGCGGTGCGCTGCCCGCGCGGTGGCAGCCGTTGGAGACCCGTCCCGGATCGGATGCCGATCCGGCGAGCGGGCGCTGGGCGCGCTGGAGTCGGATCGTGATGGCGCGGCCGGTGGTTTTCGGTATCGCGGCCACGCTGGTGTTGCTGGTGGCGGCCGCGCCGCTGACCGGAATTCGCTACGGCATGGATATGGGCACCGCGGCGATGGGCGATACCGCCTCCGGCAAGGCAAGCAAGGTCGCCTCGGAGAATTTCGCGCCCGGACTGCTCGCGCCGATCACGATCGTGGTGACTGGTTCCGGCGATACGCCGCTGACCGCCACGGCGACCGGCGAGGTGCAGAACTTCCTGACCGCACTCCGCTCGGATGAGCGCATCGAACAGGTGCTGCCGATCCAGCGGGACGGACGGGTCTTCGCGATGGTGGTGGCCAAGACCGCATTCGATTCCACCGAGGCCGATCAACTCGTCCGGGAGATCCGCGAACGGGCCACCGCACTGCCCGGCGACGTGCTGGTCGGCGGTGCGACGGCGGAGTTCGCGGATATGTCCGACGAGATCACGGGGAAACTGCCACTGGTGGTCGCGCTGGTTCTATGCTGCTCGTTCGTGTTCCTCATTGCTGCCTTCCGCAGCATCGCGCTTCCGATCAAGGCAATAGTTATGAATCTGCTGGCCACCGGCGCGGCGCTGGGCATTACCGTGGCGGTGTTCCAGTGGGGCGTCGGCGAGTCGCTGCTCGGATTCCACAGCACCGGGTTCATCCAGGTATTCCTGCCGACCATGGTCTTCGCGATCCTGTTCGGCCTGTCGATGGACTACGAGGTGTTCCTGATCCGCCGGATCAAGGAATTCTGGGAGAACTCCGCGCGCACCGCGGCCGATAACGAATACGCCGTGGCGGCCGGGCTCCAACACACAGCCCGCCCGATCAGCGCGGCGGCGGCGATCATGGTGGTGATCTTCGGCAGCTTCCTGACCGCGAGCGTGCTGGAGCTGAAGCAGGTCGGGTTGGCGCTTGCGGTGGCCGTAGCGATCGATGCGGCGTTCGTGCGGTTGGTCTTGGTGCCCGCGCTGATGAAGCTGTTCGGAACCTGGAACTGGTGGCTGCCCGGATCGGGGGCGCCCGTGCGCGTCGGGGTTTCGGTGCGCCCGCACGCACCAGCGCAGGCTGGTTCCGCTCCGGATGTCAGGGCATCGTGATCACCAAGCTGGTTGTTTGGGCCCTGAAGGCGCGGTGGGGGTTGGCTGCGGTGGTGATCGCCGCGAATCTCGGTGGCCTCGCGGTGATCGTGACCGAGCTGTGGCTCAGTGGATTTTTCGGGCGGATCGGGGATGACTGGCGGCGAATCATCGGGCTGGCGTCGATCTATCCGGTAATGGGTTTCCTGGCCGGGGTCGGGCTCGCCGTGCGCGATCGGACCGTGTATTTCGGGTGGCTCGATGACGGGCGCAAGCCGACCGTCGACGAGTCGCGACGACTGCTGCGCCTACCGATCGCGATCACCGCCCGAGCGCTGGCGATATGGCTGCCCGGCGTGATCGTGGCGGCCTCGATGCTCTCGCATCTATCCGCGCACAACAGTGCGGCGGTGACCACGGCGCTGTTCACCATGGGCGCGCTGCAATCGGCCGGATTCACCTTCCTGATCGTCGACCGGCTGATCCGCCCGACCATTCCGGTGGTGTCGGGGGTGCTCGGCCCCACCGCGCACTGGAGTTCCTCGGTGCTGATGCGGGTCGTGATGACCTGGGCGGTGGCAGGTGCGATGCCGCTGCTCATGCTGATCACGGTGCTCGCCGATCCGGCCTCCGGCGCACCGGACCGCGTCCGCGCCGCCATCTACCTCTCCATTGTCGGCATCGGATCCGGCGCGCTTGCGACCGCGATCCTGGCCCGTTCGGTCGCGACGCCGATGCGCACGCTGCGCCGAGCGCTCGATCGGATCACCAAGGGCGAGTTCGATGTTCGGGTTCCCGTCGGCAGCACCAGCGAGATCGGGCGGCTGGAGAATTCGGTCAATGAACTCGCCGTCAATCTGCGTGAACGCGAGCGGATGCGGGATGTATTCGGCCGGCACGTCGGCGCGGAGGTCGCCGAGCGGGCGTTGGCGGGCGGGGTCGATCTGACCGGCGATGTGCGCGAGGTGTCGGCGCTGTTCGTCGATGTCACCGGATCCGTCGAGCTGTCCAGCGGTCTGACGCCGCATGATTTCGTGGCCAAGCTCAATCGACTGCTCGCGATCGTGGTTGCGGCGACCGAGGAGAACAACGGGCTGGTCAACAAGTTCGAGGGCGATGCGGCGCTGTGCATCTTCGGTGCGCCGATCGCATTGCGGGACAATGCGACACCCGCGCTGCGAGCCGCGCGGCGCATTCGCGACGAGGTCACGGCCACCGGCGAACTCGATATCGGCATCGGCGTCGCACGTGGACGAGTGTTCGCGGGTGATATCGGCTCCGATACGCGGTTGGAGTACACGGTGATCGGCGATGCGGTCAATGAAGCGGCCCGGCTGACCACCGAGGCGAAGGAGGTGCCGCGCCGAATCCTGGTGAGCAGCGCGGTCATCGATGCGGCGGCCGAGCACGAGCGCGCCAAATGGGTTCTCTACGAGAACATTCTGCTGCGCGGAATGCCCGAACCGACTGCCTGCTGGACCGATGTGGAGGACGCCCCGACTTCCAATGGGGTGGAACCCGATACCGATGCGGCCGCCATCAGTGCGATCGCCGAAGTACGAACAGCGACAACCGAATCGGGAGCGGCCGCCTCGCGGCTAGGGCCGGTTCAGGGAGGCGCGTAGATCGGGCGGGGTCGTTACCGGGAGGTCGCAGACGGAGCCGCGGCAGACGTAGGCAGAGGGGGTGCCGTTGACTGGGGAGCGGTCGGCTAGGAGGGGGACCGAGTTGGCGGGGGCGGCGATGATGACGGTGCCACCGGGGGCTTCGGTGCGGGCAGTGGCGATCAATTCCGTTGCCGCGGTCGAGGTGTCGGGTAGGGCGATGGCCACTTGGAGGGGTCCACGGAGGGCGGCTTCGGCTACGGTCAGCCATTGGCCTGCCGAGCGTGCGGCGCGGGCGAGGACTACGGCACCGCGTTGCAGGGTTCGGTCTGCCAGTTCGCGGTAGCGGAGGGCGGGTTCGGGAGCACTGGTGGCGGCGGCTGTGAGGAGGGCTTCGGCCAGAGCGGATGCGCCTGCGGGTGTTGCACCGTCGATGGGATCGCGGGGACGGGCGACCAGGGTTTCGGCGTCGTCGGCGGTATCGAACCAACTGCCGGGTGCGGCGGCGTCGGCGAAGTGTTGGATTGCCTTGTCCAGCAGGCGTTGTGCGTGTTCGAGCCAGTCGAGTTCACCGGTGGCCTGGTGTAAGGCGAGCAGGCCGGTGACCAGCCAGGCGTAGTCCTCCAAAACGCCTGGAGACGTGCCGACCACCCCGCCGAGCGAGGCGCGGCGCACCCGGCCGTCGACCACATGCTCGGCCAGCAGAAAGCGGGCGCAGCGGGCGGCGGCTTCCACCCAATCATCTTGCCGCAGTGCGGAACCTGCTTCGGCTAGCGCGGTAATCGCCATTCCGTTCCAGGCGGTCACCACCTTGTCGTCGCGGTCCGGCTGTGGGCGTCGAGCACGGGCCTCGCGCAGTGCGGCGCGGGCACGTTCGAAGCGTTCGCGGGCGGCCGCCCTGGTCCCGTCGTCGGACAGTGCATCCGGATCGACATATCGGGTGAGTACCGAGGTGCCCTGTTCGAAGTTACCGGCGGTGGTTACCCCGAAAACCTCCGCAGCCCAAGTACCTTCGATAGGTCCGAGTGCACCGATCAGCTCGGCGGGTGTCCAAACATATGTCGCGCCTTCGACCCCCGGTCCGCCCGGCTCCAAGTGGGTGTCGGCATCCAGCGCGGACGCGAACCCGCCGTGGTCGGTGCCGAGGTCATCGAGAATGAACTCCACTGTCTCGCGAGTAACCCTGTGCACCAAAGACTCTCGCTCAGGGTTTCGGCGAGCGAGATGCGCGTAGGCGCGCAGCAGTTGCGCATTGTCATAGAGCATCTTCTCGAAATGCGGCACTACCCAAGCGGCGTCGACGGAGTAACGGGCGAATCCGCCGCGCAGCTGGTCGTAGATACCGCCGCGCGCCATTGCTTCAGCCGTCCGATTCACCACGTCGAAAGTCGCGGCGTCGCCGGTGCGCTCCCAACTGCGCAGCAGCCCCTCCAACAAAGCCGACGGCGGAAACTTCGGCGCACCACCGAATCCGCCGTGCTTGGGATCTTCATCGCGCAGCACCGCCGCGACCGCATGATCGAGCAGTTCGACCGAAATCGTCACGTCGGCCTCGGGCAGTCCGGCGGCCTGCGCACGCAGCGCTTCGGCCACCTGCGCGGAGGCCGTATCCACCTCATCGCGCCGGGTATTCCAGGTATCGGTAACGGCCGTCAGCAACTGCGTAAACGACGGCATCCCGCCGCGCGGCACCTTCGGGTAGTAGGTGCCGCAGTAGAACGGCTCACCGTCCGGCGTGAGGAAGCACGTCATCGGCCAGCCGCCCTGACCGGTCATCGCCACCGTGGCATTCATATAGACCGCGTCCAGATCCGGCCGCTCCTCGCGATCCACCTTGATGCACACGAAGTTGTCGTTCATCTGCGCCGCCGTCCGCGCATCCTCGAACGATTCGTGCGCCATCACATGACACCAGTGACAACTCGCGTAGCCGATCGAGAGCAGGATCGGCACATCCCGCCCTCGGGCCTCGGCCAGCGCCTGGGCATCCCATTCCTGCCAGTGCACCGGATTGTCCGAATGCTGGCGAAGGTACGGAGAAGTTGCGTTCCGGAGCCGGTTCACCCTGTCAGCTTCTCACGGACCGCCGTCCACGTCAGGTATGCGGCACGCTCGCTGGGATCTCGCGCCGTGATCGCAGCTCGAGTTTGCCGAGGATCTTGGATACGTGGGACTGAACCGTGCGACGCGACAAGAACATTTGCGCCGCGATGCCGGAATTGGAGCAGCCTTCGGCGACCAGCGCGGCGACCTTGCGCTCGGTATCGGTCAGCGCCGCCCAGCCGGATTTGGGGCGGTTGCGCCGACCTCGCACACCTCGCCGAAGCCCGTACCGTCGCAGGCGCGCGTCGGTACGGGCGGTATCCCACGATGCGCCGAGTCGGCTATAGATCCCTATCGCGGAGTCCAGCGAGCGACGGGCGTCCAGATCGCGTCCCTGCGCGGCGAGTAGCACGGCGGCGTTCTCGTGTGCTTGCGCTTCGTAGAACGGCCGTCCGGACCTCTGGAAGGCCTGGGCGGCCGCCAGCAGGCTATCGGAATCGCGCTCGACCAGACCTCGACACAGCAGCGCTGTGCCACTCCTGGAGGCGGTCGGCTGTCGCGCCGCGAGTTCGTTGGCGCCGGCCGCCACTGACAGCGCCGCATCCCTGTCGCCGAGGTCCGCGGCCAGTCGGGCGATATCCGGAAAGATGTAGTAAAGCGTCGCCGCGGCCAAACCGTCGGCCAGTCGCTGATGGGCGTCGACGAGCAGCTTCAAGGCCAGGTCCGGATGGCCGTGCGCCTCATGTGCCAATGCTTGGGCCCACAGGTGCAAGTGCGCGTAGCCGGTGCTGCCCGCGAGGTCGTCCGGTATGGGAATGCTGTCCACGTCCGGCAGGAACGTGCCGCGGTGAATACCGATGAGCGCCGCCATGGCACGCGCGACCGTCGAGTATCCGAGCACGTCCGGCGCCCCCGTGCTCACGCTGCATTCGGCTACCGCGTCATCCCAGCGACCGTCCAGCAGGTAGAGCCGTGCCTTGGCGACCAGATTCGAGGACAGGTACACGCCATGGCTGCGGCGGTTGTGCGCTATCGCCTGTTCCAGCACATCTTCGGCATCCGTCAGGCGATCGAGCTCGATCAGACAGTGTGCTCGCAGTGCATAGGGATCGAACTGGTCCGGGCCGCTGCCGTCGGTCGAGACGATCGGTATCCGCGTGCTCAGCTCCAGCGCCTCAGCGAGATCTCCGCGGGTGTAGCGGAGGGCACCCACGGCGGTGAGGCCGTACCCCATGCTGCGAGGATCCGCACTGGATTTCCCCAGCGAGATCGCCTTTCGGCCGGCCCACTCGGCCACATCGAACCGTTCGAGGAACAAGCTGTGCACCGCGTACATGCCTTGGAAGCGGCCCGCCGCCTCGACCTCGAGATCCATTGTGCGCAGCGCTGTTTCGACAACCTCGACGGCATCGGCCATTCTGCCCCGGGCTTGGCAGGCTTGGGCGAGCAGCCAGCGCATTTCGATATCGTCGCGAAACTCCGGCCGTGTCGACAGCGCACCGCGCACCTCGGCCTCCGCCTCGGCAGATCGGCCGCTGCGCAGCAGCGCCCCGATATATAAGCGGATCAGCTGTGGATTATCGGCCTCTGCGGCCGTGGTCGCGCGCCGCAACAGCCGCACCGCCAGCTCGGGTGCTCGAAAGGCCAGCTCGTCCGCCACAGCAACCAGCCAGTCGATGCTCGCATGGTCCAGTTCATAGTCGGCGACCGCCAGATAATGTGCGATCCGCTCGATCGGTGCGTTGCTGGCCTGCAGGACCTCTCCCGTCCGGCGCAGCAGACGGCCGCGCACCGTGGCGGGCAGCTGATCGGACACCACTCGGCGGACCAATTCGTGCCGGAAAATCACTTCGGAGTCGACGAGTTCGAGCAGTCCGGTCACCATCGCATCACTGACGACGCCCCACACATCCAGGAGGGGACGGTTCAGCACCGACGCCAATTCCGGGACGTCCACGACCGGGCCGAGCGCGGCGGCAGCCGCCAGCACATTCCATGTCCGGCGCGGTAGAAAGTCCAGCCGCCGCGAAATCGCCTGCGCGAGTGTCGTGGACGGGCGCTGACCAGCGACCGCCTCGGTGATCTCTGCGGTGTCGGCGACCGTTGTGATCGCCTGCTCGCGCAGCAAGGCGACCACCAACTCGGTGATATAGCGCGGATTTCCACTCGCCCCCGCCACCTCCCGCAGCAACCGCGGGCCGGGGGCGGCGCAGACGATCTGCGACACCAGTTTCGCGGCCGCCGCGTCGGCGAGCCCACCGAGCCGGATCAGCGTGGCGCGGCGTGCGACGAGTTCGGCTGACAGCGCGGCAAACGCCGAGTCCTGAGGCTGTGGACGGGCCCCGAGCAGTAGCAGTAGCGGCAGATCACGGATGCGGGCGCACAGCCGCTGCAATACCGACACACTCGACCTGTCGGCCCAGTGGACGTCGTCCATGATCAGCGCGAGCGGGCCGGTAGCGCACCAGGCCTCGATGTGATCGAGGATCGGATCTGCCGCCGGCGTGTCGGTGTCGTGGTCGACATCGAGCCAGGAGAGCAGCGCGGCGAACGGCACGGTCTGCTGCTGTTCCCTGGCCGCTCCGAGTCGAATGTGCAGGCCCATCGCCACACACCGCACCCTGACCGCGTCCAACAGCGACGTCTTGCCGACACCTGGTTCGCCCTGCACCAGCACCACGGCGCCGTGTCCCGCGGCGGTCCGCGACGCGACCGCCGCCAGCCTCTCGATCTCGGCATCGCGACCGATCACCACTGTCGTGCAGGACTCCTCGGAGGGCCTCGTCGTCAACGAACCGCACATTCTCGCGCCCGATGATCGATTCCGACTGGATCCGCCACCACATCGACATACCCGGAGGGGGATACAGCGATGGATGGCAAATCCCATTGACGTGCCGATTTTTCGGCGCGGCAGGTGAGCTTCCATCCGAACGGCATCAGGTGGACCCGTTCCCCGTACTCCCCCAGTCGTTCGGCGAGATCCGACAGCACATCGAGTGTGTCGGCGAAGTGGACGAGGACATCCGGTGGATCGGCGGACGGCGTGACTCGGCTACCAGGGGTCGCGTAGTGCGGAGTTCCGGCGATGACGATATAGGCCGCCTCGCTGACGAGGCACAGGTACCGGATCGCGCGAACGGCCTCGGCGGTCAAGGGACAATCGCCCGGTTCGACGACGACTCGCACTACCAGGCAATCGACGAACACCTGCGTCACCCCGACCGTCGCGGGCTCGACGGCTACGGCGCACGGACCGGGGGCCACGGGGGTGTATTCGAAGCTGTGCCAACGACTTCCGACGCCCTTCATGCAAGAGACCTCCCCCGTGGATGCTGGAGATCGGTCATGGCTTCATCGGCACATTCCGGTCGACGACACCGCAGAGGGTGTAACAGAAGACGAACGGCACCGCACCGTCGTTGAACCATGCGTGTGGTGTGCCGTGCTGGATCAAGCAATCGCCCGATCGCAGCGATACATCGACATCGTCGCCGAGGCGCATGCGGCCTTGCCCGCTGAGCACGACGATGAAATCGATGCTCGCGGTGCTGTGCATGCCGGGCGCGGCGGGATCGAAAGCCGCCATCATTCCCGGCAGTTTCGTCTCCGCTTCCGCGGCAACGGCCGCCATCTCCTCCTCGGACAGATCGACGTCGCGCTCATAGGTCAGCCCCGGCGGTACGGAGATGAATCCGAAACGCAGTCCACCCGGACCGGGGAAGTAGCGCGTATCGGTCTGCGGAGGCATCCGGTCGACCGGCAGATCGGGTAGCTCGTCGAGTTCCCACATCCGATAGATCTCGGCACCGGGCAGCAGCGCCAATGTCAGCGGATCAGTGCTGTCGTCGGCCAGGACCCGTCCCTGTCCGGTTCCGTCGTCACCGACCACGATTCTGCGCATATGAACTCCTGACGCTCGTCCGCAACCAGCTGAATCGGGCCGGCACCGGTAGCCGCGGCGGCCGATCCGGACATCAGCTATTCGGACCGTAGCCGCCGCCCGAGCATGGCCGCTTGTCCTGAAGCGCACGAGAATGGTCCGAACGCGCAGAACTCGAAAACCGGCAATGCTTGCTCCGGCGGTGATCCGCGCGGGTCTGCTCTAAACTCTTCTCGAAATCGGGGTCTGCCCCGGGCTCCCGATGAGCGCCGAGTCGGAGGCGATATTCATGAATCAAGCGGCTATTGCCGGCTCCACCTCGACAAGTGCGGTGGATCCACATGAGCGAGCCGACTACTGGGCCGATCTGATCAGCACATACCACTGCCGGCTGGGCTACAGATTTCCCAGCCCCAACACCTTCCAGGGGCACACTCGACTCCGGCGCACCGACGCCTACCAGCTGGTCGGGTGGAAATCGGAGGCCATCACCTACCTTCGCAACCCGAGCCACATCCGTGCCGACCCCGATGACGACTACCGGTTGATCGTCCCTTTCGTCGGGCGACTGTCCTTCCGCACGAACGACGGGTACGGGACTCTCGACCCGGGAACAATGTGTCTGGTGGCCGTCGACCGGCCCTACGCCATGTCGATGTCCGACGGCACGCAGGGGGTGATCATCACCATTCCGCGCAAGGAGATACGGCATCGCCTCAACCGCGTCGTTCCACCCGACCACCCGCTGGATCTCACGACCGGGCTCGGACGGGTGACCGACGGAATCCTCGGCGGCCTGTACGCCGAATGCACCGCACTCACCGACCTCCAATTCGACAGCGTCTCCGAACGGCTGGTGGATCTGCTCTGCATGCAGATCCTCGGCGAACCGGCGAGTTCAGCCTCCCAGCTCGCCCATGTCGAAGCGGTCGCGCGCCGGTATATCCACGACCACGCCGGAGATCCCGAGCTAACCGGCACACGCATCGCCGGTGAGCTCGGCTGGTCACTGCGTCAAATTCAACTGGCGTTCAGCAATGTCGGCACTACGCCAAGCGAAGTCATCCGGGAAGAACGCCTGCAACTGGCGCGCGACCGTCTGCGCAGCCCTGCCTACCGGCACCGAAGTATCACCGATATCGCAACGGACCTGGGCTTCGGTTCGACCAGCAGCTTCAGCAAGGCCTTCCGTCGACGCTTCGACACCACTCCCGGCGAGCTCCGCGAGGGACTGACGGGCCGCGCCCGCGGGGCGCTCGCCGAAGCAGCCAGCTGAGGAGTGCGATCCGCTCGGGGGCCTTCATCAATTGCTGGATTCGCTAGCGCAGCGCCGGTTCCGCGACCTTATGCGCGGAGCCCACGTCATCGGTGTGCGTGGAGTCCGCATCCGAATGCATCGGATCGAGGGCAGGCTCGATGTCGACCGTGCGGCGCAGCGGGCGGTTCGGCAGGAAGGCGGTCGCGATGAGGGCGACGACCGTTGCGGCCGCGGCGATCAGGAAGATCCGGCCGGTCGCGTCGCCGTAGGAGGCGCGCACGATGGTGGCGATGGGTCCGGGGAGGGCGTCGAGATCGAGGTTGCCGCCGCCGGACGAGGTCGTCTGAATGCCAAGTTTGGCAAACCCTGCCTTGGACAGATCGCTGACCTGGGTTGCCAGCACCGACCCCAGCACCGATACCCCGATCGCGCCGCCGAACGTGCGGAAGAAGGCGACGCTGCTGGATGCCGCGCCGATATTGTGCACGCTCACGGTGTTCTGCACGGCCAGCACCAGGTTCTGCATCATCATGCCGACGCCGAGCCCGACAACGGCGATGTAGATGCCGACCAGCCACAGGTTGGTCGCGTGGTCGATCGTGGACAGCAGCCCGAACCCGACCACCAGCAGCGCGCCGCCGCTGACGACGAAGCTCTTCCACTTGCCGAACCGGGTGATCAGCTGGCCGGAGCCGACCGATGCGGTCAGCATGCCCGCCACCAGCGGGATGGTCAGGACGCCCGCCACGGTCGGCGAGTAGCCGCGCGCGGTCTGGAAGTACTGTCCGAGGAAGGTGGTCGCACCGAACATGCCGACACCGACGGCGATCGAGGCGATGATCGCCAGACCCGTGGTGCGTTCGGTGACGATGGACAACGGGATGATCGGCGACTTGGCGCGGGACTCGACCCACACGGTCGCGATCAGCAGCAGTACACCGGCACCGACGTAGAGCGCCGACTCCGTGGAGATCCAGGCGTAGTAGTTCGCCTTTCCGGCGAACGACACCCAGATCAGCAGCACCGAAACACCGGCGGTCAGCAGCGCCGCACCTAGCCAGTCGATCGACACGCCCGCCTTGCGCTCGGTGGGCAGCCGCAGCGTCCGCTGCAGCAGCACCAGCGCGATCACCGCGATGGGCACGCACACGAAGAAGCACCAGCGCCAGCCGAGCGGGCTGTCGACGATGACGCCGCCGAGGATGGGGCCGCCCGACATCGATACCGCCATTACCGCGCCCATATAGCCCGAGTACCGACCGCGTTCGCGAGGCGCGACGATCGAACCGATGATCGCCACGACCAGGGCGGTCAAACCGCCCATGCCGATACCTTGGACGACGCGAGCGACCAACAGCACCGGCACGTTGTGCGCGACTCCGGCGATGATCGAGCCGGCGACGAAGATGACGATGGCCGATTGGACCAGCAGCTTCTTATTGAACAGGTCGGCGAACTTGCCCCAGATCGGGGTGGATGCGGCATTGGCCAGCAGCGCCGTGGTGATGACCCAGGCGTATGCGGTCTGCGACCCCTGCAGATCACCGATGATCGTCGGCAGCGCGGTCGAGACGATCGTGGTGCTGAGCAGCGCCGTGAACAGCGCGGCCAGTAATCCGGTCATCGCTTCGAGGATTTCGCGGTGAGTCATCTCCCGCCGCGGCGCCTGTACTGGTGTGGACATCTACTACCTGACTCTCTTACGAAACCGGCTGGTGGTCATCGGTGCGGTGGATATGGGCGACGAGTGAGTTCCTGAGCTTGTGCACTGCCGCACACGCCTGTTCCGCCTCGTGTTCGTCCCAGTCCGCGAGGGCGGTCTGCAACCCCGCCGCCCTCGACGCCCGAACTCGTTGCAGCAGTTCGCTTCCCGCGTCGGTGATCCGAATGCGGGAGGCACGGCCGTCGGTGGGGTCGGCCTGCCTGCTGATGTATCCGGCGGCGACCAATTCCGCGACGTGTCTGCTCAATACCGATGCGCTGAGGCACAGGTCGACGGCCAGGTCGACCTGTCGGCACGGTCCTTTGGCCTCGAGGGTGCCCAGCACCGCGACCCCGCCGGGGAGCATGTCGCCCTCCTCCGGATGGATGAGGGCGAGGCGGATCGCGCGGCCGATCAGATACAGCTCCTTGATCAGGCTCTGCGCGGTATCGGGTGAGACTGCCATGCCGACTCCCAGACGAGATTAGTTGCTTGCGGTATGCAACTATATATTAGTTGCTTACGCTAAGCAAATATTGGCTCCATTGCGGGCCAGCGGCAGATATCGTCACAGCGTGGACTCCCTGCGCCAACTGCGGTACTTCGTCGCCGTCGCCGAAGAACTGCACTTCGGACGCGCCGCCGAACGCCTCGGCATCGCGCAGCCCCCGCTGAGCCAGCGCATCCGCAAACTCGAGCAGGATCTCGGCGCGCGACTCTTCGACCGGGACAGCCGACGCGTCGAACTCACCGAGGCGGGCCAGATCCTGCTCGTGGAAGCCCGCGATCTGCTCGCCCGCTGGGATCGGGCGCGACGGCTGGTGGGCAAGGCGCATCGGGGTGAGATCGATGCGCTGCGGGTCGGTGTCCCACCCGAACTGGCCGGACGGGTGCTCGCCGCGATGCTTACAGCATTCGAAAGCCGTGACGTCCGAGTCGACCTACAGGAACTGACCACCGCCGAGCAGATCCGACTGCTCGCCGACCGCCAACTCGACGCCGGACTGCTGCAACATCCGGTCGACGTGGTCGGACTCGAACTCGGCCCCGAAATCGAAACACCGCTCGGCGTGGTGCTGCCACGCGATTCGCCGCTGGCCACACGCTCCGCGCTCACCCTCGCCGACCTGGCCGGACTCGGTCTGGTGATCTTTCCGCGGGCCGCCGCGCCCGGCCTCTACGACGCGACCATGCGCACCTGCTGGGAGCACGGCTTCCGACCCACCCGCGTCCAGCACGCCCGCAATCCCGAATTCGTGCTGGGCATGGTGCTTTCCGGCCGCGGCGTCGCCTTCGACCAGGGCATGGTCGCACAAAAGGAACCGCGCGTCGTTTGGCGACCGCTGACCGACGCACTGAGCTGGCGACTCTCGCTGGCCTGGCCCGCAGCGGCACCACATCCGCTGATGCGCGAACTGGCCGAGCTGATCGTGACGGTCATCCAGGGTGACGGCGCATCACGACCCGCGCCCGCTCAGGAGGTGGCGCAGCGGCCGTGGAATGTCGTATTCGGCCGTTCGTGACGGATACGCTGAATCGCCGACCGGGCGGCGGCGCCGATCGCATGATCCACCTCGGGCAACCGCTGGGCGAGGGTATCGGCCCTGGTGAAAACCGCTACGGCATAACGACTTCCACCGGGATATGCCACCACCCCGATCTCATTGCGAATAGCGGGCAGTGATCCGGTCTTGCCCCACACCGACACCTCCGACGGAAAGGCCGCGGCGAGCCGGTACCAGTTGAGCTGCTCGCCCATGAGTTCGCGCACCCACCGGCAGGCGGCAGGATCGCCCGCGCGATCCTGGCCGAGCAGGGTGAGCAAGCGGGTCATCTCGCGCGGCGTGCTCGCGGTAGTGCGCAGCGGATCCATGGCACGGGTGCCGAGCACTTCCGACACACTCAGGGTCGGGAAGCGTTGCGCGAATTCGGCGGTATCGGATGCGCCGATATCCTCTGCCATGGTCTGGACGACGAATCTGGGCGAGCCGACGATCCGGGTCTCGGTGAGCCCCAATTCGCGTGTCAGTGAGCGCACATTGTCCAGGCCGACGCGGTCGAAGAGCAGGTCGGCGGCGGTGTTGTCGCTCACGGTCAGTGCGAAGAATGCCGCATCGCGCAGGCTGAATTCGACATCGTCCAGACATCCCGCGGTGCCGACGCCACCGAGCCGATCCGCCGCGGTGGCCCGCACCCGATCGGTCGGATCGAGCTGGCCCGCGACCACCTGACGGGCGAACTCCAGCACCAAGGGCACCTTCACCACCGACGCCAACACCACCGGTTCATCGGCACCGAGCCCGACCTCACCGGCGCAGTCGAAACATCGGGCGTGCAACCAACCGCGCACACCGGCCTTACCGAAGATCTCCTCCACGACAGCCAAACTTCCACACGGATCGCTCCGAGTCAGCTTGACTCTCCCGCCGATGGAGGGTTCACGCTCGTCACCGTCCGAGATTTCGATACCGAAGGGCTCACAATGAAACTCGATCTGGCCAAGAGCGACCGGCACTACTACGACGCCACCCCCGAACCCGAACTGCGCACCTTCGACACCTACGGCTACCTGACGGTCACCGGCTCCGGCGCACCCGGCGGCGCGAATTACACCGAGGCAGTGCAGAGGCTGCATCGAACCGCCTACGGCGCCAAGAAGATCGCCCAAGCGGACGGCCAGGATTTCGTGGTGCCGAAGCTGGAGGGCCAGTGGTGGGTGAACTCAGATGAGCCGCCGCTGTCGGTACCACGCGAACAGTGGCAATGGAAGCTGATGATCCGCATGCCGGAGGTGGTCACCGCCGAGATGGTGCCCGACGAGATGGTGTCAGGCGCGAGATTCGAGCAGCTGACCGAGGGTACCGCGATCCACGTCATGCACATCGGACCGTATGCCACCGAACCGGAGACGCTGGCCAAGATGGAAGCATTCATGGCCGCCGAGGGGTTGGTCATGAACGGCCGCCATCACGAGATCTACCTCTCGGATCCGCGCAGGTCACCGGACGCGCATACCCGCACGATCCTGCGGCATCCCGTACGTCGCGCCTGAGATCGACCGCGCGACAAACGGTTACCAGGCCCGCCCGAGATAGCCGAGCAGTCGACGGTGCGCGGGTGCGTCCGCGGGCACCGTGACCTCCTCGTCGAACATCCCCGGTTTGCGGAACCCGTCGAGCCCGCCCATGGCGTGCATGGTGGTCAGCACTTCGGCGCACAATTCGTCATCAGCGAGGTCGGGACGGTCGATGGCCACGGCGATATCGACCCCGTGCGCGACAACTTCGGTGAGATGAACCATGGCGGCCGCCGGGCCGGGTAGCTCGCCGAGAGCCAGGTGCACGGTGCCGGTCAGGGCGTCGGGGCGATGCCAGGCGGCGCGGTCCACCTCAGCGGCCGCCGCGAAGGCACCCTGCGGATCGATGCCGAGCCAGTCGTCCTCGAGTCCGGCGCCCGCATCGGTCCCGCTGACCTCGGCCGCGAACCGGTGCATATTGCCCACGGCATGATTGAGCACCGCATACACATCCCAATCCTGACACGGCGTCGGCGCCGCGAGCCGGTCGCCATCGACAGCGGCGATCACGATCGCACCCGTCATATCCAGTGCGCGGTCGATCTGTCCGATCACATTGTCCATGGGCATCCTTCGCTCGAAGAGTCAGCAGAAGGGGTAGCACGACCGGGTGACATCCAAACTCGATCCAACACCGCCGAACTCGATCCAACGCCGCTCAGATCACGGAATCCAGTACGACAAGGCCCCAAAAGGGTTGCGCCGATACCGTTCCGGAGCAACACATGATCGAGAGCACCCAGCACTGCGGAGTTCGGCCCAGCACTGACGAGTTCGGCCCGGCACTGCGGAGTTCGGCCCGGCACTGACGAGTTCCGCCCAGCACTGCGGAGTTCCGCCCAGCACTGACGAGTTCCGCCCAGCACTGCGGAGTTCCGCCCAGCACTGACGAGTTCCGCCCAGCACTGCGGAGTTCCGCCCAGCACTGACGAGTTCGGCCCAGCACTGACGAGTTCGGCCCAGCACTGACGAATTCGGCCCAGCACT